>JAFAGR010000021.1 GCA_023422565.1 Bacteroidota bacterium | reverse complement strand
CCAGTACGGTGCACTGCGATCACCTGATTGAAGCCCGCGACAATAGCAAGGCCGATCTGGCGCGCGCCATTAATGAAAGCAGCGAGGTTTATGATTTTCTTTCCTCAGTATCCAATAAATATGGTATCGGTTTCTGGAAACCCGGTGCCGGTATAATTCACCAGGTTGTTCTGGAAAACTACGCCTTCCCCGGGGGAATGATGATAGGAACGGACAGTCATACCGTAAATGCAGGAGGTCTCGGCATGATCGCCATTGGTGTGGGCGGTGCGGATGCCTGCGATGTGATGGCCGGACTTGCCTGGGAATTAAAAATGCCGAAACTGATCGGCGTGAAACTAACGGGAAGGCTTAGTGGCTGGGTGGCCCCTAAAGATGTAATCTTAAAAGTTGCGGGTATTCTCACCGTAAAAGGCGGAACCGGTGCTGTGGTGGAATATTTTGGCGAAGGCGCAAAATCTATGAGTTGCACAGGGAAAGGAACAATATGTAATATGGGTGCGGAGATCGGAGCTACAACCTCCATCTTCGGATACGATGACAGCATGAGCCGTTACCTTAAATCAACCGATCGCGAAGAGATCGCCCTGATGGCCGATGGTATTCGTGAGCATTTAACCGGAGATGATGAAGTGTACGCAAATCCCACAGCGTATTTCGACCAGGTAATTGAAATAAACCTTAGTGAACTGGAGCCGCATCTTAACGGGCCTTTCACGCCGGATCTTGCCACGCCAATATCAAAAATGAAGGAAGCGGCGATCGCTAACAACTGGCCGATGAAAATTGAAGTTGGTTTGATCGGCAGTTGCACAAACTCTTCTTATGAAGATATCAGCCGAAGTGTAAGCCTTGCGAAACAGGTTTCGGAGAAAGGATTGAAATTACAATCGGAATTTACCATCACTCCGGGCTCGGAGCAGGTTCGTTACACGATAGAGCGTGACGGTTTCCTTGAATTGTTTGATAAAATTGGCGCAACGGTTTTTGCCAATGCATGCGGGCCCTGCATCGGAATGTGGGCGCGTGTTGGCGCGGAGAAAGCCGAGAAGAATACTATCGTGCATAGCTTCAACAGAAACTTCGCGAAGCGTGCAGACGGTAACCCGAATACCTACGCATTCGTGGGCTCACCGGAAATTGTAACGGCCATGGCCATTGCAGGAAGGCTGGATTTCAATCCACTTACAGACACACTCACCAACGATAATGGCGAGGAAGTAAAACTTGATCCTCCTACAGGATTTGAATTGCCTCCTGCCGGATTTTCGGTTGAAGATGCCGGGTACCAGGCTCCCGCGATAGATGGCAGCGGGTTACAGGTAAAGGTATCACCTGAAAGCCAACGGTTACAGCTGCTCGAACCATTCCCGGAATGGGAAGGCGATGATCTTAAAGGTTTGAAACTTTTGATAAAAGCCAAAGGAAAATGTACCACCGACCATATTTCTATGGCAGGCCCCTGGTTAAAATTCCGTGGACATCTGGATAACATCAGCAACAACATGCTGATCGGAGCCGTGAATTTTTTCAACGATAAAACAGACCTGGTTAAAAATCAGATCACCGGTTCTTACGGGCCTGTTCCCGCAACGCAGCGCGCTTACAAGGCTGCAGGCATCGGTACCGTGGTTGTGGGCGACGAAAACTATGGAGAAGGTTCATCACGCGAACATGCGGCGATGGAGCCACGTCACCTCGGGGTGAGAGCTGTGATCGTAAAATCTTTTGCACGCATACACGAAACGAATTTGAAGAAGCAGGGCATGCTTGCATTAACCTTTGCAAACAAAGCGGATTACGATAAAATTCTTGAAGATGATACAATAGATATCATCAGGCTGAAAACCTTCGCACCGAACAAACAGTTAAAGGTTGTTCTTCGCCATGCAGACGGAAAGAAAGATGAAATAATGGTGAACCATACTTACAACAAACAACAAATTGAATGGTTCAAGGCAGGAGCAGCGCTGAATATTATCAGGAGAGAATTTGCGAATAATTAAAAAATAAAACCCGAATTAAAACGAAGGGATGCAATATGTTGCATCCCTTTTTTATTGTGCATCAAACCAAACTTGTTTCTCATCGTTCCAATCGCCGTTATAATTTATGGTAAGCTCCTCTCCCGCTGAAATTTGGCGAACTGTTTTTACCATCATGGTGCTTTCTTCAAAATCCATAAAGTACTCGCAGTTGCTCGCGTAACTGTGATTATATACAGCTATATAACCCAGGGCCATGCAACACTGCGAATTATCTGCGCCCCAGATAAAAATGTAATCGTGAAGTTTTGTTTTATCAAGAAGTTTCCTTTCTTCAGCAGTCATTACGATCACCGGAGAAATTTCAATAACTGTGTCGGGCGGAATATCCTCATTCGTAAACACGCCCTTCCCTTTCCCCGCTGAATCACTTACATAAAGGCAGTTCATTAACATTGAGTCTAAAGATTTAAATTGCCGCTGTAAACATAAAAGAATAATACGAGCGGAATGCTTTCTGAAAACGAAATCTCCATACAGGAAAAATTTGCAGAGGTGGTTGCTACAGACAACCAGCTTTTGATCCGCGAGTTTTTGAATGATCAGAACATCAGCGATGTCGCAAATCTTGTTTACGACAATCCCGATTTTGAAAGCCAGATCATTTCGCACCTATCCATTCACCGCGCTGCCGGCGTATTTAAAATTCTGGATGCGGCCGAGCAAAAGCGTATCATTAAAAATCTTCCGCCATTAAAAACCGCGGAGCTCTTAAACGAACTGCCTGCAGATGACCGTGTGGCTTTTTTGGAGGAACTGCCCAACAGCATTGTTCGTGAACTTCTGAAAACACTGGATCCGGAAGAGAGAAAGACCACGTTGGAACTGATGGGTTACCCTGAGAACAGCGTGGGCCGGGTGATGAACCCGGATTATGTGTACGTTTACCCGCACTATTCCGTTACGCGTGTACTCGAAACCGTCAGGCAGTTTGCCAACAGTACGGAAACCATTGACGTTATCTATGTAATAGATGAAGAAGGTAAACTGCTCGATGATATCCGCATAAAAGACTTCATTCTTGCAACACCTGAAACCCTCGTGGAGGAAATGATTGACGGGCGTTTTATTGCTTTAAACGCGAACGATGACCAGGAGGTGGCGAATGAGGTTTTTAAAATGAATAATCGTGTAGCCCTTCCCGTTACTGACAACCAGGGAATACTTCTGGGAATTGTAACGATCGATGATGTGCTGTGGATAGCCAGTGAGGAATTTACGGAAGACATTCAGAAGATCGGGGGTACTGAGGCCCTAAATGAACCTTATCTCGATATCAGCATAATCAAACTTGTACGCAAGCGCGCGGGTTGGCTGGTGATCCTTTTTTTAGGTGAGATGTTTACCGCCACAGCCATGCAATTTTTCCAGGATGAGATTGAAACGGCAACCGTGCTTGCTCTTTTCATTCCACTTATAATGAGCAGCGGCGGGAACAGTGGCTCCCAGGCTTCCACGCTTATAATACAAGCCATGGCCCTGGGCGAACTCACAATTAAAGACTGGTGGCGGGTGATGCGGCGTGAACTGATTTCCGGCGTAATTCTCGGCATAATTCTGGGCACCATCGGCTACTTGCGATTATACCTCTGGCAGAAACTTAACATTTTTGATTACGGAGAATACTGGCACCTGGTAGGCACTACAATTTTCTTCGCGCTTATCGGTATTGTGCTTTGGGGCAGCCTCGTAGGCTCCATGCTTCCACTCGTGTTGAAAAAGTTAAAGTTCGATCCCGCGGCCTCCTCCGCACCTTTCGTAGCCACACTGGTTGACGTGACCGGGATCGTTATCTATTTCTCGGTGGCCTTCTTTTTCTTACAGGGAAGACTGTTATAGTTCGCAGTCGGTAGTTTGTAGTTCGTAGTCTGTCAATGACTGAAAAGTATCTTTTTTCAAAGCTCTAGATACCGCATGTTCGAAGGATTTTTCAGAGGTGATGCATTTTGATTTTTGGGAAGGTTCACAAGTTCTTGCTACCGGGCGCCGATTTGCCCACTTATTAATCTTCTTGATTTAGTTCAGGTCATTTAAAAGTTGAAAACAAAGATCCAGGCGCTGAAAAGCAGGTCGCATATGCCACCCGGAGCGTCGGGCATTACTGACTGCCGACTATGAACCAGGAACTAATACATTCCCCATTCCTTTTTCGTAATATTGCACATTATTTTTTCAAAAGAAAGTACAATTATTTTATATGTGTGGTATTGTTGGGTATACAGGACCGAGGCAGGCTTATCCGGTTGTAATAAAAGGTTTGAAACGGCTAGAATATCGCGGCTATGACAGCAGCGGCGTGGCGCTGTTACATGAAGGAAAGCTGGATGTTTATAAAAAGAAAGGAAAGGTAGCTGAACTGGAGGAACTGATGATTGGGAAAGACGTTTCGGCGAATATCGGCATAGGCCACACACGTTGGGCAACACATGGCGAACCGAGCGACCGTAATGCACATCCGCATTCTTCAGCGAGCGGAAGATTGGCGATGATACATAACGGCATTATTGAGAACTATGCCCAGATTAAACAGGAACTGGTAAAGAAAGGATACAACTTTAAAAGCGATACCGACACGGAAGTTTTACTGAATTTCATTGAAGATATTCAAAAGAACAATAACAGTAATCTTGAGGAAGCTTTGCGAATAGCGCTGAAACGCGTGAGCGGAGCCTATTGCATTTTGCTGATAGATCAGCAGGATCCCGAAACGATAATTGCCGCGAGGAAAGGAAGTCCGCTGGTGATCGGGATTGGTAAGGGCGAGCATTTTCTGGCCAGCGACGCATCGCCTTTTATCGAATACACCAAGGAGGTCGTTTACGTGAATGATTATGAACTTGCCATCGTAAAACCAGATGAACTCATTCTTAAGAATCTTGGTAACGAAAAAGTAACTCCATACATCCAGGAGCTGGATATGGAGCTTGCGGCCATCGAAAAAGGCGGTTACGATCATTTCATGCTTAAAGAAATCTTCGAACAGCCAAGTACAATTTATGATTGCTTACGGGGACGCTTAGACGCAGCGGCGGGCACGATCACCATGAGCGGAATTGAACAAAATATTGACAAGCTGATGAATGCTAACCGCATCCTCATTATCGCTTGCGGCACCAGTTGGCACGCCGGCCTCGTGGCCGAATACATCATAGAAGAGCTCTGCCGGATTCCGGTGGAAGTTGAATATGCATCAGAGTTCCGTTACAGAAACCCGATCATTAATCCGGGTGATGTGATCATTGCTATTTCACAAAGCGGCGAAACTGCGGACACCATAGTAGCTCTTGAAACTGCGAAAGAAAATGGCGCCTTCATTTTTGGAGTGGTGAACGCGGTTGGTTCATCGATCGCGCGCATCTCACACGCCGGTGCCTACACGCATGCCGGCCCTGAAATTGGCGTAGCTTCTACAAAAGCCTTCACCGGCCAACTTGCGGTGTTAATGATGATGGCACTGAAGATCGGTAAAGAAAAAGGTACGATCACTCAGGAACGTTATCAAAGCCTGCTAATTGAACTGGCTGATGTTCCCGAAAAAGTTGCCGCAATACTTAAGGATGCCGACCAGATGAAGCAGATTGCCACTGAATATGCTGATGCTTCAGATTTTCTTTTTCTTGGGCGAGGTTACAGCTTCCCGGTAGCACTTGAGGGCGCACTGAAATTAAAAGAGATCTCCTACATTCACGCGGAAGGCTATCCTGCTGCCGAAATGAAACACGGCCCCATCGCGCTAGTTGATGAAACACTTCCCGTGGTGTTTGTGGCTACGAAAGACTCTTACCATGAAAAGATCATAAGCAACATGCAGGAGATAAAGGCCCGCAAAGGAAGGATCATTTCAATTATAACGGACGGCGATACAGTTACGCCCGAACTAAGCCATCATTGCTTTTCAATACCACCGGCAGATGAACTAATTGCACCGATCCTGAATGTGGTTCCGCTTCAATTATTGTCGTATTATGTGGGAACCTTGAAAGGGATTGATGTGGACAAACCCAGGAATCTCGCGAAGAGTGTAACTGTTGAATAAGAACCCGGCCTGCAAAAATTCCAGAGGCAGAATATGAATATAATCAGATCTCGCCCCATCGTAGAACTGGGCTCTAATTTTATTGAACCTGAATTTCTGCCTGAGGGCGGCGATGAATTTTATTTAAGGAATCAGCAGTTTACATCAACGGAAGAATATTTCCGGTTAACACCTGCCCAAATAGACACGCTGGTAAGGAATCAGAACTCCAGTGATAATTGGGACAATATCTTCGTAACGAAAGATTTTATTCCGGAGCATGTGAAAAACTGTAAGTTCTTCGGAAAGATCCGCATCGGCGCCTTGCCAGCAGCGTACCGGGAGTTTCACGATATACGGTTGCAAATCGGATTATACAACAGCACCATCATCAATTGCGACTTCGGTAACAACATCTGCATTGACAATGTAAATTACCTAAGCCACTATATTATTGCGGATGATGTGATGATCTCCAACGTTAACGAACTTTCCACCACCAGCCACGCCAAATTTGGAAATGGTATAGTGAAAGACGGTGAGGAGGAAAAGATAAGAACATGGGTTGAAGTGTGTAACGAAAATGCGGGACGTGGCATAATTCCTTTCAACGGTATGCTTCCGGGGGATGCATACCTGTGGAGCCGCGACCGGCATGATGATGCGTTGCAGGAAAAGTTTAAAGAGTTTACGGAAAGTAAGTTTGATAAGCGTCGCGGATATTACGGCACCATTGGCAAGCGCACCGTAATTAAAAACAGCAGGATAATTAAGGATGCGATCATAGGTTCTGATGCATACATTAAAGGAGCCAACAAACTAAAAAACCTCACCATAAACAGTGATGCCGCCCGCAAGAGCCAGGTCGGCGAGGGTTGTGAATTGGTGAACGGTGTTGTCGGTTTTGGATGCCGGATCTTTTATGGGGTGAAGGCGGTAAGGTTCATATTATCATCGCATTCGCAATTAAAATATGGAGCAAGGCTTATAAATTCTTATTTGGGAAACAATTCCACCATTTCCTGTTGCGAGGTGTTGAACTCGCTGATCTTTCCATCGCACGAGCAGCATCACAACAATTCCTTTCTTTGCGCATCTTTAATATTGGGCCAAAGCAACATTGCTGCGGGGGCAACCATTGGAAGCAATCACAATAGTCGCAGTGCGGATGGCGAGATCATCGCCGGGCGCGGGTTTTGGCCGGGGCTATGTGTAAGTTTAAAACACAATTCAAAGTTTGCTTCATTCACCCTGATCGCGAAGGCCGATTATTCCGCCGAATTGAATATTCCCATTCCATTCTGCCTCATTTCAAATGATTACGCAAAAGACAGGCTGGTAATTAGCCCCGCATATTGGTTCGCTTACAACATGTACGCGCTGGAGAGAAACTCGTGGAAGTACCAGGACAGAGACAGGCGGACGGGAAAATTGCAGCGTATTGAATACGAATATCTGGCTCCCGACACCATCAATGAAATTTTCTTCGCCCTGAACCTGTTCAATAATCTTGATCTGCGTGAAGACGGGAGCGCAATTGTATCAGGCTGGGAAAACAGCAAGCGCGACACCATCCTCTTAAAGGTTCCACAGGCGAAAAAAATTTTTGAGAACCTCATCAGGCTTTACGCAGGCATGCTTCTGCTCGACTATCTTTCGGATCATGAATTTGCCGATTATGAATCATTCCGATCCTCACTACCGGCAATGATTACACGAAGTGAATGGGTGAATGTGGGCGGACAATTGATAAAGAAAGATGAAGTTGAATCCCTTAAAAGAAATATTAAAGCAGGTGCACTCAATAATTGGGACGATGTTCATAATTTCTACCGCGAGCAGGGAAAAAAATATGATTCCGATAAACTCGCTCATGCTATTACCAGCCTTCTGGAACTCTATAACATAACTATTAAACAATTTGACCGGACCTCATTTCACCAGCTGCTCGATGAGATCATCGAAATCAAATCCTGGATGACGAAGGGCATTTATGATTCCCGCGCAAAAGATTACACGAATCCTTTCCGCAAAATGGTGTATGAAAATGAGGAGGAAATGAAACGGGTGACCGGTTCCCTTGAAGGCAATAGTTTTATTCAGCTCCAGTATAAAAAAATGGATGAGCTCCGGTCTGCAGTTAGTTTGGCGAAAAAATTGCAATAGCTACCCCCGGAAATATTTCCCCAACCTGGATAAAAAATTTATATCATGAAAAAATTGCTTTCAATGGCCGCGATGGCCCTGTTTTTTGCATCGTGCCAGAATCAAAAAACTGAGGACAACACGACAACGACAGCGGACACCACAATGAGCACTCCCGCCGAAACAACCACAACAACTACCTATACCCAATACCGCGATGGCGATGTGAAAATGGTAGAGAAAAAAGTGATGGTTTACAGGAACGGAAATTGGGTTGCAGCCGATTCTGATGTAACAATGTCTAACGGAACCGTTGTTAAAGTAAACGGTGAAGTGGTGAAAGATGGCAAAACAAGAACACTTGAAGAAGGTGAAGTGGTGAACACTTCGGGCGATTTCTTTGACAGAACCGGAAACGCTTTATCTAATGCATGGGAAGACACAAAGGAAGGTGCTAAAGATGCATGGGATGCCACCAAGAAAGGTGCAAAAAAAGTAGGTGAGAAAACCGAAGAGGTTGTGAATGATATCAAAGACTAGAGATAGTCTGAAGTCTATAGTCTGTAGTCCATAGTCCGTGTCAAAAGCATGACTATCGGCTACCGGCTATCGACTAAATATTCAACAGCCAACCTGTACCCTATCAGTCCGAGTCCGCTGATCACGCCCACGCTTTTCCCAGACACATGCGAAATCTTTCTGAATTCTTCCCTTCCAAAAATATTAGAGATGTGCACCTCAACTACCGGTGCTTTGATCGCAGTGATAGCGTCTCCTATTGCAACTGATGTGTGCGTGTAACCACCTGGATTCAAAATAATTCCGTCTGATTCAAAGCCTGCCCGCTGAATTTCATTGATCAATTCACCTTCCACATTGCTTTGAAAAAAGGTGAAGGATATTTCGGGAAAATCTTTCTTCAGCTTTTGAAAATAATCTTCAAAGGGCATGTTACCGTAAATATCTACTTCACGCTTCCCGAGCATGTTCAGGTTTGGACCATTTATGATAGCGATCTTTTTCATGAATTGCTTTCCATCATTTCCACAAAGGTATCAAACAAGTATCGGCTGTCGTGCGGGCCGGGCGTGGCTTCAGGATGGTATTGAACTGAAAAAGCTTTCTTGTTTTTCATCCTGATACCTTCAATGCTGTTATCGTTCAGGTTTACATGAGTGATCTCGATCTCCGGGTTGGCCTTTACTGATTCAGGGTCTACGCCAAAGCCATGATTCTGCGTGGTGATCTCGCTTCTGCCGGTGATCAGGTTTTTTACGGGATGGTTCAATCCGCGGTGGCCATGATGCATTTTAAAAGTGGAAATGCCATTGGCAAGGGCGAGTAACTGGTGACCGAGACAAATTCCAAATAAGGGTTTATCTGCACTAAGAATTTTCTTCACCGTATCCACCGCATATTGCATAGGTGCAGGATCACCGGGGCCGTTGCTGATGAAATAACCGTTAGGGCTAAAAGCTTCCAACTCCTCAAAAGAAGTTTTCGCGTTGAACACCTTTACGTGAAGGCCGCGCTCGGTGAGGCAATTCAGAATGTTCCTTTTTACGCCGAAATCCAATACAGCCACTCTATACTTTGAAATTTCTCCTTTCAACTCATAAGGTTCTTTTGTGCTCACTACAGAAGCGAGTTCCAATCCATCCATTGAAGGCACTTCAGCCAATTGCTTCTTCAAGGCTTCCACCGCTGTTCCGTCGGAAGAAACAATACAGTTCATTGCTCCTTTCTGCCGCACATGTGCAACCAGGGCACGTGTATCTACTCCTTCGATCGCTACAATATTCTGTTCTTCGAGATATTGCTGCAATGATGACTTAGCGTTATGACGGCTGAATTTCTCTTCCAAATTTTTACCAACGATCGCTTTCACTTTTACGCCATTACTTTCCACATCTTCATCAAGCACGCCGTAGTTACCAATATGGGCGGTGTTCATTATCAGCACCTGGCCGTAATAACTCGGGTCAGTAAATACTTCCTGGTAGCCGGTCATACCGGTATTGAAACAAAGTTCTCCGGTTGCAGTGCCCGACTTACCAAATGCTTTTCCTTCAATTACAGTTCCGTCTGCCAGTATAAGAAAGGCCTTTCCTGAATTCATATCAACCATGTATCAATTTTTCGGTGTACAAAGAAAATAAATAAGTTGCTTGCCTTTTACTGCAGTGCATAAAAAAAGCAAACCATAACAGTTTGCTTTTTCATATAAGAGTTTTGAATCATTACGCTTCTCTTCCGCCTTTTAATTTATCCTGTAATTCTTTCAGTTCGTCCATTTTACCATCAGCGGCAAGTTGTGCCTGCTCTGGCCATGTAGTTGTATCCATTCCTGCGAATGCGCCTTCAGATGCATCCAGAATTTCTTTCAACTTCTCAGGTGAGGCAGCAGCCATATCAGCAAAGGTTGTAATTCCACCGGCGATCAGTGCTTCCGATGCTTTCGGGCCGATACCTTCGATCAATTTCAGATCATCACCCTTAGCTGCTTTTTTCTTTGCAGCAGGTTTAGTTTCGGTGGTTGCCGTTGCATCGCCCTCAGCTTTTTTCTTTCCGCCTGAACGACGTGTTTTCTTAACCGGTTCAGCAGCTTCAGAAATTCCTTTGCCGTAGATCTCATTGAAATCAACCAGTTCGATCAGTGCCATTTCAGCATTGTCACCAACACGAGCACCAAGCTTGATGATACGAGTATATCCACCTGGACGTGCAGCAACCTTAGGCGCTACGTTTGTGAACAGTTCTTTCACCGCCTGCTTGTCGTTCAGGTAACTGAACACCAACCTGTGGTTATGCATGATCTGCTCTTTAGACTCTGTGTATTTTGTTTTGGTGATCAGCGGCTCAATGTAAGTACGAAGAGCTTTTGCTTTAGCCAAAGTGGTTGTGATCCTTTTGTAAGTGATCAGTTGTGAACCCAGGTTCATCAGCAGGGCTTTTCTGTGAGAAGCCGTTCTGCTTAAGTTGTTTTGTTTGTTTCCGTGACGCATGACATTTGTTTTTTAATCCTCCGCACCGTGTCAGGAATTGCGGAGTACTTTATTAATTTGAAAATTTGGTGATTTGATGATTTGATAATTGAAAACCGATAATAATAATTATCAAATTTCCAAATTAGCTAATTACCAAATTGACTACTCGTCATCTAATTTCAATTTGCTCAGATCCATTCCGAAGCTCAGGCCGCGATCGTGCAACACTGAGTCGATTTCGCTCAAAGATTTTTGGCCGAAGTTGCGGAACTTCATCAGGTCTTCCTGTTCGTACTGAACAAGTTCGCTCAGTGAATTGATCTTCGCCGCTTTCAGGCAGTTGAAGGCACGTACAGAAAGATCAAGATCTTCCAGCGGAGTCTTCAGCATCTTGCGCAATTGCAGCGTTTGTTCATCAACCAGGTCTTCTTTCTTATCTTCCTTCGTATCGAAAGTGATGTTTTCATCAGTGATGATCATCAGGTGTTGGATCAGGATGCGGCTGGCTTGTTTCACTGCCTCTTCAGGGTGAATGGTGCCATCGGTAACCACTTCCATAACCAGTTTTTCGAAATCGGTGCGTTGCTCCACCCTTGTATTTTCGATCAGGTATTTTACATTTTTGATCGGGGTGTAGATAGCATCAACAGGAATATATCCGAAATGTGAGCTCTTATCTTTATGCTCTTCTGCAGGAACATAACCGCGTCCTTTGCCGATAGTCAGCTCGATATCAAGCTTCGCGCTGTTATCAAGTGTGCAGATAAGCAATTCAGGGTTCATCACTTCAAATGCCGGAGAAGCTTCTCCAATCATTCCCGCTGTGAACTCGGTTTTATTTTTTATCGAAAGCGTAACCTTTTCAACGTTCACTTCATGATCAACTTTAAGTTTGAAGCGAACCTGCTTCAGATTAAGGATGATCTCGGTAACGTCTTCAGTTATGCCTTTTAAAGTTGCAAACTCATGATCTGCTCCTGCGATGTTAATTCCGATAATGGCATAACCTTCAAGGGAATTCAACAATACGCGGCGCAGCGCATTTCCGATAGTAACTCCGTAGCCGGGTTCCAATGGACGGAACTCGAACTGGGCTTCAAAATCGGTTGCTTTTTGAAGAACAATCTTATCTGGCTTAACAAAATTTAAGATGGCCATATTTGGTATTGATGTTTTAATGAATAATGGTGAAAGCGATCGGAAAAGTTCCGTAACAGCAATGCTATTACTTAGAATACAATTCCACGATCAGTTGCTCCTTAATATTTTCAGGAACACTTTCTCTCTCCGGATAAGTAATGAAAGTACCTTTCATATCGCCTTCGCTCCAATCTAACCAATTAAACTTCGCGTTTTTACCGCGCAGGTTTCCTGTGATCGAAGCATTAACAGCGCTCTTGTTTTTCAATCCAACCACATCACCCGGTTTGCAGCTATAGCTCGGGATGTTGATCACATCGCCGTTAACCGTGATGTGCTTGTGGCTTACCAACTGGCGGGCTGCCTGGCGGCTTGGAGCTATACCCATTCTGAAAACGGTATTATCCAAACGCGCTTCAAGAAGCTTGATCAGGTTTTCACCTGTAACGCCTCTTTTACGGCTGGCTTCATCGAAGGTTTTGCGGAATTGCTTTTCCAGCAAACCGTAAGTGTACTTTGCTTTTTGCTTTTCCTTCAGCTGGAGACCATATTCACTGAGGGTTTTGCGCTTCTTATTTGCGCCGTGCTGACCGGGAGGATTGCTGTTTTTTGTCAGCCATTTTCCGTTTCCGGTAATAGGTTCACCGAACCTGCGTGAGATCTTGGTTTTTGGACCAGTGTAACGTGCCATATTTTTTTTTCATTTCGATTTTTTTTGAAACGGTGAGCAGATCGGTAAAAAATCGTAAAAAATTAATCAGTCACCCTTTGATAAATGAACCGTATGGCGATTCAATATTTTATGCATGCAGAAGAGAACATCTTCAACACAGCTATTATACCCTTCTTTTCTTTGGAGGACGGCAGCCATTGTGCGGAAGCGGAGTAATGTCTTTGATCATTACTACTTCAATACCGTTTTGAGAAAGAGAACGGATAGCGCCTTCACGGCCGCTTCCCGGACCTTTAACAAAAACGTCCACTTTTTTCAAACCTGCATCCAATGCGGTTTTTGCAGCATCAGCTCCTGCCATTTGGGCTGCATACGGAGTATTTTTCTTACTTCCTTTAAAACCCATTTTACCGGCAGATGACCATGAAATAACCTGGCCTTGTTTGTTGGTGAGGCTGATGATGATGTTGTTGAAGCTTGCCACGATGTGTGCATCGCCGTAGCTGTCAACCTTTACTACTCTTTTTTTGGCGGCAGCTTTCGCTCCTTGTTTTCCGCCCTGTGCTTTTGCCATAATTCTTTTGTAGGTAATCGTTATTAAATTTCCTGTTACCAGGTTTGCATCATCCTCCTGCGGCCCGGGCTATCCGGCATGATACAAAATACTTGGGCCATATAATAAGGATACCGGAGCGGGCCCCGGCATCATCATTTATTACTTCTTAGCAACTTTTTTCTTACCGGCAACCGTCTTGCGTTTTCCTTTGCGTGTACGGCTGTTGGTACGGGTGCGCTGGCCGCGAACCGGTAAACCTTTACGGTGGCGAAGGCCGCGGTAGCAAGCGATATCAAGCAAGCGCTTGATGTTCATTTGCGTTTCACTGCGCAATGCACCTTCCGTTTTAAATTCATTCGAGATCACGTTACGGATAGCGGTTTGCTCATCGTCATTCCACTGGTTCACTTTCTTATTTACATCAACACCTGCTTTACCGAGAATGTAACGCGCAGTTGAACGGCCAATACCATAAATGTAGGTAAGCCCAACTTCTCCTCTTTTTGTTTTTGGTAGATCTATACCGGCAATACGAGCCATATTAATTCTGAATTTTTAAAAATTTAATTTCAATAAGCCTGGGCAAGCCAAAGCTTTTATCCCTGCTTTTGCTTAAAGCGTGGATTTTTTTTGTTGATCACGTACAAACGCCCCTTCCTCCTCACGATTTTGCAATCGGCGCTGCGTTTTTTAATGGAAGCTCTAACCTTCATTTTGTTTCTTTTTAAACTATTCGAAATAGCCGCAATAAGCGGCGAATCTTTTTACTTATACCTGAAAATGATACGGCCTCTTGTAAGATCGTAAGGGCTCATTTCCACGCCCACCTTATCTCCCGGCAGAATACGGATGTAGTGCATCCTCATCTTTCCGGAGATAGTAGCCAGTATTTCGTGGCCATTTTCCAACTTAACTTTAAACATAGCGTTGCTCAGTGCTTCTATGATTGTTCCGTCTTGTTTAATTAATGCCTGTTTAGCCATAAAATTGGGAGCGCAAAGATAAGAGGAAATATTTAATTATTAACCAAAATTTGCGGATATTCGGAGCCTAATAACTTAAATATGTTAAAACTTTCCGTTTTTGCCGTGCTTAGCAGTGCACTTTTATTTGTTTCCTGCTCCAAAGATGACGATTCTACACCAAATCCGCCTGCAGGAGACCCGTATATGTCTATGGATGCCGGTGCCACCCGTGATTTTCAGCGCACAATGAATAATCCGCCCTCGCCTCCGGAAAATTACCGGGTAACTACCACTAACCGCGACACTGTGGTTGGAAGCCGTACTTACCGAGTGTTTGAAAGTACCGGCGGTACTAATCAATACTACAACCAAAGCGGTGCAGATTATTACACTTTCGCTGATGTGGGAGGAGCATTGCAGGGTGTATTGTTAGAAAATTTGTACCTCTCCACAAACAAGAACGCGGGGGTTTCATGGAATCAGAGTTTCAACAACATTACAATACCCGGAATCACCGGCACAGTAAGCGGCACGCTGACCAATAAGATAGAAGCAAAGGGATTAACATACACAGTTCCGGGCTATGCAACTTATACCGACGTGATCCAGGTAAGTTCCACAGTAAATAATATAACGGCAACAGTTGAAATTGCGCCGGGAGTGCCATTCCCGGTTAATATCCCGGCTAACCAGATCTACACAAATATTCAGAGCTATTACGCGCCAAGAGTGGGCATGGTTCATAACACCTCCATCATCAGCTTAAATATTGACGTGATGGGTTTTCAATACCAGGACAGTTCAAACGTTACTACCAAGCTGACTGCAACGAGTATTCCTTAATACTGAAATGTTGGTTGATCAAAGAATTAATGGTTCGCATTTGCGGGCCATTTTTTGTTTTGGGGGTTCTTTGAGCTTTAAGGACTATTAGGACTTTTGGGACTTTAGCATGTGCAATCCCATTTTTAATCACTTTAATACTGCACGCTACGGGTAGCATTAAAGTGATTAAACCACGCCATAGGCGGGCAAGCTATTAAACTATTCTGCGTTAGGGATAGGCAGGCCTACCGTGTAGGCCAGATAGCCCGCCCGCCAGAGGCCGGGAACGCCCTAATCAGAAATTATAAATTTTAAATGGCAGTTGAGGATTAAGCCATGAATATTTACCTGGTGAGTAAAGACTAACGCCCTTCGACTATTGCAATATTCTCACTTCCGTTCTCCGGTTTTGCGCGCGGCCTTCTTCAGTTTTGTTATCCGCGATGGGCACAGTCATACCGTAGCCTTTAGCAGTAACGCGGCTTTCATCGATGCCTTTTGCCAGAAGATAGTTGCGAACCGCATTTGCCCTTTCGTCTGATAGTTTAAGGTTCGCGGCTGCGGAGCCCACATTATCTGTATGTCCTCCGAGTTCGATCTTTTCATCCACCTTCCTGTTAAGGTAAGCAACCAGCTCATCAAGCACGGTAAAGGATTCCGGTTCAAGCGTTGCTTTACCGGTTTCGAAATTACAATCGTCAAGCACAAAGGTTTTCGAAGGCATGAACTGAATGCCCACCTTGAACGGGTCTTTGTAATAGGCTTTCCCCGTTAGGCCCGGAATTTCGAGCACGTTATAACTTGTTGAATCTTTGAAGCCGAGAATAAAAATTTCGTACTTATCGCCGGACGGAAGCCTGATAGAGAACTTTCCATTTTCGTCTGTAAGGCCCTGGTATTCGCGTTGCGTGGCCACACTTCTAAAAACGATGATCTCATTTTGAAGCGTGTTGTTTTTAAAATCAGACACCGCCACATCAACCGGGGCATCTTTTGGGATCGTAGCATCCTGCACCTGAGCGATTGAGAGTACGGGAAGAAGGCAAAGCAGGAAAAATAATTTTCTCATAACGTTTTCATTTTCGGAGGGCTAATTTATAAAAATTATCGGGAAGGGTTTATGATGTTGAAAACATTACAGCCTTTGCTGCAGCCGCGGCACCAATTCATTTTTCCAGGATAAGAAATTGCCATCGATGATCCGTTTTCTCGCTTCTTTCACCAGCCATAAATAAAAAGCTAGATTGTGCACGCTGGCGATAGTGAGCCCGAGATACTCCCCGCTTTTCATCAGGTGGCGCAGATAGGCCTTTGAGTAATACGCGCTCATGTGGCAGCCGATGGTTTCATCGATTGGGGAAAAATCTTTCTCCCATTTTTTATTATCTATATTAATAACGCCATTCGTGGTGAACAACATCGCATTCCTCCCGTTCCGGGTGGGCATTACGCAATCAAACATATCCACGCCCATGGCAATGCACTCGAGAATATTCCATGGTGTGCCTACGCCCATCAGGTAGCGGGGTTTATCTTTCGGCAGATGATCGCAGCAAAGTTGGCAAATTTCATACATGGTTTCGATGGGTTCGCCAACACTTAATCCGCCGATGGCATTGCCGGTAGCATTTTTGGAAGCGATAAAATCGCATGAGGCCTTTCTCAGATCATGGTGAACACCGCCCTGAACGATGGGGAAAAGATTCTGTGTGTAACCGTATTTGTCCGGCGTAGCATTAAAGCGATCGAAACAACGATTCAGCCAGCGGTGCGTGAGCTCCATTGATGTTTTCGCGTATTGGTATTCGCTTCCTCCCGGCGGGCATTCATCGAAGGCCATAATGATATCGCCGCCGATAGAACGTTGTATATCCATCACTTTTTCCGGCGAGAAAAGATGTTTGCTTCCGTCAATATGCGATTGAAACAATGCACCTTCTTCGTTAAGTTTCCTGTTATTAGCAAGCGAAAAAACCTGGAATCCTCCGCTGTCGGTAAGGATTGGCCGGTCCCAGCCATTGAACTTGTGCAATCCGCCGGCGGCTTCCAGAATTTCAGTGCCGGGGCGAAGGTAGAGGTGATAGGTGTTGCCGAGGATAATCTGTGCCTGAACTTCGTCTATTAGTTGACGTTGTGTTATGGCTTTCACGCTTCCCACGGTGCCTACCGGCATGAAGATGGGGGTTTGGATTAGGCCGTGGTCGGTGGTGATTTCACCGGCACGGGCGGAGGAGGAGGGATCGTTAGCGTTTATGGTGAATTGCAGTGCGGGCATTAAGTTTTTTTAGGCTGGCAAAAGTAAAGCAAATCAAATGTAGAGCGAACAAGGGGGTCTAAACCCGCCCAACCCTCCTTTAAGAACCACTTTATTGACAGCTCCGTTATCCATTTACCTCCCCTTAATACACCAGTTTGGGGAATTGACAGGAAGTGATCCATTCTTGATCTTAGCAGTCTAAAAAATTACACATGTTTAAAGGAATGGACCTTGAAGACTTCAACAAGTCTTTTAAAACCGAGGACGACTGTCGCCAATATTTATTTGACCTGAAGTGGAAAGAAAGATATTCATGCATACGATGCGGCAACAACAAATTCTGGAAAGGGAGAACCTTGTTTCATGCGCGATGCTCAAAATGCAGGTTTGATGAATCGATGACTGCAAATACCCTTTTCCACAAAATTCAAATGCCCTTACTTAAAGCATTTTCGATTGCTTTTCATATTGGCATTTTGAAGAATGGAATTTCAACGGTCACGTTGGGGAAAATGTTTTCCCTGAATCAAAAAACCGCATGGCTTTTTAAACGAAAAGTGCAGGAAGCAATGGGAGCGGTGCTTCCAGAGGAGGATTGGACAATTGCCGACACCAAATTCAGCAAGATTGACAGCGTTGTTCTAACGCATAGGGGCGAGAATTTGAACAGCCTGCAAAGAGTAGATGTAAAAATCCAAAAGAAAAAATGTGCGCGAAAAAAGAAAGAAGTGACAACATGCACGCCCTTTTTAGAAAAGGGATCGATTGAACGTTGCGAATTACTCGCGGGTCGGTATGTAGGAGAAAACAAAAGTATTATTCTCTACAATTTTAAGCACTGGATCACCGGAACCCATCACCACTGTTCTGATAAATATCTGCAGGGCTATGTTGACGAATTCTTTTTCAAACTAAGTTTCTGCAAGCAAGAAAAAATGATCTGGCATCGGATAATTGAAGCCATGATGCGCTCAAAGCCCTATTTCATAACGAGGGTGCGCCGTGAAAGGATAAGCGAAGGGTCGTTTAAGGCCTGTTGATGACAGATGACGTGTTATATGCTCTTCGTAAGAAATAACCCTTTCCCCCACTCCCCAATCATTCAATTTTCACCCCTACATTTGCACCCATGTATCTCACCAAGCTGCTCCTGCACTGGCAATTGATTCTTTTCATTTTCTTTTGCCTGGTAGCTCTCATTCAAATAATCTATTACCTGGCTTTCTTCTCGCGACTCGCCGCCCACAATCCGAAAAAAAAGGAAGTGACGCAAACCCATCCCGTAAGCGTGATCATCTGCGCGCGCGATGAAGCGGAAAACCTTGCACGCAATCTCCCCGGAAGCCTGGTTCAAAAATATTCCACCACCCACGAAGTGATAGTGGTGAACGATAACTCATACGATGAATCGAAATACCTTCTTGAAGAATTGAAAAAGTCTTTCCGCCAAATGCAGGTGGTGGAACTTACGCAGGAAGCAAAGATGATCCCCGGCAAAAAATTCCCGCTGAGTATTGGTATAAAAACGGCTAAACATGAGATCGTGCTGCTCACTGATGCAGATTGCATCCCTGCTTCCGAGCACTGGATCGAAAGAATGCAGTCGGCCTACAGTGAAAACACGGAGATCGTTCTCGGTTACAGCCCGTACAATAAACAAAAAGGGTGGCTGAATAAATTGATCCGATGGGAAACATTTCACACCGCTCTTCAATATTTAAGTTATGCGCTCGCGGGACTCCCCTACATGGGCGTAGGCAGAAACCTGAGTTATAAAAAAGCCGTCTTCTTCCGGCAAAAAGGCTTTTCTTCCCACAACAATATTCCGGGGGGCGATGATGATCTCTTCATAAATAAAGTGGCGAACAAAAAAAATACGGCCATTCAAATTCACCCCGAAAGCTTTACGATCAGCAAGCCTGTTCAAACATTTTCAAAATGGCGAAAACAAAAGCAACGCCATTATACCACCGGAAAATTCTACCGGCCCATACATAAATTTTTGCTGGGTACTTACGCGCTATCCCAATTCCTTTTCTATCCGGCATTCGTTCTTGCACTGCTATTTTACAGCTGGAAGATCTCGCTGGCAATTTTTGCCGGCAGATTAATAATACAAACGATCGTTTTCTGGAAGACGATGAACCGGCTTGGCGAAAAAGACCTCTTTCCGTTTTTCCTGCTGCTGGATATCTGGATGTTTTTTTATTACCTCATCTTTGCAAAAAGCCTGGTAAAAAAGCCGCAGCACACCTGGAAATAATGGATACTATTTTAAAATACTTTTCTGACTTCACCCCTGCTCAACTTTCTCAACTCGAAGGTTTAAAGGAACTGTATGAAGATTGGAATCAAAAGATAAATGTGATCAGCCGCAAGGATATGGACCATTTTTATCTTCACCATGTACTCCACTCTCTCACCATAGCGGCCGGGTTTGAATTTCCCGATAACTATGAAGTGCTTGACCTGGGCACCGGTGGCGGCTTTCCCGGTGTACCGCTTGCGATAATGTTTCCGAATGTAAATTTTCTCCTGGCAGACAGTATCAATAAAAAACTGAAAGTGGTTTCTGCCGTTTCCGAAACACTCGGCATCAACAACATAACGGTAAAGCATACACGCGCGGAAGATATTAAGAACCGCAAATTTGATGTGGTGGTATCGCGTGCCGTTGCCCCGCTTGGCGACTTATGGCGATGGAGCAAACCTTTGCTGAGGCGCACATCAAACCAACCTAACGGACTCATCTGCCTCAAAGGCGGCGACCTTACCAAAGAGATCTTCGAAAGCGGCTGCAAACCTCATGTGTGGGAAATAAACGGATTCTTTGAAGAAGATTATTTCAAAGAAAAATTCCTGCTGTACCAGAAATTGTAACAACTGGTTAAATACATATCTGGTGACTAACTATTACGAATAGACGAACTTTCATTTCAAATATCTTGTGCGCAGAGTTGGGTCTTGGGGTACGAACGAAGCACATTTGGGCGTGTCCCCCGACCGGAGCGTCGGGGGTCGGGCTATTGGCTTTACCCCGGCCAAGGCCGGGGGTATCGCCGCTATCCCTCACGCGGAATATTCGGTAGCATTTTACATTTCAAACGATTCGAAAACAGATCAATTAGTTCCCCTTCCACCAATTATTCTTCCTCCTCACATCGGCCATACGCTTTGACGGATCGATCTCAATGGAAGCGATCTGGTCTATGCTCTTTGTGGATGTAAATGTGTATGTCGGATGCGTCCATTTCCAAGCCTCCCAAATCTTTCTTGTTGAACCCGCTTCCTCATTTTCCTTTACCCCAAACATCAGGTTTAGCGGTATGTAATGCCATTCTGTAGTTCCGTCTTTAAAAGTGATCTTAACATCAATCGGCATTGGCATGTGCCCTATCCTGCGCAATTGCACCTTTCCTTCACTGCCCTCATTCCATACGCTGTCAATTGAATAGTCGATCGTTTTTGTAGAGTTCACCCAGTATTGTTTATACCAGTTCAACTGAAGTCCGGTTTCCAATTGCGCATGCCTGATAAAATCATCGGCATCTGGATGTGTGAATTTGTATTTTTCATAGAATGATTTTAAAACCGCATCGCGATTCTTCGCGCCGATTATATAGCCTAGCTGCTCAAGAAAGATCGCGCCCTTTGAATAGGCTGCTATTGAGTAAGCGAAGTTGGTGTTGAAGTGATCTGCATGTGTGGTCATCGGCTCTTCCAATCCCGAGGCAACAAGGCCGTAATAATTTTCATAACTCCCCGCGTGATCTTCAGGGAGTATTTCAGTCATTTCCCTCAAATACACGTTGCCGGGATTTAAAGCAGATTTATCGCGATAATCCTGCAACCCGGATCTTTTATGATAAAACTTACCCACAAGCTCCTCGGAAAAATTTGTAAAACCCTCATCCATCCAGGCATACAGGCTTTCGTTAAAGCCAAGCACCATCTGGTACCAACTGTGCATCAACTCGTGAAAAGCCGTACCAAGCGAGGGCCCGTTTAACAGTGTGGCCATTGCATACTCCATTCCGCCATCTCCGCCCTGTATGAATGAATATTGGGGATAAGGATATTTACCAAACCGCTCCTCAACAAAAGGGAACACGGCTACGGCAGCATCGGCAACTTTCATCCACGCGCTGTCGTTGGCAAGGTCACCGGGCTTATCGTTATACACCACATGAATGGTGGGACCGTTGGCTATCTTCTTTACGATATGCTTGTAATCAGGGTCTGCAGCCCAAACAAAATCGTGAATATTCTTTCCGGAGAATCTCCACGTGCGTTTAGCCGTTGCCGTTGGTTTCAACGGCGATCCTGGTGTATCATATCCCCACCCGATTTCCGCCGCGTTAACCAACACCCCTGTACCGGCGAGCTTATAGTTTTTATCGATTTTTATGTTCACTTGGTAATCGCCCCAAACCCCGTAAAATTCACGCGCAATGTAAGGGTCGGCATGCCAGCCCATTTCATCGTACTCGCACAGTTTAGGATACCACTGGCTCATACTGAGGCGCACGCCGTTACTAGGATTATCACGCCCGCTTCTTCGAACCTGCAAAGGAACCTGCGCTTCAAACTCCATATCAAGCACCACCGTTTTCCCCGGAAGTACGGGTGAATTCAAATGCACTTCAAGTATGGTTTCATGGTAAGTGAACTTTTGCAACTTACCGTTCATTTTGAGCGATGAAATTTTCTGGTAACCGATCTCGTTCGGCTGCAATTTCGAAATACGGTCCTTCACGCGCGAATCCCAATCTGCACGGCCATTTACTTTGTTCTTTCCAAGTTCCTGCGAGCGTATATCCATACTGCTGCCGGGCTGGAATGCGTTAAAATACAGATGATAAAAAAGGCGCCTTAGCGTATCGGGAGAATTGTTGGTATAAGTGAGCTTTTGAACACCGTTAAACCGGTTAGTTTCCACGTTCATATCAATGTTCATCACATAATCGGCGCGTTGTTGCCAGCGTTTATCCTGCGCCGTTAGCGAAATGGTAAGCAATACACAAATTGCAAATAATAAATATTTCATAGCTTTTATTATGGCTGGGAAATTAACGGAAATGTTCTTAATGAAATGGAAAAGTTGATAGCAGGCTTGGGATGTGGCAGATGGGATGTCGGATTCGAGATACTAGCTTTGGGTTATAATCTGTAAGATCCCTAGGATAGGGCTACAGATTAATGACTACGGACTACTGACTACTGACTACGAACTTTATTGCTGGATATGGTTTCGCTGGTGAAGGGCTGCCGGACAGAAGTGGCCGGAACACCTGCCGGGAAAAGAATCCGCTGCACACAGCCCCAAATTCGTACATACCTTTCCGTTAGTACATATCAATTTTTACCGCCAAGCACAATTACGATCTCTCCTTTTACAGATTTGCTGTTGAAATGATCGTGAACTTCGCGTAATGTACCGCGCTTATTCTCTTCAAACTTCTTGGTAAGCTCACGGCTCACGCAGCATTGCCGTTCTTCTCCGAAATACTCCATGAATTGTGCAAGCGTTTTCACCAACCGCATCGGGCTCTCATAAAAGATCATTGTTCGTTTTTCTTCGGCCAGGCGTAACAGTAAGGTGTGCCTGCCTTTCTTTAATGGAAGGAACCCTTCAAAGCAAAAGCTGTCCATTGGTAAGCCACTGTTTACCAGGGCCGGCACAAATGCTGTGGCTCCGGGCAGGCATTCCACTTTAATATCGCGCGAGATACATTCCCTGATCAACAAAAAGGCGGGATCGCTGATTCCGGGCGTACCGGCATCTGTAAGCAAGGCAACGATCTTTCCCGCCTCCATCTGATCTGCAAGATGTGCGGCCACCTTATGTTCATTGTGCTGGTGATAGGGCGATACCGGCTTTTGTATATTGTAATGATTCAGCAGAACTGAGGAAGTGCGGGTGTCTTCTGCAAGAATAAGATCTGCAGCGCGAAGAGTTTCAACTGCCCGGTAAGTAATATCACCTAAGTTCCCGATCGGGGAAGGTACCAGGTACAGCATGAGTATAAATTAGAAGATCAAAGAAATTTCATTCGGCCACGGTAACCTCAAATGTTTCCATAACCGGGTTGGCTAAAAGTTTTTTTGCCGCTTCCTGAGCAAGCGCAGTCGCTTCATCTTTTGTAGCGGCATTGATGCGCATGTCTATACTTTTACCAATCCGCACATCTTCTATTGAACCAAGGCCGAGGTTTTGTAATCCACCCATCACCGCCTTGCCTTGCGGATCAAGCAAATCTTTTAAAGGCATCACTTTTACCTGAACTGAATAAGTCATGTGTAGTTTTTAAAGGCCAAAGATAAAATAATGTAAGCGAGAAAGATAACAGGCACTGCAAGCCAGCCCAGCAATAATATTGATACGAGGCCGGTGATTATTAGTAAGTAGCGGGGAAGATTGCTTTTAAAACTGTAGTTTTTAAACTTCATCGCGAGCATGGGCAGGTTGCTTACCATAAGCCAGCTCAGTAACAATATCAATGCATATAGAACCCATTTATTAAGAAGCATTTGCTGAATGGCGGGGAATGAATCTCCCCAATAGATCATCGGAAGCGATGCCGCGAATAAACCTACAGCAGGCGTTGGCATTCCGCGAAACCCGAACTTCTGGCCTTCATCAACATTAAATTTCCCGAGCCTGTATGCAGCGGCAACTGCTACCAAAAGCGCAGGTATCAGCCATAACGCAGATACGTTAATACCATCTTCTTCTGCCACCCAGCTCATTCTCAAAAATTGGTAAAGTATCATCGCAGGGGCCACACCAAAACTCACCACATCGGCCAGCGAATCCAGTTGCTTGCCAAGCTCGGAAGAAGCTCCGAGCAACCTTGCCACAAATCCGTCTAAAAAATCTATCACCGCTGCAATGGCGATGAACATTGAAGCCATCCGCAAATTTTCAGACACCGCAACCAATTGCGATCCCTCATCATCATAATGCAGTACAATACCATTTTGCAGAATACTGATTATAGCAAGGCACCCGAAAACGAGATTCAGCAGCGTAAACAGATTTGGTATGAGTTTCAAGAATTCCTGGGTTTAATTAAACTTTCGGTTTTGCTTAAGCTTTCATTAAAGCTTCAATTTCTTCCACAGTGATGGGAATATTTTTCATAAGGTCTTTGTTACCGGATTTGGTGATCCAATAATTGTTTTCAATACGAATACCCATCTGTTCTTCTTCAATATATATTCCGGGCTCAATGGTAAACACCATCCCTGCCTTGATCGGTTCGGTCATGGTGCCGAGATCGTGCACATCTATACCAAGATGATGAGATATGCCATGATATAAATACCGGCGATAAGCACGATTTTCAGGATCCTCATTTTTAATATCCGACTTTTTCAAAAGGCCGATCTTCTGAAACAACACCGTGGCCTGATCACCCACCTTTTCCGTGTAATCCTTAATGCTGATGCCCGGATTAAGGATTGAGGCACAGTAACGGTGAAGATCCAGGCATGCATTATAAACCGTTTTCTGCCTTCTTGTGAATTTACCATTTACGGGAATTGTTCTTGTAAGGTCTGCATTATAGCCGCCGTACTCGGCACCAAAGTCCATTAATATAAGGTCACCATCCTTGCATTCGGCGTTGTTAGAAACGTAATGTAAAATTCTGGCATTATCGCCACTCGCTACAATTGACCCGTAGGCAGGGCCGGCAGACCGTTGGCTGAGAAAGGAATGATAGATCTCTGCCTCGATTTCATACTCCATCACTCCGGGCTTAATGAATTTCAGTAACCGGCGGAAAGTGGTTTCGGTGATGTTCATTGCCTGCTGCATCACTTCCACCTCCAGGGCAGACTTTACTGCACGAAGGTCGCGCAGAATAGGCGCGGCGCGGCGGTATTGATGAAGAGGGTAACGCTCCATCATTTCCTTTGCAAAGCGGTAATCACGAACAGGAACGAGATTGTGTTTCCTGTTGTTTTCATTGCTATTCAGGTAGATAATGTCATGTAAATGTATCCACGGCTGAAGAACTGCATCGAGTGCATCAAGCCACACAATGGTTTCAATTCCTGAAATAGCAGTTGCTTCCTTTGCACGCAAACGAAACCCATCCCACTTTTCTTTCAGTTCATTGGGCCTCACGAGAACGAGAACTTCGCGATACCGGGGATCAGCATGGCCTGGCATCAACACCAGCATGGTATCTTCCTGCTGGATCCCGGTTAGCCAATAGAGGTCAGAATTCTGCTTGAAAGGATGAAGCGCGTCGCCATTTGTGGGCAATTCATCATTACTGTTGAAAATGGCCATCGCATTTTTATCCATTTTACTCACAAATCTTTCCCGGTTTTGGCGAAAAATGTCTGTATTAAGTGGAAGATGTTTCATATTATAAAGTTCATTACATCAATAACCTGCAATATACAGTTTGCATCCGTAAATAGATTCCCGCCGGACGCACCCGGATTATTTTCCAGAGAGATAATAATTTTTAGGCCCGGAACTCTCCACAGTTTTTGTTTATCATTTATTAACTTTGCACCCTCACAAAAACACTAAATTAAACCTGCTATGTCTGCAACAACAATGTTAGTTCCACCGACAGCTGCTTTAGAGAAACTGGGAATAAAATCAACGAACAAGGTGCATTATCAGGAAAGCCCTGCTGAGCTTGTTCAACATGCTATTAATCGCGGCGAAGGTGAATTGAACGACACCGGGGCACTTGTAATTAAAACAGGTGAATTTACCGGCCGCAGCCCTAAAGATAAATTCATTGTAAAAGACGATACCACCCGTGATACCGTAAACTGGAACGATTTCAACCTTCCGATAGAGGAAAAATATTTCGACCAGATGTATGAGAAGCTCACCAAACACCTCAGCAACACTGAAATCTGGGTACGCGATTGTTACGCATGCGCAGAACCTGCATACCGGCTTAACATTCGCGTGGTGAATGAACTTCCTGCGAATAACCTTTTCGCGTATAACATGTTCCTCCGTCCGAAAGAATCGGAGTTGGAAAATTTCCAGGCAGACTGGCATATTCTTCAGGCGCCAACATTTGTTGCCGACCCTCAGGAAGATGGAACAAGGCAGCACAATTTTGCCATGGTAAATTTCACTAAGCGGATCATTTTAATTGGAGGAAGCGGTTACACAGGTGAGATAAAGAAGGGCATCTTTACTATTCTTAATTACATCTTACCGCACGATAAGAACGTGTTGAGCATGCACTGTTCGGCCAACATGGGCAAGAATGGCGATACCGCGATATTTTTTGGATTGAGCGGAACCGGTAAAACCACTCTTAGCGCCGACCCAAACCGGATGCTTATCGGAGATGATGAGCATGGTTGGACGGATGATTCGGTTTTTAATTTCGAAGGCGGATGTTATGCAAAAACCATCGACCTAAGCGAAGAAAAAGAACCGGAAATATACAACGCGATTCGCCCCGGTGCATTGGTAGAGAACACCACTTTTATCCCGGGCACAAACAAAATTGATTTTTCCAATAAGGAGATCACTGAAAATACACGGGTTTCCTATCCTTTGAGTTTCATCAGCAACGCGCTTGAACCTTCGATCGGAAAAACGCCCCGCAATATTTTCTTCCTTACTGCGGATGCTTACGGCATTCTGCCTCCGATCAGCAAACTTTCCCCGGGCCAGGCAATGTACCAGTTCATTAGCGGTTATACTGCAAAAGTTGCGGGCACAGAGGCCGGTGTTAAAGAACCGACATCCACATTCTCTGCATGTTTTGGGGCTCCTTTCCTTCCTCTGCATCCGGGCAAGTATGCCGAGATGTTGGGTGAAAAAATGCGTAAGCACAACGTAAACGTGTGGATGATCAATACAGGCTGGAGTGGCGGGCCTTATGGCGTAGGCCAAAGGATGAAACTTCCCTACACGCGTGCAATGATCACTGCCGCATTGGAAGGTAAATTAGATAATGTAAATTTTGAAGAGCATCCCGTATTCGGAATGATGATGCCAACCGAATGCCCCGGCGTTCCTTCCGAAGTACTGAACCCACGCGAAACATGGGCAGATAAAAACGCTTATGATGAAAAAGCGAAAGAACTAGCTGGCCAATTCCGTAAGAATTTTGAAAAATATGCCAGCGGTGTGAACGATGAAATTCTGGCTGCTGCGCCTAAAGCGTAATAATAATTTTGTTGTAGAGAAAGAGCCGCTTACTTAGCGGCTCTTTTATTTTGTATGAATTTTAAAGCCTTTTCCTGCAGGTGAAAACACCTGCAAAGGCAACAAGAGTATGCAGATGTGAGAATGTGCAAATGTGAGAATATGCAGATGTGCAGAGCTTTCTTCCTTTTAAAAACATTTCAAAATCAAATACAAATGTTTCGGCCGGTATAAAACCACGATGATCCATCTCTAATTTGCACATTTCCAAATTTGCATATTTGCAAATTGTTAGACCACTACCTCCGGAATCTCACCTTCTACGATCAGTTTCCCTGCGGTTTTTGCCTTGATCTCTTCCACCGACACCCCCGGTGCGCGTTCGAGGAGTTTGAATCCTTCAGGAGTAACCTCTATCACAGCCAGGTCGCTTACGATCTTTTTCACGCAGCGTTTACCCGTTAACGGTAGTGTGCACGAAGGGAGCAACTTGCTTTCACCCTTTGGATTTGTATGCATCATTGCTACAACAATATTCTTGGCGCTTGCTACAAGGTCCATCGCCCCACCCATTCCTTTCACCATCTTACCCGGAATTTTCCAGTTGGCTATGTCGCCATACTCACTTACCTCCATAGCGCCCAGCACGGTCAGATCTACCTTACCGGAGCGAATCATGCCGAAGCTCATTGCACTGTCAAAGAAAGCTGAGCCGGGCAAGGTGGTTATGGTTTGCTTACCGGCATTAATCAGGTCTGCATCTTCCTGCCCTTCAAAAGGAAAAGGGCCCATACCGAGCAATCCGTTTTCACTTTGCAGCACCACACTGATGCCTTCGGGAATATAATTAGCAACAAGTGTAGGAATACCGATGCCGAGGTTTACGTAATATCCATCCTGTAATTCCCTGGCTATGCGTTGTGCAATTTGGTTTTTATCTAAAGGCATTTTTAATGTTTTAAGTGTACAAGCATTGATGTGTTAAGGCCTCTTCCTCACCGTTCTCTGCTCAATTCTTTTTTCATAATTACTCCCTTTAAAAATGCGGTGCACGTAAATACCGGGCGTATGAATTTCGTTGGGATCAAGCTCACCAGCCGGAACAAGTTCCTCTACTTCCGCCACCGTAATTTTCCCTGCCATCGCCATCAAGGGATTAAAATTTCTCGCAGTGTCTTTATAGATCAAGTTTCCTAATGTATCTCCCTTCCAGGCT
The DNA here is from genome assembly GCA_023422565.1 of Bacteroidota bacterium. Taxonomy (GTDB): domain Bacteria; phylum Bacteroidota; class Bacteroidia; order Chitinophagales; family Chitinophagaceae; genus Ferruginibacter. The sequence goes on along the minus strand of JAFAGR010000021.1, from coordinate 50,897 downwards.
TTCACCAGGGCATAATCGGCATCGAAGGCCATTTCAAGGAGATAATCCTTACCATTAAAATTTCTCACTTCCTTGCCTTCCGCTACCTCCGTGCCCACGCCCGCGGGGGTAAAGATGGCGGGCATACCGTAACCGCTCGCCATGCAACGCGTGGCCAATGTACCCTGCGGAATAAGTTCCACTTCAAGTTCTCCGGACAACAGCTGCCTTTCAAACTCTGCGTTTTCGCCCACATAGGAAGCGATCATCTTTTTTAGCTGCCTTCCTTTCAGCATCAATCCGATTCCAAAATCATCTACACCGGCATTGTTTGATATGCAAGTGAGTTCTTTAACCTGCATTTCCACAAGAGCAGCAATGCAGTTTTCAGGAATTCCGCACAGCCCGAACCCGCCAAGCATAATGACGTTTCCATCTTTGATTCCGTGCAGGGCCTGCGCTGCATTTTCATATACTTTCTTCATACAATTTTATTGAACCTGAAACTTCAATGAATCCCTGCTTCCCCTGCCCTTTCCCGACTTAACGGGGTTAATTGCAGGATGATGGGCCATTACAGAATCAAGCATTGGTATAAAAATTTCCGAATGTGCAAGGTAATAATCAAGGCTTGTATAATATGCTTCCCTTGTAAGGCCATGCTTTCTGAAAATTGTTTCCTGAAGTCGGGCATTCTCACGGGCAGGGTTAGACGAGGAATCCGCTCGCAATGTAGTAAAGGTATGCACATCGGCTTCAACCACATCCCACAACAAGGCTTGCATTTTCTCCGGCGAAATCACCTCGTTACCGGGTTCTTTTTCTGGAGAACATCCCGCTAAGAAAACCATCATTATAATACAAGCCCGGATGATCATTTCAATTCGTCCTTGTATTTAATTGCATTGGTGAGGTCAAGCTTGGCAAGTAATTCACGGGCCCTCACCTTATCCTGAGGCATTGCCTTGCGGAAGATATTGATCCATTCAGCAGATTTTCCCTGGAAGAAAAACTGGTTGATCATTGTATTCGGATTATCTGAATTAAAACTTTCCAAAAGAACGAGCACATTAAGCAGCTCGGCACGGGCCGCCTTTTCATCCTCATACAGTTTGTCCATTCCAAGGCGGTAGTAATTATAATAAATATCGTGCATCACATTGTACCTGGTATTTATCATATTCTCCACAAGCCAATACCTGTTGCGCACATCATCAAATGGTTTCCACCCGGTTATTCCGCGGCCATCAGGTGCATTATTTACAATGTTCTGCGCTTTTTGAAAATAAGATGTGCCGCCTTTTAAGGAAAAGGAATTATAATCGAAGCCGAGTATCATGTTAGCATAATAAGCAAACACTGCCGTAAGGTTAGACACAAGGGGATCTGAACCCGACACGCGGTTGTCATTGAATTCAAGCTGTTGAAATTCCACATACTTAAACACAATGCTTTCGTCTTTAAAATTTATCAGGGGGCTTTGGTAACTCGAATTGAAAACCGGCCTTGCAGCCTGTATGGTAAGTTGCGCTGAATACACATTCTGTTCCTGCGTGGGCTCGAGATTCAGGAGGAAGTTGCAATCGATCTTTTCATTCGGATCAAAACCGTCGGCAGACCACTTCCTGTTATTCATGAAATTGTTGAGTGCAGTTTGCAACGTGGTGAATGTGTTCCTGTTCACATTATTACCGATCCGGTTGGCCACAACAGAAACTCTTGCGTTTAATTCCTGCGCATCGGAATAAAAAGCTATTGCAAGAAGAAATATTAAGAATTTAAATTTTAGCATGGGAAGCAATGGTGTTTATTATATCGGCAGCCACGTCTTTTTTGCTTTTGGTTTCAAAAGTGAAACGCCCGCCCATTCTGTCAAAAATAACAATTTTGTTAGTGTCGGTTCCGAAGCCCGCGCCCTCATCACGCAGTGAGTTCAGCACAATAAAGTCGGCATTCTTAGCCTCAAGTTTTTTGATTGCATTTGCCTCCTCATCGAATGTTTCGAGCGCAAAACCAATCACTATTTGCCCGTTCTTTTTCTGCGAACCGAGAGCTTTTAGAATGTCTGGAGTTTTAGTAAGTTCAATACTCAGATTATCGGAACTCTTTTTAATTTTTTCCGCAGCCATTTCCACCGGCCGGTAGTCTGCCACTGCGGCGGAAAGAACCGCCACGTCCGTTTCAGAAAAAACTTTTAATGAAGCATCATACATTTCCTGCGCGGTTTTTACATGAACTGTATTCACTCCGGCCGGAGCATTTGCAGAGCCCGGGCCCATTATGAGGGTCACCTCGGCACCACGATCGCGAAACGCTTCGGCAAGCGCCACGCCCATTTTGCCTGAGCTGAAATTCCCGATGAACCTTACAGGATCAATGGGCTCATAAGTTGGCCCTGCAGTAATTAAAACTTTCTTATTTGCAAACTGCTTCCCTTCTGAGAATTTCTTGCGCAACAATTTAATGATCTCTTCGGGTTCGGCCATTCTTCCCTCGCCTTTCAATCCGCTTGCCAGTTCTCCATTATTTACGGGAATAACCTCGTTGCCGTATGACCGTATCTTTTGAATGTTCGCTTTTGTGGACGGGTGCAACCACATGTCTTCATCCATGGCCGGAGCAACAAGTACTTTGCAGGTTGCGGAAAGATAGACGGCCATCAATAAATTGTCGCACAGCCCGTTTGCCATTTTTGCCAGCGTATTGCAACTTAGCGGCGCGATCAGCATCAGGTCTGCCCACCTGCCCAGCATTACATGATTAGCCCAAGAATCATTTTCTGAAAGGCTGTGAAGAACCGGATTTTTTGAAAGCGTGGAAAGCGTGAGCGGCGAAATAAAATCTTTCGCGGAGGGTGTCATTACCACCTTCACCGTTGCGCCCGCCTTCACCAACAGGCGAACCAGCGTAGCCGCTTTATAAGCTGCGATGCTTCCGGTAATTCCTATTAGTATTTTCTTATTTTCCAGCATAAAAAAACGACGGCAGGCGCCGTCGGTAAAATTATAGTTTCTTATGTAAAAGAAATGGAAATGTTGTTAGCTGAAAAGATCCTCATCGTTTTGACGGAAGTAAACTTTTTCTTCCAAAAATTCGGTGGTGGCCAGCAAAGCGGGATTTGGCATGCGCTCATACGCACGTGAAATTTCGATCTGCTCCTTGTTTTCGTGGATCTCTTCAAGGCTGTCGGTATGGCTTGCAAACTCTTCAAGTTTGTTGTGCAATTCTTCCTTAATGGTAATATTTATCTGGTTTGCCCTTTTCGCGATAATGGCGATGGACTCATACAGGTTGCCTGTTTTTTCTTTTATTTCGGATAATTTTTTGGGCTCAACAACGCTGCTTGTATTAGAGCTTAGCTGACGACGGATCTTGCTCATTTTTTAATTCTTTGATTTGATTTAAACTTAAATTTTTATAAGATTCTGCCTCTTTAGAAAGTGTTCCATCCGGAAAACGATCGGCAAAATCATCACACTCCTGAATTACTTTTTCATAGCGTTCAAGCTTGCGGCTCTCAATACTTAACTGCGCAAACTTGAAATATGCTTTTATGATCTGAAGTTTATATTCTTCCGCCTTGGTTGACTCCGGAAAGCTGTTCATCAGGTTATCATACGCAATGCCCGCAGCACGGAAGTGGCCAAGGTCGTAATACAGTTTTGCGCCCCTGGCTTCCTTGGCTTCCAGTTTTTGGCGAGATTGATCAATGATCTCCGAAGCCTCTTTGTTTCTCGGCGAGCCCGGATGCGTATTGATGAAGGTTTGCATCATCATCATTGCTTTCTGCGTATTGGTCTGGTCAAGATCGATCTTTGGCGATTGCTTATAAAAACTATAAGCTCTCATGTAATCGATCTCCTCGGCCCTTGGGCTTGTTGGAAAAACTTCCAGATAACCTTTGAATAAATTCTCCGCATCGCGATACAGTTCCATATGATAGAAACTATACGCATACTTATAATACAAGTCTTCAAACTTTGTATTGCCCTTATAAACGGTGAAAAGCTCCTCATACAACTGCTGAGCATAACGGTACTTCTTTTTCGCAAAGTACTCATCTGCCTTTTTCAACTTGTATTCAGGGTCTTTGCTCTTTTGCACCTTCGCAAAATTGCCGCAGGAAGTTAAAAACAGGGAAACTGCCAATAATAAAAAGAGATTCCGCATAAAGTGGGCAAAATTAGGGAAAATTCTTAATTAGTTCCTTGTTAATAGTTCCTGATTTGGGGTCTTCCTAATAACAGGCAACTTTTATTCAAAGGACTTTTAGGACAGTAGGGACGGTAGTTGGTAGTCAATTGTCTTTTACCCCTTAACCTGTACCATTAACCGTGTAACCTGCACCCTTCTTAAACATTCGTCAAATTATCCCCATCAGATGGAAATAAATCATCACGTGTAGTTCTTTCCTGGTTAAGGCCCGGGGTTTCAGATGCGGCCCTTTTTTTATCATCCGTCATCGGGTTTTTTACGGGCATATCCTTTTTTACATCCTTACCGGTTTGCGGCTTGCCGTCTTGTGGCGGGTTGTGCTTATCCTGTTTCATAATTGTCGTTTTACTCCAATTCAACAAAAAAACAGCCAAAGGGGGTGGTTTGTTAGTTTGTTGGTTTATTAGTTTGTTGGTTTATTAGTTTGTTGGTTTGATGGTTTGTTGGTTTGATGGTTTGATGGTTTGTTGGTTTGATGGTTTGTTAGTTTGATGGTTTGTTAGTTTGTTGGTTTGTTAGTTTATTGGTTTGTTGGTTTGATGGTTTGTTGGTTTATTGGTTTGTTGGTTTATTGGTTTGTTGGGATATGTTTTGCATAAACGCATGCCCGCGTTAGGGATAGGCAGCACTGCCGTGCAGTGCCAATAGCCCGCCCGCCGCGGCGGGAACGCCCAAAATTATGTACGGATTACGATGTACGATTTACGATGTACGATTTACGGTGTACGATTTACGGTGTACGATTTACGGTGCACGATTTACGGTGTACGATGTCGAATTACGAGTTTGAAGGAACAATCGACTACGAACTAACGACTAGGAACTATGAAAAAAAAGCCCCTCTTTTCAGAAGGGCTCTTTTTAAAAATCAATATTTAGAAAACAATTACTGGCATTTTACATCAACGGTATTTTTATCGCCACCGCCGATTTCGCAGTTGGTAGAAATCCTGTCTGCACTGATACCTTCTTTTTCAACAAGGTATTTCTTAATTGCATCAAGCCTGCGCTGGCAGTTTGCCTGAGAAGCTTTTGAAGTTTCAGGATATCCGTTCAGCGTAATGTTGCAATCAGGGCTTCCTTTCATTTTCGTAGCCACGTTAGCAAGCATAGTGCGTGCATTAGAGCTGAGGGTTGATGAAGTACCTGTGAAAGTAATGCTTGGATAATCGCATGGGCAGGCTTCTGCTACAGGAACTGCGTTCTTGCAACATTCAGGATCCGGGCATTTGCCCACACCGTCCGCATCAACAGGCTGGCACTCGGTTGGAGTGATTAGCTGCTTGTCTTTGCAATCAGGAACACCGTCGCCATCTGTATCAAGCGTTACACCGTGAGTATCTACAGGGCAACCTGCAGGTGTATTCGGCTCACGATCAAGCTGGTCAACCACACCGTCCCCGTCTGCATCATCAAACACAGGTTTTGGCAATTTCATATGGCGTGGGTTGTTAAGCTCTCCGTATGCATAATCCAGCGGATTCAGCCACCAGAGTGGTTCAACAGATTTAGCACCAAGGTTGAAATTTAAACCGAGAGATACATAGTTATAAGAATCCCAGTTGCCGGTAGTAACCGCATCACCCTGTGGATGTTCCTGCCATTGCTGACCATCTAACAGATCATCTCTGAGGAAGGTGTGACGGTTTTCAAGAGCAAGATTGATACGTTTTCCGAGTTTGAACGCAACACCCGCTAACACCGTAGTTGAAAAACGAAGCGTGTTGTTACCCAGCTTTGGACGGCGATCGCCATTATTCTGTGCATCGGTTTCGTAAGTATCGTCCATACCATCTTTCAACAGGTCAAGAACGTCTTTACGATTTTTGTATCCGTCCGGCAAATTCAGCGCCTGAAGGTATAGGTCGGAGTAAGTTCCCCCTCCATTTTCATCATTCAATGCATTTATTTTCACCCTGTAGGCTGTAGCACCGATACCTGCACCGCCATACAGTACGAAAGCGGTTTTATTCTTATGGAAGCGAATGTTGTTGAGGGTTACAATACCTTGTAAGCTCAGGTCTTGCGTGCGGTTTTTATAGTTGTAAAAAACCACTTCGGCATCACGGCCGGGAATAGTGGTGGTATTTACGCCGCTCCGGCTGTCAATCGCGCTATACAATGAAGAGAGCGGAAGATTCTTCTGATAATTCTCCGCAGCCATCCAGCTTTGCCCAATACCCGTTCCGTTCAGGTATTGCAAACGAAGTGAAAAAACATAACCTAAAGCTTTTCTCACATGTGCTGCGAAGCCAAGGGTTGGAAATTTTGTAGGAACGTCTCCAATCACGTTAAAAGCACCGCCTGATATCCCAATCTCCCACATATTCCTTGGTTTTGAAGGGAAGTTGTAGGAGTTATTCCAGAACTCATTTTGCTGAGGCATTCTTTTATTGGTGATAACAGATGAATCGTAAACATCATATCCGCTTGTACTTCCTGTCTGTTGTGCAGTAGCTCCGCTTACCCAGAGGAACACCGCCATTATTAAACTAAACTTTTTGCTTGCCATAACTAAATGATTGATAGATTTCTAAATATACGAGTTGATTAGTTGCAAATTTATTCACATAAGCCTAAAAACCAAAACTTTTCGCACTTATTTGCGCAGTAAACTTTTAATAATCAAAGGTTTTTTGTACATACGGAGTGCCGCTTAAACACATCTGCTGCATCACGGCCCAAATAAAACAAATATTATTCCGAATTGTTAACGCTTTGCAAAGAGGCATACCCCAAATTAAAATTGATTGACGCTGGAGGCTGCATTATCTTGCTTTCTTTTTAGAAATGAAGGCTGTTAAGAAAGTTATTGGGGAAGAACTGGAAATTTTTGAGCGCAAATTTGCCGAAGCTGTAAAGAGCAATACGCCGATGCTGGACCGTATTATGAAGTACATAATTAAACGGAAAGGCAAGCAGTTACGCCCGATGTTCGTGTTTTTGAGTGCGCGGCTGAACGGCCAGGTGAATGAAGGAACCTATCGCGCCGCATCCCTTGTTGAATTATTGCATACGGCCACCCTGGTACATGATGATGTGGTGGATGAGTCTATGGAGAGAAGGGGTTTTTTTTCCATTAATGCAGTGTGGAAGAATAAGATAGCAGTTCTGGTCGGCGATTACCTTCTCTCAAAAGGGCTTTTACTTTCCACCTCAAATAATGATTTCGAGCATCTTCATATTTTATCTGAAGCCGTCAAGCAAATGAGCGAAGGCGAACTTCTTCAAATGGAAAAAGCGCGACGGCTTGATATTGATGAGGAAGTGTATTTTGAGATCATTAAAAGCAAGACCGCCTCTCTCCTTTCCTCTGCCTGCGCGGTGGGCGCATACAGTACCAGCGGCGATAAGGCCAAGGCGGATGTAATGAAGAAATTCGGCGAAAAAGTGGGAATTGCTTTCCAGATAAAGGATGATCTTTTTGATTATGGCACGCAGGACGTGGGCAAACCCACCGGCAACGACATACGGGAAAAAAAACTCACCCTGCCTCTTATCTACACCCTGAAGAATTCAGACCGTGAAACGCGGAGGGAATTGATATATATCGTAAAAAACGAAAACGAGAACAAGGCAAAAATTCAGCGTGTGATCGACACCGTTATAAAGGCCGGCGGCATCAGCTATGCAGAAACGATGATGAAAAAATATCGCGACGAAGCACTGGAAATTCTGTTCACTTACCCCGAATCGGAAGAAAGGAATGCACTTGAAGAATTGGTGAGATACACCACAGACAGATCATATTGATGCAGCGCCGATGGACCATATTGCCTTTTTCTCCGGACGCGGTTTCGCAACTTTCTCTCGAAACCGGTTACCCAACTTCGATTTGCAAAATTCTTTATCAACGCGGTTTAAAAAATGCAGCGGAGGTAAATGATTTCTTTTCGCCAAGGCTGGAAAACCTGCATTCTCCCTGGCTGATGAAGGATATGGAGAAAGCGGTGAACAGAATAATTCGAGCAATTGAACGAAACGAAAGAATACTTGTTTTTGGGGACTATGATGTTGACGGCACTACGGCCGTAGCAGCAATGTTTCGTTTTTTGAAAAAACTTGCACCGCATGGCGACCAGGTTGATTTTTATATTCCGCACCGTTACCGTGAGGGCTATGGCGTAAGCAAGATGGGGATCGATCACGCCCTTGACACAAAGAGAACACTTATTATAAGTTTAGATTGCGGCATTAAATCGGTGGAACTGGTTGATTACGCCAAAAGCCTGGGCATAGATTTTATTATTTGTGATCATCATCTTCCCGATAAAAAAATTCCCGATGCTGTTGCCGTTCTCAATCCAAAACAGGTTGATTGTAATTATCCCTATAAAGATCTCTGCGGATGCGGCGTAGGCTATAAGTTGATGAGCGCATTGGCAGAACGATTTAGAATGTCGCCCAAAGAGGTAACTGAATTTCTTGATCTCGTAGCCACGGCGATTGCGGCCGACATTGTTCCAATGACGGGTGAGAACCGCATACTTGCATATTTCGGTTTGATGAAGATTAACCTGAAGCCTTGTGCGGGAATTCTTGCGCTGAAAAATAAAGCGGAGACCAAGGGGCCAATGTCTATAACCAATGTAGTGTTCATTATTGCACCGCGCGTGAATGCGGCAGGAAGAATGGATGATGCGAGAAAGGCAGTGGAGCTGTTTGTGGAAACCGATCCGGCAAGAGCGATGGAGCTGGCTTCTGCCCTGCATTCAGATAATACAGACCGGCGCGAGGCCGACAAAACGATTACTGCGGAGGCGTTGGAGATCATTGAATCAGACCCGGTAATGCTCTCGCGAAAATCGAATGTGGTTTACAGCGAACACTGGCACAAAGGTGTTGTAGGAATCGTTGCCTCGCGGCTGATAGAAAAACATTACAAACCCACAGTGGTGCTTACACGAAGCGGCGACCTCGTATCAGGCAGCGCGCGAAGTGTGCCCGGGTTTAATTTGTATGAAGCTATCTATGCATGCCGAGAACACCTTGTAGCCTACGGAGGGCACTTTGCAGCGGCGGGGCTGAGTTTGCTTCCGGAAAAGCTTAACGATTTTATGAGCAGGTTTGACGAAGTGGTTTCTTCCTCAATTGAGGAGCATATGCTAACGCCGGAGGTTATTATTGATGCAGAGATCCCTTTTTCAGAAATCAATTTTAAATTTTACCGGCAGGTGCAAGCCATGGAACCCTACGGCCCTGAAAACATGCGCCCTGTTTTTCTAACACGCGGAGTAACCAATATTAGCAGCCGGTTGGTGAAAGATGAGCATGCAAGAATTGTGGTGAAGCATGAAGGAGTTGTGTTTTCGGGAATTGGTTTTAATTTGAAAGAGTCATTTCAGAATATTGATCTGTCAAAACCATTCGACATTGTTTACACGATTGATGAAAACGAATGGAACGGGGAAACCACACTGCAATTAAAGGTGGTAGATATGCGCCCGTAAATTATCAAATAAATATGCTCGCATACCTCCGATATTTTTTTTACCTCGCTACCAATTGGAACCCGCGGATAGCTTTTTATATTATCAGGCATGAAATAAAAGGAGAGCGGAAATATAATATTAAGACAACCGGGGTTGATGAATTGAAAAAACTGGAAGCCTCAGGAGTTGACATTGATAATGCTTCTATTTATATGCCTGCCAGTTATGACATGTTGGAGTCGCTCCTTGCTTTCGTTTCTGCAAGAAAGTGTAAACATTTTTTAGACCTAGGCTGCGGTAAGGGGCGCGCGCTTTGCGTAGCCGCACATTATGGATTTTCAAAACTGACGGGCATCGACATTTCAAAAAATTTTCTTACTGCAGCAAGGGAAAATATTGAAAACACAATTAAAACTCTGGAGCCAAAGCCCGCGTATAATCTTCAACACGCAGATGCTTATTATTTTGATATTCCTGATAGTTGCGATTGCGTTTTTCTTTTCAATCCTTTCAACGATGTGATCATGAGCGGCGTAGCAGAAAATATTAAGGATTCACTGCGCCGTAATCCGCGCACCATATTCATCCTTTACAAAAATCCTTTGCACAAAGAATTTTTCACCATGAATAATTTTGTGGAGATCTACCACAAACAAAAGCTTAGGTATCTTGAAGGAATCGTAATGGTTTCAGCAGCAGGAGACGAAATTAGTTTGTAGTTGATAGTTTGTAGTTGATAGTTGGTAGTTGCACCCTGTACCCTGCACCTTTCGGCCTGCACCTTTCGGCCTGTACCTTTCGCTCATAACCCACGACTCATAACCCACGACTCCATCCCTGTAACCTTTCCTCCTCTTCCATACTCTATCAATGTATAAACCAAAATATTTTATCATGGAAAGAGCACATGCAATACCGGCTACCCGTACATCATTTAACTTACTGAGAATAACTTTTACAATCGTTCCTGTTGTTGCGGGATTCGACAAGTTTACAAACCTTCTGACAAATTGGGAACAATACCTGAACCCGGCCGTGGCCGATATCCTACCCTTTTCAGCCGCCACATTTATGATGATAGTGGGCGTGATAGAAATTGTGGCAGGCTTAATTGTTTATCGCAAACCTGCCCTGGGCGGAGTTATCGTGGCCGCATGGCTTACACTAATCGCGCTCACTTTAATCGTTGGCGGAAAATACTTTGACGTGGCTGTACGTGACCTTGTAATGGCAATAAGTGCTTTCTGCCTGGCGAGGATGGCATCGGTAAATGATATAAATTAGTGTAAATGGATACGATTGCTAAAGCAGAAGACGCCGTGATCATTCACCGCATTATTGCGGGACAAACGGATCTGTTTGAAGTATTGATACGGCGCCATAATGCACTCTTATATAAAACCGGAAGAAGTTACAATTTTGACCATGAGTCCACCCAGGATCTTATGCAAGACACTTTTATTGATGCCTATTGCAACCTGAAGAAATTTGAAGAGCGCTCAACTTTCCGAACATGGCTGATCAGAATAATGCTTAACAATTGTTACCGAAAAAAACAAAAGAACGGTTACAAAAATGAAATCCCGCAGCACATACATGAAAAAGCCATTCCCATGTTTTCAACAAATAATAATTCTGACACCACTCGAAAAGTACTAAACAAAGAAATGGGACGCCTTGTAGAAACGGCGATACAGAATATACCTCTTCATTACCGGATGGTGTTCTCTCTCAGGGAGATTAACGGATTTAGTGTAGAAGAAACTGCCGGAGTGCTTCATATTACACCAACCAATGTAAAAGTAAGGCTGAACCGCGCGAAAGCCCTGTTGCGCAATGAACTCGAAAAATCGTACAGCGCAGAAGATTTGTTTGAATTCAACCTGGTTTATTGCGATGCCATGGTGAAGCGGGTGATGGAAGGAATTAATAGTTGGTAGTTGGTAGTCTATAGTTGATAGTTGGAAGTTGATTGTCTTCTGGCTTTGCCGCCTGCCTTTACTTGTACCCTGTACCCTGTACCCTGTAACTTTTACCTTCACTTCATGAACGCCACCCTCGAACGGTTTATCAAGGCACAACAAACCACCTATGAACAGGCGAGAAGTGAAATTTTGCGTGGACGAAAAACCAGCCATTGGATGTGGTTCATATTTCCGCAACTGAAAGGCCTGGGGCGGTCAGAAACTGCACTGTATTACGGAATTCAAAACCTGGCGGAAGCTGTTGCCTATTTGCGTCATCCTATACTCGGAAGACGGTTAATTAAATTGGTTGAGATATTGACGAAGGCGGAATGCAAATCTGCATTTGAAATTTTCGGATCACCGGACGATATGAAATTGCATTCTTCGCTCACGCTCTTTTTAGAGGCCTCGAAACAGGAACCCGGATATCATCAGTCTGACTCATTCAAACTTTTAAGTGCTGCACTTCAGCAATATTTCAGCGGAGAAAGAGACCAAAGAACTTTGGCATTGTTAGACGGTATGCAAAGTTTATAGTTTCTGGTTTCTCATGTTTCGTAAATCCTTTGTATTTACTTCCCTCCCGGCATCGAAGGCCTTACTTCAATTTTACTTGGAAGCGTACGCGGGTCCATACTTAAAAGATCGGTCACCAACTTTCCAATATCTTCCGGTTGAATTTTCCAAGCATCCTCTGCATTAGGCGTGTGGTTGTTAAAATGGGTTGCCACAGAGCCGGGCATTATGGTTGATACCTTAATGCCATACTTACGAAGATCTAACATGATCGCCTGCGTAAAGCCTACCAATCCGAATTTGCTGGCATTGTATGCCGAAGCCGTTTCGAAAAAATTTGTACCGGCAAGGCTCGCAATGGTGATAATGTATCCCTTACTTTCTTTAAGCAGCGGTATTGCCGCTTTCACGCTATGAAACACTCCCGTTAAATTGGTATCGATCGTTTCATGCCATTCCTTGTCTGTCAATTCATCTATGGGTTTGAAATAGCCGACTCCCGCATTGGCAATTAAAACATCGAGTTTTCCAAAATGTTTTATCACTTGCTGCATCGCAGTTGCTTCATCGCCATCTTTTCCGACATCTGATTTTATGCCGAGCACTTCTCCACCTTTACCAAGCTCCGCAGCCGCAGCGCGAATTGATTCCTCATTTCTTCCGCTTATTGCAACCCTCATACCCAGGCCGAGAAGCGTTTGTGCCACACCGTAACCAATCCCCCTGCTTCCGCCCGTGATATAAACCACTTTATCTTTAAGATCATTTGCCATAGTTGAATGCTTTTTATTTTCTAAGAAAGCAAATTTACCGAATCAGAAGTTTTCTGACCGTTCAGCTATAAAACTCATCAGAACACCAGCCTTGCCTGCAGGTAAATATTTCTCCCCGGGCGCGGAATATTTCCCCAATCATTATGCTCGTGATACTTTTTGTCAAAAATATTTTCAATACCGGGCTGAAATTCCAACACCTCATTTTTCATTTTTACTTTATAAGCCGCCCGTAGATGGAAAATGCCATATCCGGGAGTTTCGTCCTCACCGGCACTCTTGTTTATGCGCCTCTGCGCCGCAGCGAGTTCCGTATCAATTTTAAGCGAGATCCTTTTCTTTGACCACTGGATTGTTTGCACATTCCTGAATGGAGTCAACCCGGGCAGAGCTTCTCCTGAGCCGTTCTTCCCCCATATGTAGCGAACCGTAGTCACATAGCTTACAGATTTTGAAAGCGGAACCATCGCACTTCCTTCAAAACCGGCGAGTAAAGCCTCCCTCTCATTTGTATAACGCTTCACACCATTTGCGCCATAGGTCATAATGCTCAGAGAAGGATCTTCGTATGCAGCTATATAATTTCTGATCAAAGATGTGAAACCAGACAACCTCACCCTGCTGCTTCCTTTGCGAAAATGCAGTGACACTTCACTGTTTAATGCGCTCTCTTTATTAAGATCAGGACGGCCAATATAATCGTAGCCATCATTTGCATTAAAAAGATAGAAACCATACTGCTCACTTGCTGATGGCACTCGCTGTGTAAAGCCTGCAGAAGCTGACAGGCGCCAATGTTTATTAAACACCCGGGTTGCTTCAGCAGAAAAATTTCCGGCAAAATCCCTGGTTCCATTTACCTGGGCGCTAAATATCTGTACATGATCTTTTGATTCCTGTGTGGAAAGCTTCGTAGTGAAAAGATCTGCACGGCTGCTAAAGCGTAGCAACCATTTTTCAGATGCCACATGATTTAGCGTAGCCGATACGCCCCATTGACTTCTTCGGTTATCCGGCCACGTTAGCATATACATAGGAGGCGTTCCCTCCTCGTACATCGTCATCGAAGCATACAGGTTGGTAGATGAACCGTCTAAACGAAGCTGGAGAGAATTCTTTCTATTAAGGCGCAGGTTCCCCTCTCCAAAAAAACCGGCAGTTCGGCTTGTACCCGGCATATCCATGTGCATGTGTATGTTAGGCCGCTTAGTATCATCCATGAAATGCCGTACATAGTTTGCGTATACTTTCAACTGCAGGTCATGAAACCTTCCAATACTTTTCTTCTGAAGTGTTACCGCGCCTATTCGCGCAGACGCATAGCCCACATCCATTGGCAGCGCCGGGTACCCGATATTGAATCCATCATCACCAATAAAATCGGTTCTTAGAAAAAGATCTTTGCCGAGATCAACCTTGGCGCCGATAGAATAATTCACTTTTTCATACTGCGAAAAAGCGATCTCCTTGCCACCTCCGGCTTTATAGTTCTGGTGCTTTCGGTATGTCCCCGAGGCACGTAGGGCGAATTTTGAAGAGCCATAATTTAATGCGAGAGATTCATAAAGGCCGTTGGAAACCGAATGGAAGCCGCTGCTTACCACACCACTTAACTTTCCTGTTGAAAATGCGGGCTCTTCTATTTTAAAATTAAATGAACCCCCGATCGCGGAGCCTGATGCGAATCCCCGGTTCCCTGTTTGAACCTCCAGGCTTTCAAGATTTTCGGGCTCAATATAAATGGTGGCAGGATCCATTTTGTCTGTACATGCGCCATGTATCCTCATACCATCAACCAGTACATTCACCTGTCCGCCGCTAAAACTTCTAAGCGTAGGCTCAAGCCCGTATGAACCTCTCTTCACCATGGTAACTTCGGGAAGCCTGGCAAGTACATCTTCCAGCGAAGATGAGAGGTTGCCACGATAGAAATCAGATAACCGGTCAGTTTGACTTTTTACTTTCAACGAGAATGCAACTTCCCGGAGCCCGATAACCCGGCTACTGTCTGACCACTTGTTTTCCGGCTCTGTTTGCGTATACGCCAAACCGTTATGCAAAAGAAACAAAGTAATTAATAACCACTTCATAAAATAATATTTTGTGAGAATATCACTCTCCCTTAAAAAGTAATATCAAAAAACTGGGTCGAGTCAGCAACCTCTGCACCGCTCATAAAACGCATATTAACTTTCCAGTACCCGGTCATAGTAAAATTTACTTTTCCCTTATAATGCCCAATACCTGAATGTGCCGGATCTATGTTGTTAGGAGAACCGTGGCCCATGGTGGGCATTTCCGGATTGATCGAAACAGATAAGGAGCTATCGGCCGGATAACTCATGCCTGACTTTTTATAAACTGCAATTTCAAGGTCGTTGATACCCACTTTAGGAGATGAGGGTTCGATCAGTGCTACAAAATACTTTGAACCGTTATGCAATGAGGTAAAAGATTTCATCCTGGATTCTGTGGGATCTGTAATAGTTAGCGGCGTAGAGAATGTTCCGGATCTGCCGTTAAAGGAATTCGTAACTTTTACATTGAGCATCCATGAGCCGCCCATTGATGGCATTGTAAAAACCACGCTACAAGGAAAAAGTGAATTGACTGCAGTTAATGATGAGGGATTTTCAAAAGGCGAACTGTGGCTCATTGTGCCCATGTCCATCATCGGGTTTAACTCGATTTGCGCATTGGTAATTGTATTGCCCGTAGCAGAGTCAGACACCAGAATAAAAAAGCGGTTGTAACCTGTGTATACAGTCTGCGATTTCGCGTATAGCGTAGTTTTCAATCCTGACCCCGGGGCAGACCCTTCAGCTATCTTAAACATGCCATCAGTGGGGTTTAAAACAGGTGCATCATCTTTTGAGCAGGAAAATAGAAACAGGGAGGCACTGATCAGCAGTGCAAATACTGAGAATTTCATGATAATATTTTGTAAGAATGAAAATTTTAGATATGCGTGTATACGTTACCGTTAGCATATGGTGCAAACAGAACGACACGATCAGATAAGCAATTCTCTAAGCGATGGGCGGATGAAAAATACCGTAATGAGGCCGGAAGTTGTATATCTCCGGATTAACGGATGCATAGTTCCGGAACAATGTGAAACTTTGAAATTCTATTTCTGAAGAAACTAATTCGCAGGGAGAAATTTCAACCCATTTTTGCGTAGATGAGGGCAGTGTGCTATCGCCTTTTTCATCTTCGTTCTTAGCCATTTTATTGAGTTGGCAATTACCCTTACATTTTAGTTCGGGCTTAGCCTTATTCTCACAAAGTACCGACGCTACGTAAGCACGATTTGCATGAAACCATATTACTACGCCTGCCTGGTAGAACAACTGGCAGGAATAAACGCTGAGTAATATTAGTGGTATTAGGATCCGCATGCAGGGCAAAGGTAGACGATTGCCTGTGTACGATTAGCTGATCATACTCATAAGAAAGCGTGATCTTGCTTGGATTCCAAACAAAAAAAACCTGCCCGTGGGCAGGTTTGTGATTTTACTGAAATCTGATAACCTAGTTTGCTTTTACCTCACTGTTATCCTCCATTAACTCCACACTCCTGTTTATAAAAGAGGTGAGGCTGTTCCCGCTAAGTAAGCCCTGGGAAAGGAGCGCGAGATCTGCCAGGTTCTTTACCATTTTCTCCTTCATTTCCTCCGATTCGCGGGAAAGAATATCGCGGTAAATTGAATGATTACCATTCACTGTGAGAGAAACTTCATCAGGCATATTCGCATACCAGGAAGCCATGCTACCGCCTGCCGCAGCCATATCTTTCATTCTTCTCATCAGCTCAGGCCTCGTAGCTACTACCGGGGGCGCATCGGCACTTAACCCTTTCACTTCAACATTCACATTCAAACCTTCCTTTTGGAAGTTAAACAGAGACTTTAGTTTTTCGGTATCATCGGCAGATAAAACGCTTTCTGCATCCTCTCCCTTATCTATCAGGTTATCTGTAATGTCTGCGTCTACCCGGGTAAACTGAACGTTCTCCCATTTCAATTCCATGTTGTTGATGAAGGCTGCATCCACGATCGTTTCCATCTTCACCACTTTGTATCCCCTGGCAATTGCCTGTTGTACGTATGCATCTTGTTGTACAGGGTTGGTTGTATAAAGAACAACCAGTTTGCCGTCTTTATTCTTTTGTAACACTTCCGCTTCCGTGCGATATTCGTCCATGGTTTTAAAGGCGCCGTCCGTAGTTTCCCATACGTAAAACTTGTTGGCTTTTTCAAGGAACTTATCATCCGTCATCATGCCATATTTCACGAATAAGCCAAGACTGTCCCATTTCTCTTCAAAGGCTTTGCGGTCTTTATTAAAAATCTCTTCAAGTTTATCTGCCACTTTTTTGGTGATATGCGCATTTATCTTTTTAACGTTAGGATCGCCCTGGAGGTAGCTACGGCTTACGTTAAGCGGAATATCAGGCGAATCTATTACGCCCTGGAGCAGCATTAAAAATTCGGGAACAATATCTTTCACTTCATCCGTAACAAATACCTGGTTGCTGTAGAGTTGTATCTTGTCTTTCTGTATTTCATAACTCTGTTTGATTTTTGGAAAATACAAGATCCCGGTAAGGTTAAAAGGATAATCAACATTCAGGTGTATCCAAAATAATGGTGTTTCACCGAAGGGATATAGTTCACGATAAAAATTCTGATAATCTTCATCAGTAAGTTCAGATGGTTTTTTCACCCATGCCGGATGGGTATTGTTCACCTGTTTGTCTTCAAAGAAAATGGGTACAGGTAAAAATTTACAAAACTTTTCCAGCACTGTGCTTATTCTTGCGGGCTCTAAGAACTCGTGGCTTTCTTCATTAAGATGAAGCACTATAGAGGTTCCTCTTTCAGCCTTGTCAGTTTCTTCCAATGTAAATTCCGGACTGCCGTCGCACTCCCACCTTACTGCGGGTTCGTCTTTATAGCTCTTTGAAAAAACTTCAACCTTATCGCTCACCATGAAGGAGGAATAGAATCCGAGGCCAAAGTGGCCAATGATATTGGCTTCGTTCTTTCCTTTATACTTTTCAAGAAATTCTTCCGCACCGCTGAAGGCAACCTGGTTAAGATATTTGTCAATTTCCTCCGCAGTCATACCCACGCCCCTATCAGCAATGGTGATGGTTTTTTTATCTGCATCGATTGATACATCTATCCTCAGTTCGCCAAGGTCACCTTTCGCCTCTCCGATTGAGGAAAGAGTTTTTATTTTTTGAGTGGCATCCACAGCATTACTCACAAGCTCGCGGATAAAAATGTCGTGCTCACTGTAGAGAAACTTCTTAATTATCGGAAAGATATTTTCCGTGCTTACACGAATGTTGCCTTTTTGCATATGTCGGTTTTTCATGAATCAACTCAAATAGAATACCATGGGAGAAAAACGGAAAAAGTGTCAGTTTCCAGGTATCCTATCAGTGTATTCGATTGAATAGATAACTGCCCTTCGTACTCAAATAATGGCTTCCAAGAGGAAAGTAAATTAATTCTCGGCAATTTTTCTTCCTTAAGCTAGATCAAAAGAAACCAGTTTTTTGGGCGGCTAGCGATTTTCAGCATCTTTTTTTGCACCTAAAGCTTACAAAGAGCCACTACTCAGGGAAAAACTATTGGAAAATTGCTAAAGACCTCTCTGGCGGGCGTATTCTAAAACTAAGGTCTTATGGAGGTGATAGCTGAAAACTCAATGTCCTTGCTTTCAACGTCACCTAACTATCGTTTCGAAAGGCATCTTTTAGTTAAAAGGTTAGGCAAAAAAAGCCCCGGATAACCCGGGGCTCTATTCACAGAAAAAATTTGTATTACTTAACTAATACCTGTCTTCCAATTCTGAATTTATGGTTGATCACTTCAAAAGTATAAACACCCGTAGGGATCATTGACGGCACCACAAACTGATCGTCAATAAAACCAACCTGAACGATCAGGTCGCGCTGAAATACGATCTGGCCAAGCATGTTGTAAAGCCTTGCTGAATAATGGCCGCGCTCTACATTGCTTATAGAGAAGTGCATTGTAGTTCCGCGCTGTATAGGATTACCATATATTACGAGGCCTGTAGCCAGAGGAAGCGTGGTGAACGAACGCTCTTCACCGTAGGAGGTTACCCCACCGCTTATTGCATACGCCTTATAGTAGTAACGTGTGCCTGCAACGAGATTTGTTATTGTGCTTTTGAATGTATTCAATAGCGTAATGCTATCGCCACGAACTTTAATTCCCTGGCCTCCGGGCTGGCTCGGAATGCTGCTGTACTCAATACCATATTCTGTTATTGTGCCGCAACCCGCGGAGATGATCTGGCCACCCAAAATGGCAGAATGATGATTGATCACCAATGAATCCGTTGTGGCAACCTGAGGGCCTGTTCCGTTTCCGTTTCCTGTAGCCGCAACCTGAATAGCTGCTGCTGTTCCTCCACCTGAAACCGGAATGTTTCCATCAAACACATTTCCGTTATCAGGAGTGAATTTTACAAATACTTCCTGTGTAAATGCCCCACCGCCTTGTGTTATGGTAAGCGTGTTGCTGTAAGTTCCCGTTTCTGTTTGTGAGAATGTGAAACCTGCCAAGGGGCCTACGGTAATATCAGCATTACTAAGGTTTGTTCCGGTAAGCGTAAATGATAATGGGCCGGCAGTTGTATTCACGCAAACGCTGCCGAAATCAGGAAGTGTGGTAGCGGTAAGCGAAGCGGGAGGAAGTGCATCTGTAGTAAATGAACGCTCAGCTCCGTACACCGTACCACCCGAGTTGGTGGCAAATGCTTTATAATAATAAGTAGTTGCAGGCGCAAGTGATGCCAGGTCAGCAGAGAAAGCTGTTCCAG
This sequence comes from Bacteroidota bacterium, assembly GCA_023422565.1. Classification (GTDB taxonomy): domain Bacteria; phylum Bacteroidota; class Bacteroidia; order Chitinophagales; family Chitinophagaceae; genus Ferruginibacter. The sequence goes on along the minus strand of JAFAGR010000021.1, from coordinate 31,151 downwards.
ACAAGTTGGTAGATGCGGCAACCGTACCACCGGAGAATCCCGGAGTGGTGCTGTATTCAAATCCATAAGCAGTTACCGCAGAACAGCCATTTGAGGTTAATGAACCTTCCAAAGTAGCCGTGCTGGTGGTAACAGCCACCGCATTTCCGGTAACCACAGTTGCGGCGGTATTGATCCCGGCTCCTGTAGCAGCCACATTTATAGCGGATGTAATTCCACCTCCGTTAACCGGAATGTTTCCATTATAAGATTGAACCGCTGTTGGCGTAAACTGAACGAATACCGTTTGGCTGAATGTGCCACCCGGTTGCGTAATTGTAAGGGTTGGTGTATAAGTTCCTCCCGCAGTAGTAGAGAAAGTGAAACCTGCAAGCGGACCAACAGTTACGTCGGCAGTTGTCAGGTCAGAACCTGTTAAGGTAAATGAACCCGGTGTAGTTGGCGTTGTACTAATGCATACGTTTCCGAAATCTGCGAGAGTAGAAGCGGTAATGTTCGGAACTCCGGCAGCTATGCCGTTTCCACTAACTGCAACAGTAACAGGGGTTGTTATTCCACCGCCGGTGATCGTTATATCGCCGGAAGCAGGGCCCGCAGCCGTTGGCACAAATTGTACGAATACCTGCGTGGAGGCCAGAGTTGCTGAAGTATAAGGAATGGTAACTGATGAACTCCATGTAACACCATCCAGAGAAACCTGGAAGCCTGCCGGTGCAGTAACGGTGATATCTCCGGGGAAGCCCGTCAGGTCTGTGCCTGACACGTTGAAAGTTTGTGAAGCCGAAGCCGACCCTACGGTCACGTTGCCGAAATCAACCAGGGATCCTGCTGTAATAGTTGGTGAAGAAGGTACAACTCCGGTTCCGCTTACCGCAACCAACACCGGGCTGGAAATTCCCCCTCCGGTTATCGAAATATCGCCGGAAGCGGGTCCTGCAGCCGTGGGCACAAACTGAACGAATACTTGTGTTGCAGCTAAGGTTGCTGTGGTATAAGGAATATCAACCGTTGATGACCAGGTCACGCCATCAAGCGAAACCTGGAAACCTGCAGGCGCAGTCACCGTAATGTTTCCGGGAAAGCCCGTAAGGTCAGTTCCTGAAACAGAAAACGTTTGAGAAGCAGAAGAAGATCCTACGTTCACACTTCCAAAATCTGCAAGTGTTCCCGCTGTGATCGTTGGCGCAGGAGTACTGCTGCAAACCACTGCCGCGGTTGCGCTGTTACGCGGAGCAGGCGCACCCACTGTGAAGTCAGCGCTATTGTTATCAGTATCGTCGCAGCCGTTGTTGTTTCTTAAAGCGCCGTTGGCTGAACTTAGGGTGCCAACAGCAGTTCCTTCGGAACAATTCGCCGCACCATATCCCACAAGGTCAATCACTCCGGCTCCGGTTAAAGTACAACCGGTTAGTACCGTGGTGTTGCTTACCAAAGCCACCTTCCCGCTGGCAGAAGCCATCGCTATTGATGGAGTCGATGTTGCGTCTACTGTGGGTAGTGCAATACCATTTGCTCCTACTGTGGACATCTGAATGAGGTAGTATCCTCCCGCAGGAATGGAAGCTGCAGGGAGATCGAATTTGCCTGTCCATGCAGTCGTACTGGTTGCAGATGCATATTGAATGGAATGGCCTGTTAGGTCATACGCAGAGCCGGATACATTGTGAAGTTCCACAAAGTCGGCATTATAAACCGCTCCGGTGTTTCCACCCGCTCCGTAAACCTGGCTGATAACAACCGTGGTGGATTGCGAGAAGGAAATAAGAGAACTCAATAAAAAAAGTAGTGTAAAGATCTTCTTCATATTTAATTGGTGTTAGGTTTTGGTTTTAGGATAAAGAGCCATCAACATCGGATGGCTCTTTATCATATCAACAACAAATTTAGTATTAATCTCCAATTACGGAAACATTATCGATCTGCCATGTTGAAGTGAGGTCAGATCCTGAACCCGTAGGGTCTGCTCCTTCGTAACGGAAAGCTACATAAATGTCTCCGCTGTAGGCTGACAGGTCAATATTGCCCGATGGCGTAAATGCACTTGGGAACGAAGTTACCGTGCCGGGAGACAGTGTGGCCTGGCTGGTTACATCCGTCCAGGTTGCATCCCACGGGTTTCCTGTACCTGTGTAGGTTGTGGAAACAAGCACTTTTAAAGCAGCCGCGGTTGATCCGCCGGTTCCAATAAACCCTTGCTTGGTATCAAAAGTCAGTCTTTCGTTTGTGGTACCATCGAGATTTATAACCTTGGTAACAAGCCATGCTTTTACCACCGGCGCATTGCTTCCGAAAGCCGAAAGCTCAGCATATTTGTTTCCACTGAACTGTTTTGCACTGAAATTACGACCTCCCAACTCTGCAAGGTTCATCCAGCCTGCAATAGTGATCGGGTTGAAACCGGTTGCGGGAACAGTTTGAGATTCGAAATTTTCCAGCAACAAGGTTCCTGCAGGAGGAGGTGCCTGGTTGCAGCGCAGTTCTGTGAACTGTACATCTGAAGTATCACGGATAACCAGCTGGCGTGTGGAACCAAAGACCGTGTAAATGCTGGTGATATCGCCATTTCCCGGAGGAACTTTCAGGCCTGCAAAGTTTGCATATGCACTTGTACGTACAATCACTTCAGCGCCTGTGCAAGGTTTGATCTTCAGGTTTGTTGTTCTTTTATATACAGATGTATCTGAATAAGTTTTGCTTGTATCCGCTTCAATAAACTCATACCCTCTGAGCCTGATAAGTGCGTTGATGTACCTGTTTTGCATGTTGGTGCTCAACTGGGTGTAATCAACGTCAATAGGTACTACGGGGTTGCCGATCGATCCGCCTATCAGGTGCTGGCCGATCATGGTACCGTTAATACCTTCAAGCGATGGCAGACCGGCCACAGTGGCTTTGTAACCAAGAAGCATGGTTCCGTTATCGTCTGAGAGGGTCAGGCCTTTCACTTTTACAAAAACCCTGCGACCTACGGGATAGCTGGTGTAAAGGTTATTGGCATTTACCAGCAATTGAATTGCACCGGTAGAATCCTGGATGAAAAGCTGCTTATAAAAATTTCCGCTTTTGTCATTTGCTACTACAATACCGGAGATAATGATATCCTGCGTGATCTCGTCGTATTGACCCTGCACGGTATGCATTGCCTTTAAGGCATCAATATTCATATTGGCTTCGATGTTCGGATCAGAAGGGCCCGGTGGCTCATCAAAGGTTTTTTTACATGCACTGATCGTTCCCAACAGAGCCAGCAGCGCGATTGCAGAAAATAATCTTGCAAACTTATTCATGGTTTATTTTTTAAAAAGTTTATTTATTTAGTTTGATCAGAATCTTACACCTATGCTGGCGAAAAAGTTAATACCGTAAGCATAGTATCTTTTTGAATCAAATTTTTCCGTATTCTTCTCTGCATAATCAAAACGCAACTGCTCAAACCCGCCGGAAACGATGTTTTGATTATTTAAAATGTTATTTACACCTACATTAAACACAAGATAGGTTCTCTTTTTAAGGCTCTTATACCTGCGGTTCATCATCCAACTGTATCCCGCAAATGCATCAAGAGTGTATTGATCTTTCAATTGTTCCTGCCCTAAAATATCATTCCACAACTCACTTCCTTTTTCAACACCATTTACCGCAGCATCAGTTCTGCGAAGCGGGTTAAAATCTAACCACATGTTGTTGAAGAAATTGAAGTTCACATTAAGGAACCAGAATTTAGGTGAGCGATAGTCGAAGCCGATAGTGTAAGCTTCCTGTGGAGTAGGCACCCTGAAATTATTTGAGTAGATAACGCCACCCTCCGCAACTACCTGCGAAGTATTGTCAACAGTAACCACCGCATTCTGGCGGGTATCATAATAATAACGGCCGATGCTGGCAGCTGCGTTAAGACTTAATCCTTTATACACCTTGGCTTCAGCTCCCAGTTCAATACCGGTATGAACTTTCCCGATATTACTTACCGCATAGTTGACAAAATTCCTGTACTCATCGTGATAGAAAGAAAGCACATTCATCTGATCGCGGAATTGAGTGTAATACGCGGTGGCCCTTAGTTTCACACTTGGCGCGTTCATTACGTATCCGCCTTCAACCGTAGTGATCTTTTCGTTTTCAAGATCCTGAACGATATCCCGTGTTCTTGGCGCAATAAACGCATTCTCAAAGAAAGGCGCGCGCGTCATATAACCGCCGTTTACAAACAGATAGTTACGTCCGTCAACTTTATAAGTTACGCCGGCCTTTCCGCTGTAGTTGTAAAAATCATGGTAATCCGCTTTTCCGAAAGAGTTGTTAGGAAACAACCCATTCCGCACATTTCCTTCACGCCAGAAACGTGTATGTGAATGTTCGATCGCGGTGAAGAAATCAATTTTGCGGAACTTAAAGTTGGCCTGCGCAAAGGCTGCGGCTTTCTTAATGTTGATATCGTAGTTGTAACCAAATTTGTCGCCTTCGTAAAGAATGCGGTTCGGGCGGTTCAGGTCATTCTGAATAGCCACTGCATTAGAACGGAAATCTCTTTCTGCAAACTGGTTAATATCTGCATAAAAATCGCCACCCAAAAGATCATCAACAATTTTATAATAATGGTTCTTTTGTGATGAATAGGTAAAGCCGGCGGTGAAATCGATGTTAGATTTCAGTGCAGTATTCAATACCGTATTAAAGTTATAGCGGGTTTGATCGATCCTTCTTTCCTCCACTATATAATGAGAACGTTTTCCTGTTATTGAATTCCCCGGAATACCATTTGCATTTTGGAAAGTCTCCACTGAATTATAGTTCACATTGTAAAGCGCATCCCAGTTGATCTGGCGCTGGTTTACATCACGAATCATTTCCAGGCGAACAAGTTCCGCCATTTCCGGGTCAAGCTGGTAGCTTGGCATGTAGCGGTAATAATCCGGGCGCGGATCGGGCGCATTGTACCAATCAAGTGCGGTGGTGCTGCGGTATCCTTTGCTGAATGAGGCTGAAGTGAACAGGTTCATTTTATCTGTTATCTTCCAGTCGTGAGAAAGAATGCCCACAGGCTGCACCGAGCGGCCTACGCTTGCATTTCGCACTTTCCCGTTCTGGTATCCCCAATAAGGATTGTAATAATTTGTTCCGGCAATGTCAAGCATTTCCTGGAAGGTTGCGCCCTGGCGGCCATTTTCCGTTGGCGCTACAAAGCCCACAAAAGAAAGCAGGTGACGGTCGTTTAAACGCTTGTCAACTGCGGTGAAAACTGAAAAACCATCATAATAAGTTCCTTCAGAGTATCCTTCGTCTGCCCATCTCCGTGAGCCTGACACCGTAAAAGCCCATCCCTTCTTGTTAAGGCCGGTTGAGTGCGATGCCATGAAACGGTGCTGGTAATTCCTGTTGCTTAATGCGTAGTTAACTGAGGTTTGCTGGCGCTGGTATGAAGCGCGTGTATCCAGGTACGTTAGTCCGCCGAATTCTCCAAAAGCATAGGGCGTAGCGCGAAGCCCGTGCGAAACATCACGGTTCCTCATCACATCATTCAAACCTCCCCAGATACCGTATGGAGTGAACCCGTTATCCAGGTTTTCCATCGGGATACCATTCATATATGTACCGAACATATCGGAATCATAACCTCTGATGCGGAAACGAACCGCGCTGAATTTAAATGTAGCCGCATTCAGGAAAGGATCCCTGCCTGCGCTGAGCTGGCTCGAAACGTTTTGTGAACTGCCATCCACGCCATCATTCTCATCAAGGGAAATTACAGGGATATTGTCTGTAACCATGTCGCCACGAATCTGGTCAATGATGGTGTCGTTAGCTGATTTGGGCGGCGTAACCTGCGCTGCTGCGGCATTTGCCATAATGGCGAGCGCCGTGGCAAAGGAAACGCGTTTGAAATAACTCAACATAAGCAAATTAATTAAGAGGCGCAAAATTACGGCATACGGGCTACATTTAACCAAATTACAACCTAATCTTTTAAATTTAATGAGACAGGGATGCTGCGGCTAAACGCAGTTACAGTACTTTTGCGCACACTCTTAAGATATGAACAAACTCTTTATTGCTGCTTTGGCTTTTATTATGGCCACACCTTTTCAAAATGTTTCTGCGCAGAAACAACAATACAAGGTGTCTATCGTAGGCTTCTATAACCTCGAGAATCTTTTTGATACTATTGATAATCCGCATATTAATGACGAAGAGTTTCTTCCCAACAGCCCCCGCCAGTACAACACACGTATTTATTTCGACAAACTGGGAAGGCTTTCCGATGTGATTTCACAGATCGGAACAGACATTAATCCCGACGGCGTGGCCCTTCTCGGGGTGGCGGAGGTGGAAAATGACACCGTGCTTCACGACCTTGTCAGGACCTCAAAGTTGAAAGACAGGAACCTGAAGGTGTGTCATTACGATTCGCCGGATGCGAGAGGAGTTGACGTGGGCCTCCTTTACAATCCGAAATATTTCACTGTACTAAGCAGTGCGCCACTTTTTGTAAAACTTCCCGGCGGCTCGAAAGACGCTTATTATACGAGGGATGTACTCTATGTAAAAGGTTTGCTCGACGGTGATACCACTCACGTATATGTAAACCACTGGCCTTCACGGTCCGGAGGTGAAGAGCGTTCAAGGCCCGGCCGCTTTGCAGCAGCCCAGGTGGTTAAAAATCATACCGATTCCCTGAATGCATTAAATCCGAATGCGAAGATCATTATCATGGGAGACCTAAACGATGACCCCATCAGCCCAAGCATTACAAAAATTCTAAACGCCACAGGAAAGGCTGATAATGTAAAAGGTAACGGAATCTATAATCCATGGGTAGATATGTACCGCCGCGGTATCGGCACCAGCCCATACCAGGATGCATGGGGTTTGTTTGACCAGGTGCTTGTTTCAGGAAGCTTGCTGAACAAAGAAGACCCGGGGTACCATTTTCACAAAGCCGTAATTTTCAATAAAGATTTCCTGGTACAAAAAACCGGCAAATGGCGTAATTACAGCAAGCGTACCTGGGATGGCATTACCTACAACTATGGGTATAGCGATCACTTTCCGGTGTATGTAATGTTGCTGAAGAAAGCAGGCTAAGGCTATCTTTCCACGTACTCATTTAGAATGATCCCTTCATTGCGGAAGCGGCGGATGATGTTAGCGGTAGTAATTACATCCATTTCGCAGTAGGCGGTGATCTTGCTCAAATTTTCCTGTTGCCTTTCGGGGTCTTTTTCCCAGAACAGCTTGCCAACCATGCTTCCATCGATCTCATCTTTGGGCGAGGGTAGGCCAAGGGATGAGGCAAGAAGCTTAAGGGATGTGTAATTCTTGTAATCGCCGAATCTCCAATGCTGAAAAGTATCAAGCATCGACACCTCCCAGGGCTTTTTATTTTGAAAGTTCATACATGCGGGAATACTCAGCCCGTGAATGATCATCCGCCTGCTTAGAAAAGGAATATCAAACTCGCGAATGTTGTGCCCTGCGAAGCAAACGTTTCGTCCCGCATTTTGCAAATTATTCAGTATCCCGATCACTTCTTCGAGGATCTTTCTTTCATCGGTTCCCGAAACGGATCTGATCTTTAAACCCGTTTTATCTCCGTTACCCGTGAATATGGCCATGGATACGCAAACTACGCGGCCGAATTCTGCCATCACCCCTGCCCTTTCCGAATACCATTCCTCTGCAGCCACACCTTCCGGCAGCGAACGCGCTACTTTTTCGTTCCACAGCATCTGCCATTGTGCATCCATGGCATTATAACGGTCATGGTTACTCGCAGTTTCGATATCTATCACCAAAACGTGGTTGAGCGGGGTTGATAACATGCAGAAAATTTTCAGGGAAGGTAATTGGAATGAGAATAAAATTGGCGATCATTATCACAGGGAAGCCCGGTTTTTTAACCGGGAAAGTTATATAGTTAGTGTCCGTAGGAATTACAGGAATCGTAAACTAAAAAGTTATTCCCAGCCCCAATTGTATCGCCTGGTTCTTCCAGGTTTGGCGATCATCGATCCCGTTGATATTTGTCAGACCCATTTTGTATCTCGCGCTAAGGTTGATGAAAGGGAGTTGAATCCATAATCCGCCGATCACGCTCCATTCATTTTTCTTAAACACATCGCGGTTAGTCCGCAGGCTGTCAACCGTTTCCTTAACCAGTCCGCCGTATGCCGGGCCTAACTGCAGTTTAACTCTTTTTGAGGGCCCGAGATTATAATTTATAAAAACCGGCACTTCGAGGTAATTCAACTTTGCCTTTCTCTGGTCACCATCCCGAAAAATATCGTCATACACATCCGTAGATTCATTGCTAAAGGTTGCAGTGGATTGTAAAAAGTTCACTTCCGGCTGAATGCCAAACTTCCTGTGAAAATTAAACTGCATAAAACCTCCGAGCTGATAGTTGAAATCAAATCCTTCGCTGTACGATTTTCCGGTAACCTTATTAAGATTTGCCCCGACCCGGGCTCCAATGCGAAAAAAGTTTTCCCGCTCCGCATCCAGCTTGCTTTGTGAAACAACGAATAAGGAATTGAGCAGAAGGGCGACAAGCAAGAAGAGTTTCATTCTGCAAAAATACTGTTTTTTGGATGGGGTTGTGGGTGATGGTTATGGGTTATGGGTGGTGGGTGATGGGTAAAAGGTACAAGGTACAAGGTGCAGGGTGAAAAAGACTACCGACAAAACCTTCAATAATTAACTATCCACTACGAACTTCGAACTACCCACTATAAAAAAAACCCCCGCTAGAAATAGCAGGGATTATTAAACCTATCCGAACTGAAACCAATTGCATTTTTAAAATGAACCGCCACGGTTCCCGTTTCCGGGCGGTTCATAAAACTGGAAAATTCAAAACCTGTTTGCTCATTTTGCTGACGGATAAAAACGGGCCAATTTTTATTGAACTGGTACTACAAATTTCAATGAAGGTGGATAGAAACAGTACCGTTAATCAACCCAATTTTGACCCGTTTTTAAACGGTATTTTTTACCGTCTTTTAACGGTAGTAAGTTTGGGTAATTGACGGTATATTGTAGCAAAGTATAGGTGATCCCTAACACCCATTACAATTATCCCTAACCAAAAAAAAGATTATGTCGCAAAGAATCACAAAGCTTCAAGCCAAAACCTATGTGGGCTATTATCATGCAGCCTGCGAATTGAAAGGTGAAAACAAAAATCAGGTAACACGTTACTATGAATTAGAGCGAAAAGTTATAGAAGACCTTTTTGCAAGAGCAGACGAAGAAAAGATACCATGTAAGGGGCTGAGGATTTACCTTGCCAAACAACAGCCTTATGATGAAAATGCAGGCCTTCCAAAGTTTAGTTCTTTGGATAATTATAACCTGGTAGTAGTGGGCGTGGATGACAATAATTCAAACATTCATCTAACTGATGAAACACACGACTACCTTTCCTCAGTAGCGGGGCCTCCAAGTGCAAGCGATTTTTAATACGCGCTATGGACTATTTAACCTCCAGGCTGATATATATTGCTATTCTGATCACAGGAACTACCATCGGCATCCTAAGATGGAAGCGCAACAGCCTTCCATTCAGGCTACTCACGCTTATTATTGCATCGGTTTTACTATTTGACGGTGGCGGAATTATACTTCGCTTGTTGTATGCAGATTATACAGTGCTGACCTACCGCTTTTTTGGACCGATTGAAACCGGGCTGTTTACGGCAATTTTCCTTCAGCTTATTAAAGAAAAAAAATTCCGGTTGCCAATAGTCATTACAGGTTCGGCAATCATAATTTATATTATTCTTTATGATTTCATGCGGAAAGACAATACGCATCTTGATACACTGCCCATTCTTATAAAATGTTATTACTACATTCTTCTCAGCCTGCTGGTTTTTCGGGAATACATAATTTATCCCAATGATACCGACATTCTGAAAGAACAAACCTTTTGGCTCATTGCCTCCATGCTTTTTGTGAACACCATGGTGATCATGTACTGGTCATGTTACATGCTCATGTCTACACCACCACCGCGCAGCCTTGGGGAAGCGATCATGATAACCAGTAACCTTTTGTATTATTGCGCAATCGGTTTCATTCTGAATATGAAGCCGGTTGAAACCTTAACGAGCCTGGATGAAGTCAGTTGAAGGAATATTATTTGTAGCTACCGCAGTACTTGGAGTGCTCGCCCTCTTCATTATCAACTTCGTGGTGATGTATAGGAAGAGACAGGCCCAGAACCAGGCTGAAAAAAGAGAACTGCTTACTGCCTTCCAGCAGGAAAAATTACAGGCCACTATAGAAATTCAGGAAAATACTTTCAAGCAGATCGGGCTCGAGTTGCACGATAATATTGGCCAGATTCTCGGCCTCGCACGTATGCAACTTAATGGCGCCGGCAGCGATAGTGAAAAGATAATTAAGCAGGCTGATGAACTTATCGGAAAGGCTATTACCGAAGTGCGGGAACTAAGCCATTCGCTTCATACCGGCCGCATTGAAAACCTGGGCCTCGTTCAATCTACAAGGGACCTGCTTGAGAAGATAGAAAAATCGGGTTATGCGAAAACAGAGTTTTATTACGACGGACATGAACCGGAAGGCTCCGAGTCGGCAATACTGTTTTTTCGGATGATTCAGGAAATAGTAAACAACATTGTTAAGCATGCAAACGCCAGTCTTGTAAAAGTGAGTATCTCCGGCAGCAACAATAAAACAATAATAACTATTTCAGATAATGGAAAAGGTTATGATGTGGATTCGACGCATGACGGCATCGGCATGCGAAATCTTAAGGAGCGGGCAATGCTTGCCAAGGCAGATATCGAATTTTTGAGCTCACCAACACAGGGAACCACCGTAAAAATCACCACGAAATGAAAGAATGTTCAGTTGCACTGATAGATGATCACGAACTTATGCGAAACGGATTGCAGGGAATAGTTAACGGGTTTGACGGCTATTGCGTAACCCTGCAGGCGATAAACGGAAAAGATTTTATTCAGCAGGTGAAAAAAAACAATCAACCTTCCATCGCCCTGGTAGATATCACCATGCCGGTTATGAATGGATACGATACTGCGGCATGGATAAAAAAAAACCTGCCGGATACAAGAATTCTTGCGCTGAGCATGCTGGATAATGAAAGCGCGGTTATAAAAATGCTGAAAAACGGAGCATCAGGATATGTGTTGAAAGACAGCAAACCCTCGCATCTGCTTCAGGCACTCAATGCCGTGCGCGATAGTGGTTTCTTCATGAACGATATGGTGAATTCTCGTGTGATACATTACCTGAACAGTTCGGAAGAAAATTCAAAACACAAAAGTTTACTTGCCAATATTACTGATCGCGAAGCTGAATTTTTGGTTCACGCAGCCACTGAAATGTCTTATAAAGAGATCGCGGAGAATATGAAGGTTAGTCCGCGCACGGTTGAAGGCTACCGCGATTCACTTTTCTTCAAACTGGATCTCAAAACCCGTGTGGGGCTTGTAATGTTTGGAATAAGAAATGGATTGATCCAAATAACCAACTGATTTACGAATTACGATTTACGATTGTCGACTTACGATTGACGATCTTCATTCTCGTTCCAAGAGTTCCGAAAGTTCAACCAAACAAAAAAGGCCACGCAATAAATTGCGCGGCCTTTTCTATTATTCATTCCGGTGAGAATTATTCTTCCACCTTCATTTTTCCTTTTGATTTCGCGATCACCTCTTCTGCAATGTTGTTAGGCGCTGCAGTGTAGTGGCTAAACTCCATCGTAGATGTTGCACGGCCTGAAGATAATGAACGCAGTTGCGTAACGTATCCGAACATTTCGCTCAAAGGCACTTTCGCCTTGATCACCTGAACACCATGCCTGCTGTCCATTCCTTCAAGCATACCACGACGTCGGTTAAGGTCACCCGTTACATCACCCATGTATTGATCCGGAGTGAGTACCTCCACCTTCATGATCGGCTCAAGAAGTTGTGGCTTCGCTTTGCGGCCTGCTTCACGGTAACCCTGCTTTGCACAAAGTTCAAAGCTCATCGCGTCAGAATCCACCTGGTGGAATGAACCGTCTTTCACGGTCACCTTCATGCTTTCCATTGGGTAGCCTGCAAGCACACCGGTAGTCATTGCAGTTTCAAAACCTTTTTGAATGGCCGGAACAAATTCTTTTGGAATTGATCCACCAAACAATGCGTTTACAAACTGGAAGTTTGTTTTACCATCCATTTCCTTCAGGAATTCAGGATCTGCAGGTCCGATCTCAAAAATGATATCGGCAAACTTACCACGACCACCCGTTTGCTTTTTCAGCGTTTCGCGGTGTTCAATTGTGTTGAAGAATGCTTCTTTATAAGCCACCATCGGCGCGCCCTGGTTAACCTCTACTTTAAATTCGCGGCGCATACGATCGATGATGATCTCAAGGTGCAATTCACCCATTCCACGAAGGATTGTTTGACCGGTTTCTTCGTCGGTATTTACGCGAAGCGTAGGATCTTCTTCTACCAATTTAGCGATAGCCATACCCATTTTATCAACGTCTGCCTGAGTTTTTGGCTCGATAGCAATGGCAATAACAGGCTCAGGGAAGGTCATCGCTTCAAGAACGATGGGATGATCTTCATGGCAAAGTGTATCGCCGGTTTTGATGTCTTTAAAACCAACCGCTGCACCGATGTCGCCTGCTTCAATGAAGTCAACAGGGTTTTGCTTGTTAGCATGCATCTGCATGATACGGCTGATACGCTCGTTCTTTCCCGTACGGGTGTTCAGAACATATGAACCTGAATCCAAACGGCCTGAGTATGCACGGAAGAATGCGAGACGACCCACGAAAGGATCGGTCATGATCTTAAATGCCAGTGCAGAGAACGGTTCTTTAGGATCTGCGTGACGAACAACTTCTTCACCGGTATCAGGGTTGGTGCCCGTGATCGCTTCAATATCTTTCGGACCCGGCAGGTAACGTACCACTGCATCAAGCGCAGCCTGAACGCCCTTGTTTTTGAAAGAAGAACCGCACATCATCGGGATGATGGAGATATCGATCGTTGCCTTCCTGATCGCTTCATGCATTTCTTCTTCAGTGATGCTGTTAGGATCTTCGAAGAATTTTTCCAACAATTTATCATCGTATTCGGCAACCGCTTCTACCAGTTCCTGGCGGTACTGTTCAACCTCACTCTGCATATCATCGGGAATAGGCACTTCGGTAAAGGTCATTCCTTTATCGGCATCATTCCAAACGATCGCTTTCATGGTGATAAGGTCAACCACCCCTTTGAAGCTTTCTTCTGAACCGATAGGCAATTGAAGCGGAACGGCTTTCGCCCCCAACATTTCACGAACCTGCTTAACCACGTTAAGGAAGTCAGCGCCGGAACGGTCCATTTTATTTACAAAACCGATACGCGGTACTTTATACTTGTTAGCCTGGCGCCAAACGGTTTCAGACTGTGGCTCCACACCCGACACGGCGCAGAACAAAGAAAGAAGACCATCCAGTACGCGAAGTGAACGCTCCACTTCCACGGTAAAGTCCACGTGGCCCGGAGTATCAATAATGTTGAATTTATATTGCTTTGTATCAGCTGTTTTCTGGCCCTGCTTCATTGGGAAATTCCAAAAGCAAGTGGTAGCTGCTGAAGTGATGGTAATACCACGCTCCTGCTCCTGCGCCATCCAATCCATGGTTGCGCCGCCATCATGCACCTCACCGATCTTATGGTTTACACCGGTATAGTACAGGATACGTTCTGTTGTTGTGGTTTTACCTGCATCAATATGCGCGGCAATACCGAAATTCCGTTGATAACGTAAATCTGCCATTTTTGATTATTTAAAAATTAGAATGTTTATTGTATTTAAAAGATGTGATGTGTACGGGATACACCTTCCCCATTGTTCACCGGCTTAATGCGGCGGGGGCGATATTATAGATTCAGACTCTCATAGATAGCTAAATAGTTTCAACGCGAACCGGAAATGTTGACCCATTTAGCGGCCGCAAAGATAAGCACTTTTTCTGGTAAAGATGTGTGGTTTTAACGTAACATTTTCTCTTCCTGATCTTCCGGGATCACAGGGCGTGCATCATTATTTTATATAACTTTCTGCCCTATTTATAAATATGAAACTGACTTATACCATTCTCTTTTTACTTATTAGCACACTTACCTCGGCCCAAATGATCAGTAACCAGGTGGTTACGGGGCCGGCCTTCGACTATGGCCGGGATTTTCGAATGATTTTGGAAAGAACAAAGGATAAGAACGACACCCTGGCCTATAACAAGCTTTTACGCCGATTCCTGGAAAATGATACCAGCCTTACCCGCGGTGAAACCCTGGCCCTGATGATCGGTTTTACCGAAAACCCGAATTACAGGCCGGTGGAACAGATGGAAACCGAGAAAGAGATCATTGAATTAAATGACAATGGCTACTATGAAGACGCGCTAATCGAATCAAAAACTTATCTGGCCAAGCATCCGCTAAGTTTGAGCACGCTTAAGGAACGCTCCTTTGCCTATCATCAATTGGGGAACAAGGACAGTGCGAAGTATTTTATGGCCCTTGCCGACAAGATAATGGAAGCCATGATATACAGCGGAAGCGGTAAGGGGAACAAACCTGAAATTCCTTTTTTCTCCCTCGGGCTCAACGATGGAGATTATTTTATACCCAATGTAGGTTTGTCGCTGACAAAAAAGGCAACCGAAAAAGACCGCAGCAAGCGTACCCTTTACGTAACCACGGCAATGACCGACGAAGGCACCTATAAGTTGTACTATTTTATGATACACCATGCCATAATGAAGATGGATGGGGATGCCGCAGCCGAAAAGGCATCAAATAAGAAGCTTAAAAAGGCACAGGCAAAGCGGGCCTCGAAAAAAGGAAAGAAAACCGGTTCAGAAGAAGGCTCTGAAACTGAAACGCCTGCAACCGATGAAAATTCATCCACGGCAGAACCTACGGATAATTCTGATAAGGAAAAGCCCACATCAGAAGAAACGGTAGAAACACCAAAACCCGTTGAAAAGCCGGTTGAAGATACCATACAGTTGTTACCGCCACCTGAAACAACCCCTATTATTGATTCCACCCAAACTTCAAACTAGATTTAGGGATTGTATAATATTTTTTATTAATACAAAAGGTTTAAAATCATTGCGTTCTGCTTACGGCCGAGCCGGAAAGCCTTATTTATCAAGGAAAAGTTTGGATTTTCGGGTTTTAATTGTATTTTACACTCCCCCTAATATCCTGCCGTAAGAACCCCACCTTGTCTTCACACCCGCAATTAGTGAGTAAAATTTTTAACGAATCGGAATGATTTTGCACAAATTTTAGCATTCCGTTGATCAGGCACAGGATTTGAATTTTTATGAAAGACCGCTTACTTAGAAAAATCACCGGAATCGATCATGAAGATTTTGTACCCAATTTTATGTGTCTTTCTCTCACTTCCCTGCCTGTCTCAGACAGCAAATTTTAGTATTAGTACACCCAACGGTAGTTTTTGCGCACCGCAAGTAGTAACTTTTCAGCAAACAAGTTCAGGAAACCCCGAGTCTTTTGTATGGGATTTTGGAAATGGCCGTATGGGAAATCAGCCGATAGAAAGAATTACCTACGTCAATCCCGGTACATATAAAATAAAACTGATAGCTGTTTACAGAGATGTAGCCGTAACCACCGAAAAAACCATCGTCATCCACCGCAGCCCGAATGTTACTTTAACCGCAGAACGAACTTTGCATTGCAAAACCGGCGAGGTGAGTTTCACCGCTTCGGGCACGAGCACCGGAAATTATATATGGGACTTTGGCGATGGAAGTCAGCCTATCACTTCCTCATCAAACCAGGTTTCTCACAATTTCACTTCATTCGGTAGTTTTACCGTGCGGGTTAAGTCGTTTAACGCACAAGGTTGTTCGCAGGAATCGACCACCACGGTTAATATAAACCCGCTGCAGGTAACGGGTACCATGAACATTACCAGCGGCTGCCTTCCTGCGCGTCCGCAGTTCCGCGTTTCCACCCAGTTGATCCCGGAAGATGGTATCGCTAACATATTGTGGGAATTTGGCGACGGATCTGCACCGGTAGCAAATACTTCAAACAATATTCAACACAGCTACACCACTACCGATGATATTACCTCAGCAAAGGTTACGGTAACAACTAATTTAGGATGCAAGAATGAATATTATTTTCCTGAATTCGGTTTCGGCCTGCCTCCTACTAATCTTTCGCACGGAATGGTGAGCGGGAGGGACACATTTTGCGGGTCAGAATATGTGGAGATGAACGCCCTAGCTTCAGGGGCTGAATACTATCTGTGGAACTTTGGCGACGGCCGAACCGATAGTGTTAATACCAATCTCACTGAACACCGGTACAGGAAGTTGGGTGATATGATGGTTTCTGTAACACCTTATCAAAACGGTTGCCCCGGAACTCCGGATAGCACACAGATCCATATTGAAGGTGTTATTTCTGCATTCAATGTGCGTAATACATGTGATGCGCTAAACAGTTTCACCTTCCCGAATCAATCTCTGGGCAATATTGATCACCTTGCGTGGACCTATGGCGATGACCCGAATGTAAAAGATACTACCAGCTTTCATGGCGCCCACGTTTTCCCTACAAGCGGCTCCTTTTATGCGGATCTTTTATTGGTGGATGATATAACCGGTTGCAGGGACAGTGTACGGAAGGCGATCTATACTGCTTTGCCGCTTTTTATAAGCGATAAAAACTCTGTTTGTAAAGACAGTATGATCCGGTATCACGTAGAACGCGATTATGATCCCGAATCCGGGTTTACATACGAGTTCCATGTAAATGGCGAGGTGGTGAACAATGGTACGGTAAATCATCTTCAATACTTCCCTACCGCCCACGGCTTGTATGACGACTTCCTTGTTATAAAAGACAATTACCCGGGAACCTGCCATGACACGGTTCGTTTATCCGAGCCCGTTAGAGTGAAGGGGCCCGTGATCGATTTTTCCACTCCCTTTAGTTTGTGCTATGATAGTACGGTGGCATTCATTAACAACTCTTATCCCTTTTATGACTATGAACCTATTTCGAACTGGGAATGGAATTTTGGAAATGATGAAGGTGACACTGCCCATACGCCAGACCCTTATAGTTACCCAATGCCCGGCTCATACAACATCACCCTCACGGCTACTGACGTGAGCAATTGTATGCAAAAGACGAAAGTTCCTATCAGAATCAGGCCCTTGCCAATCGTTGATATCCTTCCGAGGCACGATACGCTTTGCCTTGGTAACTCGCTTGAACTAATTGCATATTCCTCAGACGAGATCACCTGGAGCCCGCTTCCCGGAATGAATTGCAACAATTGCGATTCGGTGATTGTGCGCCCCACCACCTCTACTAATTACATAGCCAATGCCATCAGCGAATACGGATGTAAGAACAGCGACAGTTCTATGATTAAGGTTTACGGGCCTATCGATCTTCGTGTGAGTCCGGCCGATACCGCCGTTTGTTTGGGCGAAACCGTGACCTATAAATTAAATGATGATGCGGAAGGTATCATAAGCTGGTTACCTGCTGCGGGTCTTAACGCTTCCAATCCGTTTGCCGCTACGGCCTCGCCTCAACAATCATCAGAATACACCGTGGTTATCCGCGATTCTGTAGGTTGCTTTAGTGATACTGCCACAGCTTCATTGAGAATTTATGCCAACCCGGTAGTGAATGCCGGTGCAGATATCAGGCAGGATTTTAATACGCCATTTATAATTAACGCCAGCTATGGCCCGGACATCGTGTCTTATTCCTGGGAACCGCTTGGCGATGGATTAAGCTGCGCCGATTGTCCAAATCCTTCGGGCACCTTACTTACAAACCGTGAGTATACCGTAAATGTGACCGACAGGAACGGCTGCGTGGCCAGCGACAAGGTGAAAGTTATCGTGAACTGTATGAACAGTACCCTGTTGGTACCTAATGCCTTCACTCCAAACCGTGACGGGTTAAACGATTACTTCTACCCCATCGCACGAGGCTTCGAAAAAATATTAAGCTTCATGGTGTTCGACCGTCAGGGAATGAAGGTGTTTGAAAGAAGGAATTTCTCACCCAATGCGCCAAGTTTAGGATGGGATGGAACATGGAAGGGGAAAAATAATTTCAACTCGCAAAATTTTGTTTGGGTTGCTCAGGTTGAATGTGAGGGATCTGTGATCACGCAGAAGGGAACGATTTTATTGATCAAATAAACGCGGGCCATCACGTCATATTTTCTCTTTGTGGCCGCTGCCCTTGATTAGGCCGGTTATAACTTTTAGCCGCGTAGTGTCTGATAAACTTGATACTTGGGTCCGTAAGAAAGGAGATATTACCACGAACCTTTCATTCACTATTCCTTTTAATAGGTAGAAGATCAACTGTTTTCCGATCGGACAGGCCTTGAATTAAAGAAAATTGTAAAGATCTTACCGGGCAACCTTACCTTTTCTTAGCTCCAAATCTCATTCTTCACACTAATTTTACCATTAACGCGGCTAAAAGTGATAACCGTCTGAAACTGACCCAGGCTACCCCTGCGTTAGAGTTTTTAAGACACCTGAAAGTAGAACTCCTCCCAAACCATAGCGCCACGCGCTTTAAGGTTATAACCGACAGGTAACCCTGTATAAACGGCACAAAAAAAATCCGGAACAAGTCCGGATCTTTTTAAAAAATTATCTTTCGTCGATTAAATTCTGAAGTGAGCAAATGCCTTATTCGCTTCAGCCATACGATGAGTATCTTCCTTCTTCTTAAATGAAGCACCTTCACCCTTGCTTGCCGCTACTATCTCATTCGCCAGTTTGTCTGACATGCTACGGCCATTACGTTCACGGCTGTAACGGATCATCCATTTGATGCTGAGGGAAACCTTCCTGTCCGGGCGAACTTCCGCAGGGATCTGAAAAGTGGCACCACCGATACGGCGGCTGCGCACCTCTACACCAGGAGTGATGTTGGTAAGAGCTTTCTTCCAAACCTCGTAACCATCCTCGCCGGTTTGCTTAGCTACTTTTTCAAGGGCGTCGTAGAAAATATTATAGGCACCGCTTTTTTTACCTTCCCACATCAGGTTGTTCACAAAACGGGTAACCAGTTTGTCATTGAACTTAGGGTCAGGGGCTAATGGAAGTTTCTTGGCTTGTGCTTTACGCATTGTTGTTTATTTATTGGGTATTAATAACCTTAATTATTAATGCTGTTAATTATTTTTTTGCTTTTTCTCTCTTAGTACCGTATTTGCTGCGGCTTTGTTTGCGGTCTTTTACACCGGCAGTATCAAGACTTCCGCGAACAATATGGTAACGTACACCCGGAAGATCCTTCACCCTTCCTCCGCGGATAAGCACGATAGAGTGCTCCTGCAGGTTGTGGCCTTCACCCGGAATGTAAGCGATCACCTCAATTTTATTCGTCAAACGAACTTTAGCTACCTTCCTCAATGCAGAGTTTGGTTTCTTGGGCGTAGTGGTGTACACCCTTGTGCAAACGCCCCTGCGCTGCGGACAACTGTCCAGCGCCCTGGATTTGCTCTTAGACTTTATAATTTCTCTACCTTTTCTTACTAATTGTTGAATAGTGGGCATTATAGACCTTTTTATTTCATCCCGATTTTTCGGACGGCAAAGGTAGGAAAAACCTTTGAGTTGAAAAACTGATTTTTAAAACTTTTTTTATACAAAAAATGAAACCGCCCAAACAGGCGGCTTCTGCTAAAGAATATATTGAAAATCATCAGATTTTGTACATCCAGCCGTGTGTATCCTTGGCCCTTCCGTAGCGTATATCGTTCAGGCCGTTCTTAATTTCGTTGGTGATCTTCCAGCTGTTAATGTCGAACTCCATCACATAATCTTTATATCTTAATTCTTTTATCAAAGAAATAGTGGCCGCCGTTCCGGTTCCGAACACTTCCTTTAAATGGCCGGCTTTATGAGCCTCGATAATTTCATCAATTGCAATTCTTCTTTCTTCCACTTCAATTCCCTTTTCCTTCAGCATGGTAATAACACTGTCCCGCGTTACACCTGCCAGAATAGTTCCTGTTTCCAATCCGGGGGTAACCGCCTTGTTTCCTATGATAAAGAACACATTCATGGTTCCACACTCCTGAACATATTTATGTTCAAACGCGTCCGTCCAAAGCACCTGGTCGTAACCTTTCTTCTTCGCCTCCGCGGTAGCATACATTGCCGCTCCATAGTTTCCGGCGGCTTTAACGTAACCGATACCACCGGCAACAGCCCGAACATACTGCTCCTCCACGTAAATGCGCATTGGCGTAGCGTAATACGGCCCTGTAGGGCTTAATATGATCATGAATTTGTACTTCTCACTGGGACGAACTCCGATCATTTCGTCGGAACTGAACATGAACGGTCGGATATAAAGTGAATGATCAGTTTGAGAAGGGATCCAGTTTTGATCCATTTCAAGCAATACTCTCATGCCTTCCATGAAAATCTCTTCAGGTACCACCGGCATCTGCATACGCTCTGCAGAGATATTAAAACGCTTGAAGTTATCGTGTGGGCGGAAGATAGCAGCATTGCCGGCCTCGTCTTTATAAGCCTTTATTCCTTCAAAAATTGCCTGGCCATAATGCAGGGCGGCCACGCTTGGGGCCATTAACAAGGGTTGATAGGGTTTGATCTCTACTGTTTTCCACTCCCCGTCTTCATAATCCACTTCCAGCATATGGTCAGTAAAGTACCGGCCAAAGGGAATATTTTCCAGGTTAATGTCTTTCAACTTACTTCTTTCAACCCTGGTGATATTAAAATCGGCTGCAGCTATCATAATCATTAATTTTACGCAAAGAAACGAAAATTTCCCCGGCTAAACCGCTATTATGAGTCTGGATGTTCAACTTTCACCCTTCCTTGCAAAGCAATTGTATAAAAACGCATTATATGATTTCAGCTCAGAGTCAAACGCTTCCCTTCCCGGGCACATCGGCGGTTACGCAAAAAGAATTCTGATACTGGTTGCGGAAAATAGTTTTCCATTTATCTCAGATACTGATCTTGAGTTCCTCGGCAAGGTGCTGCTTCCATGCGGGCTGGCCATGAGCGATGTTGCGCTCGTAAACGTGGAAAAACAGGCTGATCCAGCAGGTCAGGTTATCCCCCATTTTCTACCCGAAAAAGTTATCTTATTCGGCGTCGGGCAAGATAAACTCGGGCTTCCTCTCCAGTTTCCGCACTTCCAGGTTCAGCCTTTTAATGGCTGCACATATCTTGCAGCACCGGCACTTTCCGCACTGCAAAATGACGCCACAGCTAAGAAAGATCTTTGGATGGGATTGAAAAAACTGTTTTCGCTGAGCTAACCTGTATAAACATGCAAAATCTCATCTTCGCCACGAATAACGCCAACAAAGTAAATGAAGTTCGTAAGGTTCTTGGAGGCCGGTTTCAGATTTCCACTCTTAAAGAAGCAGGTATAAACATCGATATACCCGAGCCCCATTCAACACTTGAGGAAAACGCGTTTGAAAAAGCGCAAACGATTTACAACCTTACCGGTACAAATTGTTTCAGTGAAGATACCGGCCTGGAGGTTCAGGCCCTTAATGGAGAACCGGGGGTGAAGAGCGCACGGTATGCCGGCGAACCCGCTTCAGACAAGGCCAACATTGAAAAACTTTTACAAAATCTTGCCGGCAAAGAAAAACGCGACGCACAATTCCGCACCGTGATCTGCCTTATCCTCAACAGAGAGAAGTATTTTTTTGAAGGCATCTGTAAGGGCCACATTGCTTCTGAGATAGCGGGATCGGATGGCTTTGGATACGACCCGGTATTCATCCCGGATGGAGATGTGCGGAGATTTGCAGAAATGACGATGGAAGAGAAAAACACGTTTAGTCACCGTAAGAAAGCGATGGAAAAACTCATCCGGTTTCTGGAACAGCAAGCCGGCTAAAATTTATCGCGCCCTTCCCATATGGCCAGGTTGGCCTCCGCCTGAATGTAAAGCATCTTCAAACCATTTTCCGTTTTTGCCCCCCGGCTTTTTCCTTCCTTTAGAAAAAGAGTTTCGGCAGGATTGTACACCATATCAAACAACAAATTCCGGTTGCTTATTAAATGAAAGGGGATTGGCAAAGTTTCGTGTATGGCCGGGTACATGCCGGCGGGAGTGCAATTGATAAGCACAGGATATTTTGAAAGAAGATCGGCATCAATTGAGTTATAGCTTATACCTTTCTGCTGATCGCGGCTCACTAGCATGAAGGGAATCGGAAGTTTATTTAACACAAACTGCGCAGCTTTGGATGCCCCGCCGCTACCGAAAATGAGTGCACCGCTGTGATGGGCCTCCAGTAAGGGTTTGAAAGATTCTTCAAAACCGGTTACATCTGTATTATAGCCTGCCAATTGCTGCCCGATAGAAATGCAGTTAACCGCTCCCGTTAGTAAGGCGGATTCATCAAGCCTGTCCAGATACTGCATCACACTTTCCTTATAGGGAATGGTTACGGCAAGGCCCTTCAGCGCCGGTTCTGATTTGAGAAGGGATGGAAAGTCACTTATATTTTCCAGGGAAAACAACTCAAAGGTGTTACCCGATCCATCCCGCGAAAACAATTCGTCGAAGTATTTTTTTGAGAAGGAATGATCAAGAGATTTGCCGATCAATCCATATTTTCTCATGCCTCTTTGTTGAGATATAAATTAAAAGTGTCTCCGCGAAGGCCGATTCTCATCGCTTCTAACGGAATAACTTCATTAGGAGCAATGTTGCCGAGGTTTACATTACAACCGATCAGTTCAAGAAAGTACAGCTGTTGTGCCTTTTGAGGAGCTTCCCACAAAATTTTTCCTTCGGGGATCTGAGTTAGAATTTCTTGTACAAGACCCTCGCGAACCTCTCCCGTGCCCCGGTAGATACCTACGTTTCCTGCCTCACGTGCTTCCGCGATCACATAGCTGGAGCCTGCTTCCAGTTCGGCCTTCATCAGTTCGATCCATTTATACGGCGGCATGATGTGGGCGGCATCCTTGCTTCCTACCTCGCTCAGTACCACCCCGTATTTAGTGAGTTTCTCTATATAACCGCATTTTTCGGCATGCGGGATAGTGATGGAACCATCGCTCACTTCCATATAGCTTATGCCAAATTCCCTGCACACATTTATGTAATCCTCAAACTGGTTCCTTATCAAGAATGCCTCAAAAAGAGTTCCCCCGAAATATACCGGAATATCATTTTTCCGATAGAGCTCAAGCTTATTCTTTAGGTTGGGCGTTACATAACTGGTTCCGAATCCCAGCTTCACCACATCTACATGGGGGCCGGCCACACTCAGAAAATTTTCTACCTCCTGAACGCTAAGGCCTTTATCCATCACCATTGTAATACCCGTCTGGCGTGGCTTTAGCTTACGCTCAGGAATTTGAGTCAGATTGAAATTCATACTATGCCCTTAAAATTTGGCGCAAAGATATTAATTGAAAGGAGAAATCAATTTTAAGAAGCGATCCTACTTTTTCTTTTTGTAGCGCGCAACAAGATCCACCACCTGCGGATGCTGCAAAATTGAAGGATTGATCTCAATGAACTTCTTTATTTGTTTAGGGCTTGCCTGGATAGCGTTTTCAAGCTGAATCAGCCCCTCCTTCGTTTTGCCCGTTTCAAGAAGGAACATACTTATATAATACCTGAAGATGGGTTTACCTTCAGTTTGCTCCCACGCGAAGCCTGCATACTCAAGGCCGTCTTCATACATGCCGGCCGAATGGAAGGTTTTCAGAAGTTCAACCCATCCATTTATATTTCTGGGGCGCATGCGAACTACATGGCCAAACTGCGTGATCGCTTCCTCCACATTTCCAAGTTCAAGATAACAACGGCCCTTGGCGAGATTATATTCCGGCTGAAGTTTATTGAGTTTAATGGCATTGTCAAGATTCTTAATAGCGGTCTTCCAATTGCCTTCATTCATATAAGTACTGGCGATCTTAAAATGCAGGTTTCCTTCTTCAGGGCTCAGATGGCTTGCTTTTTTGTAATTAAATCTTGCCTGCGCAAAATTTTCCTGCTTATCGTAGCAATGCCCGATCGCTTCATATATCACCGCTTCCGGGCGGGTAAGTTCCAGCACCTTTTCCAATACATCAATGGCATCCTTATAATTTCTCAGCCTGATGTAGGCATCGCCCATATTTCTGTACGCATAATCGAACTTCTCATTTATGGCTACCGCGTACAAATAGGCATCGATCGCCTTTTCATAAAGTTTCAGCCCCTGGTAGGCAGCGCCTAGGTTGAACCATGCCAGCTCATTGTAAGGATGTTCTTCAAGAATGGCTTTGTGGATCCGGATACCCTCTTCATTACGCCCCGTGAAATCAGTCCAGAAACAAATTTTATAAAGCGCTTCTTCGTTGGTGGGGTCTTGCTCCAGAATAATCTCGAGGCAGTCAAAAACTTTTTCAAAATTCTCATAGTCGTCGTACACATCAGCCAGTTCGAATAACAAGTCTACTCTTTCCTCGCCTTCAAATTTATGGATCGCCTCTTCAAGTAGAGCAGCTGCTTTTTCCTGCATATCCAGCGCCAGGTAGGCGTCTGTCTGCAATATATAAAGGTTGATATCGCTGCTATCCAGAACGGTAGACTTGTCAAGCACCTGAAGGGCGTCTTCATAACGGCGCAGCGTAAGTAGAATGCCGGCCTTTTTAAGTAACAATTGGGAGGAAAACGAGAACTGGCCCACCGCAAACTCAGCCGCCTCGAGTGCCTGGGCGAACTGTTCTTTTTCGTCGAAATAATCAATTATCCGTTCAAAACCATCCTCTTCAATAAAACTGTGGCTCCTGCCATTCCTGAGGTTTGCGTAATTGCGGAGTAATTCCTTCATTTCCTCCTTGTCCTGCCTGTAAGGGTATTTATCCATGGTGCTTAGGTTATATCTAATTTAGCCACAAAAACTGACAGCTCCCGTTAACTTATCCACAATTCACACTCCATACCAAAAGAATGTAAAAAAAATGATGAATGGCATAATTTTAACGATTAATAAATATTATATTTGTGGTAGAACTTTTAACAAATCATGTACAAGTACGCCAAAATATTGTTTCTTTTCCTCTTTATTGGCGGAGCTGTATACTCATCCTTTGCCGACAGAGGCATAGGGAAGAAAAAAAATAAGGTAACACTTAACATTACCACTGCACCAGGTTTCAAAAAGAGCCTTCCTGTAAATCTTCGTAACGGAATGAAATATACCGGAAGCCTTACAGTGAATCCCCCAAAACCTTCAGCTTCAGGGATAACTTCCGGAAGTTTGGTGACTTATCAGAAGGGGAATTCGATTTACGTGGTTCCTTACAAGCAAAAGGTTGTGGTTACAGAAGTAAGGCCGGGATATACCGGTATGAAACTGGTGATCCAAACTCCCTGATAACTTTCCTATTTCCAAAAGTTAAATTCAGCAATCTTTTTATTCCCAATCGCAACAAATCCTGTTTCGGCCTTTCTTTAGTTCTTCAAGGCCAGATTTTCCTCATATGTAATAATCCTGAAACCATTTTGGGGAATAACGAACAGCGACGGGTTCAACGGCTCGCCGGAAATTGACCTGAGCTGGTAAACATAGGTCTCTTTTCCGGAAACCAGTTCAAACCGCACCGCTAATCCCTTTAATGAAGAAAAGGCAAATTGGTAATGCGCATTTTGCATTATCACGCCGGGCGAATAATACACCAAAAGCTTTCTGTTATCTGGCAATGCAGCAGTGGCTAAACGAACCGGAAATCCTCCAATGGAGCTGCGCGAAGAGTCTTCAATAAAATTAAGGCTAGTGAAGTAGGACAGTTGCTTTTCACGGTTTTCCCTGGTAAGCGTTATCATCAGTTTTTGGCCGCTATATTCTTTTAGAATTGCGCCCTTCCCTTTTTTATTATCAAAAAGAACGGATTCGGTGCCGGCGGCACTTTTAAAATCACTTCTGCTTTCGAAGGCTTTAAGATAAATAGTCAGCGATGCGCCTTCCAAACCCGACCGCGCCGAGCTGTCCTCGCGTTGAACTGAAACGTCGTAAACTAAGGTGGCCTCGGGGTAAATTCTTTGCCCGGTTGAAATATTAATAAATACCGGATTCAGGCAAAACAATAGTATGCAGAAAACTTTCAGATTCATCCGGAACCATTGAAGAAAAATTATTCGCTAAAGTGCGTCTACCCGTTAATGTTAGTTGCAGGCGAAGGCTTACTTTTTATTCGTACGGTTCTTCATTTCCTGCAGTTTCTGTTGCTGCTCCTGCATCGCCTGGATCCTTTCCGCAAGCTTACTCTTCTTCGCAGGCTTCTTCATGTTCTCATTTATCTGCAACAAAATTTTATCGTGGTTGATAATATACTTCTGAATGATGATCTGCAGGATCAATGTGATGGTATTTGATACCGTGTAGTACCAGGTGAGCGCCGCGGGAAGATTGTTGAAGATGCCCAATAAAAGAATTGGAAAAATATAGGGCATATACTTCATCATCGGATTGCTGTTATCCTGCATCTGATTCATGCTGTAAACAGATATCACCAAACTGGTGATAACCGCAGTGAGCGTGAATAAGCTTACGTGGTCGCCGTAAAACGGAATTGAAAAAGGCAGGCTGGCAATTGAATCGTAAGCCGCAAGGTCATTTGCCCAAAGGAAGCTTTTGCCGCGGAGATCAATATTAGACTGGAAGAAGTAATAAAGAGACATAAAGATCGGGATCTGCAATAATGCCGGAAGGCAGCCTCCCAACGGATTCACACCGGCACTTCGCCACAACTTCATCTGCTCCATACCGAAGGCCTGCTGATCCATAACTTTTGTTTTAGGATCGGTGAACTTTACACGAAGCGCGTCAACTTCGGGTTTCAGCGCCTTCATTTTTGCACCGCTCAGGTAACTCTTGTACAATATAGGCGAAGTGACAAGCCTGATGAAAAGGGTCAGCAGCAAGATCACGATGCCCATGCTGGCTATGTGCTTCTGGAAGAAATCGAAAACGGGCAGAAGAATATGCCTGTTTATGTACTTTACAAATGCGAAAACACCACTTCCATAAGGAACGATATTTTCCATTTCATTGTTGTAAGATTTTAGCACCTTGTAATCGCTGGGCCCATAAAACAGTTGCAAAGCGAGAGTGCCCGTGGTTCCCACATCGGCTTTTGCATTTGTGGTCATGCGCGCGATATAGTGTTGATTGGTGTCTGCAGGAACCGTCCATTCCGTTTTTGCACTTTTAAATTTGCTTTTTGCAATGAGCGCGGAAGCAAAGAACTGTTGCTTCAATGCCAGCCAATTCACAGGATTCTTGAATTCAACATTATCTCCCGAGGTACCTATATACTCGAAATCATAATCACCGTCTTCGAAATAGCATACATGGGTTTGAGTGGCTTCATAGGCAAAATCCTGTTCAATTTGAGGTGCTTCCGTTTGCCAGCGAAGGTTCATTTCATTCTGCGTAAAAAAACCGGGGCCGGTAACGGTGATGTCAAGGTCTATCCGGTAATCGTCCGGGCGCAGCGTATATGTATGCGATATTTTTTTTCCGGTTGAGTCCCCAATGCTGAATTCCAGCACCTGTGTGTTGTCAGCCTGCCTTACCACAGGCTTCATATTAAAAAAGACATTGCCCGATTCTGCGGTTTGGTTATTTCCGGAATTAAATGCGTAGGAAAGCTTGTTGAAATTACCCGTTTGCAAAAACACCGGAGCTCCGTCAAGTTTCTTAAAGTTCTTCAGTTCCACCATTACAGGTTGCGCGCCCTTGTTGGTGAACTTCACTTTCATCACATTGTTTTCAAGAGTGGTTTGCTCTTCCGATGCAAGTCCCTGAAGACTTGTCTGGGCACCTGCCACTCTTTTCATTGAATCTGCCCTTACGGAATCAATCCGGGCCAGGGTTGGGTCAGCCTTAGGTTTAGACTTTTCAATGGAATCTGCAATTCTTGCCTTCTCCGCTTCGTAAGCCAGCCGGCTTTTGCTGTTTATGATAAACATTCCGATCAACAAAGCCCCGATCAGCGCAAACCCGATAATGGTATTCCGGTCCATTCCCATGAAAACAATATTTTTTGAGGGTGCAAAGGTAGGCATTCAGAAGGCAAATAGCCACCGCTTTTCACGCCATCCCCGCATTAATAAAAAATGCCTTCGAGGGAAGGCATTTATAAAAAACAATGTGGTCTAATTTATTTTTTCTCAGCTGCAGGCGCCGCCGCCTTAGCCGGTGCAGCCTTCGGAGTAGCCGCTGCTGCTTCTTCCTGTTTCAACTGGCGCGTCATAGTTATTGATGCGATCGGAATTCTTGGCGAATTCAGAATCTCCATGTTGTCAGCCTTTACATCCTGAACACGTACGTTCTCGTTCAGTTGAAGTTCCGTTAGGTCTACTTCAATATGCTCGGCAAGATATTTAGGAAGGGTTTTTACTTTTAATGATTTCATTTTGGTAACAAGCTTACCGCCTGCTTTCACCCCGGCAGGAGCTCCGGTGAACTTGATTGGAAGAGAAGCAATCACTTTTTTGTCTTCAACCAGTTCTAGGAAATCCACGTGAGTGAGGCTATCAGTCACCTTGTCAAACTGCAGGTCTTTTAAAATGCAACGGTATGAGTTACCTTCCACCTTAACCTCGCAAGCCATAAATTCAGACGTGTAAACAATGGGCTTGAATGCAGATGCAGGAGCAGAAAAATTGATCTCTTTTTCACCACCGTAAATTACACCCGGCACCATTTGTTGAGAGCGAAGTTGGCGGGTGGCTTTTTTTCCGCTTTCGGTCCTCAATTGTCCTTCGATTGTAATCGTTTTCATGTTAAAATTTTAATGAGGCGCGAAGATAAGGGTTTTCAGCCGGATTTTGCACAGATGTACGATTTACGATGTACGATTTACGGATGTACGATTTACGATGTACGGTTTACGATGTACGGTTTACGATATTGACTTCCGACTAACGACTACAGACTAAGGACCAACGACTAAGGGCCACAAACCAGGAACTAGAAACCAGGAACTATAAACTACCAAACTACCAACTACCCCCTCCTCTTCCTGCTCTTCATAAAAAGGCTGTTGATGCTTTTGTTTTCGTAGGCATTACGAATGGTGACGGCAAACAGTTCATCCGTAGAAATGACCTTAATTTTTTCTGATGGCTTCCGAAGTGGGATTGTATCGCACACCACCAGTTCGTCTAGCACACTGTTTTCAATATTTTCGTAAGCATTACCACTAAGTACGGGATGGGTGCAAAGGGCTCTGACGCTCCGGGCTCCTTTCTCCAATAACAGGGCAGCCGATTTTGTAAGGGTACCGCCCGTATCGCAGATATCATCAATGATCACGATATCCCGATCCGTTACATCTCCGATCACCACCATGCTGGCAATTTCATTTGCACGTTTGCGGTGTTTGTCACAAATAACCATTTCTACTTCAAAGTAGGCCGCGATCTCACGGATACGGTTAGCCGAACCTACATCAGGGGCTGCGAAGGTGAGATTTTCAAGTTTAAGATTTTCTATATAAGGGATGAAAACCGCAGAAGAGTCGAGGTGGTCAACCGGGATATCAAAATAGCCTTGTATCTGCGGTGCGTGAAGGTCCATGGTGATCACACGGTCTGCACCGGCGGCAACAAGCATGTTGGCCACAAGCTTTGAACCGATCGCCACACGCGGTTTGTCTTTTCTATCCTGGCGTGCAAAACCATAATACGGAATTACCGCGATCACTTTATATGCCGATGCACGCTTTGCGGCATCTATCATCAACAAAAGTTCCATCAGGTTGTCTGACGGAGCAAAAGTGCTTTGAACAAGAAATACAAACCGCCCGCGAATACTTTCCTCATACATTACGCCTATCTCTCCGTCACTAAAACGCTGAATATTTATTTTACCTAAGGGCTCACCAAATTTCCTGGCGATCTTTTCGGCGAGGTATTGAGAACCAGTACCCGAAAAAATCTTAGCATTTGACTCCATGTAAATGTTTGTTGGCGGTTTATGTAGAAAAGTTTCGCGAAAATACAGCAGATTAATTCATGAAACCGTAATTATGAAAAATGATTCAAAATCACTGAAGGATTGGGCGCCGGACGAAAGGCCCCGGGAAAAAATGTTACTGAAGGGAACAGGTGCATTAAGCGATGCGGAACTTGTTTCCATTCTGTTGAATCACGGCACGAAGAAAAAATCAGCATTGGATATTGCCCGTGAAATTCTTGATCTGTGCAGCAATAATCTCGGTGAACTCGGGAAAATGAGCCTTCATGACCTGCAGCAGGTATATGGCGTGGGCACGGTAAAAGCGATAACGATTGCGGCCGCCCTGGAACTGGGAAGGCGCCATCATGCGGGCAAGCCCACAGAAAAAACAACTATAAGAAACAGCGCCGATATGGCCGGCTACCTTCGCCCGGTGTTAAAGGACCTCCCCTACGAAGTTTTCGCCGTCATGTTTCTTAACCAGGCCAACCGCGTAAAGCATTTTGAAATTGTGAGCCGAGGAGGAATAACCGGTACCGTGGCAGATCCCCGTCTGATACTAAAGAAGGCCCTGGAAACTAATTCCACCTCCCTGATTCTTTCACACAACCATCCTTCCGGAAGCCTCCGCCCGAGCCAGGCAGACGAAAACCTGACGTACAAATTGAAAAATGCAGCTGCCTATTTTGACATCCGAATACTGGATCACATAATAGTGTCGGAAGAGGGGTATTATAGTTTTGCTGACGACGGACGGCTATAAAGAAAAATTCCAGTTGGTGGTTGGTAGTCATTGCTGTCCGGTAAAAGCTTTTTGAAATCCTCTCAAATGTCCTGCTGTGCTAGATTAGGAAGCAATTTCCAGCCAATGTGGCTTGCGCTGAAATCGAAGTGAAGTTTCACACAAAGGAATACCTAAGAATACATAAGGCACGAAGAAAACCACTGAATTTTGTAATCTTATGTATTTCCTCGTGTATTCTAAGTTCCTTCAACCACCAAAAAAATTTAAGCTACCTGCGAATAATTCTCAATAAATGGGGTTTGCCTTTTTATAATTGAGAACATTCTGTAAATGATTTTATTTCTTACAATGTTGA
>JAFAGR010000018.1 GCA_023422565.1 Bacteroidota bacterium | reverse complement strand
GCGACAGTATATCGTTTTCATCACCCAGCGTAGTGCCCGGTACGGCAATCACGGATAGCTTTTCCCTGAATATACGGTTGGGAAAGTGAAGTACGGAACAGCTGTGCTGGCCTGTTTGATCTATTCATGACCTAAAAATTATTGTTATGAAGCGGATAATGTGGTGCAAACTTTTTTTCGTGCTTTTCACCTTCCTGATCACTAATGTAGCAAAGGGCCAGGTTTTTATAACCGTGGGTGGCGATGTTGGCTTGCCCGCAAATGGAAATTCAAGTACAGGATTTGGAGCAACCGTAGGCGGTGAATTGTTCAATGGCTCACGTTTGTCTGCTACACTAACTGTCGGAGCAATGTTTTTTGAAAGGGGATATGAAATAATTCCCTCCGGCGAGCAACATTATTTCCGGAGAACTTTCCTTTCATTTCTTTTTGGCGGAAAATATATCCTGGTGCCTGCAAAAAGATATAAAGGTGGACTCTTTGTGTCCGCTGAGGCAGGCATTGCAGGCCGGCGGATCAGGTATGAGAAGCCACCGGAATGGTTTTATATCGACAACGGTGATATAGCGGTGCAACTGGCGCCCGGCATCGGCTATCAATACAAAAAAGTGGAAGTATCCCTACGCCGCACGATCTGCACAAACCTGATTGAGAATCATTACAACTTCCGGGTTACATATCGAATACAGTTATCACGGGAGTAATCAAAAAAATTAATTCGAAGTGAAATTAGTCACCATAAAAACGGTAAACAATGAATGCGAAAGTCATATATGCAATACTGATCGCTCTCGGTTTGCTCCCGACGATTATATCCTGCTCGCGCTTTTACAAAGTGAACGTTCCAAAGTCTGAGAAATGGAACGTTAATGCGGAAGGCCTTTCAAAACTTGATTCCTCCGGGCGTGTTTTCATACTTCGTTCCGGAGACAGGGCCTTTGTAATGGATGTGAAAACCATCAGTGAAGACCAGTCAACTTTGGAAGTTATTCTTTCCTCTACTGATCCCTTTCATATGCA
Organism: Bacteroidota bacterium; assembly: GCA_023422565.1. Taxonomy (GTDB): domain Bacteria; phylum Bacteroidota; class Bacteroidia; order Chitinophagales; family Chitinophagaceae; genus Ferruginibacter. The sequence goes on along the minus strand of JAFAGR010000018.1, from coordinate 1,667 downwards.
TCATGTAATGAACAGCGGAACAAAGCGAAGGAAGTACAAGCGGACGGTACCTGAGCAGCAAACTGTGATAAACGAAGTGCATTTGTATATACCTCCTGATTCATCGTTAGGTGAAGGATATTATGTTTTGAATTTAAAGGATGTTCAGAAAATGGAGGTATTGGAGAAAGATAAGAACCGAACAACCGTAAGTTATATAATCGGAGGAACGGCAATTGTGGTGGGTTCGGTTGCGATAGTGGTTGCCATAGTTGCCGCGCTAAAATCTTCCTGCCCCTTTGTGAGCGGGTATACCGAAAAAGGGTTTGCCTTGCAGGGAGAAATTTTTAGCGGTGCCATTTTTCCGCAACTTGAGCGGGATGATTATCTCCCGCTGCACTTGAAACCTGATAAACATGGCACGGTGAAGGTCCAGATCAGCAATGAATTGCAGGAGGTGCAGTACACCAACCTTGCCAACTTAAAGGTGATCACACACAGCATGGGTTCGGAGATCATTTCAGATGCGGGAGGAAATTATTATACGGCAGATGATCCGCAACAAGCGCAAAGCGCCAATGATGGAAGCGGCGCGAACATAGCCGGGTACTTGTCTGGCAGAAACGATTTGAAGTTTGCCCAGATGGCAGACACGGCAAATGCGAACGGTAAATCATTCGTCGAACTTGTTTTCAATAAGCCCGCTAATATCACTGACGGACGCCTGTTGCTTAGCATTAAAAATTCTTATTTCCTTGATCTGCTTTATGGCGAGTTGATAAAAGGTTTCGGCAATTATTATCCTCAGTATGTTGCCCAGCAAAAAAAGAAATCGAGGGGAGAATTGATGCACTGGTTAAAGTCGCAACATATTCCGCTGCATGTTGAAGTGGAAAGCGGTGAAGGGTGGAAAGAGGCCGGTTCAATTAATTCAGTTGGCCCGCTCGCCTTTAGAACTATCGCTGTACCGATAAAATTTCCGGAGGGAAAGGATCAGGTGCGCGTGCGGTTATCTTCAGGATTTATGTTTTGGGAAATAGATTATGCAGCTATGGATTTCACCACGCAGGGAAATTTGGAGATAGAAGAATTGAAGCCACTCGCTGCCCGAAATGAAGTGGGGGAAAATGTTAAAAAGTTTGTGACAGATTCAGATAAGTTGTACCTGGTGCAGCCTGAGATCGGTAACCGTACGATCCTCACCTTCCGGCATAAAATACGCGAGGGTATGAAGCATACTTACGTGCTTCATACTAGAGGCTACTACGAACATAAACGCTCCTTTTCTAACACACCTGATCTGAATTTCGTTTCCCGGTTCAGCGCGCCGAATTCTTTTCCCCTGTTCGGTAAGGAGGTCTATTACCAAAGAATAGCCGGTAAGGAAGCGTTGGCTGCTTTTATTTCAAACAACCAATAATTCAAATCATGCAACGCTCAATATATTTATCGCAAGCGATCAATGAACAATCAGTTGTGCATACGGTAAGCGGAGCCGAGATCAGAAAAGTAGGTAATATCGAATCATGGCTTATTCGCTCTGCACTTCGACTGAAGAATATTTTTCTTGCATTGATCACTTTGAAAGATCCGGCACTGGTAATTAAGACCTATCGCAAATCCGCGGAAGTAAAGGAAACTGTGTGGGCAGGAACCTTGAAGAAGATGTATAAGGCAGGAGGGCGTTA
>JAFAGR010000035.1 GCA_023422565.1 Bacteroidota bacterium | reverse complement strand
AGTTTACTGTTTTCTTTACCAACCTTTGGCCAAGCACCTTGGTATAAAAGTCAAAATTCATTTGAGCCGATCCTGCAATTGCGGTAATATGATGTAAGCCTAATATTTCATTTTGCATACCTTAATTTTTAAAGAGGCTCCTGATGATTTGCTATCTCTCCGCCCTTGCTTAAATTTACTTCTATAATTCCCGATACCAAAATGTATTTAGGGTGCACTATGGGATATTATTACTTCGCTTAACCTTTTCATGATGCAAACAAAATTTTACGAACCGCATCCACTGCTGGAAGATTTTGTGAATTGCATTATGGTGATCCATGCCGAATCGCCCACTTCATCTACCATTTGCGTTTATCCGCCCACACCCCAGGCCTCGCTTTTCTTTTATATTAAAGACCAGGTAAAGGTGAAGAAAGATGATACAGAAAGCTTCATCCTGCAGCCCAGGAGCGTAGTTGTCGGACTTCAATCGGAAAAGGTTGTGCTTGATGTGCAACAGAACCACAAAGCGGTTCGTGTTGGCTTTCATCCCGGTGGATTATACCGGCTTCTTGGTTTTAACATGGCGGAGCTGATAGATGGAAGTTATGATGCGGTGGATGTGTTTGGCTCTGAGATGGAAGCGTTGAACTGCAGGTTAGTGAATGCATCATCATTTGATGAGATTAAAAATATAACTGAATCTTTCCTGCTTTCGAAACTCGCAAAAGTGAAAACAGCCTTGCCTTTTGATAATGCTATGCTTGAAGTTTTGAAAGCGAACGGAAATATTTCCATGGAACACGCAGCATCAATTGCCTGCCTGAGCCTGCGACAGTTTGAAAGGGTAAGCACGGAGAGATTAGGAATGTCTCCGAAATTATTTGCACGGGTGGCCAGGTTTTCCCATGCGTACCGGATGTATGAAAAGTTCCCGGATATGAACTGGACCGAGATCGCGCATGCCTCCGGTTATTTTGATCAGATGCATTTCATACGGGACTTTAAACAATTTACAGGCCTTCCACCGCGTGCTATTGAAAATGAATTTGGCTCCTCTCCGGTTCGTCTCCAGGCAGAGCTTCGGTTTTAACGATCATACGCAACTTGTCGCTTTTATACTATTTCTAAAACGTTCGTGATGGCAATTTTGATAAAAATTTTATCATGAAAGCAGTACGGAACTTTTTAGGATGTTTTATTTTTTTCCTCGTGACTGATGCCGCAGCACAGCAGGCTAACGGGCTTAGGAGCATCAAAGAGCAAACGTTTGAACTCCGCTTTAGCGAAGGGCATGAAGTTAGAGCCAGATCAATTGGCGCCCGCATTAAAAAGGCGATGGCATACTTTGAAAAACTCGTTGATATACGCCCCGTGGTTACTGTTATGGTACTGGATGAGGAGGATTGGAAGAAACATACAACTATCCCTATGGTGTATGGCATGCCGCATTATATAGATCAGCGCCTTTTTCTCGCCGCAACTGACAATTCATTTTGGAAAAGTTTTATTCCTCCGGTTAATACACTGCCGGCCGATTTAAAAAATGCGGTAACCACAGCGTACAGTAATGAAAGCGGCGAACTGAGTATGGAACCTTTTTTTGATCTACTGGCATTACATGAACTTGCGCATGCATTTCAATTTCAGGGAGAGCTTAATGTGCAGCGTAAGTGGATGGGCGAAGTTTTCGCGAATATTTTTCTTCACACTTATATTGCTGAACAGGAACCGGAAATGTTGGGCGCGCTTACTGTATTTCCAAAAATGGTGATTGAAAACGGTTCAAAAGAATATTCTTACACTACTCTTGAAGAGTTGGAAAAAAATTATGAGCTCATAGGAACAAAACATCCGAAAAATTATGGCTGGTACCAAAGCCGGTGGCACGCTGCGGCCGCAGATGTTTATAATGCCGGTGGGGTTGAATTGACCAGGAAATTATGGAATGCGCTCAAGGCAGAAAAGAAAGACCTCGGCGATGAGGAGTTTATCGCTTATTTAAAGTCATCCAGCTTGCAGGATGTAGCGGGAATTATGGAAAACTGGATTAAAAACACCCGCTGATGGCCGATGTTTTTAACCAATCCGGCAAAAACATCCTGGCAAAGGTGGCCGAGATCTGAAATGTTTCAGTCGACGCCAACATTAAATTTATTTTTTTTCATTGATTGTTGAAGTCGGGCTATCAAACAATAACGGTACCGCTGTTTTTGATCGATGATTGTAATGAACATGTCATTTTATTTTAAAATTTATAATTAATCTTTTCGGCTGACTTACATCATTTGGTACAATGTATTTCCCGCATTATATTGTACCCAGTTTTCATAGGGTACGGATTAAAACAGGCCTGCGGTTTCTACCCGGGCCTTCTTATTTTTACTTCCATCAATTCTTACTGATCATGCCCGAATTGCCCGATGTAGAAGTGTTTACTAAAAGCCTCGACAATATTCTTTCAGGCAAAAGCCTTTCTAAAATAAAAGTTATACGAGGAGAAAAACTGGAGGACAGCGAAGCAGCGCTTAACATGGGGTTGAAAGGAAAAAGGCTTAGGGGTGTTTATCGATCCGGCAAGGAAATGCGCTTTGAATTTTCAGGTGGTGCAATTCTCGGACTTCATCTTATGCTTACGGGTGATGTGTTTCTTTTCAATGGTAAAAACCCAAACAAGTTTACCATCGTGGAAATGCATTTTACCGGAGATACCCGCCTCGCATTGACCGACAGGATGCGCAATGCCTACATTAAACTGGATCCCGAGGAAAAAGGAGGGGTCGATGCATTATCAAAGCAATTAGATTTTCGCTACCTGAAGAATGCATTGCAAAGAAAAGCGCAGATAAAGAAAGTACTGACAGATCAAAACATTATTCGTGGTATCGGCAGTAGTTATGCTGATGAGATCTTGTGGAAAACACGTATCTCTCCGTATTCCACTGCCGCAGCAATACCGGATACAAAGGTGAAGGAACTGGCGGGTGTGATCAAGAGCGAACTCCGAAGTGCAGTAAAGCGCATCGAAAAAAAATATGCGGGAAAGATAAATGTAGAAGTAAAAGAATTTTTGAAGATCCATAGCAGGGAGAAAGAGAAAAGCCCGACTGGTTTTCCGATTTTAATAGACAAGCAGGGGATGAGCAGTACTTTTTATACAAAGGAGCAAGTACTCTATTAGCCTGTATCATTCTATCCTTTTAAATCTCCGCCCCGGTTTAATATATTTATTAAAGAAAACGCCCTTCGCAAAAGCTTTGGTGAAATTCACATACAAGGCTGCCGGCACTTCAAAATATTCATAAGTGATCCCTGATATGAAAGTAACCTTCATTATCTCCGTTTCGGCCGAATAGCTGTGCGATTTAATTACGGTTGATGGCATTTAAATTTAAGTGATACCAGATCTATTCATAACTATTATGCCATATTGTTTATGATTCAGCGCACATAATGCGTTGTTTGATAATTTTGTTCACAAGAGTATTTTTCTACCTTTGTGTTGATGAAACTCCTCTTCAGCTTTATGGCCTGCTTCATGCTCTGCCTCAGCTTTGTGCCCTGCAGCGATGGCGTGGATCAGGCTAAACACGGTCATGAAGTGTTAGTGGATTCTGGTGATGGCACTCATTCGCATAACGAAGAAAGCTGCACCCCGCTTTGTGTTTGCAGCTGCTGTTCAGTAACCATTTCGTCGCCTTCAACGCCTCCGGTTCTCGTATTTAAAGTATCGCACATCTCGCACGATTTTCCTGTCTTCAACCACATGCGATATTCAGACGCATTGAGTAACATCTGGCAACCTCCCCGCCCGATCGCTTAGTAATTATCATTAGAAACTACACGTAACATTTCGCGAATACGTTACTGTATTTGGTTTGCGTGTAATCAGTTAATTTCTAAACACCATTTTACAGTGCTTAATAAAATTATTAGCTTTAGTATAAAGCATAAACTGATCATTGCGCTGTTCACGTTGGGCCTTGTGGTTTGGGGAATATGGAGCGCCTCACGGTTACCCGTAGACGCCGTTCCTGACATCACCAACAACCAGGTTCAGGTGATCACGCGCGTGCCTAACCTTGCCGCCCAGGAAACGGAGCAGCTGGTTACCTACCCGATCGAACAAACCCTTGCCAACATCCCCGGCCTTGTTGAACTGCGGTCTATTTCACGCTTCGGGCTTTCAGTGATCACTGCGGTTTTTGATGAAGATGTCAACGTCTATTTCGCAAGGCAGCTGATCAATGAAAAACTCAACGCGATCGGAGACGATGATGGTTTTCGTTTCGGAAAGCCAGAACTCGCGCCGGTTACCACAGGCCTGGGCGAAATATATCAATATGTTCTTCACCCGGTGAAGGGCGCTGAACATAAATATTCAGCAATGGATCTGCGAACAATGCAGGATTGGATCATTGCGCGCCAACTCTACGGAACCCCGGGAGTGGCCGAAGTAAATAGTTTTGGCGGGCTTCAGAAGCAATATGAGGTGGCCGTTGATCCGAATCGTTTAAACGGAATGCAGGTAACCCTCGGAGAATTATTTGATGCGCTTGAAAAGAATAACGCGAATACCGGGGGTGCGTACATAGACAAGAAGCCTAACGCATATTATATACGCGGAGTTGGTGCGATGGGTTCAATGGAAGATATACGAAACACATTGATAAAATCTCCCGGCGGAATACCCGTGCTTGTTCGTGATGTGGCCAAAGTGCAGGAAGGAAGTGCAGTTCGCTACGGATCGGTAACGTATAACGGGGAGAAAGAAGTGGTTGGCGGCATCGTGATGATGTTGAAAGGCGAAAACAGTGCAAGCGTTGTTAGCAAAGTAAAAGACCGGATCGCGGCCATTCAGAAAACCGTGCCGGCTGATGTGGTGATCGAGCCTTACCTTGACCGGGCCGAGTTGGTTAAACGTGCCATCAGCACGGTTTCCCTTAACCTCGTGGAGGGCGCGTTGATCGTGATCTTCGTGCTTGTGCTCTTTCTTGGCAATATGCGCGCGGGTTTAATTGTCGCTTCTGCAATTCCCTTGTCGATGTTGTTCGCGCTGGGTATGATGAATCTTTTCGGCGTGAGTGCAAACCTGATGAGCCTGGGGGCGATTGATTTTGGTTTGATAGTGGATGGCGCTGTTATAGTCGTTGAGGCTACGCTCCATCATCTTAAGCAATACCAGCAGAAGAAGTTGATGGCAACAGGGTCCTCGGTGTTAACACGCGCAGAGAAAGATAAAGAGGTTTTTCTATCGGCATCGGGTATACGAAAAAGCGCGGCATTCGGAGAGATCATAATTCTTATCGTTTACATTCCGGTATTAACACTTGTTGGCATTGAAGGCAAAATGTTCAGGCCGATGGCGCAAACGGTAAGTTTTGCCATTCTCGGGGCGCTGATCCTCTCACTTACTTATGTGCCAATGATGAGCGCTTTGTTGCTCCCCGGTAAACTTCGCGCAAAGCCGGGATTCTCTGATCGAATGATGCATCGATTCCAGCGGATCTATTCCTTGCTTTTATCCCGGGCCATCAGAACTAATAAAGCGATTGTTGTGGGCGCAGTCGCCTTGCTCGCCCTAAGTGCAGTTATTTTTAGCAGGATGGGAGGAGAATTCATTCCGCAACTACAGGAAGGTGATTTCGCCATTCACTGCATATTGCCTCAGGGAACTTCACTCTCGCAAAGCGTGGAAACCTCAATGCAGGCAAGCCGGATATTGCGAACTTTTCCTGAAGTAAAAATGGTTGTGGGAAAAACCGGAAGCGCGGAGGTGCCAACCGACCCTATGCCGCCGGAAGGCTCAGACCTGATGGTAAGCCTGAAGCCCCGAAGCGAATGGCCGCAAAAGAAAAGCTATGATGAACTGGCTGAGCAGATGATGGAAAAACTGGAACTGATACCCGGGGCATTCTTTGAGGTTTCTCAGCCAATACAAATGCGCTTTAATGAGTTGATGACCGGCGTAAGGCAGGATGTTGCCGTGAAGATCTTTGGGGAAAATATTGATTCACTCGCCGCGATCGCTCCTCGTGTAGCCGGTATCGTTAGTACCATTGAGGGTTCAACCGGAGCGCAGGTTGAGCAAACGACGGGCCTGCCGCAGATAACAGTAAAATATGACCGCGCACGCCTCGCGGCAATGGGCGTGAGTATAGATGACGTAAACAGAACCATCAGTACCTCCTTTGCAGGTGAACGTGCAGGTGTGATATACGAAAATGAAAGAAAGTTTGACCTTGTGGTACGGCTTGATTCTGCCAACCGAACTTCAATTAATGATGTGAGCAACTTGTTTGTGGCCACGGGCAACGGATCTCAGGTTCCGCTCCACCAGGTTGCAGATATATCTTTTAAAACCGGTCCTGCGCAAATCAGCCGTGAAGACGGAAAGCGCCGGATAGTAGTTGGCTTTAACGTGCGCAACCGCGATGTGGAAAGCGTTGTGCATGAATTGCAGGATAAATTGGAAAAAGCGAATCTGCTTCCTGTTGGCTACTATTACACCTATGGCGGAACTTTCGAAAATTTTAAAGACGCCTCTGCCCGTTTGCAAATAGCCGTTCCTGTTGCGCTGGTTCTCATCTTCCTGTTGTTGTATTTTACATTTGGAAACATGAAAGACAGTCTGCTCATTTATACCGCGATCCCAATGAGTGCCATAGGCGGCGTGTTTGCGCTTTGGTTACGCGGTATGCCCTTCAGCATTTCGGCAGGCGTTGGCTTTATCGCTTTATTTGGCGTTGCCGTGTTAAATGGAATTGTTCTGATAAGCACATTCAGGCAATTGGAAAAGTCAGGCGTTAAGTCTGTGCTTAAACGTGTTTACCATGGAACACGGTTGCGTTTACGGCCTGTACTTATGACCGCAGCGGTGGCCTCGCTCGGCTTTGCACCAATGGCATTTAGCACCGGCGCGGGAGCGGAAGTGCAGAAACCATTGGCCACCGTGGTTATTGGGGGGCTGGTAACGGCAACATTGTTAACGCTTTTCGTACTCCCTGTTCTTTACATGTGGTGGAATAAAAAACGCCGGAAGTATACACTAAGACCGTCAGCGGTAATTGTTTTGCTCATCTTTTTAATGCCCACTAACGTTGAAGCACAAACGAGAATATCCGCCAATGAGGCGTTGGAGAGGGCGCTGGCGAACAACCTGCAGTTCAATATAAACGATGCTGCCGAAACACAATCCAAACATGAACTCAGGGCCGCAGCAATATTTCCGAAAACCGGAGTGTTCGTGGAGAATGAAGATATTAATCCGCAGGACAAAGATGGCATTTTGAAGATTGGCGTCAGCCAGTCTGTGGAATGGCCCGGAGTTTATAAGGCACGGCGTAAATTATTCAGCGAGCAATTGCAATTGCACAAGAATAACCGCGCATTGTTGAATCTGGTGATCGGGCGCGAAACCACTCATGCTTATTACGAGTTGTGGTATCAGCAGGAGATGGCAAAGCTATTCACTCATTTGGATTCCCTTTATGAAGGCGTATATGATGCGGCACGTGTTCGCGTGAGAACCGGAGAAGCCGCGGCGCTGGAGCAAATGGCTGCTGAAGCAAAGTGGAAAGAAAATAAGGCAAGGCTCCGTCAACAGCAATTGGCTTTCGCTCAACATCAGCAACTGCTTTCTGTTTATATGAATATTGATTCTTCTTTTCTTCCTGCCGATAGTGCCTTGCCAAAATTGAACACTTTAGGTGAGGCGGAAATGTTCAACCATCCCGAACTGGAGATAATGCAGCAACAGATCCGGATCGCTGAAGCCCGCGTTAGGGTGGAAAACAATCTTATCAAACCTGAGTTCTCGGGAAGAGTGTTTTCACAACGATTGTACGGAGTGCCGGATCCTTTCACCGGATTTTCAATTTCTATGGCTGTTCCTGTTTTTGGAATGAAGGCATACCGGCAACGCATAGACGCTTCAAAAGCATCGATGGCATTGCTGGAAACGAGGAAAGATCATCGCGCCCAACAAATAGCGCTTGAAAAAAATGCAGCTTTGAATAGTATTGAACAGTTTGGTGAAATGCTGAGCTATTATGAAGAGACGGGCAATGCGCAGGCAAAGGGAATTCTTGATGCCGCTCAGTTAAGCTATTCGGCCGGCGAAATTAGCATGGCGGAATTATGGCAATTCGTTTCGCAGGCAGTGGAAATACGGCAAGGCTACCTGAAAGCATTGAACGAGTATAATCGCGCCATAATAGATCACCGTTATTTCATCCCACAATAAACCACACTTAAAATGAAAACCTTAATAAATTATATATTCTTCATTTCGCTTTTTTTCGCGGCGTGTTCCTCTCCCGCTAAGCATGAGGATGATCATGCGCATTCTCCGGCAGAAGACACCACCGTACAGCTTGGCGACAATATTGTATCGCTTACGGCGGAGCAAATGAAAACCATCGGTATCTCCTTTGGCCAAATTGAAAAGAAAGAATTGTCGGCTTCGCTTAAAGTGAACGGCCGGTTGAAAGTTCCTAATCAGAACAAAGCCTTTGTAACCGCATCTTTTCCCGGCATAGTGAAAACGATCACCGTTCAGACCGGAGATTTTGTAAATAAAGGAAAGGTGATCGCTACGGTTGCTAATCCGGAGCTGTTACGCATGCAACAAAATTTGCAGCAGGTAAACGCAGAGATCAAGCTCGCGGAAATTGAACTCGAACGTCAGCGGCAATTGGTGGAAGGGAATGCAGCCCCATTAAAGCGTATGCAGCAGGCCGAAAGCCATCTTACTACTTTACGCAGCCAGCGCTCAGGCTTGCAAAGGCAACTGTCCGGACTTGGAACTTCTTCAGGATATTCCGAAGTGATGCAGGTTCGCGCGCCGATCAGCGGAACAATCAGCAAGGTGATCAGCCAGATCGGAAGTCATGTTGATATGATGGCCCCAATAGCTGAGATAGTGAACAATTCCCATCTTCATGTTGATCTTTTCGTGTATGAAAAAGATCTGCCGAAAGTGCATAAAGGGCAGTTGATTCACTTTACTCTGACGAACAATCCCGGTAAGGAATACGATGCTACGATACATTCCATAGGAACGGCCTTTGAAGGCGAAAGCAAATCTGTACCTGTACACGCGCTGGTAACGGGTAATAAAGAGGGCCTGATCGATGGAATGGATGTGACCGCAATGATAAGTATGGATACTACCGCGGGAGACGCGGTTCCTGAAAAGGCGATCGTTTCCGCTAACGGCCGCGATTTTATTTTCATCGCTGAACAAGTTTTTCCCGATTCATCAAAGGCAGCAACTAACGGTAAGGAACAGGTGCTTTTCAGAAGGGTGCCGGTTGCAGCAGGAACTAACGCTGTCGGGTACACGCAAATCACATTACTGGAGGAGGTGCCCCCTTCCGCAAAGGTTGTGGTGCAGAATGCCTTTTTCCTCCAGGCCCGGATGCAGGGCGCGGGCGAAGAACACGCTCACTAATCTTTATTGCACAGCTTCAGGCACACAATGCCGGAAAAGGCACAACTCTTGTATCAAAATCCCGGGCGCACAAGCATCGCGGGATTTTTTGTGCATATAGCCCATCCTTTTACCACTCTTAAAACAAACAAAATGGTTAAAAAGAACCCGGCACCGGCTAAGAACTCAGGTGCGGAAAAAGCGCCTGCAAACGGAGCTAAAAATCTGAAACAATTGTTCATTGATAGTTTGAAAGATATCTATTGGGCTGAGCTGGCTCTACTAAAGGCATTGCCGAAAATGTTCGATCAGGCTACCGATGTAAAGTTGAAAACGGCCATTAATGAACATCTTGATCAAACCCACACCCAGGTTGCACGTTTGGAAGAGGTGTTTTCCCTTCTTCGAATGAAGGCGGAGGGAAAAAAATGTGAGGCGATGGACGGACTCATTAAAGAAGGTGAATCAATGATGAAGGAAACTCAAGCCGGTGCAGTGCGCGATGCGGGCATCATCAGTGCGGCGCAGAAAGTGGAGCATTACGAGATCGCTTCCTATGGAACTCTCGCCGCTTTTGCAAAGGTGCTTAATGAGCGCGATATTTTAAACCTGCTGCTAAAAACTTTGGGCGAAGAAAAAAAATCTGATTGCCTGCTGAGCACCATTGCAGATACCAACCTCAATGCGCAGGCGCTTTCAACCGCCTTTAAGCCACAGAAAGCAAAAGCGGTTTAATCTCACCTTCATCCCACAAAATCTAAAAGACAATCATGGAAAAAGAATCTTATACCGGCGGCGCCGACCCTAAAAAGGAACAGCTCGGAAAATATACCACAGATACCCAAGGCGAATTAATGAACACCAACCAGGGGCTGAAAATTAATGATGATCAAAACACGCTGAAAGCGGGAAATCGCGGCCCTTCACTTCTGGAAGATTTCATCTTCCGCGAAAAGATGACGCACTTCGATCATGAACGTATCCCTGAAAGAATCGTTCATGCACGCGGCTCAGGGGCACATGGCTATTTTGAATTGTATGAGCCGCTGGCTAAATACACGAAAGCGAAATTTCTTAACGACACTTCCATCAAAACGCCTGTGTTTGCCCGATTCTCCACGGTGCAAGGAAGCCGGGGCTCTACAGATATGGCGCGCGACATACGCGGCTTCGCGGTGAAGTTTTATACTCCTGAAGGCAATTACGACCTTGTGGGAAATAACACTCCCGTTTTCTTCATTCAGGATGCAATGAAGTTTCCTGATCTTGTTCATGCCGTAAAACCCGAACCGGATAATGAGATTCCGCAGGCTGCTTCTGCACACGACACGTTTTGGGATTTCATTTCCCTGATGCCGGAATCACTGAACAATATTTTCTGGCTGATGAGCGACCGCGCAATTCCGCGCAGCCTCCGCACCATGGAAGGTTTCGGTATTCACACTTTCCGGTTCATTAATGAGAAAGGCCAGTCGCACTTTGTAAGGTTTCACTGGAAGCCATTGCAAGGTGTGTTAGGTTTGGCGTGGGACGAGTGCCAGCGTATTGCGGGGAAGGACACTGACTTTCATCGCCGCGATCTTTGGGATGCGATCGACCAGGGCCATTACCCTGAATGGGAATTAGGCGTTCAGATCATCCCGGAAAAAGATGAACACAAATATCCATTTGATCTTTTAGACCCGACCAAGTTCATACCGGAAGAAATGGTACCCGTGAAGATCGTGGGAAAGATGACGCTTAACCGCAATCCCGATAACTTCTTTGCTGAAACAGAACAGATCGCCTTTCATCCCGGCCATGTGGTGCCCGGTATAGATTTCAGCAATGATCCCTTGTTGCAGGGACGGTTATTTTCTTATACCGATACACAGCTTTCACGCCTCGGCGGACCAAATTTTCACGAAATACCGATCAATAAATCCATTCCCGAAGTGTTCAACAACCAGAGGGATGGTATGCACAGGATGCAGATCAATAAAGGGAAAGCGGCCTATCATCCGAATAGCATTGGCGGCGGCTGCCCTTTCCAGGCGATGATGAAGGAAGGCGGGTTCAATTCCTTCCCGGAGAGAATAGATGCACACAAGATCCGCGAGAGAAGCGAAAGCTTCTTTGATCATTTTAGTCAGCCTGAACTTTTTTACAAAAGCCTCACCGCACACGAACAACGCCACTTGCAGGATGCCTTTGCATTTGAACTCGGCAAGGTGAAAATCGTACCTATTCGCCAACGAATGGTGAATGTGCTGATGGAAGTGGATACATCTCTCGCGGAGATTGTAGCCGGCAAACTGGGCCTTGTGCCGCGCAGGCCTAACCAGCCCATCACAGACAGTATTCCCGCCGATGACGATCCGAAAGCCTACCATTCCTTCAAAGCAAAACTTCCCATCAGTAAGGCGCCTTCAGTGAGCATGGAGAAGAGAAAGCCTGCAAATATCAAAGCAATGCGTATCGCGATCCTTACCGCTAAGGGCGTGCAGGATGAAGCCTTTACTGTGGTGAAAAAAGTTTTGTGCGAAGAAGATGCCATAGTCCACATCATCGCGCCAAACCACGGCTTTGTGAAAACTGCTAACGGTAACGCCTATCCGGTAGACGAAAGCCTGCTTACCGCCGCATCGGTAGTGTATGATGCGGTGTTTGTACCGGGTGGCGGAAGCGTGGAGGAATTAAAAGGTCATGCAGCCGCGGTACATTTTATTGCCGAAGCATTTAAGCATTGTAAAACAATTGGCGCTGCTAACGAAGGCGTTGAACTGTTGAAGAATGCCTTGCCGAATAAAAAAATTCCTTCACCCGGCGTTATTACTAACGGTAGCGTAGACGATTTCATCTCCGCAATCATTCAGTACCGTTTTTGGGAAAGAGAAGTGGAAGATGGTGTTCCCGCGTAGAAGAAACTTTTAAATAGCAAAGGAGAAAAGCGATCAACTTTTCTCCTTTTTTGTTTTTGCAAGATTCATCCGTTTTGGTGAAGAAAGGTCACAAAGTTCCACGAAGCGAAATCATAGGTCCACAAAGTGATTCGGACAATTTGAACCATTAAACTGTCTTCGTGTAACTCAGTATTTTCTTTGTGAATCTCCGTGAACAGGATTCCCTCTTGCGCATTTTGTTTTTGAATTTTCCGTGCAAATCAGCGCATTAAACGATTGCGAAAAAAGTTCAGGACTGACAATCCGCGACCATCTGCGGGAACCCTTGCCTCGCACCATTTCAATCCCTCAGTGGAACTCTGATTTCTCATGCTTTTTCCTCCGTGCAATATTTTTCGAAGTTGAGGTTCTTCAACTAAAAAGGCAATCGGTTGCATTAAAACCTCCCGAAAAAGCTTAGAACTGACAATCCGCGGCTATCTGCGGGAACCTTTGCATCGCACCATTTCAATCCCTCAGTGGAACTCTGATTTCTCATGCTTTTTCCTCCGTGCAATATTTTTCGAAGTTGAGGTTCTTCAA
>JAFAGR010000095.1 GCA_023422565.1 Bacteroidota bacterium | reverse complement strand
TTTTTCAGGGTCAACAGAAAACACGGGGATCACCCTGAGAAGGCGGCCGCTCGGAAGCCCATAAACGGATAATTGTCCGCTAAAACCTCCTGAAACGAAGTTGTAAAATTCATCGTATTTACCGGGGGCGACATAAGTTTTCGACGCAGCATCGGAACTTACCGCGGTGCCGGCATTTTTGGGTTTGCAAGCATTTGTTCCTACGATCAAGGCCAGCGCGGCCAGAACAATAGCTTTGGTTTTAAGTTGTATCATATAATTTTTAGGAATTATTTACGGTGTTGGTCACTTTTGCCGGGGCCGTTCGAAACTTCTTTTCGGCAGCCCCGGAGAAGTGAATATTATTTTACGCCATCATTCTGACGCATAAACTCATATACTGAACGCGCATCATCGTCGGTAAGGTTCTGATTTGGCATACGAACCAAACAAATCTCCAACTGAGCCTGTGCTTTCGGATCCTTATCCAGCATCTCGTCTGTATTGGTAGAAAAGTTCATGATCCATTCAGGTGTGTGCCTCATGGTAACACCTTTCCATCCCGGGCCAACCAGCCTTTCATCGGTAAGTTTATGGCATCCCGCACATTTCACACTGTAAACCTTCTCTCCGGCAGTAGCCATGGAGACATCCAGGTTATCCGGGATATCTACATCTTTGAACTTACCTTCACCTCTTTTAGGATCGTAAGAAGGATTGCCAGACTCGGATTTTGAATCTTCTGTTGAGGCATTTGTTGAACTGGTGGTTTCTGAATTGGTTTTGTCTGTGTCATTTCCCCCACCGCAAGCTGCAACGAAGAAGCCCAGGGCAAGAATAGCTACCAACTTTTTCATGATTAAAAGATTTAGTTTTGAAATTTGCTTTACAAGATTACAACCGTAAATAAAAGAAAAATATGAGTAAAGTCATAATCCTCAAATTATATACCATGAAATCAGTTTTTGAGAAAAAAAATCGATGAAACCCGCTACAGTAAAGGCTTTCAGCATGTATATCTTTCGTCATTCCGGCCACTGATTGCTATCAGACCTCCGGGTGTTTAAGGTCATAAGTCCACATTTCCTTACTAATTTACCTTCACCCCTTTTAAATACGATTATGATCGAAACAGAATTATTGCTTCAATACGGCGCTGTGGTGAAGCCCGTTTCTCAAAATGAAGTTATCATTTCTGAGGAGCAGCCTGCATGGCATTATTACCAGCTGGTAAACGGATCTGCACGGGCCATTAATTTAAATGAAAACGGCAAGGAATATCTTCAGTACATTATTTATCCCGGTGATACTTTCGGAGAGATACCCCTATTTGATCATGGAAAGTATGCGGTAACTGTAATAGCCGATGAGCCGTCTACAATAATTAAACTGGCAAGGGAACAGTTTGCAAAAATGCTGGCCGAAGAACCCGGGCTTTACCCGAAACTGATGAATTTAATGTGTGAAAGGCTTCGGTTCAAGTATTTCTTACTCAAAGAGATCTCAAATCATAATCCTGAGAGGAGTATCAGGAACCTCATAAGTTATTTCAAGGGTTCTAATAAGATATGCAACAAGTGCAACAAATTAAAACTGACACGGCAACAGATAGCAGATATGCTTGGAATGCGTGTTGAAACCGTTATTCGCAGTATCAGGAACCTGCATCACAATGGAATTCTTGAAATCAGAAAAGGAAAGGTTTTCTGTTATGATTGAACGCACATTGCCTTCGGTTTGATTTTTGAACCTTTACACCAATTATGGTTTTTCCACTATATCGATGGCTTAAAATCTCGCTTTTCAATCTGCTTATCGTAGCGTTTCTCGGGCTTACCATGCGATATAAGATCGCTTTCTCGCTACCTTTCGTTGATCAAAAATACCTGTTACACGCTCATTCGCATTTTGCCTTTACGGGATGGATCACGCAAGCATTAATGGCGATAATGGTGAGCTACATTTTCCGGCGGACCGGTTATGAAACCGTAAAAAAATACACGCCAATTTTGATCACTAACCTGATCGCTTCATACGGAATGTTACTTTCCTTTCCCTTCCAGGGCTATGGGCCGGTATCCATCTCTTTTTCCACTCTTTCCATTTTCACCGCATACTTCTTCGCAGTTCTTTATTGGAAAGATCTTCGTTTGATAAAACCCAGGGTTACGCATTACTGGTTTAAAGCAGCTCTTTTCTTCAACATAATTTCTTCTGCGGGCACTTTCGGGCTTGCTTACATGATGGCCGTTAAATCAATCGACCAACATGCTCACCTTGCTTCAATTTATTATTTCCTGCATTTTCAATATAACGGATGGTTCTATTTTGCTGCCATGGGGCTGATGAGCAATAAACTGTTGGAAAATGGAGCATCAGAACCGGCCTTAAAAAAAGTGTTTTGGTATTTTGCCGCTGCCTGTATTCCGGCTTATTTCCTTTCTGTTCTGTGGCTCAAACTTCCTTTGTGGGTTTATATCCTCGTAGTTCTATCGGCCATACTGCAGTTACTGGGTTGGGCAAAAATGCTGGGTATTATCAGAAAGCAAATTCCGGTTCTCAGAAAGAGATTAACTCCTTTAGCGCTTTGGTTACTAGGTTTTTCGGGCTTTGCATTAACCATAAAGTTGTTCTTGCAGGCAGGGTCGGTTATTCCTACGCTCAGCATCATTTCCTATGCATTCCGGCCCATTGTTATCGGTTATCTCCACCTTGTGCTGTTAGGTGTTTTCACGCTTTTTATTTTAGGTTACATCATGGCTTACCAGATCGTGATCCCCAAAAGAAAAGCATGGCTGGGCATTGTGGTTTTTACCGCGGGAATTATTCTAAATGAGGTGATCTTGTTTGTGCAGGGAGTGACGGCGATGAACTACGTGGCCATTCCATTTATTAATGAGGCCTTGTTTATTGCAGCAGCGGTAATGTTTACGGGCTTGCTTTTAATAATGATAATGGTGAGGGAACCGCGTGCGGAGGAGAAATTACCCTTACCTCCGGCGGGCGGAATTTAAGAAATAAACATGCGCGGGAGCGGTGCAAAGACACCTTGCCTTAAACCTTACCGCCCGATGCTCCATAATAACCACATTCACCATGAACTGCCTTATGCCACATCAAAAAACGGTTATAAAAATCAACCTAAAAAAAGCTTGAAATCCTCTTTTTTATTACCGGAAAGGGGGATAAAACATGAATAATGGATGGAGAAATTGATAATATCAGTGGGGTGAGAAAAAGCGGAATTACCTGTTAAAACAGGCCCATGGGGCCGTTATGGTGCATCGTATTGGGGAATAATCGCCGGAAGCTCCCATCCGGAGAATTCTGTCTGCGGGAATCAGGCGTGAATTCGTCCAAAGAGTTGAAATACCCGCCACTCTGTGACCTTTACTACTTTATCGCTGCATACTTCCCTTCAAATAAATTTTGCTTATCCGCGAATCAGTGGCAAGTTCGGCAATGGAAGTGGAATCGAAAAGATGGATAAGCTTTGCCTTTATAAAACGATATTCATGGTGCATAGGGCAAGGCTTCTCTTCCGAGCATTTCGGCAAACCGAGCACACATTTTGAAAGCACTGTCCCCTCTCCCATGGCATCAATAATCTTCTTTGCGGGAAATTTCCTGGCCCGCTCCGTCATATAGAACCCGCCGCCGGGCCCCTTCACAGAGCTGACAAGCTCATTGTTCCGGCACAAAGCCTGTAAAACTTTTGCAGTAAATGGCTTTGGTGAACCAATTGCCGCGGAAATTTCGTCTATGCCTAACCGTTTACTTTCCGAACTGTTGGCGGCAATATATATGGAAGCGCGTAGTGCGTATTCGGTGGCTTTTGTAAACATCAGGTGCTTTAGAATTTTTATTTGCAGTGCTATGCGGTCATTTTATGAAAGACGTATCTCCCGCCTTTGGCAATACATGCAAAATATGACTTTAAAAGTGGAACGATCACCATAAACAAACCTACAGAAAGAGCAGAACCGGCCACCACAAAAGAAATGAAATATGGGTGAAGGTGGGCCATCATCGAAGAGAATGGAACCTGCTCTGCATCCATCTGCCATTTGGCTTTTAAAACTCCGGCGATAATCAGCGACAGCCAGAAAATAAACAACGAAACATTGGAGATTATCAATCCCCTGTTCACCATTACCGGGTGTAATATTTTCCCGCTGCAATTATCCGACAATATATCATAAGCCACCGCAAGAAGAATAAAGGTGTTTATACCAATGGTTGCTCCCATGGTGTGCGCAACGGTTACATGCGTACCGTGTGTATACACATTAATACCGGGAACAGACATGGCAATAGCTAGCGTGAGGTTTACAAAAATCCACACGTCTGCAGCAAAGAGAAATCTGTACGATGCGCGGTGGAGGAATTTCTTTGCCGTGTTGAGGGATGAACGCCACGAATAAATGATCTTGCCGAGAATGAACAACTCAGTCATACTCACGCCATAGCTGATATACTTAACGTAGCCATGGGTGGGAAGGGTGTAAATGTGATGCCCCCAGTTAAACATCAGGTTGAACAATCCAGTAAAATAAAGCAGGAAGGCAATACGAGAGTGGCCATAGGTTTTTGTACCACTGATCTTATCCATCAAAAATATCGCGCATCCGTTCATCAGCATGTTCCAACTGCCTACCATAGAGCCGTATGATTTCCACTGAATGGTCATGTCATTCACCACATTATTTCCAAACCAGGGCAGTAACCAGAGATACGATTCCAGAAAGGTGAACAGGAAGAAAAAGAGGCCGGTGAGCCACATCCACACGAACACCGGCTGGTTTTTCCAGGTTCCTAATGCCTTTAAAAAATTTAAGATAAATAGGATCCACGATGCAAGAATTAGCAGCGAGATTGCCGGTGGAAACTCCCAGTATTCCCGCCCGCCAAACACACCATAACAATAAGAAACCAGAATGGCAATGAGCGCGATACTGAATAATACAAACTGAAGTTTTAATAACGGGAAGGAATACCTGCCGCGGGGATTATGCTGAAGCACATAGGTGAGTGCGCCTCCGGAAGCGGAAAGGATTATCCAGAAAACCATTGCGCTCACATGCATCGGCCGCACCCTCTCAAAAGAAAGATGATGCTTGATAAATCCCGGGATGACGTATTGCATGCCTCCCGCTAACCCGGCAAGCAAGCCAAATGCGAGTACAAATAACGCAAGTATTATAAATGACCGGGGAAATTCCCTGGACTCATTGAGCGATGCTGCCATCGGGCAAAATTTTAAAAGTTCGTGGATCTGCCTTGCCCGATTGGTCAAGATGTTTGAAATATTCTACGAGATTATTCATCTCCTCTTCACTCAATTCAAAATCCGGCATAATGCCCGTTCCATTTTGCAGGAATGCTTTAATATAACCCGGGCCCTTCGAGTACACGTTGGTAACATCCGGGCCAAGATATCCGCCAAGGCCATATACCTGGTGGCAGGCGTTACAGTTATATTTCTGCCACGCAACTTTTCCTTTGGCCACACTAACATCGTGATACGAAGTATCAGCCGGAGGATTTGCATATAGAAAAAAAGAATAGGCCAAAAAGCCTGTGGCAAGCACCACAAATACCACAATCTTTTTACTTTCTGAAATCGCCTTCATAATAAAAGACAAATTTATCCTTTTTTATTTATCTTGCAGAAAATTTGTCAGAAAAAAATGTTACCGATCGTTTATTCCTGCTCCGGAAGTTCCACAGCAGCGCAAATGGCCAACTACATAGCCGTACAGTTAGACCGCGGTGAGCAAGCTGAGATGAGTTGTATTGCAGGAGTCGGTGGAAATGTAAAGAAACTGGTGCGCACCGCCGTTTCGGGGAGGGAAATTATAGCGATCGACGGCTGCCCGCTTGCATGTGTAAAAGCATGTTTATCGCAGCACGGCGTAGTGCCGGGTAAACATATGGTGCTTACAGAAATGGGCGTTGCAAAAAAGCAGCATGAAGACTTTGATGTGCACCAGGCAAACTCCATTCTGCAAACGCTTCGCGCAGAAATCGAGGAAGCGAAACACGAAAACGTAAAGGTATGAAGGGGAAATATACAACCGCATCAAAGGTTACGAAAACAGAAGTGGTTTGTCCCAACGACACAAACCCTGTAGGCATTTTAAAGGGTGGAGTACTCGTTCAGTGGATGGATATCGCCGCAGCGGTAACATCGCAAACACATTCAGAAAAAATTTGTGTCACGGCTTCAATTGACAAAGTGAACTTTCATGCTCCTGCACGCAATGGCGACATAATTATCATCGAATCAAATGTTACCCGCGCCTTCACTACTTCCATTGAAATTTATACCGAAGCGTTCCGAAAGAAAATAGAAAACGGAAGCCTTGAAAAAGTGGCGAGTGCCTACTTCACCTTTGTGGCTCTGGATGCAGAAGGAAGGCCTGCCGCGGTTCCCACACTTATACCTTCAAACGAGGAAGAAAGTTTAAGGTACGAACAAGCCCTGCAACGAAAAAATGACAAGTAACATGGATAAGGATATTGCCTCCTACCTAAGGTCTGAAAAAATAGCATCAGTTTGTTGCATTGATGAAAACCATCATCCGCAATGCTTCAACTGCTTTTACAGCACTGATGTGGAAGATGGCGTACTCATCTTTAAATCATCGCCGCAATCATTGCATATTCGAAATATGCTGCAATATCCTCACGTTTCGGGAACCATACTGCCCGCTCAACACGATAAATTTTCTAACCGGGGCCTTCAATTTAACGGCTTGCTCATTTCTACTTCACCAAAATACAAACGGAATTATTACGCGAAGAACCCTGCCGCGCTTTCAGTGAGCGGTGAAATTTATTGTATTAAACTGATTTCAATTAAAATGACGGAAAAATCACCTCTGCGCTCCAGGAAAGTATGCTGGCAGTCTGCACCCGATGAAGTACTTCAACAAAACTAAACAATGAATTATACGGATGTACATGCCTTTCACATTCCCGTGATGGGTCTGGCATTTACCATTGATACTCCGGCAAGGGTTGCGAGGTTTGGAATTAACTCCGTGGTATCAATTGTGGAAGACAGGCTGGTAGAAATGATGCGCCAGTTTTATTATGAGAAAAACAACCTTCCATTCCATGCAATTCGCACCAGTGAAGAAGGTTACAAACACCGGCGGATAACTGATTACCTGAATTTATTAAAAAGCATCGTAGACGAACAGGTTCTGAAGATAAAAGGCCTTCCATTTATTGCAGGAAGCGAGATTGTAAAATATTTTGAAATGCTTCCTCCCGGCAGTTTTCTCCGGAATCTTTATGAGCAATACTGCGCGTGTGAAAACCGGCAGGAAAAACATTTGATCGAACAAGGGCTAAGGCATGGTGTGAAAGCAGGCAGTATTGATGTAAACATCATGACAAAAATTGACCGGAATAATTATGCTAAGGATGGCACGCTCATCCCGGAAGGATCTGACGCATTGGCCGCCCTGAGAGGATTTGCGGAAAGCAAACTCAGCAATTCCGCTGTGATTCTTTCGGCCGGAATGAATCCCCGCCTGTACAATTACCTGGCAACATTTTCCGCCTTTCAACCGGATGAAGAGGGAAATTTTCAGAAAAAAGTTGCAGTAAAAGTCAGTGATTACCGCTCGGCATATATTCAGGGAATGTACCTCGCAAAGAAGGGCGTTTGGGTGAGTGAATTCAGGATTGAATCAGGTTTGAATTGTGGTGGTCATGCTTTTGCCACGCCCGGAAAATTAATGGGAGTGATACTGGAAGAATTCAGTGAAAAGAGAAAGGAACTGTTGGAAAATACATTTACCGAATACAACAAAGTTCTTCTTTTGAAAACCGGGCGTTGCTTTAAGTATCCACCTATTCAAAAAATTACTTTCCAGGGCGGCCTTGGCACCAATGAAGAAAGAGAATTCTTACACCGCAAATACTGCGTAGATGGTACAGGCTGGGGAAGCCCATTCCTCTTGGTGCCGGAAGCCACGACCGTAGACGAATCAAGTCTTGCCAGGCTCCAGGCCATTAAAAAGGATGATATTATCTTGAGCGACGTATCGCCTCTAGGCGTAAAGTTCTATTATCTAAAAGACCACACGGGCGCAATTGAAAAAGAGGAGCGGTTGAGATCAGGAAGGCCAGGAAGCCCGTGCACGGAAAAGCATCTTTCCTTCAACACGGAGTTCACTACCGAACCCATTTGCACTGCATCTACAAAGTACCAGCGCCTTAAATTAAATCAACTCGAATCAATGGGCTTACCTGATGAAGAACTTTTTCACAGAAAAGAAGAAGTGCTCGCTAAGGAATGCCTCTGTGTGGGATTGAGTAATCCTGCAGCAGAGGTAACCAACAAAACTTTCATCAAGAATATAAAAGGGATAACTATTTGCCCCGGCCCCAACATGGTTTGGTTTAACAAGGTTGTTTCTCTGCAAACTATGAC
>JAFAGR010000080.1 GCA_023422565.1 Bacteroidota bacterium | reverse complement strand
GGGCGTTCCCGCCGAAGGCGGGCGGGCTTTTGGCAGTACATGGTACTGCTGCCAATCCCTAACGCATAGTTTAAAGCCTTTGCACAAAGGTGCAGGATATTTATAGTTGACCGCGTGAAAAGCTTGCTTTTCAAAGCGGGCAAATAAATATCCACCCGCCGAAGGCGGAAGGCTTTGGATAAAAACGCCGCTACAAGGGATCATTAAAAATAATCCCTAACGCGGAACGGTTGAACAGTTAGATAGCTCGCCTACCGGTTGGCGGGGTTGGATGGTTCAGATGGTACAGACTACAAACTATGAACTACCAACTACCAACTAAAAAAGGGCCACCACTGCTGGCGACCCTCGTTCAGACGACTCTACAGGACTCGTCAAAAAACTTTTTTAATTAAGAACTGATAATTTTTTAGTTACAATCTCACCCGTTTTTGTATCCACTAAACGGATCATGTACATACCTTTTTGAAGGTTGTCCAGAGAAACATTATTCTTATTGATGTTTGAAATTCTCCTCACCATTCTTCCTGCATTATCATACACCTGAATTTCTGTGTTCTCAGAAACATCGGTGATGTTCAGGTTAGCTTCACCATAACTTGGGTTAGGAAAAACAGTAAAATCAGCTTTTGTTCCCGCACCTTTCACTGCGCGAACTTCTGAATAGCGATAGGTTCCGTCAAGGTCAACCATTTTAATGCGGTATTGTGTAACTCCCGCCTCCATGTTCCTGTCGCTATAAGTGTATTTGCTTCCTTCAGTGATATTAGTTGCAGCTACAGTGGCTACAGTGGTAAAATCCCCCGATGTTTTTCTCTCAACAACAAATTCTTTCGCGTTGATCTCGATCTCGGTATTCCAAGATAGATTGACCTGCGTGCCTACGCGGGTGGCGTAGAAAGAATTCATTTTGATCGGTAAAGGTCCGCCTGCCGGGCCAAACACAAAGGTTGGGGCTGCACAAGGGAAGCCGGTACCACACTCGCCGGGCGCCGGAACCAGGATCACCACAGGTGTGTTAACGCAATCCACATTTACAACCGTAGTACCGCTGCCGTTAACAGGAATACATTCGGTAGTGAATAAAAAGGGCAACGGGTTTGACGCGCAAAACGTAACCATATTGATATGGTTAACGCCGGGGTCAGCAGAATAATTGATCGTGATGGCATATTGGCCGGGGCCATTGGTGTTTACCGCGGTAGCATTAATCACCGGGCAGTCCTGTGCGAAGGATCCAAAAGAAATAGCCAGCATGCACAAAGCCAGTGTAAAATTTTTCATCTTTACAATTTGAGTTAATAAAAAAAATTAGGTTGTGGACAAGGCTGGTTCCCAAGAAAAATAATACACACGCGCACGCGGTGCCGGCATATTTTTTTAGCGATAGGTAATATTGGATAGGATTGGATCAGGGAGCGTTCCGGGAGGAATGCTCTTGGTTTTCAACGTAAAACTAATATAAAAATCCAGATTTGCTATACAAAATCAAAAAAAGTACCAAAGCAGTCACCGCATTAATTTGCTTTTCTCTGCATCGGGTTGGGATTCTTTGGTTGCGCTCCGCGGTCTTTATAGAGTTTAAACTTGCCGGGCATGTCCATCTTTGGCCAGGAATTATTTGACTCATCAATGTCTGCTGTTTCGCGCATAGGGTCAAGCCGAACCGACGCAACCTCCTTATTTTTTACGAACACCTTGGTTACGTTGTCTTCATTCTTGCGCCAGATCTGAGCCGGGATCCGGTCAATTTCCGTGGTTCCATCTTTGAAAGTCCATTCCAATATTATCGGCATCACCATGCCACCCTTGTTCGTGAAAGACAATTCGTAAATAAATTTACTTCCCGCAAGGGATATTTTTTCCTCAGTTGAAAAAGTGTCTGCCACTGCAGCAACCGGAAGTACCACTTCTGATTCGTCAACCTTAACCAGCCCGCGTGCATATTTCCAGTAAAAGTCTTGCAGGCTGGTATCTGCATCCGTAGCGAAGCGGATATTCTTGTCATTCCTGTTTCTCACCTTGGAAATATCCTCGTAATTGTTCAGGAGAGGCTTATCGGCCACTGCACGCCTTTCCGAAGACGCCCGTGAAGTTTCGCCTTCAAGCGTCATGTTTGCCCATCGAACAGAATCCAGGGAAATGTCAACCGGATCAATGTTATAGAACCATCCCCGCCAGAACCAGTCGAGGTCTTCTCCACTGGCATCCTCCATCGTTCTGAAAAAATCTGCAGGCGCCGGATGTTTAAAAGCCCACCGCCGTGCATATTCTTTAAAGGAAAAGTCGAATAATTCCCGGCCCATTATGGTTTCGCGCAAAATATTTAAACCGGTTGCCGGCTTATGGTATGCGTTCGGCCCAAAGCGGATGATGTTCTCGCTGTTGGTCATAATGGGCTCGAGCTGGCTCTTCGGAAGCTTCATGTAGTCAACGATCTTATATGCAGGTCCGCGGCCAACCGGAAATTTATTATCCCACAATTCTTCCGAGAGGTATTCCACAAAAGTGTTGAGCCCTTCATCCATCCACGTCCACTGTCTTTCATCGCTGTTAATGATCATCGGGAAGAAATTGTGGCCGACTTCGTGAATTATCACGCCAATCATACCGTTCTTGGTTGCTTCGGTATAAGTTCCGTCCTTTTCCGTTCTTCCAAAATTGAAACAGATCATCGGGTACTCCATACCGTTAGAGGCTTCAATGCTTTGCGCAACAGGATAGGGATATGGAACGGTAAAATCAGAATACGTTTTTATGGTATGCGCAACCACCTTCGTGCTGAACCGCCGGTACAAATGGTAAGCTTCCTTACCGTAGGCACTCATGCACATCACTTTCTTTCCTTCCACATAAACGGGCATAGCATCCCAAACAAATTTTCTCGAGCTGCCCCAGGCAAAATCGCGCACCATATCTGCCTTAAATACCCAGGTTTTCTTTTGTTTTGATCGTGTTTTTTCTTTTTCCTTCGCCTCGTTTAGTGTTACAATTTCAATTACATCCTTTGTGGTCTGCGCTTTCTGCCAGCGTGAATGCTGGGTTGGCGTAAGTACTTGCTGATAGTTTTGTCCTTCTCCTGTAGCCATTACGATGTGATCTGCAGGAACGGTTATGGTTACATTGTAATTACCAAACACAAGTGCGAACTCACCCGAGCCTGAGAATTGTTTGTTTTGCCAGCCCTGGTTGTCGCTATACACGCAAAGCCTGGGAAACCATTGCGTGATGGTGAACAGGTCGTTGCCATCTTCCGGGAAAAATTCATAGCCGCCACGCCCGCCGTATTTTGTCCGCGGAACAATATTGTAATTCCAATCCACTTTAAAAATGAACTTCTGCCCGGGCATGAGCTTCGAGGGAAGATCCACACGCATCATTGTTTTATTGATGGTATAAGGAAGTTTTATGCCGGTGGCGGTTGTTACAGCTGTAATGTTGTGGCCATATTCCCTGTCTTTCTTTCCTTCCAGCCTTTCAAGTTCAAAAGGGGTAAGGCTCGAAGGCAGCGAACTGCTGGTTTGATAACCGGAATTGTTCGTGGAACTGTGTTGATTTTCGTCGAGCTGCAACCAGAGGTAGGTAAGTTCGTCGGGACTGTTATTTGTATAGGTGATCGTTTCCTTTCCAAACAGCCTGCGGTTGTCTTCATCAAGTTCAGCAGTGATCACATAATCAGCCCTTTGCTGCCAGTATTTTGGACCCGGAGCCCCGCTCGCCGTGCGGTATTCGTTTGGTGTGGGCAATATGGTGCCCAGTTGTTCAAACCGGTTACCATGGTTACTGCCCGGATTATTACGAATATCCTGTGCCGTTAGTCCGGCAGCGATTATCAATAAACTTCCCAAAAAAGATAGCTTCAACATAACTGCAATATTAATTGTTTATGGCAAACGGCCCGATGCCAGCCAGCCTCCCCATGCTAATGTTATTATAGAAATTAATCTGATCCATAAAACCCGGTTCAACCCGGCTTTCTGCACTATCAACCATTGCATAGCTAAAAGCGCTAATACTAAAATCAACTGCCCGGCTTCCAGGCCTAAGTTGAAGGCAAGCAACGGAACGAATATCTGCTGGTCTTCTGCAAGCATGAAGCGAATCGTGTTTGCAAATCCCATCCCGTGGATCAGGCCGAAAAACAGTGCCAGCAAATAATTTATCTTATAATTTCCTTCCGCTGGCCTGATCAGGTTAAAGAGAGAGGTAAGCACGATGGTTACCGGTATCAGAAATTCAACCCACGTGCTGCTGAAACGCACTATATCAGCCACACTTAATGCCAGTGTAAGGGAATGCCCGATAGTAAATGCGGTAACCAATATCAACACCGGTTTCCAGCGCCGCATCGTGTAAACAGCTCCAAGGGCAAGGATGAAAAGAATATGGTCGGTGGCCTCCTTACTTATAATATGCTCCCAACCGGTTTCAAAATAAAGCTTAAAATCGTTCATTACCTGCGCTTGCTACTTTCTTATGGTTACTTTTGAAACGAATTTATTCAATAAAGGCATTCATAAATTTATTCATTAGCTAAATGGCTTTATTCATATATAAGTGGTGTTTATTATTTGCGCTGATATTGCCCTCAGCAAAGCCGGTTCTGCATCCGTATTACGTAACGGTTACTGAAATTGAGCATAACGCTAAGGCACAAACGCTGGAAGTAAGTTGTAAGATCTTTACGGATGATTTTGAAAATACATTGAAAAGTGTAACGGGTAAGAAGATCGATCTTCTGAATCCGGCGCGGGTGAATGAGATGAAACCTTATGTGGAGCAGTATATTCTCAATCACCTGAAACTGGAAGCAGATGGGAAGGTTGTGCCACTGGTTTTTTTGGGATATGAGCCAGACGAAGAAGGAGTGATCGCTTATTTTGAAGGCCGGGATGTGAATACATTAAAAAAACTTAAAGTAGTTAATGACCTGCTGTATGATTTTCACCCTGAACAGATCGCGCTGATGCATGTAACGGTGGGGGGTAAACGAAAAAGTTTTAAACTGGATAATCCCGATAGGGAGGCGGAGTTTAGTTTCTAGTTGTTAGTTCCTGGTTAGTAGTTTTGTAGTCTGTAGTCTGTAACCTTTATTCGAAAGTAACTGAGGGATTCGCACATCTGCACATCCGCAAATCAGCACATCAGATCAACTTCCGTTCTCCAACATCTCCTCCTTCAGCCCTTCTGAAATTTTCACGAGAATTTTATCGATCCGCTGTCCGTCCATATCCATCACTTCAAAGTGAAAGTCGCGCCACTCAAAGGTTTCGCCTGCCACAGGTATGTGTTCAAGATGGTGAAGGGTAAAGCCGGCAAGCGTATCAAAATCCTGCTCCTCATTTTTTAACCAGTCGCCTCTTTCAAAATAACTGAGGAAGTCGTAAAAATGAATTTGTGCATCCACTAAGAAAGTTCCGTCTGCCCTTTCTACAATTTCATATTCTTCCTGCCCAACCTGCGATACATCGCCCACAATAGCTTCGAGAATATCATTTAGTGTGATCATTCCTTCAAGCGTACCATACTCATTTACTATAAAGCAGATATGAATTTTTGTAGCTTTAAATTTTTCAAGAAGCTGGTAAGCCGTATTGTTTTCGGGAACAAACATGGCGGGGCGGACAAGTTCGGCCATAGTCATTTCGGGCCTCGCTTTGAGAAGGTCTTTTACATAGACAAGCCCTTTGATGTTATCGATCGTGCCTTCGCAAACAGGGTACGCTGAAAATATAAACTGATCAAAACGGTTCTTGAGGTGAGAGACTGTGTCGCTCATATCAACCCAAACAATGTCTGTACGGTGCGTCATTAGCGAAGTGATACTCCTGTCTCCCAGGTGAAACACCCGTTCAATAATTTCCTTCTCGTCTTCTTCAATTTCGCCATGCTCGCTTCCTTCACTGATCAGCATTTTTATTTCTTCCTCCGTTACGGCTGAATCGCTATGGGTCTTTATTTTAAAAATTCTGAAAATAAGGTTTGACATAAAGGAAAGCAAAGCCACAATAGGGTAGGCCACCCGGCTAAGAACCATCATCGGTCCTGCAACAGCCCGCGAAATCTTTTCCGCCCGAAGCAGGGCGATCCTTTTGGGAATCAGTTCACCCAGAATGATAGATGCAAAAGTGACAAGCACAACCACAATGGTGGTGGAGATAGGCCCCGCGTATTCTTCCAAAAAGCCGATCCTCGCAATGGCAGGCTCGAGGTCTTTACCAAATTTCTCGCCCGAATACAAACCCGTTAAGATAGATACGAGGGTGATGCCGATCTGCACAGTTGAAAGGAAGGTTTCAGGGTTTTCCGCCAGTTTTAATGCGGCCGCGGCTTTTTGATCGCCCCGGTTTTTCATGGCTTCCAGCCTCGCTTTCCGGACACTTACGAGAGCCATTTCAGTGATTACAAAAAATGCGTTGATCAGAATCAGCAGAAACAAAATAAAGATCTCCGTCATATTATATATGTGCTAATCCGTAATGTTTATTGAACGAACGTGCGGGCAAATATCCGAAAAGAAAGCCAATACAAGCACCGGCAATCACATCCAATGGAAAATGAACGCCTACATAAACCTGGGCATAGGCTATACCACCGGCCCAGACAAAAAATAAAAATGCCCATTTTTTGAAGAAAGGCTTCAAAGTAAAATAGAAGAAGGCGCCAAGTGAGAAATGTGTAAATGAATGGGAGGAAGTGAAACTCGAACTTCCGGGGCAATATGCCAGGAGAAAGCGGGCGGGCGGTTCAAGGTTCTCATTCCGGCACGGCCTTACCCTCCAGAAATTCTCCTTTATAAGATCACTGCTCACAAAATCGCTGAGAACCGGCACGAGGGCTGCAAAAAGAACCCACCACCATTTATTTTTTCCGCCGTTCAGCAGTACAAATACAAATAAAAAGATGTAGAGCGCGTAAGAGGTTTGCGAAGTGCGGAGGATGGGAAGAAAACTGTCGAAAAATGCGGAGTGCCATTCACCGTTCAATTTGGAGAACAGTTGCCTGTCTAACGCTATGATCTTATCCATGAAGGAACGGCCTTTGATATCCGGTCAAAAATAATTAAACTAATTTAGCCGCTGCCATAATTATTCTATATGGGAATATTGAACAAAGTGCCCCGCACACTTCGATGGATATTGCGCGTTGCCGCGATGTTCCTGTTGTTTATGGTGCTTTACCGCTTTCTGTTCTTTTATTATTACAAGCCGGAAGACCGCGCCTTTAGCGGCTCTGCATTCCTGTTAGGTTTAAGGTATGATATGAGAGTGGTCGGAATAATTGGTATGGCGATGTTCATGCTCACAGCCATTCCTTTTTTCAATCCGTTCAGAAATAATTCCGCCCGAAGATTTTGGCCGGCGGTGCTGTCGGTGGCTTTTTTTATTACACTGGTTTTTTATGTGGCAGACTTCTATCACTATGATTATCTCAGCGTGCGTCTGAATGCATCAGTCCTCAATTTCGCCCGCGATGCGGGGATCTCCGCCCAAATGATGGGTGAATCATACCCGGTGTTAGCAGTTAGCGTGATACTGATTGCTCTGCTGTTTTTTTGGTACATGGCGATGAAGAAGATCATGGCAGGTGCACTAAAACTTCCGATTTCCCCGTCGCGAAAATACCGGAGGGTAAACCATATCACTTTTTTCCTGCTGATGGGCTTGTTCATTTTCGGCCGTGTGGCACAGTTTCCTTTGCGATGGAGTGATGCCTACCGCTTCGGAGATGAATTTAAAGCGGCGACTGCGTTAAACCCTTTTCAAAGCTTTGTGAGCACCCTGAAGTTTCGCAATTCAGGCTTTGATGAAGAAAAGGTAAGGGCCCATTATGCAACAATGGCACAATACCTCGACCTGCCGATGGCGGATAGCATAACGCTTTCTTATAAACGAAGCGTAAATTTTTCAGACACGCTGGTGAAGAAGCCCAACGTCGTTCTCGTGATCTGCGAAAGTTACAGCATGTACAAAAGCAGTATGGTGAGGAATCCGTTAAACCCTTCTCCATATTTTGATTCGATAAGCAGGCACGGTTTATTCTTCGACAGGTGTTTTACTCCCGCTACGGGTACCGCGCGCGGCATCTGGGCAACAATAACCGGCATCCCTGATGTGGAGAATCCTAAAACCGCAAGCCGTAATCCATTTGCGGTTGATCAGCATAGTATAATCAACGATTTTCGCTCGCACAGTAAGTTTTATTTTTTGGGAGGCAATACAAGTTGGGCAAACATAAGGGGCGTACTCACCAACAATCTGGAAGGTATCCGTATCTATGAACAGGAAGATTTCAAAGCCAGCCAGGAGGATGTGTGGGGAATAAGCGACAAAAATCTTTTTCTTGAATCGAATCAAATTCTTTCCGAAAAGAAAGAGCCGTTTTTCGCTATAATTCAAACCGCAAACAATCACCGCCCTTATACCATACCTTCAGAAGACCTGCCTCTTTTCAAAAAGCTCTCCTTCCCTAAAGATTCGCTCAATAAATACGGTTTTGAAAACAACGA
Organism: Bacteroidota bacterium; assembly: GCA_023422565.1. GTDB lineage: Bacteria > Bacteroidota > Bacteroidia > Chitinophagales > Chitinophagaceae > Ferruginibacter. Next base: position 24,864 of record JAFAGR010000080.1, on the reverse strand, counting down.
AGAGCTGAATGCTTTCCGCTATATGGATTTTTGCATACAACAATATATGCATGCTGCGGCGAAGGAAGATTACTTCAGCAACACCTTGTTCGTTTTCATAGGAGATCACGGGATCTCCGGTGATGCAAAAAATCTGCTGCCCGCAGTATATACTGATCATGCACTTGTTTCGGAGCATGTTCCGCTTCTTTTTTATTACCCGGGCTATATACAACCCCAACGCGTACACGAAGTTTCATCACAATTGGATGTACTTCCTACTATCGCAGCACTGCTTCGACAGCCTCATACCAACACCACCCTGGGGCGAGACCTCACGGATTCCGCATATAAGGAACGTTATGCCTTTATTGCTAACCCTGACACGCGCAGCCTTGCGCTTGTTGGTAATGAATATTACTTTGAAAGGTCAGCCGCGGGCAAAGATGTTCTGGTGCCTATGAAGGATGCATCTCCGGAAGTGGCAAAGAATATTTCCGATAGTATTAGCCGTAGAATGCAGAAACTTGCGGAAGCTTTTTACGAAACATCGAGATATCTATTACTCAACAATAAAAAAACTGTACGCACAAATAAGCAATGACCTTTCTCGTAAAATGGCGCGTATCTAAAACGATACAATGGCTGGTAAAAGTTTTTTTTATTTACCTGTTCATCTTTACCGCCTTTAGGGTGGCTACCGTTTTCTTTTTTAAGCCTCCTCAAACTTCGTGGGCTTCCCTGCTACCTTCATTTTGGTTGGGATTAAAATATGATCTCCGCTGGATCGCTTTCCTGCTAATGCCGGTTGCGTTCTTCTCACTGTTCCCTAAATTGTCGCCATTCTACAGCGAGCGTGGAAAAAAATTCTGGACCTTTTATCTCGGTGTGGTAACCCTGCTCGTTCTGTTTTTTTACGGAGCGGATTTCGGCCAGTTTTCCTATGTGAATTCAAGGCTGAATGCAGACGCGCTTGTTTTTACCGAACATCCAAGGGAAAGTTTACAAATGGTTTGGCAGAGTTATCCCGTGATCTGGATCCTCATAGGCGTTGTTGGCGCCATGTTGATGATGGTTTGGATGTTCAAAAAAGTGCATGTAGGCGTTACCGGTAAGAACATTAATGTGCATAAATTCGATTACCGCCGCCGTTGGTCGCTGATCGCAATACTTATGCTGTGCTGGTTCATGTATGGATTCTTCACTGCCCGGCCACTGAATTTTTTTCGTGCCTTCAACCTGGATAATGAGTTTAAAAGCAATCTTGCATTAAATCCCCTTCAAAACTTTTTCACCACGCTTCGTTTTCAAAAGCAGGAAGTTTTTACTGATGCAAGAAGAAGTTATCCGCGCATTGCCGCTTTTTTGGGAATAGAGAAAACTCCGCCCGGCAGCAATCCATATCTGCGTTTACAGGTTCCCGGTAGTAACGCGCTTGACACCCGGCCCAATATCGTGCTGGTACTATGCGAAAGTTTCAGCATGTACAAAAGCAGCATGAGCGGAAACCCTCTTGATGCAACTCCGTATTTTAACAACCTTGCCCGAAGAGGCATTTTTTTCGAAAGATGTTTCTCCACTTCCTTTGGTACTGCACGCGGCCTCTTTGCCACAATTACCGGCATTCCTGATGTGCAGCCCGGTAAATTTTCCGCGAGAAGCGCAGCCTCTCTAAAGCAACGAAGCATTATAGAAGATTTTGACGGGTACGAAAAAATGTATTTTGTAGGTGGAAGAAGCCAGTTCAATAATTATGGCGGATTGGTAGGCAATATTCCGGGAATCAGAATTTATGAAGAGGGAGATTATCAGTCTCCTCGTTTTAACGTGTGGGGAATAAGCGATAAAAATTTATTCCTCGAAGCTAATGCTGTAATCGCCCGCGAGAAGAAGCCTTTCTTTTCCATCATACAAACCGCCAATAACCAGCGGCCGTTCGCGATTCCCGAAGAGGATACAGATTTTTACAAGAAGGTGGTTGATGAAAACGAATTGAAAAAGTTCGGGTTTGAAAGCCTTGAAGAGTTTCATGCATTTTCCTATGCGGATTATTGTTTTCAAAAGTTTATGGAAGCGGCTTCCAAAGAGGAATATTTCGACAATACGATATTTGTTTTTGTCGGCGACCATGGGCTGGAGGGAAGGTCCGGCCGCATGTATCCCGCCGCATGGGATGAACAGCGCCTTAGTGAGGAGCACGTTCCTTTCCTTATCTATTCACCCCAGTTGATCGCGCCGCAATGGCGAAGCGAGGTTGTGTCGCAAATCGATGTGCTGCCTACGATTGCAGGCATGCTACATCAGCCATATATAAATACCACCTTGGGTAGAAACGCACTCAATCCTGCAAAGAAGGAAAACGCGGCTTTCATAATTTACCATGCACCGGGTTGGATCGGAGTGGTAAATGATGATTACTTCTTCCGGAAGAATATCAGAATGCAAAAGGAGGAAATGGTTCCGGTAAAAATTCCAGAGCCTGCCTATTCACCAATGCAGAAAGATTCTATTCGCAGAAATCTTTCTGAATTAACCACTGCCATTTTTGAAACCTCAAAATGGATGTTGGTGAATAATAGCCGCAGGTAACTGGCGGACTGATCGATTCTGTAAACAGCGTATAATTATTGTGATAAATCAACCCTACCTCACTTTTTGCGCTAACATTATCAGCCGCGGAGAGTTCTTTATATGATAAGGTTCAAACTGGTAACTTCCAAACACTTCCTTTATCTGCAATCCCTGGAAGGAAAACATGTCATTGAAATCTCCCAAAGAAAATTTTGAAACCTTTTCGGTAAAAATCAAGGGTTCTTCAAGCGCATCATCTTCCACTTCTATTTTTTTGTAAAAGAACTGTTCATCATACCATTTGGTAAGAACGAAATTTACACCGTCCACACTTTTTTCAGAACGATGAACCGTATGGTCTTCGGCATAATGTACATTAAGATAATCCATTACGAATATGCCGTCTTTCTTCATCGAATTGCTGATCGTTCTTATCGCGCTGTCATTTTCCCGTGGGCTTTGAAAGTATCCGAAACTGGTGAAGAAATTAAAAGCGTAATCGTAATAGTTGATCCGGAATGGTTGCCGCATATCGTGCACATAAAAGTGCAGATTCTCCTTTTCAAAATTCAGGGCTTCATTAATGCTTTCTAAGCTGAGGTCGATACCGGTAACGTCAAATCCTTTTTCTGCCAGCTGAACTGAATGCCTTCCCTTGCCGCAAGCCACATCAAGCATCCGGCTGTGGGGCTTGGGAGCAAGATGATCTATCAGTTTATCTATGAAAAGCGCAGCCTCCTGCTCATCCCTGTTGAAATACAACAGGTGGTAGTACGGCGAATTAAACCAGTTCCTGAACCAGGGCTCCATTGGGCAAAGATATGCGACAAATGCCTCTGCTTCGCCTCATTTATGCAGGGTGTTTGTTATCTTTGCACCCCAAATTTGCAACCTTCATGTCTCTCATAAAAAGTATCTCAGGTATTCGCGGCACAATCGGCGGAACGGTAAATGAAAATTTAACCCCGCTGGATGTGGTGAAGTTTACCGCGGCTTACGGTACCTGGCTGTCCGGATCGAAAGCGAAAAAGGGCAACCCGAAAAACGTAGTCGTGGGAAGAGACGGTCGCATAAGCGGAACCATGGTAAGCCAGTTAGTTAATGCTACCCTGGTGGGCTTAGGCATTAATGTGATCGACCTTGGCCTGAGTACCACGCCAACTGTTGAAATGGCGGTGAAACTACTCAATTGCGATGGAGGCATTATCATTACAGCAAGCCATAATCCGAAAGAATGGAATGCCTTAAAATTGCTGAATGCGCAAGGCGAATTTATCAGCGGCGAAGAAGGAAAGAAAATACTGGATATAGCTGCATCAGATTCCTACGATTTTGCGGAGGTGGATTGCCTCGGTACTGTAACGGAGAATAATGAAATGCTTGATGCGCATATCGCACAGATATTGAAAAATAAATGGGTTGACCGGAAAGCCATCGCCGCTGCAGGTTTCAAGATAGTTCTTGATGCCGTAAACAGTACGGGCGCAATAGCCGTGCCGCGCTTGCTTGCAGCACTGGGCGTGGAAGAAGTGGAAGTGATGCATGGTGAAGTGAACGGAAAATTTGCGCATAATCCCGAACCTCTGCCGGAGAATTTAACAGGCCTTAGTCAGGAAGTGGTGCGAAAAAAAGCGCATTTGGGGATTGCCGTTGACCCTGACGTAGACCGCCTTTGTTTTGTCTGTGAAGACGGGAGTATGTTTGGTGAAGAATATACCCTGGTAGCCGTGGCAGATTATGTGCTTACGCGGCAAAAAGGTAATACAGTCAGCAATTTATCCAGCACAAGGGCCCTGAAAGATATAACGCTTAAGCACGGCGGTGAATATTTTGCGAGTGCGGTGGGAGAGGTGAATGTGGTTAATAAAATGAAAGAAGTGAATGCGGTGATCGGAGGAGAAGGAAATGGCGGAATTATTATTCCTGATCTTCATTACGGCAGGGATGCATTGATCGGCATCGCCCTGTTCCTTTCTCACCTGGCCAAATGCGGTAAGAGCGCAAAGCAACTTCGAAATACTTATCCCGACTATTTCATCAGCAAAAACAAACTGGTTCTGGAGAAAAATATTGATGTGAAGGATGTGTTTGAGAAGATAAAAGTGAAATATAAAAATCACCCGGTTAACACGGAAGACGGGCTTAAAATAGAATTTGAAAATGATTGGGTTCATCTGCGCACCAGCAATACCGAACCCATCATTCGGATTTATTCTGAAAGCAATTTTGAAACCACGGCTGACAACATCGCGCGCCGCCTGATGAAAGATATCAGGGAGGCAATGTGATGTTTTTTCGAAACTAACTGTAATGGATAATCGTATTTATTTCGACAACGCAGCTACTACAAATCTTGACCCGGTAGTGCTGGAGGCGATGATGCCTTTCCTTACCGATAAATTCGGCAACCCTTCGTCAATCTATTCCTACGGCAGGGAAACCCGCATGGCGGTGGAATCAGCAAGGAAGTCGGTAGCCAAAATTCTGAATGCTCATCCCGCTGAAATTTTCTTCACCAGTTGCGGCACCGAGAGTAATAACACCGTACTTTCTGCTGCAGTGCGCGACCTGGGTTGCCGGCGTATTATAAGTAGTAAAATTGAACATCACGCGGTTTCGCATACAGTGGAATACCTGGATCATCAGGATCTGGTAAAGGTTGATTATGTTGACCTGTTGCCCGACGGCCATGTTGATGTAGAACACCTCGAGAAGTTGCTTGCTGCATCGGAAGAGAAAACAATCGTTTCCCTGATGCATGCGAACAATGAGATCGGAAATATGATCGACATACATGCAGTAGGTAATATTTGTAAACTTTACAATGCATTCTTCCATAGTGACACGGTGCAGACTGTAGGTCATTTTCCGTTTGACCTTCGAAACACTCCGGTTCACTTTATAACCGGCTCGGCACATAAATTTCACGGCCCTAAAGGATGCGGAATACTTTATATAAATGAGAATGTTCGCATCAAACCTTTTATTCATGGGGGTTCTCAGGAAAGGAACATGAGGGCCGGTACGGAAAATATTTATGGAATCTGCGGCTTTGCCAAAGCGCTGGAACTTGCCACCGAAAATCACGAGCAGGAAAGTGCGCACATCGGCACATTAAAATATTACATGCACGAGGAGTTGAAAAAGAATATCCCCGGTGTAAGTTTTAATGGTGATGTTCTCGGCCGAAGCCTGTACACTGTTCTGAGCGTAAGCTTTCCGAAAAATGAGAAAACGGAAATGATCCTTTTCAATTTAGATATCAACAATATTTGCGCAAGCGGCGGAAGTGCCTGTACTTCCGGTGCGGAACAGGGCAGCCACGTGATCCGCGCCATCAATCAAAATCCTAACCAGGTAACGGTTCGATTTAGTTTTTCAAAACACAATACAAAGGAAGAAGTTGATCATGTGATCAACAAACTGAAAGAACTGGTATAGAATTACAATGTACGATTTACGATTTACGATGTACGAGTTACCATTTAAGGTATCCTTTGCTTATAGACCAACGACTACCGACTAAGACTAATGTACAGACGCAATGCATTGCGTCTACTATCGACTAAGACTATTGTACAGATGCAATGCATTTGCGTTTACAACCAACTGTTCAATAGCCCAATTTCTCCACAATGTTCTGCGGCAGCTTCGGCAATTTTCTTCTTTCAATAAGGAAGCTGTTAAGTTGCGAGAGTTCCCGGAAGATGAAGTGCTTATCCATCGCCCCCTGTAAATATCCTGCGCCGGTGCTGCCTCCGGTACCGGATCTGGATCCGATCATTCTTCTTACCATGTTCACATGCCTTGACCGCCAGCTTCCGAGTTGATTGTCTATTTCAATGAGGCTGTTCAAAAACTGGAATGGTAATTCCAGCATTGGGTAACCGCGATACAGGTAAATAAAAAGCGCTGCCCTGCAGGCTTCGGGAGATAAGTTACGGTCCGGCATTTCACCTTCCCCGAAAAATATGTTACGGAAAGTCTCGGAGTTTGCCTTCTCATTATCGCCCAGGCTTTCCACATAAATCTTTTCATATTCTTTCCAGAAAGGATGTTTTTCTCCCGGAACCACCTCCGCATAATTTTCCCATTGCAGGCCGTCTTTAAAAAATGGGATTCTCTCAAGCCATTTATTAAGAAGCATCAGAAGTGAGGGTTCTTTCTCAGCTTTCTTAATTATCTCCACATCTTCAGGCTTAAGCTGTGAGAGATAATAGTTTTGCCCGTGACGATGATTAAAGGCAAGGCCAAGTTTTGCTTCGAGTATTTTGAACTGTATGCTTTGAAAGCCGGAAGCGGGGCGAAGCATATCGCGAAAATCGAGGAAGTCCATCGGTGTCATGGTTTCCATAATATCCATCTGGTGAACAAGCACCTTTAAAATTGTTTCCACCCGGTTCAGCCGGTGCACCATCTTTTGTAATTCGGGAGAATTGTCATTCACCACCGGTTGATTCATTATATCTATCACAGACTGAACTTCAAAAAGAACCTGCTTGAACCATAACTCATAGGCCTGGTGAATTACAACAAAAAGCATCTCATCATGGGCAGCAGTTTTTCCTTCAGAAAAACTTACCGGGCCCTGAGCCTGCAATACTTTATCAAGTTGAAGATATTCGCTGTAATAAACCGGCTTATGTTCCATTGCAAAAATTTTTGCAAAGTTATGCAATTCGTTTTCGTGTTCTGTCAACGAATAAGGATCACGGTTCCCTTTTGTTGAACGGCACGGTTTGTATCGGCATCGGTGTATTCAAGCATCCATACATAAGTTCCCGCATCCACTCCCTTTCCCCTGTACCTCCCGTCCCATTTATTAAGCCAGTTGGTAGAGAAAAATATCCGCTGCCCGTTCCGGTTGAAAACAGAAAATTTCAGATCCTTCGCCTTATACGCGTTAAGGGGATATAGGAAATCATTCAGGCCATCGCCGTTCGGCGTGAAGGCGGAGGGAACAGCGATGAAGCAATTTTTAGCTACCGTTATATACTGCGAGGCCGTATCCGTACAACCTCGTGCATCCGTAACCGTTAGTCTTACGGGAACGCGAATAGTTTCGCTCAGGGTGGAGTAAAACTGGGGAAGCGGGTTGCTATCTGAAGAAATATTTCCATTTCCAAAATTCCAGCTCCAACCGGTAATATTTCCTGTACTTAAATCGCGGAAGGTTGCGGGCTCATCAGGGCATGCAAATTCTGATCCTTCAAATGCTGCATCAATTTTTGGCAGAATTTTGATGGTGTCCGTAAAAGTGTCTGAACAAAATCCGTTGGTTACATATAGGCTGGTAAGTTTGTCGCCGGGCGTACTGTAGTAGATCTCGGGAGTCCTGATGCTACTCAAACGATCCACATCAAATACCCAACTCCACTGCGTCACTCCATTGGCTCCGTTGTGCCGGTATTGTACCGTATCCAATTCGCAACCGATCGCGGTAGTGTATGTAAAATATGCCGACACCGTGTCTTTAAGAACAAAGGGTAAAGTTGAATTAACCGGAACCTCCTGGCCACATTCATCAATTAATGTGTTGCCATCAATAGCCGACCGAAGGAGGCGAACATTAAAATTGCCTCCTGTTTGCATGGGCGAGGCAAGCCGGATGACAACACGGTCGGTGAGTCCATCATTACAATTGCCTGCGGCGGCACTAACGGTAGCCGCATAGGTGCCGTTTACTATAAAGTCCGATCCGTCCGGTGCTATCGAGTTGCATCTTATTTTCTTTGCAAACACGAGTTCAAATGTATCTGGTGCACAGGCAGGAGTGGTAAGGCTGTCCATAAGGGTGAGAGATACAGGATGAACCGTTACCGGAATAACTTCATTTTGCGGAATTTCTCTTTCGCAAATATCTTTAAGCGTATTTCCATCACTTCCATTTTTAATGGTGATGTTGTAACTACCTGGCGGCAGGGGCGCACTGAGCGTTAGCCTTACATGCTGAAGGTCAAAAGAGGATAAGCAGCCTTCACCTGATGCGGCAATAATATTTGCAGATGGATGATTGATGATGAATTCGGAGCCATCAGCGCTTAGGGAGTTGCATCGCATTCTTTTATTGAGAAAAATATCTATTGCCGTTCCATCGCAATAAGCCAATGCACTGTCCAGGCGCGGAGGGGTGGGATCTGTGATAATCGCTGTTCCTCCGTCGAATGATAAGGTATAACCGCTTTGAGATTGGGTGAAGTGGCTTACGAGCAGCAGGTATTCATGGCCTTCAATAAGCCTTGGCATGGCGGTGAAAAGAGGAACTCCGGGGCCATCGCAAAGGATAAGCGTATTACCTGCAGAAGAAGCGCCGGTGTTGCCGGGTTCGCCGGACCAGTTGGAAGCCACAAAAGTTGCCGGGTTGCTGTACACTTCCATAGGGTTTCTGCCGGTGATGTCGAACAACTGCCAGTCGTAATCGTCGGTAGGCGTCATGGGCGTGATTAAAAATCCTAGTGAACCTGACCTGAAGCAGGTGAATTTGTACCAAAACGGATTCATGTCAATGAAAGATTCAGCTCTGCAAGGGCTTACTACCTGACGATCTCCACAAATGGGCACGGTGTTTTGCGTAAAAACAGAAATTCCACAAACGGGAAAAGCAGTGTATGGATTTTGCCCCAGGGCGGTGCATGACTGTGCGCCGGTGTTTTGGCATACGATTATTAAAAGAAAAAGCGAAAGACAAATTGATTTCATCAAGTATATAAAGGTAGATGATAGAGCACTGGATGTCAGCAAATGTTGCAGCAGTATCTGACTTTTTTAACATTTCCGTGCGGCGAAGCAATTACTTCAAACGGTTCTTGATCTCCTGAAGTTTAAGAAGGGCTTCAACCGGAGTAAGGCGGTTTATATCTGCCGCATTAAGCAGGTCACGTATTTCTTCAAACGCTTCAGAGTGAGCATCGAATATGCTCAACTGCACTTTCGGGCCCTGCATATTTTTTAAAGTGTCTGTGGTGTTCGCAACCGGGCCTGAACCCGGTGTGCTGCGGCCCTCTTCCAGTTGTTTGAGAATTTCATTGGCGCGGTCAATTAAAGTTGCGGGCATTCCCGCCATTCTGGCTACGTGAATTCCGAAGCTGTGAGTACTTCCGCCCGGCGCGAGTTTGCGGAGAAAAATGATCTTATTGCCTTGCTCCTTATTGGTAACGTGAAAATTCTTTATGCCCGAACTTCTTTCTTCCAGTTCATTCAGCTCGTGATAGTGAGTGGCAAAAAGTGTTTTAGGTTTATGTGGAGAGCGGTTAAGAAATTCTGCGATACTCCATGCTATCGATATGCCATCATAGGTTGAAGTGCCCCTGCCGATCTCATCAAGTATAATCAGGCTTCGGGCGGAGAGGTTATTTATGATGGATGCCGTTTCATTCATTTCAACCATAAAGGTGCTTTCGCCACCACTTAAATTATCCGAAGCGCCAACACGGGTAAAAATCTTGTCTGTAAGCGGAATTGAGGCTGAAGCTGCCGGAACAAAACTTCCCATGTGGGCCATAAGCGTGATCAGGGCGGTTTGGCGAAGAATTGCACTCTTTCCACTCATATTCGGCCCGGTGAGAATAATGATCTGCTGATTCGATGAATTCAGAAGAATATCATTGCTGATATACGATTCGCCGGGCGGAAGATTTCTTTCAATAACAGGATGCCGGCTGGATGTCAAAGACATTTCATCCCCTTCATGGATCTGCGGGCGCTTGTAATTAAACTGAAGCGCATTATTAGCAAAACAACACAGGCAATCTATCACCGCCATCACCTGGCCGTTAACCTGCATGGGCGAAATAAAATCCTGCAGTTCATTTAATAATTCCTGGAAGAGGTGTTGTTCAATTTGAAGGATACTGTCTTCCGCGCCAAGAATTTTTTCTTCATACACCTTCAACTCCGGTGTTATATATCTTTCCGCGTTCGTTAATGTCTGCTTGCGGATCCAACTATCAGGAACTTTATTTTTGTGAAGATTAGTCACTTCCAGATAATACCCGAACACATTATTGTAGCCGATCTTTAGCGAGTTGATGCCGGTTGCTTCGGATTCCCTTTGCTGAAGTTCGAGCAAATAGTTTTTACCTCCGCTGGCAATGTCGCGCAATTCGTCTAGTTCTGCATTTATACCCGTTCGGATCAGCCCGCCCTTATTTATCGCTGCGGGCGGATTTTCATTTATCTGTGAAACGATCTTCTCAAGAATATAACGGCAAGGGTTAAGCGAATCGGCAAGCCTTACCAGGTAAGCGTTTGATGAAGATGCACTTAAGGCTTTAATGGTTTCGGTTTGTTGAAGCCCACGGGCCACCTGAAGCACTTCCCGCGGATTGATCTTTTTCAGCGGAACCTTCGCCGCCAGCCTTTCCACATCGCCGGCTTGCTTAATATGAAGTACAAGTTCATTGCGAAGTGTGGTTTCTTTTACGAGGTATTCCACAGCGGCAAGCCTTTCTTCAATGCGCAACACATCATTCAAAGGCATTAGCAGCCACCGCTTCATCATACGCGCTCCCATGGGTGAAACGGTGTGGTTGAGTGTTTTAAAAAGCGTCTGACCGTCGTGGTTACCTATCAATTCAAGGTTGCGGATGGTAAAGCGATCCATCCAAAGGTGATCTTCCCGGTTTATCCTTTGAAGCGAGGTAATGTGTTGCAGATTCGGATGCTCGGTATCTTTTAGATAATGAAGAATGGCTCCTGCGGCAATAATGCCATGGCTCATGCCGTCAATTCCGAATCCTTTGAGGCTGTGCGTACCAAAATGTTTAAGTAAGCTTTCGGTGGTATAGGTTTCATCAAAGATCCACTCATCCAGTGTATAGGTAAAAAAGGAAGTGCCGTAATTCTCTTTAAATTGTTTTTGGCGGTTTCGTTGAAAGATCACCTCTGCTGGCTGAAGCCCCTGCAATAATTTATCGGTATAGTCCCTGTCTCCTTCGGCTATGAAAAACTCACCGGTGGAAATATCTAAAAATGCAATTCCGTTTTTTTCGTCTGCAAAATGAATGGCAGCCAGAAAGTTATTGCTTGAATGTTCCAGTAATTTGTCGCTGGTGGCCACGCCCGGTGTGACGAGTTCCGTAACGCCGCGCTTTACAATTCCCTTTACCGTTTTCGGATCTTCCAGTTGATCGCAAATGGCAACCCGGTATCCGGCCTTTACCAATTTATGAAGATATGTATCCAGCGAATGGTGCGGGAAGCCGGCAAGTTCAAGTGAAGTTGAATTATTACTGTTCCTTTTTGTGAGCGTTATGCCCAGCACACCTGAGGCCACGATAGCATCCTGACCGAAGGTTTCATAAAAATCACCGACTCTGAAAAGTAGGATGGCATCAGGGTATTTAGCCTTGATCTGTTTGTGCTGAACCATCAGCGGAGTTTCTGAATTTCCTTTTGCCATTTTAAAAATTTGTCCCTTCAACGGTGGACGGCAAAAATAAGGAAGCGTGGGTAGCTTGTTGTATGCATTAAAGGGGTAACCGCGATCCGTGGATATTTTAGCCGGAATTGTTAGTTTATAAAAATCTGTTTTTCAGCGCTGATGCACTTTGTATTTCTACTTCCCTCAGCCCTTAAACGGATAGCGGAGAATTCCTTAACACTACATTATAGTTTCCAAATTAAACTTCCGGGCCCATAAATGCTCTAACGGCTATCTTTGCACCCTTAAAATGTTTTAAATATATGAAACGCATCATACCTGCTTTAATTTTTGGCCTTTCAATTTCCTTCGCCTCCCTTGCCCAGGCGCCTGCGGGTATGGGAAAAAGCGATCCTAAGGCGAAAGTTGTTTTAGATGGAGTTAGCAAGAAATTCAAAACGTATAAAAATGTGCAGGCTAAATTCACCCTGAAGGTTGAAAATGGATCCGGTAAGGCCATGGGCACAAAGGAAGGAACGGTTTATATGAAAGGAACCCGTTACCGGATATCTCTTCCCGGCCAGGAGATCTTTTCTGATGGCAGCAACGTTTGGACTTATGATGAAGATGCAAATGAAGTGACCATCAGCAAGCTCGATCCCGGTGCAAATTCAATTACGCCCCAAAAACTCTTTACTAATTTCTACGATAAAGATTTCCTGTATAAGTTGAACGGAAATACAAAGGTGGGTACAAGAACTTTGCAGGAAGTTGAACTCACTCCGATAGATAAAACCCGCCCATTCTTTAAGGTACTTGTTCATGTAGGTAATTCAACAATTTACTCTACGAAAGTTTTCGAGAAGACCGGTAACCGCTATACATACAGTGTCAGCAACCTGAATACTACAGGTGTTATCCCTGATGCCACTTTTGTGTTTGATGCAAAAAAATACCCGGGAGTGGAAGTGGTTGATCTTAGATAATTAATGAGAAAACTTAAAATAAAAATGAAGAGCTGTCGTGTTTGCGACAGCTTTTTCTTTGAATAAAATTTACTTATGGCGGAAGTCACTTAATAAGGCTGATGCGTCTTATTCCTTATCCAACTCCGCAATTCATCCCGCCAAAGGCGGGCAAGCTATTCAATATTCCCATCATTGCCCCATCTGAATCCCTGCACCCGAAGGCCGGCCAGGTCAAGCACACGGTTAACCACTGTGTCCGCAACATCTTCAATGGTTTTCGGCCTGCTGTAAAACGATGGCGTTGCCGGGCAAATAATTCCTCCGGCGAGCGTGATCAATTCCATATTCCGAATATGTATAAGGTTCAATGGCGTTTCGCGCGCCACGCATATCAGTCTTCCTTTTTCTTTCAACATTACATCCGCCGCACGGCTGATGAGGTCGTTGGAAATTCCATGCGCTATTCTTCCCAGCGTTCCCATACTGCATGGAATTATGATCATCGTATTGTAACCTGCGGAACCCGAAGCAAAGGGCGCATTGAAATCATCATTATTAAAAGACCTGATTGAGAGGCTTTCATAGTTTTTATTGCCAAGTTCAGTTTCCCAAACAGTTCGCGCATTGTCTGTCATCACCATAGCGAGTTCACCGATACTCTTTTGCAAGGATGTTAATTTTTCCAGCAGTCGGCTGGCGTATACTGCTCCGCTGGCTCCGGTTACGGCAACAACAATTTTTTGCATTATCTTTTAGCTTTCATTTACTAATCTTGTGTAAACTTAAAGGATGCTCCAATATTTATTTACATTAATATTCCCCTTCTTCTTTTTTTCCGCCGGCGAAGTTTCCAATTCTGACCAAGTAAAATGGATGACAGCCGATGAAATCACTGCTGCGTATGAAAAAGAGCCGCGGCCGATCCTGATCGATCTTTATACCAACTGGTGTGGCTGGTGCAAAAAGATGGATAAGGTTACTTATGAGGATGCAAGGGTGGTAAAGTATATCAACTCAAAGTACTATGCCATGAAGTATAATGCTGAATCAAAACAAGATGTGAATTTCAACAATAAAAAATTCTCCTTTGTTCCGGCATACCGCGCTAATGAGTTTGCTGTGTACCTTACCGGGGGAAAGTTGCAATATCCAACTACGGTTTTTCTCGCCTCACCATCTGCCCCGCCTGCTCCGCTTCCGGGTTATCTGACGCCGAAAGATATCGAAGGCCCGATCAAGTTTTTTGGCGAAAAGCAGGAAGCAAAAATGTCTTTCCCCAGTTTCATGAAAGCATTTAAGGCGGAATGGAGTAAATAGTCCCGGAAGTAAAAGTTGAAAATTTCTTTAATCGATTTTTTCCAATTCAACCGTAATTCTTTCATGTTCCTTCAAAAAGAAACTGGGCATCCGTAATACCAGGCGTTCGCCCTCCATGTAGTATTGATATACTTTTGAAGTATTTCGGTCCCCGGACTTTATAGTCAGATTCATGCTGCTGTCTTTCGACACTAAACTAAAACTGCCTTCAGAACGTAATTCTGTTTCCCGAAATTTCTGGTAAGTGCCATCTTCGAGAAATACAAAATTGCAGTTGCTGCAGCTTGCAGCCCAGTTTATATAATCATCCAGGTCAAAGAAGTTTTCTTTCCGATTATTGAGCGTATCTTTTAATTTTTGTGATACTGTATAGGTCTCGGTTTTGTAATTAAATTTCACACCATTGTCCATTACCACAACCCGCCAACGGCCCGCTATCTCAGAGGGGTTCTGGCTTCTGCCTTCCTGGAAAATGATTATGAGAAAAGCAAGAGAAACAAGACGCACCGGCTTTGGCTTTAAGATTATAAAATAAACGGCATCAATCATTTCGAACAACCAGTGTATTAGCTATTTTATCGTGCCACCCTTTTTTATGTTTATCAAATAAGATCCAGAAGAAACCGAGCCCGAGAAAAACATAGGAAATGATCTTTGAAATATTTCTTACAATTGATTTTACGAATGATATCCTTTGCCCATAATCATCGGTAACCTTCAAACCCATTAATTGCTTGCCTAAAGATCCCTGGCGGTTCGAACAATCCATGATCATCGAGTAAATGATCCAAATCATTATCAGGCTTGACCTGCTCAATACCCACACCGTTATGTTCTCCGCAACTGGATCAGTTGATTTTTTAAAAAACAGAAAATTGCCAAGATCAGGAAAGGCGATTTTCAAAAGGAAGGCCAAAACACTAAGCAGGAGCAAGTCAACTACCGTTGCCAGCATCCTCCGTAGGAAGTCTGCATGAATCACCGGGGACAATTCTGCATTCAAACTGTTTTGACCGGGTACGAAATCTTTTATCATTTTGAAGGTTTAGTTTTTGTCAGGTATTCAAAAGATACATTATTTGCATATATTATTCGTATTTCCGGTTATCATTCTTTTTCGGATAATAGTTTATATTGACAACAGAATCTTAATCATTTCACCTTTATTTTCTTTTTATGCGGTTGTATTTATTGGCAGTTGTTTTCTTTTTCTCCCTTAGTGCATGTAAGAAGAGTGATTCTATGGTACAACCGGCTGATCCCCCTTCTCCTCCTCCTGAAGTTTTAGCAGACACGCTTTCTTCAGGCTGGAGTAGAGTTTATACGGATGTTAATGAATTTTTTTTCGACATCTTCTTCGGCACTGATCAAACAGGTTATTGTTCGGGGAGGAAGATTTTGAAGTCAAATGACGGAGGCGTAAACTGGATGAAGGTAAGCGAT
This sequence comes from Bacteroidota bacterium, assembly GCA_023422565.1. Taxonomy (GTDB): domain Bacteria; phylum Bacteroidota; class Bacteroidia; order Chitinophagales; family Chitinophagaceae; genus Ferruginibacter. The sequence goes on along the minus strand of JAFAGR010000080.1, from coordinate 9,225 downwards.
AGCCCTCGTGTGTGGAATATTGCTGCCTGGGGTAGCCAAAAAGCTGCGTTCCTGAATAATGCGCCCACTTCTCTTCAAACACAGAATGGAGGCCTTACATTTAATTCCATAATTGCTAATCCATCCCTTGGCCCCGGTTTTACAGACGGCTGGTATATTAATTCTGATACTTGCATTTATCTGAGCGCTCGCGTGATTTGGCGTTCTGTAGATGGAGGCATATCTGCTGATTCGATACACGATTTTTCAGATTCGCCCGCCTTCGGTTTGTTGTTTTTTCTCCCCGACGGCAGAACGGGCTGGGCATCTCGTGAGTACGGAACATTTAAAACGACAGATGGCGGCGATAATTGGTCTCGCGTGAGCAGCAGGTTTGCCTTTCAGCATTATATTTCTCCGACGGTTGGCTTTATGTCAAAGGGTATAACCATTTACAAGTCTTTAGATGGGGGCATAACTTTTAGTGCTATTTACACCCATTCTGAAGGAAACCACCTTCTTGGAAGCAGTAACGATATACAATTTCTCAACGAGAACGTAGGTTTTTGTGCAATTGGTAATCATATTCTGAAAACCGTAAATGGCGGCAGCACATGGGAAGTTGTCGTGCGCTCGGGTGGCCGGAGTATTCATGAAATCCATTTCACTGATGAAGACCACGGATGGGCAATCACCGCCCAAACAATTCTTCGGTTCGCGCAATAAAAAATGCCGGCAACTTCGTGTTGCCGGCACCGTTAGTTAAGGTTTTTAAAGTTTAGATGTGTGCCGTCAAAACAGATGTCGCAGCCACTTCATGGCTCAACTGAGGAATTAGGATTATATTGACTTAGTTTTATTCTCACAATTTAATTTTTTGACTATGCGGTCAGTGTTATTCGCAGTTGTTTTAATATTCAGTCTGAGTTCATGTGAAAAGAATAATGATGTAGTTCCCGGACCGCCTGATCCGCCCCCGGTATTGCCAGATACGCTCACGCAGGGATGGAGTGCCGTTTATTCTGAAGCGCAAGAGTATTTTATGGACATATTTTTTGCCGATGAAGTAACGGGTTATTGCGCGGGGAATGGCATTTTGAAAACGAATAATGGAGGGCTCAGTTGGACTTCCGTAAGAGACACTTCCTATTCTGAAAATATAGCAGCCTGGGGCAATAACAAAGTTGTATTTACAAATCGTCTGCGGCCGGCTTTGCAAAGTCAAAACAACGGCCTTACTTTTAATCCGGTTATAGCAAGTTCTTCTACCGTTCCGATCTTTACAGATTCATGGTTCATTAATGCGGACACATGCTATTTCCTCAGCCTAAATGCTATCTGGCGATCTGTAAATGGTGGTATAACAGCAGATTCAATTTATGGTTTCCCAGGCGGGGAGGGATTTGGATTATTATTCTTTCTTCCTGGCGGGCAAACGGGGTGGGCTAGCCGAGCTGCAACTCTCGGTGGGACATTTAAAACATCAGATGGTGGTTTAACCTGGTCTAGAGTAAATAATATATATTCCTTTCAGCACTACATCAACGCTACTATCGGCTTTACAGTCCAGGGCCGAAACATTCTTAAAACAGTAGACGGCGGCCAAAACTTTGCAACTATTTACACTCATAATTTAATAGATGATCTCGGGTTTTTAAATGACATACATTTTGTAAATGACAATGTCGGTTACGCGGTAATTGGTAAGCACCTGCTGAAAACAACAGACGGTGGAAATTCATGGGAAACGGTTGTGCGCTCAAGCAACGGCTTTATCAGGGAAATACACTTCGTTAATGAAGATCACGGATGGGCAGTTACGGGACGTACAATTCTTCGGTTCGCGCAATAAAAAATGCCGGCAACTTCGTGTTACCGGCACCGTTAGTTAAGTAAATCAATTTAAATCGCTTCCGCCATATCAGGAATATCAGCGGCCTTGTATTCGCCGGCATCCAGCTTTTTCTTCGTTTCTTCAAAAGCTTTCAGCGTAAGATCAATATCTTCAAAACTGTGCGCAGAAGTAGGAATGATCCTGTAAATAATATCACCTTTTGGTATAACAGGATAAACCACTATGCTGCAGAAGATGTGATAATTTTCGCGAAGGTCCATCACCATTTGTGTGGCTTCGGGCACATCGCCCTTCATATATATCGGAGTCACCGGGCTATTGGTATTACCTATATCAAAGCCGCGTTCTTTCAATCCTTCCTGCAATCGCTTCACATTAGCCCAAAGTTTTTCGCGGAGTTCAGGCATGGTCAATACCATATCCATCCGCTTTAACATGCCTTCTACAATCAGCAGCGGAAGGCTCTTGGCAAAGATCTGGCTGCGTACATTATAGCGCAGGAATTTCAACACGTTCTTCGGGCCGGCAATAAAGGCGCCAATGCTCCCCATACTTTTTACAAAGGTGGAGAAGTAAAGATCGATCTCGTTTTGCACACCCTGCGCTTCATCAGCTCCGGCGCCGGTTGGCCCCATGTAACCAAAGCCGTGCGCATCATCAATCAATATCCTGAATTCGTATTTCTTTTTTAAGGCAACGATCTCCTTCAATATTCCCTGCTCACCATCCATGCCGAACACGCCTTCTGTGATAACAAGTATACCGCCACCGTTCTTGTTCGCCATTTCAGAGGCACGCTGCAACTGTTTTTCGCAGTCTTCAATATCATTATGTTTGAAAGCGTAACGATGGCCCATATGCAGGCGCACGCCATCCACAATACATGCGTGAGATTCGGCGTCATAAACGATCACATCACGGCGGTTTACAAGCGCGTCGATACAACTCATTATGCCCTGGTAACCGAAGTTGAGCAACATGCAATCTTCGCGGTTCACGAACTTGGCGATCACTTTTTCAAGTTCCTCATGCTTCGCCGTGTTCCCGCTCATCATGCGCGCCCCCATAGGGTTGCCCATTCCGTATTTTTCTGCCGCTTCAGTATCTGCTTTTCTAACATCAGGGTGATTAACTAATCCCAGGTAATTGTTCAGGCTCCAAACGATCATTTCCTTTCCGCGAAACTGCATCCGAGGGCCTAATTCTCCTTCAAGTTTTGGGAATGCAAAATATCCATGTGCACGGTCCATGTGCTGGCCGATCGGGCCGCCATCCTTCACCAGTTTTTCAAATATATCCATGTAAATAAATTTTCATGCATGCGCCCGGGTTTATTATTTAGGCGCGGAATAGGGGGTTAAACTGCGTGCAAAATTAATCATTTAAGCAGAATGTTTACCTATAATTAATATGATGCCCTTATTCATCGGCATGCTAAAAGTTACCTTCGCTGCATGAAAAGCATGCTTGCCACCCTTTTTCTTTCAGGATCATTATGGTTTAACGGGGGTCTATTCGCCCAAGAGTTTTCCCCTTCAAACGGCGAGCAGCCCAAACTTGTGGTGAAATTGGTGGTTGATCAAATGCGATGGGATTATCTGCACCGCTTCTCGCATCATTTTGGGGAGGGAGGTTTCAAACGCCTGATGAAGGATGGTTATAATTTCGATAACGCCTTTTTAAACTATGCACCCACCTTTACTGCAGTTGGGCACGCCAGTATTTCCACCGGTACATATCCTGCCATACACGGCATTGTGGGGAATGAATGGATTAACAGGCCATCGGGCGGGTACACCTATTGCACAGACGACCCGGCTGTTCGCCCTTTAGGAGGAAGCCGGATGCATGGCCGGATGAGCCCGGTCAACCTGTTGGCTACCACAGTAGGCGATGAATTAAAGCTCTCCAATAATTTTAAGAGCAGAGTGTATGGAGTTTCACTGAAAGATCGCGGCGGAATTTTGCTCGCTGGCAGATCTGCCGACTGCGCTTACTGGCTTGATGACAGTACGGGAAACTTTATGACAAGCACCTGGTATACCGGCGAACTTCCCGCATGGGTGAATAGTTTTAACAGGCAAAGAAAGATCGATGACCTTATGCGCGAAGGTTGGAAGCCGGCCCTGCCGGTATCGTCTTACAATATGTACCGGCCGGACGAGAATGAGTTTGAAATTCCCATTTCGGAAAATAACAATACCTCCTTTCCGCATGAATTAAAAAGCTTTTTGGGAAAATCGTATACGCCTTTCCGTTATGTGCCCATGGGAAACTCGCTCACTCTTGATTTTGCAAGTTCGCTTGTTAGAGAAGAAAAACTGGGGCGTGGACGGTTTAGCGATATGTTGTGCATAAGCCTTTCCTCCACCGATTATATTGGGCATCGGTTCGGGCCAATGTCAATGGAAATAGAGGATACCTATATTCGGCTGGACCGGGATGTGGCCTCATTCCTTCATTTTTTGGATTCTGCCGTGGGAAAGGAAAAATACCTGTTGGTTTTAACGGCAGACCATTCTGCACCGCAGGTTCCCGACTTTGCGAAAAGTAAAAAATTAAGTGCGGGTAACTTAAATAATTTTGGTCTTGTTGATGAGATCAATTCACATCTCGAATTGAAGTTTGCCCGAAAGGGATTGGTGACGCATTATTTTAATAACCAGTTTTTTCTGAATGATCCTTATATAGATTCGTTCCGGCTTGACCGGGAACAGATCGAACAATCGGTCATCCGGTTTTTGGAACAAAGAGAGGAGGTGGTGATGGCCTTCCTTTATTCAAAATTGAATGAGGTGGTGTTACCGGCTGATCTGAAAGAAAGGGTGGCAAGAGGATATCATCCAAAACGATGCGGTAATATTTACGTGATCTTAAAACCGCAGTTTGTCGATTACCTCGGCAAAGGAACCGAACACGGCACCTTTTACAATTATGATACGCACATCCCGTTAATATTTTTCGGAAGCAGCATTGCATCCGGCCGGTCATTCCGGCGTGTAGGCGTAACCGATATTGCGCCTACTTTGTCGGCCATACTTAAGATACAAATGCCAAACGCAAGTATGGGGGTTGTATTGGAGGAGATGATCACACGAGGCCGATGAGAGTATTGGTACCGGAAAAAGGGTATTATTCAAAAGGTTAATGTAAATTGCCTCGCTATTAAACCAAGCTAACCGCCAAAAACATGAAGAGCATTCTATTCCGTGCATTTGCATTTCTATTTCTTATCACATTGTGTACGCCTGCATTTTCCCAGGCAGATTCTACTGAAGATGACAGGGGAGTTAAACAAATTCAAATCTTTAAAACGTATGAGGAGTACGTAACCAACACTCCTTCCGCCACCGCCGATCTGCATCTTAAATATATTCGTGCATCAAGAAAAGACACCACGATAATTGCCGCAAAACCCGGCTCCGGCGAATTCGATCGTAAGATTTGGGGATTCAGCGACGGAGAAAACACCTTTGTGAAGTTTATGGGATCGGTGATCGGTCACCGGTTTTGGAAATTGCAATGCAGCGGGCCCAATCCATATATCTTTTACAAACAAAAAACCCTTCTCGCTACAGGCGGCGGCATGACGGCTTTGGCTACCTTGGCCGTTTCTTCTGCAGTGCCTGCCACCTACACCTTAATGATCGTGACCAAAGCGGGAAAATTAAAGGCCGCCAACAAAGGCAATATCTCGCGCGTATTGGCCGATTCTCCGCAACATATGGATGACCTAAAGAAGGCCAGCCCCCTTAATCAACGCGAAAAAGTAAGGTTGATACGTGCCTACAATGAGGCGAAGTAAAGGCCCGCGTATGTGTTCTTCCTTAGTTTTTGAAATAAATTAACAACCGATTCCAATTCTGCGACGCGAAAAGAGAATTTTCGTTTCAAGAGGGGAGATTTTTATCTTCCCCATATTAGGCCTAACCCTAACACTAAAGCCAAATAAATTAAAAAAGGCCGCCATTTTCATGACAGCCTTTCCGTTGGGTTACCAGGATTCGAACCTAGACAGACAGAATCAAAATCTGTAGTGCTACCGTTACACCATAACCCAAGCTTCCCTCATTTCTTCGGGAGTGCAAAAATAGGGGAAGGGAAGATTTTAGCCAAAAAAAAGTAGTGAGTTATGGGTTGTGGGTTATGGGTCTTGGGTGTGCGTAAAAAATTATGTTTTGACTATATAATTTAGGTTTTCCGCTAGAAACTGTCGCGCACCTTCATCCGAAGGCTAATTAACATCTTTCGTTCTCTGTCAATAAGATCCAAAACTTCTATTAACAATTCACTATTTCCAAACTTCGTTCTTTGAGCCAACAGTAATTGTGTTTCAAGTTCGAAACAGGAGCCCAATGAGATTGACAGAAAATGAAAATATTCTTTATTCGATGTGCGAGAATTGCCTTCCGCTATATTCGAGGGTATCGAAATTGCGGACCGTTTAATCTGTTCACCTAAGTTAAAGACAGCATCTTTTGGGAAATCTGCAACAAGTTTGATGCATTTTTCCGCGATATCCATTCCCTGCTGCCAAACTTTAAGAGCCTTAAAATCGCCCATTCGGAAATTTAGCAACTTGCTGCAACACTACAAATGCCCCATTAGGTTACTTAACAGACGATTAGGACTATTTTTACTAGCCTTCTCAAAACAAAAAAATTTCCCAAATCATTCCTCACAACCCATCACCCAAAACCCATCACCCAAACCCCATCACCCAAAACCCATCACCCAAAACTACTCCGCATCCTCCTTCTCCTTCAACCCCCTGATAATATCGAGCGCTTCTACAACAACATCGCACATTATTGTGATCAGTGAGCCGGGCTTTACCGTGTTATAGGCATGCAGTATCGCTTCTTTTTCATTGTAAATTATGGTGGTCGGAATTTTCTTTTCCATGTTTTCGTTCAATCCCTCCACCAACAATTCAACGATCTCTTCGGCAGTTCGTCCACGTAAGTTTTTATCCTGGCGAATTATAATCTCATCAAAATATTGGGCTGAAATTCTTCCGATCTCGCGAATATCCTCATCGCGCCGGTCGCCCGTAGCGCTTATCACGCCTACTTTCGGGCTGCCATCCAGCTTGCTTACAAAATCGCATAGCAATTGCAGACCGGCGGGATTGTGGGCATAGTCAACCAAAAACTTGAAATGCTTGAATTCAAAAAGATTTAATCGCCCAGGTGTTTGCGTCGGTGATGGTATAAAGGAAGTCAATGAATCGCGAATGTCATCCACCTTGATATTTCTGAAGAGATAAGTGGCAAGTATTGCCGGGAGCGTGTTCATAATGTTGTGCATGGCCTTGCCACCATAGGTAATGGGGATGTTCGATACTTTCTCTACCCTGATCTTCCACGTGCCTTTCATAATGGTAACAAAACCGTTTTCATAAACCGCCGCGAGCCCTCCTCTTTTGCAATGCCTTAGTATCCGCGGATTGTTTTCATCCATACTGAACAGTGCCACATTGCAATGCAAACCTTTACGCATATCATAAACGAGGTCATCATCCGCGTTTAAAATTGCGTAACCGTTCTTCATCACCGTTTCAGGAACAACAGCTTTAACGCGCGCCATCTGCTCAATGTTTTCAATTCCGCCAAGGCCCATATGGTCAGCCGAAACATTGGTAACGATCGCGATGTTGCATTGTTGGAATGCAAGTCCACTTTTTAGCATACCGCCTCTCGCACATTCCAATACGGCGAAATCAACCGTTGGGTCTTTCAAAACAAACTGTGCCGAAACTGGTCCCGTGCAATCGCCCTTCATTAAAAGTTGATTCTGAATATACACGCCATCACTTGTGGTATATCCAACTTTGAAGCCCGCGTTTTTTGCAATGTGCGCGGTCAGCCGCGTGGTTGTGGTTTTACCGTTAGTTCCGGTGATTGCTATTATGGGAATAGTTCCATCGCAACCGCGCGGGAACAGCATATCAATAACTGGTTCCGCCACATTTCTTCCAATGCCTTCTGAAGGTTCAATATGCATACGGAAACCCGGTGCCGCGTTTACTTCCAAAACTGCGCCGCCGTTTTCAGTGATAGGAATTTTCAGGTTCGGAGCCATGATGTCGATTCCGCAAATATCGAGGCCGATGATCCTGCTTATCCTCTCCGCCATGAAAATGTTTGAAGGATGTACTTCATCGGTAACATCGGTGGACGTGCCTCCTGTTGAAAGATTTGCCGTGGGCTTTAATAAAACAAGTTCGCCATCTGCAGGAATTGTATCCAGCGTATATCCCTTTTCATCCAGCATTTTTTCTGTGAAACCGTCCACTTTTATTTGTGTAAGCACTTTTTCATGCCCGTAGCCGCGGCGTGGATCTCCATTGGTTTTATCTATCAGGAATCGAATTGTGTTTTTTCCATCGCCGGTAACGGAAGCGGGTGTACGAAGTGCCGCGCAAATAAATTTATGGTTGATCACCAGCATGCGGAAATCAAAGCCCGTGATGAATTTTTCACAAATGATCGTTCGCCCATACACCTGGGCAGCTTCAAGCGCCTTTAACGCCTGCTCCCATGTGGTGATGTTTGTTGTAGCGCCTTTTCCGTGATTGCCACTGATCGGTTTCAATACACAGGGATAACCGATCTTTTCAATTGCTGTTTTAAGGTCTTCTTCATCGCGAATGATCTTGCCCGACGGAACCGGTATGGATGCGGCCTCGAGCAGGTTTTTCGTATCTTCCTTATCACCGGCAATGTCAACCCCGATGCAACTTGTTGTGCCGGCAATTGTGGCGCGGATGCGTTGTTGTTTTACGCCATGGCCAAGTTGCACAAGACTGTGTTTATTCAGCCTGATGTAAGGAATGCCGCGTTTTGCGGCCTCATCTACAATACACCCCGTTGAAGGCCCGAGCCTTGTTTCTTCGCGTATTTCACGAAGCTGCTGAACGATGGGTTCAAGATCAACCTCTTTATCGTCTATCACATCCTGCACCAGTTGAAATGCGGAACGTGCTGCCTGCATGCCAACTGATTCTTCCATATAATCAAATACCACGAAGTATTCACCATGCTTTCCGGTGCCGCGTGTACGGCCAAAACCCGTGTCCATACCCGCAAGCGTCTGCAGTTCGAGAGCCACATGTTCAATTACATGTCCCATCCAGGTGCCCTCATCCACACGCATGAAAAATCCGCCGGCGACGCCCTCACTGCAGCGATGGTCGTATAGTGTGGGAAGTAATTTTTCGAGCCTGTCCCTGAATCCCGGAATTTTATTGGTGGGTTTTTCTTCCATTTCCTCCAGGTCAATCTTCATCTGTATCAGCTTCGGTCTTCTAATGCTCCACAGGTTCGGGCCGCGCATGGCCCTGATGTCCAATATCTTCATGTAACGATTTACGATTTACGATTTACGAT
>JAFAGR010000083.1 GCA_023422565.1 Bacteroidota bacterium | reverse complement strand
CCCAACAACACCCTGTTCTTTTCCAAATACAAAGATGCCCTAACGTCATTGTCTGACGGATAATATATTCCTGTAGCAACTTTGATCGTATCACCGCAAGCTTGCATTGCTGTTCGCAGTTCGGTATATGCATTTGCCCAACTAGATCCGTCATTGTTACCGTTAGCAAGTTTGTTTACATATATTACTCCCGGTACTGATAAAATGCTCTGCTGCATTTCGTAAGGTCCGAGATCCGGAATTCCGTTTGCGCTTCGTGGATTTCCCAGAATGTCATTCGTGATGCCGGCGATCTGGATGCCACTATTAATTGCAGGTGAGCAAGGGTTCATCAATTGCAATCCGTCATCATTTGTAAAAAATAGATCATCGGCACCATCAACGTCTGCGGTGTCTCGGAATCGCGGGTCGATATTACGGTTGGTAGAATTGCCATCGTAATAGGCGTGGGTAATTGAATTTGTAACGCTTGCTGTTGAATTTACTAAGGCAATATCTGAAGTGTCTTCAGCGCGTGGTAAGGAATTGTAGTAAAGGATTGAATTGGAGATTGTGAAGCTTGAATTGTTTTCACCCTTAAGAGATGCATACGCAAAACCAGGTGTGTACGCAATTTTATTATTGACTATAGAGGTAAAATTGATGGTGGAATGACTTTGATTGTTACGGAAGATTTCCCCGATATTTTTTGTAAAAACGCAGTTGGTAAATGAAGAGTTGCTGTTAAGAAGATTCAGCACTATCTCACCGAGGGATTCATTTTCAATAAAGATGCAGTTGGTGAATTGCGGATTGCCTGTTTCAGATAGTATTGCCGCACCTCCAACACCATGCGCCTTGTTGCGGCGAAACTGGCAATTTATAAAGGAAGGATTGCCCGAGAGTATTGCCACAGCTCCGCCGCCGGCAGCTGTGTTGTCTTCAAAAATGCAGTTTCTAAATGTCGGGTTGGAATTTTCAAGCAATATGCCACCGCCCTTTTCGCTCGTACTGTTGGGCCCGTCCCATGCCTCGCCCCCTGAAATTTTGAAACCATCAACGATTGTTGCAGATGAAAGTTCAAACCCATAGAGTACATGGTAGTTCCCCATATTATTAAGTGTGCCGCTTAATACTGTGCTGTGCAAAATCGGATTACGATCTGCATCAACCGGGTTGCCTGTTGCAGGATATCCTCCTAACATTAACGCACCGCTTTTCAGGAAGAACACATCGGCTCTGTTGTTGCCTGGCTTGTAGGTGCCGGCCGCTATCCTGATTGTATCATTTGCTCGTGCTACTGAAAGGGCTGTGGTAAGGCTGGTCATTGCATTTGCCCAAGAGGTGCCCGAGTTGTCTGAGCCGGGGGCAGTTGTTTTCACATAAATGCCATGGGGTGGTGGAATAGATAGTAATATTGTGTAATCCTCGGCCTGACCAAGGCCGGAGTTTCCGCAGGGGAAAGATGACATTCCGGATCGCTTTACGATTCTCAACCTACTTGCGCCGGGTGTTGCATCGGTAGGTGGGATTATAGATGTAGTTGCGTTAATTCCATCGGAGCCTGTCGAATTTGAAATTGATCCGATAAAGCGCCTTTCATTCGCATCGTTAAAATCGCCATCTGCATTCCAGTCTGCAAACAAATAGTAATTGTCGGCCACATTTCCATTCGTTGCGCCTTCCACAGTAATCTGGTAGGTCTGCCCTCCAAATAGATTTGTCGAAAGCGAAGTGAAGTCTTCCAGTGCCTGCCCGCCGGGTGTAACCGGAGAGCGGTTGTCGATCGTTCCTATATTCACTCTAGTGATAGGCAGAACACCAAGAGGCATTGCTTCGGTGCAGTACGGGGAAGGAAACTGTGCGTGGGCAGAACTATATAAGCATACGGCCACAATAAGGTAAAGTAATTTCATTAATGCCGTTTTAAAGTTGTAAGATATGATATCTTAATTACATCCTTTACGCTTTACTGTCACGATCTACGAATAGTAATGAAAAAACGGACCGGAGGGAATCACTTAAGCCTATTGGTTACAGTAACTTTTCCTTTTGCCGACATCTCCATCGTCTGTCCCATAATTTCCATAGAACTTTTAAGGTCGCTAACAATGCTTTTTGTAAAGATCAGTCCTGTTTCAATATCTGTTGTAAAGTCGCCTTCCACCTTTCCGTTGGTTGTCACCATCATGGGCATGCCCTGCACTTCTACCTCTGAACTTCCGTTAACCTTGGTTTTGTATTCGATAGTGGCTACTTTCCCGTCAATAGATTTAAGTTCATAATCTGTTTCGCTGTCAACCCCGCCGGTTTTAGATTTTACAGTCCACTTGTCGCCCTGCTTTGCATCATCCCTTATAATGAATAAGGAGTTTTCTGATACGGTAGCCAAATCTTCTTCCGATTTGTTGAGGGATTCAAGAAGATTTATTGTTACAGTATCTTTTTTGGTCACTACTCCGGTGTAGCGGTTTACTATAAGCGTATCTTGCCTGCCTATGTTGTCTTTTAGCATTGATCCCAACTCAGAATCAGCTCCTTCTCCCGTTTCTGAGTTGTAGGTTTGATCTTGGCCTGCGCCCGTAGCAACAACTTTAGTTGACACCATTTTTGCAAGGATTGTATACGCGGAATCATGATGATCCCTGTAAACCGACAATTCATATGCACCCGATAGGTTAGTATTCATTTGCATTCCCATACCCATGTCGATATCCTGGCTGCTTTCCACCAGAGAAAATATAACATCGCCTTTCTTCAGCCTTAATTGATTTTTTTGGGCAAAGGCGGTGAATGTAATGAAGCATAGCGCGGAAGCAATTATTTGTTTCATAATTATCATCTAAAAAAATTTCGAAGTTAAATGTAGTTCTGTTGGAGCCAAGCTGAAAAAAGAAATGGGCTGCATTTCATTGCAACCCATCAATTTTTTTTAACCGGTAATATTATGCGACAACTGTTACGTTAACAGCGTTCATTCCTTTTTTACCATTTTGAAGTTCAAATTCAACCTTATCGCCTTCTTTAATGTCGTTGATAAGGCCACTCACGTGCACAAAAGTTTCTTTGTCAGAATCATCGTGACGGATAAAACCGAATCCTTTTTCAGTGTTGAAAAACTTAACGGTACCTTGATTTTTAGTGTCCATTTTTTATTTATTGTATTTATTAATGCGCAAAGATAGGATAAAGCAGGTATTTAAGGCTATTTTATTTAGGCTTTGGTTTTCAACTCACACCTTTGCTTCAAGATAGGAACTCACCGGCTCGCAGGTGCAAATCAAATTCCTGTCTCCCGCTGTATTGTTCACCCTGCTCACTGAAGGCCAGAATTTGTTTTCCTTAACATATTGTAAAGGGAAAGCAGCCTGCTCGCGGCTATACCCGTGCTTCCATTCGTTCCCAAGTACAGCGCTCATTGTGTGCGGTGCGTTCTTCAAAGGATTGTCAGCCTTGTCTGCACGTCCCGTTTCTATTTCGCTTATCTCTGCACGAATGCTAAGTAGCGCATCGCAGAACCTGTCAAGTTCAGCTTTATCTTCACTCTCGGTAGGTTCTATCATTATTGTGCCCGCCACCGGGAAGCTTAAAGTTGGGGCGTGGAAGTTGTAATCCATCAAACGTTTAGCTACATCTTCAGCTTCTATTCCTGCGGATTGTTTGAAAGGCCTCAGATCAACAATGAACTCGTGAGCGCACCGGTTGTTTTTCCCGGAATACAGAATTTTGAATTCTTTCTCTAATCTTGCTTTCATGTAATTCGCATTTAAGATCGCGTACATGGTGCTCTTTTTCAACCCTTCGCCGCCAAGCATTTTAATGTAAGCATAACTGATCAGCAAAATGCTTGCACTGCCAAAAGGCGCAGCACTCACCGCTTTAATGGCCTTGTTTTTTATGCCAAGAGAAATATGACCCGGAAGGTATGGTGCAAGTTTTTCATTCACACAGATGGGGCCCATGCCTGGTCCGCCTCCACCATGTGGTATTGCGAAGGTTTTATGTAGATTAAGATGGCAAACATCCGCTCCAATATTCCCGGGGCTTGTTAGCCCTACCTGTGCATTCATGTTCGCGCCATCCATGTAAACCAATCCGCCATTGTCATGAATAAGCCTGCATATCTCGCGGATGCTTTCTTCAAAAACGCCGTGCGTACTTGGATAGGTCACCATTAATCCTGCAAGGCGGTCCTTGTATTTTTCCGCGTTGAGCTTCAGGTCTTCAACATCAATATTTCCTGCTTCATCACATTTAGTCACTACCACCTTAAAGCCGGCCATTACTGCTGAAGCAGGGTTGGTGCCGTGAGCGGAGATAGGTATGAGGATTACATCGCGGTGAGCCTGGTTATGATCTGCATGATAGGCGCGAATGGTTAACAGGCCGGCATACTCGCCCTGCGCCCCGCTATTTGGCTGAAGAGAGGTGGCATGAAACCCGGTGATATTACTCAGCCACGCTTCAAGATCATTTATTATTAATTTGTATCCTTCCCACTGATCTGCGGGAGCAAAGGGATGAATATTGTTGAATTCAGGCCAACTCACCGGGATCAGTTGTGTTGCTGCGTTAAGCTTCATTGTACAACTGCCAAGCGAGATCATTGAGGTATTCAGGCTAAGGTCTTTGTTTTCGAGTTGTTTGATATAACGCATCATTTCCGATTCGCTTCTGTGGCTGTTGAAGACCGGGTGCGTAAGAAAGCCTGAAGTTCGTGTGAGTGCGGAAGGTATATTTTCCAAAAGCACTTCTGAGTCGAAATGCGCTACCGAGGTATCGATATTCTTGAGAGATGCAAACACGTGAAGTATTTCGAGCACATCACGTTGAGTGGTCACTTCGTCAAGAGAGATCTTTACGTCCTTTCGGTCATAATAGAAATTGATTCCGTTGGCTTCAGAAATCTTTTTAAGTTGATCCGGATTTTCAACAGTGAGTTTGATAGTGTCAAAGAAAAATTCGTTTTCGTTTCTGAAACCAAGTTCGTGTAGTTCACGGCTCAAGGTTAAAGCGAGTGTGCTTATTCTCTTTGCAATATTTTTCAAACCTTCCGCACCGTGATATACCGCATACATCGCCGTCATGTTAGCCAACAGTGCCTGGGCCGTACAGATATTACTTGTGGCCTTTTCACGGCGAATGTGTTGCTCGCGTGTTTGAAGGGCCATTCTCAGCGCACGGTTGTTATTCGCATCTACGCTAACGCCGATGATTCTTCCGGGGATGTTTCTTTTGAATTCATCCTGAGTAGCAAAGAAGCCGGCGTGTGGCCCGCCAAACCCCATAGGTACTCCGAGCCTTTGTGAACTTCCGATCGCCACATCCGCTCCGAGTTCTCCGGGAGGAGTGAGAAGGGTTAGGGCGAGAAGATCGGTTGCCATCACAACTTTGGCGTTTACCGCATGGGCTTTATTAATGAAACTCCGGTAATCTTCAACCTGGCCGTTTGAATCCGGATATTGAACTATCGCCCCGAAATAGCTTTCATCTATGGTTGCGGTTTTGTGATCTCCAAAAACAAGTTCAACGGAAATCGGTTCTGCTCGTGTGATCAATATCTCTTTTGTTTGCTCGAATATCTTTTCATCAACAAAAAACTTTGGCGCTGAAATATCGTCGTGATCACGGTTTTTTAAATTGAATAGCATCGTCATGCCTTCGGCCGCAGCTGTTCCTTCATCAAGAAGGCTTGCATTCGCAATCGGCAAGCCCGTCAGATCGCTCACCACAGTTTGAAAATTCAGTAAGCTCTCAAGCCTTCCCTGTGCTATTTCCGCCTGGTAGGGCGTGTATTGCGTGTACCATCCCGGATTTTCAAATACGTTTCTTAAAATTACACTCGGCACTATTGTATTATAATATCCCTGCCCAATATAACTTTTGAAAACTTTATTAAGCCTTGCTACATTCTTCAATTCTTCCAGGTATTGATACTCACTTACAGGCCCGCCTGTTGAAAGAGGCTCTGCCGAGCGAATGTCTGAGGGTATTGTTTGATCGATCAGAGTTTCAAGATCAGGTACGCCGATCTTTCGGAGCATTTTCCCTGTTTCTGATTCATTTGGGCCGATATGACGGTTAACGAACTCGTTTTTTTGCTGTTCAAATAAATTCATAATGATCTGATTTGGCTTAAAAGGCAGGAGTGTTTTTGTGGCCGCAAAGGTAAATGTTTAACCGCGATTTTGAAAAGAGCGGTAAAAACAGATTTAGGGTTTTGTATATGTTTTGTGATTTCTGAACCCGGGAGGCGGCCTACATTTGCCGCTGAATATACCATGGCCAACCTTCCTTCCAAAGAACCGGATCTGAAAAAGTATCGACGCTTTTTAGAAAGAGCCAATAAGAACGTGGTGTTGAAGGCGCTGCCTGTGCTTCATGAAAAGGCCTTCGGGCAGATTAATTGTCTGGACTGCGCCGCCTGCTGCAAGAATTATTCGCCAAGGTTCAAAACGCCGGATATTAAGAGGATTTCCCGCCACCTGAAAATGAAAGAATCGGGTTTTATTGAAAAGTATCTCGTGCTCGACGAGGATGGAGATTTTGTGGTGCCTTCAAAACCCTGCCCGTTCCTTGGTGCAGATAATGCCTGTTCTATTTATGAAATCCGCCCTTCAGATTGCACAAGGTTCCCTTATACCGATGAAGACGTTCTGATCAAGCGAAAAAATATTACGCTTAAGAACGCTTCTTTTTGTCCCGCTGTTGCGTTCGTACTCGATGAACTGGTATCATTACAATCGAGCGTGGAGAAGGCCCACATAAAATGAAGACTTCAGAAAAATTATCACCACGGTTATTGGAAATTGTGAATGCTTTGCCATTAAAGCGCGGCATGCGAATATTGGAGATCGGATGCGGCCCGGGTGTAATGGCGCGTGAGATCGCGAACAGGTTCGTAGATATTTACGTGCTTGCAATTGACAGATCGGCGAAGGCCATTCGGCAGGCGATAAAGAATTCGGCTGCTCAAATTGAAGCCGGTAAACTTTCGTATATGCAAATAGCTGTTGAGCATTTGGTGATCGATAAATCTGAATTGCCTTTCGATCTTGCAGTTGCAATTCGGGTAGGAGCGTTGGATGGACGCCATCCCGAAATTGAACAGCATGCATTAAAAAAAGTGGCAGCGGTCCTTACCGCGAAAGGAAAACTCTTTATTGATGGGGGTGATCCGCTCCGGGAAATATCATTAAAAGCGGTTCATTTCAAATAGCCTGGCACTCGTTATTTAAACTTCGCAGTTATTTCGGCATACGCTGCTGAAAGCGGCCTTTCAATTCCTTCGCCCTTCCATTCCGGTGAGCCCGGGATACTGGTTGCAGCCAGAATTTCATCCTTTGTTTTTCCCGCTTTAATTTCTGCCTCGGTAAATTCCAAAACGTTTTTCAGATAATCTCTGAATGCAAGTATATCTGTTTTGCTAACTATCACATCGTAACCTTCGGCAGCATGTCCGCAAACGAACTTGTTTTTATCGGAATATTCTTTGGTAACTTTTTCAAGAATTGATATCCAGTTAGCGATGTTTGCCCCCGCCATTTTATCAATGTAGGGATGCCTCCTGTTAAATACAAGATCGCCAAGGTGAACAACTTTTGATTTCTTAAGATGTACGATGCTGTCGCCATTTGTATGCGCGGCTCCATAATAATTAAGACAAACTTTCTCTTTACCGATCTTTTCACACCAAACGTCGGTGTAAACCTGGTCAGGGTATAACTGCTCTCCCTCCTTACCGTTAGCTGCCGCGCTTTTTGCCTGGTTCATTTTACTGTTGGTGTGCGCAAGTACATGTTGAACAAGATCTTTAAATGCAATGTTCCCGGAGGTGTGATCACCGTGGTGATGTGTATTAATAAGCAATCGGAAAGGAACCGAAGAACGTTTCTTGAGTTCTTCAATAAGATGCGGCGCAGTGTCCGGAAATTGCGAATCCACTACAATTATCCCTGCCTTATTCAGCTGGAACAATATGGTTCCGCCTTTTTCAAGGAATATACCTGTGTCATCGGTAAGCATGCGAACCGAATGAGCATTCGCGAAAATCGAAGCAAGGCCTTTGGTATCGAGCAGGGCTAATGAACCTATAAGTATTCCGGTACTTTTCAGGAATTGTCTGCGTTGCATAGAGGAAGTTTGAGCGAATAAATGTAACAAAATTCATGCTATACGCGGCGTTAAAGATCAGTATTCCATTTTTCTGAGTGCAGGGGCTTTAAACCAGGTGATGATAACAACGGCGATGGTCATACATCCGCCGAAAACCACCGCCGGTATGGTTCCCATGAATTTTGCTGCCACACCGCTTTCAAATTGACCGAGTTCGTTTGATGAGTTGATGAACATACTGTTCACCGAAGCTACGCGTCCGCGCAACTCGTCCGGAGTTTTTAATTGAAGAATGGTTCCGCGGACTATCACAGAAACTCCGTCCATCGTTCCGCTAATTAGCAAGGCTATGAAAGACAACCAGAAGACTTTTGAAAATGCAAAAACAATGATACATACGCCGAACCCGGCAACGGCATAAAATAATATTTTTCCCTGTTTGGCCCGAAGGGGCCTCAGCGTTAGCGTGGTAACGGTTATAATAGAACCTATATCAGCAGCGGCGTTGAGCCATCCAAAACCTATCGGGCTTATTTTTAGAATATCCATTGCGAATACCGGAACAAGGGCTACGGCACCCCCGAACAGAACTGCAAAAAGATCAAGCGTCAGAGCTCCGAGCAATTCCTTTGTTTTGAAAACATAACTTATACCTTCTTTCACACTTTGCCAGGTGTTCTTAGCTTTCGTGATGAACGCAGGTTTTGGTTTTAACCTGGCAAAAAGGATGTAACTGATAATTATAAGTGCGAATACAAGAAACAAGGTGTAATGGATCCCAAGGAATGCAATTGCGAATCCCCCAGTTGCGTGGCCGACTATCGAGGCGGTAAGCCAACCCGCGGAACTGATTGCGGCGGCATTTGCCAACATCCCGCGTGGTACAACTTGCGAGATCATTGCAGAAAATGTAGGGCCGGAGAAAGCACGGATCAAACCTGTCACACCAATTAATCCGAATATCAGGAAGGCGATCGTCCATGGAGTCATTGAAGAGGCCGCATGTTTGGAAGAAAGATAGCAGAGGCCCAATATGCACATGGAATAGAAGGCCACACAAACTAAAAGGAGTTTTCTTTTTTCGGAAAGGTCGATCTTATGGCCTGCATACAATGCAAAAGATAAGGCCGGTATCACCTCCGAAAGTCCTACGAGACCAAGTGCCAGCTTGCTGTTGGTGAGCTGATAAATCCACCATCCGATCACCGTACCGGTCATCCGTATTCCCATTATATATATAAACCGGCCCGCGATAAAATTTCTGAACTCCGGAAATTTTAATGGAGCATATGGACTGATATCGGAGGACTGGTTTTTCAATTCATTCATTACGGCAGGGAAATATAATGCTGCCCGGGTTCAAAACTTTTTTCGAGAGCGTCAGTTATAATTTTAAGGTGAAGGGGATTATTAATAAAGTCCGCATTCAACGCATCTACGAAAAGTGTTTTAATGTTGTATTGTTTGAGATATTGTAAATAGGTTTCTTGAATGTTACTTAAGTAATCGTTTTCAATTCCCTGCTCGTAACCCCGGTTTCTTTTCTTAATGTTCTCCTGTAATTTTTTAACAGGGGCATGAAGGAAGATAAGTATGTCGGGCTGCAGTATCTGCGGGTTGATGATGTCGAACAATTTCTGATAGAGCAAATACTCTTCTTCTGCCAGGTTAACCTTGGCGAAAAGCAGGCTCTTTGTAAAAAGATAATCCGAGATCGTTACATTATGAAACATATCCGGCGCCTGGAGCACGTCCTTCCACTGCTTATAACGTTCGGCCATAAAAAACAATTCCAATGGAAAGGCATATTGGGACGGATTTTCATAAAAGCTGGGGAGAAAGGGATTGTCGGCAAATTCTTCCAAAACCAACCGTGCATTATAATGTTTGCTGAGCAGGGTGGCAAGTGTTGTTTTCCCCGCGCCGATATTTCCTTCAATTGTTATAAACTTATATTGCATGTATCCGTTCCAAAAAATCAGTTTGCAAAATAGGGGTAATGCATAAAATGGATATCAAATTCTTTTCACATCAAGTGGATCATTGCATTCCTTCAATAGTTTGTTGATCGATTTATTTAATACTGGATGCTTAAACATTGGAGAAAGCTCGTTCAGCGGAGTTAAAACAAATCGCCTTTCAGCAATACGGGGATGCGGCACCCGGAGTTCCTGATCGTTAATTATTTCTTTTCCATAAAAAAGAATATCAATATCAATTATTCTTGGAGCATTTTTTCTACCACGATTCCTGCCCATTTCTTTTTCAATGGCAAGAATTGTTTGAAGGGCCTTCCTGGGTTGCAGGTTGGTTTGGCAGATTACAACACGATTTAGAAAGTCAGGCTGATCCCGGAGTCCCCATGCCGCTGTTTTATAAAGCGAACTTTTTCTCGTAATTTTTCCAATTTGCTTTACGATCATTTTCTCCGCCACGGCCATTTGTTTTTCCGGCTCATTTAAATTACTTCCCAGCAACAGGTACACGGTTTCCATGCTGCAATTTAAATATTGAACACGAGCACACTGATAATTGATTTTCGGCTGCTGTCGCCTTTTCCATAGTTTTGCATTACCGAAACTAATATGAAGTACAGCCAGCTAAGGGCGATGTGGGCGATAACAGTTGCAAGCCTCCGTGCAATCAGGAGGAGCCCGTCGGCAATTGTGTTCAGTTTTGTGTTTCCCTTCATTTTCATTTTAGTGTTTGGCTTCATCGGCAACAGCGGCCGCATGGAGGTCTATAATTTGTCGGTTGATGCAGGAACGGACACTTCGAACTTGCTGTATCAATCGTTGAAATCATCAACATCATTAAAATTGCTGTATTTTAAAGATGAGGTGGCTTTGCAGAAAGCAATGCAAAAAGGGCAGGTGGCGGGTTCAATAAAAATCACCAAAAATGAACAAGGCAATAGCGCTCCATATTCGATAAGTTTAAAAAGCACAACTTCGAGCAACAACCAGTGGCCGCAGGTGCGTTCCATTATTGAGAGTACGATCGGGCAGATAGATAATGCGCGGTTCGCCAACAAGCCCACTTATGCAAGATTGAATTTTGATCCTGCCAGGGATGTATCGGAGATCAGAAAATATAAGACGATTGATTTCATTTTGCCGGGACAACTTGGCTTTTCCCTGATGAGCGCGGCTGTATTTGGTGTGGCCTTTATGTTTTTTAATTTAAGAAGCACAATGGTGTTGAAACGTTTTTTTGCCACACCGATAAGCAGGCCTTTTATAATTCTGGGTGAAAGCCTTAGCCGCGTTATTTTCCAGATGATCACAGCGGTGGTGATCATTCTTGCCGGCTACTTCTTCTTTGGGTTCACACTCATAAATGGGTTTGCCACCTTTTTAGAAATGCTCGTGGTGAGTTTCATTGGCCTTATGGTGTTCATGGGCTTTGGCTTTGCTATAAGCGGCCTTGCCAAAAGTGACAGCAGCATTCCGCCACTTGCCAATCTTTTTACACTTCCCCAATTTTTACTTGGCGGTACATTCTTTTCTATTTCCGTTTTTCCATCATGGCTGCAGCCAATATCTCATGCTCTTCCTCTAACGCATTTAAATACCGCGTTGCGAAAAGTGGCCTTTGAAGGTTTGCATCTCTGGGAGATAAAGTTTGAGCTGGCGGTACTTCTGGCGTGGGGCGTGCTTGCTTATTTTCTGGCGACCAGGTTATTTAAATGGGAGTAGGGTTGAATGAAAATGAATTTCACGTATGAGAGCAGTTAAAGGATTTTTATTTGTGATGGCAGGCTTTTTTGTGATCATAACTGCTATCTCATTGCTTATGCCTTCTACGGTTGTTGTAAACCGCTCTATAAACATTGCAACAGATTCCTCTTCGGCGGCCGTGCAGATCCGTGAGCTGGAAGGCTGGGTAAATTGGCACCCTTATTTCTCCGGTATAAAACCAAAGAAGGGCAGGCTTGCTAACGGCAACGGGTACCTGCAATGGGAGAGAGATGGCCATGTTTACCGGCTGGAGGAATTGATAAAATATCCCAACGGAATTCGTGTAGCTTTTCAGCGGGAAGGGGAGAATGACATTATTAACGATGTAACTGCATATAGCGCGGGACTACAGAACCAGGTTGAGTGGAAAGCGATCAATAAAATAAAATGGTATCCATGGGAAAAGTTTGGTGCAATGTTGTTGAACGACATCACCGGTCCCGGATATGAAGAAGCATTAAAGAGTTTGAAAGCTTATCTCGAAAAACGATGATCAATCCGGGAAGGATATCTTTCCCATTCTAACACTGAGTAAGCCTGTTCCCGCGAAGGTTTCAGGTTTTCCCGCAACACATTCGTTAGCCAATACTGCAAAAAGCACGGCCTCTTTTGCATCAGGTAAAATCCCTTCTTCCTCTGTTGTGCTGAATATGGCGGTAGGAAGTTCAGCTCTAAACATTGACATCAGTGTTTTATTCTTTGCTCCTCCACCCGACACATATACTTTAAAAGGTGAATCTTTCAAAACACTCCTGACCGCGTCTGCTATCGAAACTGCGGTTAATTTAGTGAGAGTCGCCGCAACATCCTCATTGTCGATATCCGAAGACATAGAACCTTTTATGCTTTCAGCAATGAATTCATAATTGAATTCTTCCGGTCCTGTTGTTTTCGGAAAAGGGAGTTTAAAAAAAGTATGATCAAGAAGTTTTGCAAGAAGGGCTTCGTTTACCCTTCCGGCTCCGGCCACTTCTCCATCCTTATCGAAGGCTCTCGCGAAATGTTTTCTTTGCCATGAATCTATTAGCGTATTTCCGGGTCCAATATCAGAACAGAGAATTTCCGTATCAGATTTCTTGGGCAAAAAGGTGAAATTTGAAATCCCTCCAATATTAAGCATTACCACATCAACACCATTTTCAGCAAAAAGCAGGTAATCCCCATAACCCGCCAAAGGTGCGCCCTCACCTCCCGCTGCAACGTGTTTCATGCGGAAATCGCTTACCGTTACAATGCCCGTGTGGCGTGCTATTATGTCGGCGTCCACGATCTGTAGCGTTGATGATCTTTGATTACCATCAGGTCTGGGACGGTGATATATGGTTTGTCCATGGGAAGCGACAAGGTCTGTTTCCGTTGCGGAGATTTTCCATTTTTTTAAGCTTTCATTGATCCACTTCGCATAAAGAACGCCAAGTTGCGTGTTAAGCAAACAAAGTGAGGAGAGGGAAATTTCTTCCTGTGAAATGCTTCTTATTTGGCTGGCTAACGGTTGGGCATACTCGATAGTGGTAAATTCTTCGAGAACAACTGAGGTATTGCGGCCTTCACGGGAAATTTTACAAAGCGCAATATCCAACCCATCAAGCGAGGTACCGCTCATTAAACCAATGATGCGCCTTTCATTTTTCTGCGAGATGGAATATAGCTTACTGATCATTTGGCCGTAAAAATGCGAGATTTCTTTTAATGCCTTTGAACTTTGATCGTTTCAGGGGAGAATTACGGAAAATCTTTTTAAAGGCTTCTTCTGTCATGGCTTCCCACTCATCCGTGCTCAGGTTAAGGATTTCGGTAACGGGCTTGAAGCGTTCTTCCTGGTTGGGTTGAGAGAACCTGTTCCATGGGCACACATCCTGGCAAACATCACAGCCGAACATCCAATTCTGAAATTTATCTTTCATTTCCCCGGGAATGAGTTCATCTTTCAGCTCTATGGTAAAATAGGAGATGCATTTACTGCCGTTTATTTCCTTATTCGGTAAGATCGCTTCTGTAGGACAAGCTTCTACGCAGCGGTTGCAACTCCCGCAGAAATTCTGCGTGATCATATCGTCAGGTTCTGCCTCCAGGTCGGTGATAAGTGTGGCAAGAAAGAAGAATGATCCGCTACCTTTCACAATAAGATTACCGTTTTTGCCGATCCAACCTAATCCCGAGCGTTGCGCCCAGCTTCTTTCCAACACCGGCGCGCTGTCCACAAACCCACGGCCCTGCACTTCCCCGAATGTTTCCCGAAGCATGAAAAGAAATTGATTTAACTTCTCCCTTATCACTTCATGGTAGTCTTCCCCGTATGCATATTTTGATATTCGCGGCGCGTTTTCATTTTGTTTTTCGACAGAGTAGTAATTGTACATCAGGGTGATCACAGACCTTGCGCCCGGTACGAGTTTGGTTGGGTCTGTACGCAGGTCGAAATAATTTTCCATGTATTTCATGGTTCCATGCATCCCTTTGTTCAACCAGCGTTCGAGTCGGGCCGCGTCATCATCCAGGCGCTGCGCCTTCGCAATCCCGCAAAAGTTGAAGCCCGCTTGTTTGGCGAGTTCCTTTATTTTATCTGATGTTAAGCGTTTGTTCAAAATAGCACTGCGAAGTTAGCTCGCGGGTTTGGATTGTGAAGGGAATTGCAGCTGCCCCGTTATTTAACGGCCTTATCTACTAATCTTATCAGCTCCCGGTATTTATCATGCCTTCCTTTAAATTTCAGATTGAACGTGAAAAGAATGGCTGCATATTTTTGTTTTGAATTGATCCAGGGAAAGGTGCCGAAAAGCCCGGGGCTGCTGACTGTATGGGCATTTACCACCCATTCCCCGAAACCGTAACCCCACGATCCTGATTCGTCCGGCGAATGTGCGATCACTTTACCGGGTATCCTGTTTCGTTGCATTTCCTTAACCGAGGTGGGGCTCAGGATCTGTTTGCCGTCAACTTTTCCTTCATTTAAGATCATTAAGAGAAATTTCATGTAGTCTGATGCCGTAGATCGCGCTCCACCGGCAGCCAGAGCCACAGGGCCTGAACCAAAGGTAGTGTTCATCATCCCCAGCGGTTCCGCTATCCGCTCCCGGAAAAGCGTTTCAAATTTTTTGCCTGATATCGTTTCCAGTATTGCCACGGCAATTTGCAGTCCATCGCTGCCATAATAAAAAGCCTCGCCCGGTTCTGAATGCATTGGCTTGGCGGCAATGTAGGCGATACACTGCTCCATAGAAGCCATCCGGCTATATTCCCGGTTCTCCGAAATTCGGCTACCCGTTCCCGTTAGGTGGCTCAGGCAATCGGAAATGGTAATTTTTCCCTTTCTATTTTCAGAAAGTATCGGAAGATAAAGCCCAACGGTATCGGTAAACGAAGTTTTCCTTCGTCTACAAATGTCATTACCAATGCGGCACTCAGCCATTTGCTTGCGCTTGCTACCGGAACCACTGTATTTTCGTTCCAGTTACTGATTCCTTTCCGTCTTGCGATCCCCTTTTTTATCGGGCCCGTATCATCCAGAACATTTCTGTAAACCGTTATTCCGTCTTTAACTACCAATAAAATGGCCCGCCCGCCAAAGCTGCTTATATTCTTTTTCAGACACAGATCTGTTTCCTTCCGGTTTGATTGGGAAAATGCAGGCTGCAACATTAGCAGGCCGGTTATAAAAAAGCTGAAAAGCAGGCAGTTGGAACTGATTTTGTATGTCATAATTTCTTATATATCACTTTGGATTTGGTTTTGAGCACCAAGTATAACTCACATTAAAATTATGAACCTAAATAACTTTACCATCAAAGCGGCTGAAGTATTCCAGGCGGCTCAACAGATCGCCTATAATCACCGAAATCCCGCAATTGAAACCGAGCACATTTTGCAGGCTTTGCTAAAGGCTGAAGATTCGCCGGTTGAATATCTTCTTAAAAAGAACAACGTAACCGTTAACCTTGTTGAGAATAAACTCAGTGAACTCATCGGCAAATTGCCCACTACAAATGGTGAGCCCGCTCAGAATTTAGGGCGGGATGCGAATACGGCGATCTTATATGCGGGGTCCGTGCTTAAATCTTTCAATGATGAATTCATAACGCCGGAACACCTTCTCTTAGCGATCGTTCACGGAAATGATTCATCCGCTAAGCTGTTGAAGGATGCGGGTTTAACAGAAAAGGGACTGATACAGGCGATCAAGGATCTCCGGAAAGGCAGCACTGTTACTTCGCAAACACAGGAAACCCAATTTAACGCACTTAATAAATATGCGAAGAATCTGAACGACATGGCGCGGAGCGGAAAACTTGATCCGGTTATCGGAAGGGATGAGGAGATCCGCAGAACGCTTCATATTCTTAGCCGCCGTACGAAGAACAATCCAATTTTGGTCGGTGAGCCGGGTGTGGGTAAAACCGCGATAGCCGAGGGACTCGCCATGCGTATTGTTAACGGCGATGTACCTGAAAATCTTCGCTCCAAAATAATCTATGGTTTAGATATGGGCCTGCTGATTGCCGGCGCAAAATACAAAGGTGAGTTTGAAGAGAGGTTAAAATCTGTGGTGAAAGAGGTGACCTCAAGCGATGGAGAGATCGTTCTTTTCATTGACGAGATTCATACGCTTGTGGGTGCAGGTGGCGGCGATGGCGCAATGGATGCTGCAAACATCTTGAAACCGGCACTGGCACGGGGAGAATTGAGAGCAATTGGCGCGACCACGTTAAATGAGTATCAAAAGTTTTTCGAAAAAGACAAAGCGCTTGAGCGACGTTTTCAAAAGATCATGATTGAAGAGCCTTCGGTGGATGATGCCATTTCTATTCTGCGTGGTATAAAAGATCGTTACGAAACCCATCACCATGTGCGCATCAAGGATGAAGCGATAATTGCTGCCGTTGAATTATCGCACAGATATATTACAGACCGTTTTCTTCCCGATAAAGCGATCGACCTGATCGACGAGAGTGCTGCCAAACTTCGCATAGAAATGAATTCAATGCCTGAAGAACTGGACAGGCTGGACAGGCAGATCCGCCAATTGGAAATTGAACGCGAAGCCATAAAGCGGGAGCATGATGAAGTAAAGTTAAAAGACCTTAATACCCAGATCGCGAATCTATCGGTGGAAAGGGATACTTATAAGGCGAAGTGGAATGAGGAAAAGGAACTTGTTGAAAAAATTCAGAACGGCAAGGCCGCAATTGAAGAATATAAGCAGGAAGCCGACCAGGCGGAGCGGAATGGCGATTATGGCCGCGTGGCAGAATTGAGGTACGGGAAGATCAAGGAACAGGAAACTGAGATCGGCAAGCTCACGGAGGAACTTGGAGAGTTATCTGAGAAACGCTTGCTTAAGGAAGAGGTGGATGCGGAAGATATTGCAGACAGCGTTTCAAAAGCTACCGGCATACCGATCACGAAGATGCTGCAAAGTGAACGCGATAAACTTTTAAATCTTGAGCAGGAATTGCACAAGCGTGTGGTTGGACAGGAAGAAGCGATCGGCGCCGTTTCCGATGCAATACGAAGAAGCCGTGCGGGATTGCAGGATCCTAAGAAACCGATTGGCTCATTTATATTTTTAGGCACAACCGGTGTGGGAAAAACAGAACTGGCTAAGGCGCTCGCGAATTATCTTTTTGACGACGACAGTATGATGACGCGAATAGACATGAGCGAATACCAGGAAAAGCACAGCGTGAGCAGGCTCGTGGGCGCCCCTCCCGGGTATGTGGGTTATGACGAGGGCGGGCAGCTAACGGAGGCGGTTAGACGCAAACCGTATTCCGTGGTTTTGCTTGATGAGATAGAGAAAGCGCATCCCGATGTTTTCAATGTATTGCTTCAGGTGCTTGATGATGGCCGGTTGACAGACAACAAGGGCAGGGTGGTGAATTTTAAAAACACCATCATCATTATGACGAGCAACATGGGAAGCCAGATCATACAGGAGAGGTTTGAGAACATCTCTGAAGAGAATCTCGACGAGGTGATCGAATCCACAAAATATGAAGTGGTACAGTTGCTGAAGCAAACCATCAGGCCTGAATTTTTGAACCGGATCGATGAGGTCATCATGTTCCATCCTTTGATGAAAAAGGAAATTAAGGGAATCATCACTATCCAATTAAACCAATTGAAACAACAATTGGCAGAAAACGGGATTGACCTTTTATTCAGTGAGTATGCGCTTGATTTCCTTTCGGAGAATGGTTACGATCCTCAATTCGGAGCACGGCCATTAAAACGTTTGATCCAAAAAGAAATAGTGAATCCTTTAAGCAAGAAGATACTCGCCGGTGATATCAACAAAGAACATCCTGTACTTGTAGACGTGTTCGACGGAACGGTTGTTTTTCGTAATGAAGTGGGGCAGTCTGAAAGCGAAGGAGAAGCAGAAAAAACCGCCGCATCCAAGGTGAATCGGTGATCAAACATTAACGACGGATTTAATATGTTAATTGTTAAAGTATTTTCTGTATAATATTGATAACCAACTATTTAATTGTTAAGAAATGCTTTTCATCGCACTTCAATTTTGCGGGGCAGGTAAAAAACCTTACCTTCAATCAATTCTGAAGATTTGTCGCGTAAATCATGTATAAATCAACATGATAGCGGGAATTGATAAGTTGAGGAATAAAAAGATAAAAAAGGAAGCAACATGGCATTCAAAAAAGAGATCGTTGAAATTATTGAACCAAAAGATGTGTTTGTTGGAAATCCTAAAGCAGCGGTTACCCTTGAAGAATTTGGCGAGTACGAGAGTGAGGCTTGCGCAAAAGCAAATGAGATCGTTAAAAGACTTTTGCAGGATTATGACGGCAAGATCCGTTTTAATTTCAGACATTTCCCGTTAACCAATATTCACCAGAGGAGTTTGAAAGCGGGGGAGGCGGCAGTAGCCACAGCCCAGGAAGGAAAGTTCTGGGAAATGCACAACATTTTGTTCGCGAACCGTAAGAATCTGGGAACGACAAGTTTGAAACTCCATTCGAAAGAAGCTGGAGTTAACAACAAGAAGTTTCTTGACGAACTGGTTAATGCAACTTATGGCTGGCAGGTACAGGGCGATCTGCGCGAAGGACTGAACCGCGGTGTAAAAGATGTTCCCACATTTTTTGTGAACGGAGTTAAAGTGACTGGCAAGGCCACTTACGAAGAACTCAGTAAAGCGATAGACGCCGCTTTGAAGAAAGTGAAAAAAAAGGCGCCTGTTAAGCAAAGAGCTTAAAAATTAAACCCACCTAATTGGTGGGTTTTTTATTTGTATATGTTTGCCGCGGAAAGAATTCTGCATGAAGGTTACATTTGAAACAAAGCTTGAGAAGTTTGATGCGAATGGGGACAAAACCGGCTGGACGTACTTTGTTATTCCAAAAGCACTTGCTGAGAAGATCAAGCCCGGCACCCGCCGCTCATTCAGGGTAAAAGGAAAGATTGATGCTCATCCTCTGAAATTCGTGGCGATGATTCCTTACGGCGAGGGAGATTTTATAATAGCCGTGAACGGCGAAATGCGTAAAGGAATCGGTAAGCGGGCCGGCGCAAAAGTAAAGGTGGTTCTGGAGGAAGATCGATCTGATTTCATATTGTCGCCCCTGTTGATGGAGTGCCTTGTTGAAGTTCCTGCCGCCCTCAGCTTCTTCCAATCGCTTTCACCTTCTCATCAACGCTACTTTTCAAATTGGATAGAAAGCGCCAAAACAAATTCCACCCGTGAAAAGCGAATAGCCATGTCT
Source organism: Bacteroidota bacterium (assembly GCA_023422565.1). GTDB lineage: Bacteria > Bacteroidota > Bacteroidia > Chitinophagales > Chitinophagaceae > Ferruginibacter. The sequence continues at coordinate 84,307 of JAFAGR010000083.1, read as the reverse complement.
GTTAGTGCGCTTGAAAATGGGATGGGTTACCCGGAAATGATCCGGGCTTCAAAGAAGGATTAAGAGTGGCTTTACATAGATTTTCCTGCTGCGGTTTGTTTTACACCTTCGAAAATGCTTTTCCATACTAAATTGAAAAACGAACGTGTTGTATCGCGCGGTATACCTACTGAATTCGACCGGGTTTTTCCGTTGGAAGGATTATCGTTCTTTGTAAAAATATTGGCAAAGAAGGTGAGCAGGTTTTTCTTGTTAATGGTATCCTTTCCTTTTGGTTCTTCAAGATAGATGATCTTCAGGTCGTTGTACAACACCGTGGCCGATCCCGCCGATCCGTAGTCGTCTCCTTTCATTTCAAGCCTTAATCCTTTTAAAGTTCCGCTCTTAATTTTGGCCATCCCAAGTGGTTCGGTCACCACGTTAAACCTGGTAGCATCGGCACCGTTTATAGTGGCAGAAATGTTGAAGCTCCCGTTTTTTTTCTGCATCGGGAAACGCCAGGTTGTGGTCAAAGGTGTAATTCCAAGAAATAATGCTTTGGCGTTTAATGCCATTTCGGTATTTTTTTCAAGGTTGGAGAAACCCGTTACCGATCCATTGATCCGCGTAAAGATCACATCTCCCGTCTTCCGCGACACCGCGCCGCGCTCCCGGTACAATACCTTGCCCTTAGCTATTTCCAGCCTGTTGATGTTAATGGGTACATCAAGTTTTTGCAGCATCTGCTGTGGGTATTTGCCCACCTTTGATGAAAGGTCCGGCGGCAGTGTTCTGTCGTTATAGATATACAGATCGGGTTGAACTATGGCTTTAGATGCATACACAGCCTGATCGTTCAGTAATCGGTTGAAATTTAGTCCGGAGAAGACGAGATTTGAAAACGATATACGGTAATGATCGGTTTGATGCTTTTGTTTTGACATAAAAGCTTCATCGGAATTTTTAGGTATGATCTTTATGCTTCCCAAAGTTGCTGTGGACGCAGGTTTGTCAAGCTTAAATCTTCCTATTTCAGTTCTGTAATCGGTATTATTATTCGGAAGTTCAACTCCGTCGCCTGCAATGATCCAGTTGCTGTTTTTAAGTATCCATGGCAAGGAAAAACTGAATTTGAGTTCATCTATTCCCGCTACATTGAGCGTGATACCGTTTAATTTTGCAATCGGCTTATTCTTATCTCTATCAGTAATTATTACATCAGTCCTTTCAAACCTCAGGTTCCTCACATTTATCTTGTTGAAATAATCGGTATTTATGTTGATGCGGGAGGTAAGATCTTTGTTATTGCCACCGGTATTCATTTCTATTTTCAACTTACCTCCTGATGAGTAGAGAGTGTCCGCGCTGATCGAATTCCTTCTGATAAAGTCGGCGGTGGACAGATTTGCGAAACCGGAATTATTTATCTCGGTGACAGTTTCTGTTCCGTTTAGCGCCATTTCCGAAAAGCGATTTACAGTTAGAAATTTTCGTGGCGCGCTGTATACAATTCCTTCAATCCGCGTGGTACGTCCCGATTTTTTAGGAAGAAGAATTATGGTGTCGATTACGGCTTCCGCATCCTTTATAAAATAGCTTAGTAAATTGTTGTAATCCCTTGTACTGTCAATTTTCAGTTGTGGAATATTAATGTTCACACCTTTTATTGATGTGTGAACCGGCCCTGTTCCCGTTCTGATCAATACATTCCCACCAGATACTGTGATCTTGCCAGCTTTAATGGAATTGAAGTTGCCTGTTAGCCGTTCGTATAATTTTGCGCTGTCTTCGGCGCTCAGTTTTACAGAATCGCCTGGTGGAAGCGTTATGTGGATATGCGGCTGTTCGATAAAGATCTCGTTTGCTTCAATAGTATTACCGGTAAGTAGTGATGGAATATTTGCTCCCCTTATCCCGAGCTGCTTTACATTAACGTACACGATTGCCGGTAACTGCTGCGTCGAATCGCTTTTCAGAATACTATAGAGTGAATCACTTTGTAGCCTGAGATTGAAAAAATCTGCATTACCGGCCAGTTCGTCAATACGGGAGCTGTCGTAACGAATAGAGTACAGGCTATCACTTCCTTTCTGTACAGCAGATTGAATGGCTTGACGAACGATCGTTTTTTTATTGACCTGCCAGTAAACCAGCGCTGAAGCTATGCAGGCCAGGAGGCCAACCGCTATAAACTTAAGAGACCTATTCAAAGCGTTTATATAGCTGAATTACAAACATCAGGCTAAATCATCACCACTTCGGAAAATTTTCCGTTTCAGCCAGGATATTTATTCCTGGACAATCGCATAATATTCAAGAACCACGTTTCCGTCAACGACCACTCTTGCCGGGTATTCATCATCTCGTTTAAATTGGTGGGTAAAGGTGAGAGTACCGTTTGCATACGAGAATCTCACCGGCACAGGGGCGTCTGGTTTTCTTTCGTCTCCTGTAACCATGTATACCTGCTGCGGTTCAATTTTTCCGTTGGTATTTATAGCGAAGGAAACAGGGTTCTTCGCCTTCGTTTTTATCGTGCCGCTTAATGGATCAATCTGCTGTATGCCGAGTGCTACGCCTGCCGGGTATATCACAGGCTGATTATAAAATTCCTTCACTGATTTTGGCCCCGGCCCGAATAGCCATGCCGTATTATCCGGGTAATGTTGAAGATTGAAAACGGGTCTTTCGGTGAAAAAATATTCACCCGTAAAATTTTTTATGAAACGTGTATACCTGGTATCAATTGACCCTGTTGCAAGAAAAGCATCAACATAATACCATTGATCTGAGCTTTGGCCAAGCTGCACGACATTCCACGCATGATTTGGTTCGTCGGGCGGGTTGCCGATATCGCCTGAATTTCGTTTCGTATATCCATCAACCGTAAGGCAGCGGATGTTTGCGCGCGACATCATTTCCTGAAGAAGGGTTGCAAAGCCAAGCGGAGTCGTCTTCCTGCTGAGCATAACCTGCTCCGGCAAAATTTTCTTATTGTCGTTACTCTTCGTGGCACGCAAATCAGGTTCAATGTTATTTGCGATCCAGTAAAAGATGGCGCGGGCTTTTTGCTCCCTGTCGGCGAACTTACGGGTAAGCGTATCCGAAACCTGCGCCACGTTAAGGCTGTCCAACCTTCCCACCTCACTTACCAATTTATCTACGGATGAATAATCCTGCGCATAACCAGTATTTATACCGGTAAAAAGGCAGGCTAGAAACAGAATTCTTTTCATTCCCTAAAAATAACGGAAAGTCCTTGCTTCTATTCCTTGTTCAGTACGCATTCGAAGCAAAATGAAATGAATTAACATTTTTTGAGGACTCGAAGTGTAATAGAATAAAAAAGCCCACGGTTTGAACATGGGCTCTTCGATCATGTTAACGCATAAATAACAATTCCCTGTATTTCGGCAGCATCCAGAACTGGTCATCAACAATCAGTTCCAATTTATCTACATGATACCGGATCGTATCAAAATGTTTGTTCTTCACTTCTTCGGAGTATTCGATCGCCTGTTTCCGCACATCTTCAATGTTGTTTGCTTTTTTGCGTGCTTCAATCATGCTCGTTACTTTTTCACTGATGATGTTCACATGCTCGGAAATTCGGGTAGCGATTTCTAACTGCGACTTCCATGAAGTTTGCGGAAGTCCGGCCGCTTTCAGGCCATTGATGTTTTCCAAAAGCACGTTCTGATATTTAATTGCCGCCGGCACAATTACCGTGGTAACAAGGTCGCCCATCACGCGTGCTTCGATCTGTACTTTTTTTACATAGGCTTCCAGCATGATCTCGTGGCGCGCTTCAAGTTCTGCATGGTTGAAGATCATGTTTCGTTCAAACAGTTCCTTTGCTTTTTTTGTCACATAAGCATCGAGTGCAAGGGGAGCAGATTTCACATTAGGCAAACCTCTTTTCTTTGCTTCCTTTTCCCAATTAGCACTATAGCCATCTCCTTCAAATAAAACAGATTTGCTTTCAACAATGTAGCGTTGGATGATCTGCATGATGGCCACTTCCTTCTTTTCACCTTTTTCTATCAGTTCATCCACTTCCACCTTAAAATTACGCAGCGTCTCCGCCATGATGGTGTTTAAAACCGTCATTGGAATAGCGCAGTTGGCAGATGAACCTACGGCACGGAATTCAAACTTGTTGCCGGTAAACGCGAATGGAGAGGTTCGGTTGCGGTCAGTGTTATCCAGCATTAATTCCGGAATGCTTTTATGAATATCAAGTTTAAGAATCGCTTCATCCTGTTCATCAAAATCTCCGCCCACTCTTTTCTCCACCTCATTCAACGCATCCGTAAGGTATTTGCCGATAAAGATGGAAACTATTGCCGGCGGCGCCTCATTAGCGCCGAGGCGATGCTCATTTCCTGCGGTGGCAATTGAAGCGCGGATGAGGTCCGCGTAATCATGAACGGCCTTTATGGTGTTCACAAAAAACGTCAGGAACATCAGGTTGGTCTTCGGCGTTTTCCCCGGTGCGAGAAGATTCACGCCGGTGTCCGTTGCCATACTCCAGTTGTTATGCTTACCGCTTCCGTTGATTCCGGCAAAAGGTTTTTCATGAAACAGCACGGTGAGGTTGTGGCGCCGTGCAACACGGGCCATTACATCCATCAACAAGGTGTTGTGGTCAACCGCAAGATTGATCTCTTCAAAAATTGGCGCGCATTCAAACTGAGCGGGCGCCACTTCATTATGCCTTGTACGCAGCGGGATGCCGAGGCGGTAACATTCTTTTTCGTAATCGCGCATAAATGCATATACGCGCTCGGGAATGGCACCAAAATAATGATCGTCTAATTGCTGACCTTTCGCAGGCGCGTGACCGAAGACCGTTCTGCCGGTGAGTTGCAAATCAGGACGCGCATTGGCAAGCCCTGTATCCACCACAAAATATTCCTGCTCCCAACCTAATGTGGCATTCACTTTTGAAATGTTCTTGTCGAAATACTGGCAAACATCCACAGCAGCCTTATCGAGCGCAACCAATGCTTTTAGCAATGGCGTTTTTGTATCCAATGATTCTCCTGTGTAGGATACAAATATGGTTGGGATGCACAATGTTTTTCCTTCCGCGGTTTCCATTATGAATGCCGGTGAAGAAGGATCCCAGGCCGTGTATCCGCGCGCTTCGAAAGTGGCACGCAATCCGCCACTCGGAAAGGATGACGCATCGGGCTCTTGCTGAATTAATGCCGCGCCCTCGAATTCTTCAATTGGTGAACCGTCGCTCTTCAGCGTGAAAAAGGAATCGTGTTTTTCTGCCGATAAACCTGTCAGCGGTTGAAACCAATGGGTATAATGAGTAACCTGCTTTGTTTCCGCCCAGGCGCGCATACCGATCGCGATCTGGTTACCCATAACGCGGTCGATCTTTTTCCCTGATTTAATGGAGCCAACCAAGCTTTTGTAGGCCTCATCGCTTAAAAATTGTCGGGCGGTGGCAAGTGTGAAAACATTCTCATTAAAAATTGCGGTTACCTTATCCGCTGCTTCCACCTCGGGGTTAACTGGGGTGAGGCTCAGCTTAGTTAGGGCTTTAAACCGGAGATTACTCATATATTTTTTGATTTATTCTGCAAAAAAACAGTTTCATTCCGAAAATATCTAATTTATTTTCGGGTGAAGTCAGAAAAAATCGCAGAAGATTCAAAAATATATTACATATTTTTAAAACTAATATGTTTGATCTTTAGCGTAGTCAGTAGCGGAAGAAGCAGCCAGGGGAGGTAAATTGCCCGGTAGCGAATGATGGATCCCGCATTGGGTACAATGTAGCCGGCGAACAATATTAAGGGGATGGCCAGTAGAATGCAGTACCAATAGACCGGATGCGGTTTACGTTTGTCATGATTGAAGATCCAAAAAAGGAAGAAGGCCAATATCAACAGGGCTTCAAATCCCAGGATCATTAATGGCTCTCCGGGAAATTTCCAGGGTAAGGGTTCTGCGAATCCGTGTACAAGGGCTTGCGGCGTATTTTTTAATACGGAAAGAGGCGTTGGCTGAAGAGTGTCTTTTGCCAATTGAGATGAAGCTTCCGGAAGCGCAAAAAAATCCTGCTGCTTCCTTGCCATCACGGCAAAGGGATTAACAGAAGGGATGAAGGAAAGGATCAATAAAAACAGCGCGGCCGCAACATAGGTTTTTTGAAACGGGCGGCGGATCAATTTTCGGGTGGCTAACAAATAAGCGATAGTTGCCGGGATTAAGGCTGCAAATACATGGCTGCGGATGAAAAGAATGGCCACCGCGCAAACCATGAGTAAAATTAATTTTTTTCGTGCAGCCGTGGCCGTTAGTGTAAATAATGCCCACGAAAAAAGCCCGAGCGCAGCGAATACTATACTATCCTTATGTATGCCGGAAGAGAAGTAGAGCGTGGAAGGTATCAGGAAGGCCCCTGCGATGATGAACATCTTTCGGTGTGAATGAAAAGTATAAAAAATACGGAAGAGGGCGACGTGCCCGAAAAAAGAAATAAAGCTGAAAAAAAGGCTGTTGATGTAATAGTTTCCTCCCGAGGCAAGGTTGCAGATTGCTAAAAACTTAATTACGATGTTGTTCTTAAGATCGTTCCAGTAAGACCCTACGCTTATAAAGAACCCGTCGTAATGATTGTAATGCGATTGAAAGAGTGAAACAAAAAATTGCGCGGGATCTTTCTTCAAAAGTTCAGTTTCCTCTATTCCATACCGGTTGAGCGTCCAATAGTCATTTCCTTCGGGATAATATCTTGCGGAAATCCAGCCGATAGCAAGCCCCGCGGTAACTTTTAATATGAATAGAAAATTGATCCAGCGGAATCCCAACCCACTTTTTGAAGTGAACGAAATGCGATTCACAAGAAAACAAAGCAGAAGAAAGTATAATACAAATAATAAGATATGCAGCATGGGTTGGTAGCGTTTCGGAAAGGTATAAAATAATTTACCGCATTCATGAAGCAATGGAGTTAGTACATTTGCACTTTCCTTTCAAACCTCTACACGTTTTATGGAAATTACAGCTTCCACAGCCGAGAAACTTCGCCTTACCGCAGAAGAATTTGACCTTATTTGCCAAAAACTTGGGCGCACTCCCAACTTTACCGAGTTGTGTGCATTCAGCGGAATGTGGAGCGAACACTGCAGCTATAAAAATTCAATAAAGTGGCTTAAAACGCTTCCCCGCGAGGGCAAAAAAATGTTGGTAAAAGCAGGAGAGGAGAATGCGGGTTTGATGGATATTGGCGATGGTTATGGAGTAGTGTTCAAGATCGAATCGCACAATCACCCGTCAGCTATCGAACCATTCCAGGGCGCGGCAACTGGAGTCGGCGGCATCAACCGCGATATTTTTACCATGGGCGCCCGGCCGATCGCTTCTTTGAATTCACTTCGCTTTGGCAATATTGAGGATGCGAGAACACAACATCTTCTCGCAGGCGTTGTGCATGGAATAGGCCACTATGGAAATTGTTTCGGTGTGCCTACTGTAGGTGGCGAGATCTATTTTGAAAACTGCTATCACACCAACCCGTTAGTGAATGCGATGAGTGTGGGAATTGTGAAACAGGGAGAAACGGTTTCCGCCACCTCATACGGTAAGGGCAACCCTGTTTTCTTTGTGGGAAGTGCAACAGGAAAGGATGGAATTGGCGGGGCTTCCTTTGCGAGTGCCGAGATCACCAGCGAAAGCATAGAAGAACTTCCGGCGGTTCAGGTTGGCGATCCCTTCCAGGAAAAGAAATTGCTGGAGGCCTGCCTTGAGGTAATTAAAACCGGCGCTGTGGTGGGCATGCAGGATATGGGTGCGGCAGGCATTATTTGTTCAACCGCCGAAATGAGCGCGAAGGGCGAGCACGGGATGCGTATTGATTTGGACAAGGTTCCGGCGCGACAGTCTAATATTAAAGGATGGGAACTGTTGTTGAGCGAAAGCCAGGAACGCATGTTGATGGTGGTAGAGAAGGGAAAGGAAAAGCTTGTACAAGACGTGTTCGATAAGTGGGATCTTCCCTGCAGCGAAATAGGAGAAGTGACCGATGATGGAGTGCTGAATTTCTTCATGAATGGGGAACCTGAAGCCAAGCTCCCGGCTGTTGAACTGGTATTGGGTGGCGGTGCTCCTGTATATTCACGCGAATCAACGGAGCCGGAATATCTTAAAAGAATAAAGGCATTTAATATAAATGATGTTGAAGATGCAACAAGCCTGAAAGAAGTTGCTCAACAGTTGGTTCGTCTCCCCAATATTGCAAGCAAACGTTGGGTGTACCAGCAATACGATAGCATGGTGGGCACCGGTACAACAGTTACCAATTCGCCTTCCGACGCAGCCGTGGTTATTGCAAAGCCTACCCAAAAAGGGCTTGCCTTAACTACAGATTGTAACAGCCGCTATGTATTTGCAGATCCTTACGTAGGAACCATGATAGCCGTTGCCGAAGCGGCAAGGAACATAGTTTGCAGCGGAGGGGATCCGCTTGGTGTGACCAACTGTCTGAATTTTGGAAACCCTTATGACCCCGGGGTCTATTACCAGTTCACTGAAGCTATAAAAGGGATGGGCGAGGCTTGCCGCAGGTTTGATACTCCGGTGACAGGCGGAAACGTAAGCTTTTACAATCAATCTCCGGAAGGCCCGGTTTATCCAACACCAACAATCGGAATGGTAGGTTTGCTTGATGATATAAATTTCAAAATGTCCCTTGATTTCAAAAATGAAGGCGATGCGATCTATCTCCTGGGGAAGGTGGTTAACGATATTGGTTCATCAGAATACCTTCATAAAATAAAGGGAGTCGAATTCAGCACAGTACCCTATTTCAACCTTGATGAAGAATTCAGGTTGCATGAGATTTTGAAGAAACTGGTACGCGAAAAAATGATCTTGTCCGCACATGACCTTAGCGAAGGCGGATTGATCATTTCTCTTCTGGAATCAGCATTTCCACGCGCACTTGGTTTTAGTGTGTCCTACACCGTTAGTGATATAAGGAAGGATTCATTCTGGTTTGGAGAAGCCCAGGGCAGGGTGGTGGTAAGCGTATCCGCTGAAGATAAGGATGATTTTGAAGCGTCAGTTAAATCATCCGGCATACCCTTCATGGCACTTGGTTCAGTTACAACCGGGAATATTACTGTAAACGACGAGAACTGGGGCAGCGTTAGAGACTGGGAGAAAGAATATGAAAATTCCCTTCCCTCATTTTTAAATAATTCAAAAGCTGAAAATGCGTTGTCTCCCATCTGATACAATCAATGATCCGGTAATTATTATTACAGGTGCGGCGGGTTTTATCGGCAGTTGCCTGACCGGATTTTTAAATGAAAAAGGTTTTGAAAACCTGGTTCTTGTGGATGACTTCAGCCGGGAAGATAAAATGCCTAACCTGGCAGGCAAGGAATTTATCACAAGAATTGAACGTGATGTTTTTTTCAACTGGCTTCAAACGCAAAACCCAAAAGTCGATTTTTTCTTTCATCTCGGCGCAAGAACAGATACCACCGAATTCGATTACGATGTTCACCAAAAGTTAAATGTGGATTACAGCATTGAGGTGTGGAACTACTGTGCCCAAAACAAAGTGCCGCTTGTGTACGCCTCTTCTGCCGCAACCTATGGAGATGGGAGCCTCGGTTATAGTGATGACCATGAACTTTCTGAAAAGCTTCAGCCTTTAAATCCTTACGGAAGATCAAAGAATGAATTTGATAAATGGGCCCTGAAGCAAACGAAGCTTCCTCCTTTTTGGGCGGGACTTAAATTTTTTAATGTATACGGCCCGAATGAATATCATAAGGGCAGAATGGCGAGTGTTATTTTTCATTCGCACCGGCAGATTGAAGAGAACGGTTTTGTGAAGTTGTTCCGCTCGCATAAGGAAGGGTTTAAAGACGGGGAACAATTGCGTGATTTCATTTATGTAAAAGATGTGGAAAAGGTCTGCTACTGGTTAATGGAAAATTATAAGAGCGTGCCAAGTGGTATTTATAATCTTGGAACCGGGAAAGCCCGCACCTTCAACGATCTGGTTTTTGCCACCTTTAACGGCATGGGTGTTCAGCCAAATATTCAATATATTGATATGCCGGAGGATCTTCGTGATATATATCAATATTTTACCGAAGCCGATATGAAGAAATTGAAAGATGCCGGATACAGGGATGTAATGTACTCCCTGGAAGACGGCATCATGGATTATGTGAAGAATTATCTGCTGCCCCGGCGCGGTTATTAGAGCGGAATAGAAAAAAAGCAGTACGCATTTTTGCAGCCCTCCAAAAATCTTCTTTATCTTTGCATGACCTTCAGAAGTACAACTTTCTGTACTCCGCCGGTCAGGCCGGGAATCTTCTTTTTTCTATTAATGTTTAATTGCGGTTTGCTTCAAACAGAGTTATGCATTTTTACGAAGTATTCCCTTCTAAATTGACAATAAGTAAATAATGGCTAAATACATTTTTGTTACGGGGGGAGTTACTTCATCATTGGGCAAAGGGATCATCGCGGCATCATTGGCAAAATTGCTGCAAAGCCGTGGCCTTAAAGTTACCATTCAAAAATTCGACCCTTACATAAACGTTGATCCGGGCACGCTTAATCCGTATGAACATGGCGAATGCTATGTTACTGATGATGGTGCTGAAACCGACCTGGATCTTGGCCACTACGAAAGGTTTTTAAACACGCCTACTTCGCAGGCCAATAATGTAACAACCGGCCGTATTTATCAAACTGTTATTAATAAAGAGCGTGAAGGCGAATATCTTGGAAAGACCGTGCAGGTTGTTCCACATATCACAGATGAAATAAAACGTCGGATGTTGTTGCTGGGCGAAGGCGGGAAGTATGATATCGTGATCACCGAATTGGGTGGAACGGTCGGTGATATTGAGAGCCTTCCTTTTGTAGAAGCAGTAAGGCAGTTGCAGTGGGAGATGAATGAGGAAGATTGCCTTGTTGTTCATCTTACCTTGATCCCTTACCTGAAGGCCGCGAAAGAATTGAAAACAAAACCTACACAACATAGTGTAAGGTTGCTTAGCCAGGAAGGCGTTAGTCCGGATATAATTGTATGCCGCACAGAACAGCCGCTTTCAGACGATTTAAAAAGGAAGATCGCTTTGTTCTGTAATGTGAAGCCTGATTCTGTTATTGAGGCGATGGATGCAGGAACTATTTATGAAGTGCCCTTAAAAATGTTGCAGGAAGGTTTAGATATAGCCGTATTGAAGAAACTGCACATCAACGGATACGCGGCTCCGGAACTTACAAAATGGAAGGGCTTCCTTGATAAACTGAATTTTCCAAAGAGCAAGGTTACTATCGGGCTGATTGGAAAATATATTGAATTGCAGGATGCTTATAAGTCTATACTTGAAGCCTTCATTCACGCAGGAGCAATTAACCAGTGTAAGGTTCAGATAGTAAACGTACACAGCGAATATATTTCTGACGAAAATGTGGCTGATAAGTTAAAAGAACTTGATGGCCTGTTGGTTGCCCCGGGTTTCGGTTCGCGAGGCGTAGAAGGAAAGATAATTGCGGTAAAGTACGCACGCGAGAACAAAGTTCCCTTCTTCGGAATTTGTTTGGGAATGCAGATGTCGGTTATTGAATACGCCCGTAATGTGTTGAACTGGGATGCTCATACCACTGAGGTGGATGCAGCTACACCATACCCGGTGATCGCTTTAATGGAAGAGCAGAAGAAGGTGAAGAAGAAGGGAGGAACAATGCGTCTTGGAGCGTATGATTGTGAAATTATTCCCGGCAGCCTTGCTAATAAAATTTACGGGTCCACCTTAATAAGTGAACGCCATCGCCATCGTTGGGAATTCAACAACAAGTATCTGGATGATTTTCGTGATGCGGGAATGATACCGAGCGGAAAAAATCCCGTAACAGGTCTTGTAGAGATCGTTGAATTGAAAGACCATCCTTTCTTTATTGGCGTTCAATATCATCCTGAATTAAAAAGCACGGTTGAAAATCCGCATCCCTTGTTCGTTCACTTTGTAGCGGCTGCGAAAAGCTTTTCGGAAGAAAGATCAGGAGCAGTGAAAATGGAGAAGGAAACTGCCTGATATGCAAAAGTTATCAATGGCCTCGTTAAACCGAAAATCGGTTGAAGAATTCCGGCGCTCAGAAAAGACTCCGGTTGTCGCGGTTTTAGAAAACGTTCGAAGTGCTTACAATGTAGGCAGCGTGTTCAGAACCGCCGATGCATTTCTACTTGAAGCCATCTATCTCACAGGCTACACTGCCCATCCTCCTCATAAAGAAATTCGTAAAACGGCCCTGGGTGCCGAAGATTCCGTAGCCTGGAAGCACTTTTCCAATGCGGCGGAAGCAGTAAATAATTTGAAAGAACGGGGATATAAAGTTTTCGCCGTTGAACAGGTGGAAAACAGTTTGTCTTTAGAGCAAATTTCATTCAATTCTGATTCGCGTATTGCCGTGATATTTGGAAATGAGGTGAGTGGTGTAGAGCAGAATACAATTGATATTTGCGACGGCTGCATTGAGATCCCTCAGTTAGGAATGAAACATTCACTTAATATTGCCACGGCTGCCGGCGTGGTGCTTTGGGAGATCATTCGATCGAGAATTACAAATGCAGTCTCCGGGCGCTGATAGCAGTAAAAATAAAAAGGTGGAAAAAGTCAGGAACTATCTTTCTTTAATAAAATTCTCGCACACCATTTTTGCGTTGCCCTTCGCACTGATCGGATTTTTTCTTGCGGTTAATTCTTACGAAGGACTAACTACAAAGGTTTTGATTCAAAAATTTGTACTTGTTATTGCATGCATGGTTACTGCAAGAAGCGCAGCAATGGCATTTAACCGTTACCTGGACAGGCATTTCGATGCCTTGAATCCACGAACCGCAGTCAGGGAAATACCTGCCGGCGTTATTGCTCACAAACATGCACTCGCCTTCACCGTACTGATGTGCATTCTATTTGTAGTGTGCACATACTTTATCAACAGAATTTGTTTTTACCTTTCGCCGGTTGCGCTGTTCGTTATCTTGTTCTACAGCTACACCAAGCGCTTTACTCCTCTATGCCATCTTGTATTGGGTTTGGGGCTTAGCCTTGCACCCATCGGCGCCTGGCTTGCAATCACGGGCGCGTTTCATTTCCTTCCGCTTCTTTTATCCTTTGCTGTAATTTTTTGGGTCAGCGGCTTTGACATTATTTATGCTTTGCAAGATGTAGATTTTGATCGTAGCTACAATCTCAGGTCTATTCCCGCAGCATTAGGAAAAGGAAGGGCCCTTCAGGTATCAAAGCTTCTGCATCTTCTTTCGGCTTTAAGCATCCTGGCCTTTGGCTATTTAGGAAATTTCGGCCCCTTGTTCTGGTTCGGTGCCTTCGTATATGCCGGCATGTTAGTTTATCAGCATAGTCTTGTAAAACCCAATAACTTAAGCAGGGTGAACCTGGCTTTTATGACGGCAAACGGAATAGCATCCGTAGTCTTCGCTGTCTTCGTTATTGCAGATCTTTATTTGCAATAACAAGGAGTTTCCATATATTGGAAGTCCCTAAACCAAATTACATGAAATTCATCATTTCGCTGCTCCTAGCAGGGGCATTACATTTTACAGCCTTTTCACAGAAAGAGGTGCCTGGCTTTGGCAAAGTAGATATCGCAGACCTTCAAATGGACAAGTGCGATTTTGAACCGGATGCATCGGCATACAAGCTATTAGATTTTGGAGACGTAGAGTATGAGTTGGTGGATAATGGCTTTCGAATGAAGATGGCCCGGCGTACACGAATAAAGATCATTAACAAGAAAGGCTTTAGTTGGGCAGATGTGAAGATTCCCTACTACGCACATAACCGGATAGAACAGATCACCGATCTCACCGCACGAACTTACAACCTCGATGCAAGCGGAAAAATTGTAGAGACCAATCTTGAAAAATCATCAATTTTCAACAAGAAGATCAATAAGAATTTTTCTGAACTGATCTTTACCATGCCTGAAGTAAGAGAGGGCAGCATAATTGAATATAAGTATAACGTTTATCTGGAGTCAATTAGTAATATTAAGGACTGGTACTTCCAGGATCAGATCCCTACGAGGATGAGTTATTACCGCACGCTGATTCCAAGTTATTTTATTTTTATGTCTGGTGTGTACACAAACCTGCCGATGACTGACACCAAATCGGAGGAAAATATCCTGATTACCGGGCGTGGAGGTCGAATGAACGCGGTTGCGGAACGCCGTGTTTTAAAAATGGAGAAAGTACCTTCATTAAAGTCTGAGCCTTATATGTCATCTTTCCGCGATTACCTGCAGCGGGTAGAGTTTCAGCTTTCTAAGATCGTGTATGGAAATGGTGAGGAAAAAAATCTAATGGGAACCTGGCCGATAGTGGCTCAGAATCTTTTGCAGGATGAAGATTTCGGAGTCCAGATTAAGAAAACTGTTACAAAGCCGGCGCAATTAGATGATGCATTGAAACGAATATCGGATCCCTACGCAAAAATGGTAGAGATATTTAATTATGTGAAAAACAATGTATCATGGAACGGTTCTGAAAGTATCTATTGTTTTGAGGGAGTGAAAAATTTGTTAGACCAAAAATCGGGTTCGAGCGGAGATATCAATATTCTTCTGATCAACCTTCTGAAAAGTGTGGGCATTGATGCTTTTCCCGTACTGGTGAGCACGCGGAAGAATGGTGCGGTAAATGAACTTCTGCCCATTCTCAACCAATTTAACAGTGTGATGGCTTATGTAGAAGTAAATGGCAATGCCTATATTCTAAACGCTGCCGGCAAGTACAATACCGTAGAGCTGATTCCTGCAGATGTTATGAATACGCAAGGGTATGTGGTAGATGTAATGCATGGTGGTTTTATAAGTTTATTCAATTATAAGCCGTTGAGAACGGCAGTGTCGATTAACGGTGTGATTGAAGAGGGCGGCTCGCTTAAAGGTTCCGCAAAGGTGTTTAGTTACGACTATGCAAGGCCATCAAGAGTAAGAAAGTTTTCAGAAGACAAAGACCACTTCACCGATTATTTTAAAATGAAAATGAGTTCCGTTAAGGTAGACAGCTTTACTGTGGCAAACGTAGAAACCGATACTCTCGCGCTCGAACAATCCGTGCATTTTACCATGCCGCTGAATTCATCGGGTAACTACAAGTATTTTTCATTGAACCTGTTTAGCGGCCTGGATGAGAATCCATTTATATCTGACAAAAGAGTTTCGGATATTGATTTTGGTATGTTGCAGTCTTATGTTATTCATGGAAATTTTACCATTCCGGATGATTACATGATATTGGAAAAACCAAAAGATGTGATGTACCTCTCAAAAGACAGTTCCATCGGCTTTGAAAGAGTTACTTTGTTGGCAGGAAATATTTTTCAATCCAGGCTCACTCTAAAAGTGAACCGGCCTTTTTATTCTGTAACTCAGTATCCTGATGTTAAAGAATTTTATAAACGGGTTTATGATATTCTTGAAGAGCAGGTAGTAATTCAAAAAAGAAAATTATGAGAAATTATTTCAAACTGTTGTTGATCCTGGGCTTTCCGGCGATTGCTTCAGCGCAGCCACAAAATTTCGATGTAAAGGCTGTTCCTTCTGAACTGCTGCCCGGCGCCAGTTCTGTAAAACGATATGAAAAGGTTGATTACATCGTGCTGGGAGTTGACAAAGCAGAGATGCAGGTTCATAGGGTGATCACCATATTAAATCCTTCTGCGGCTTCAGCCCTTTTGTTCTCGCAATATTCGGATAAGTTCACATCTTTTGAGTCTGCCGATATAAACCTTTACAATGCCGATGGGAAACTGCTTGAAAAATACGGCAAGAAAGATATGCGGGCCGAATCTTCATCAGATGGATTGGTTGACGATGGCAAAGTTTATTACATAAAGTTGCCGGCTACATCATATCCGGTCACCGTGGAGGTAAAGTATAATCTAAAATATAAGGGCACACTGTTTTACCCGGATTTTGAAGTGCAGGGGCCTGAAGAATCAGTTGAATACACCGAGTTTACTGCACAGGTGCCATCTGATAACGACCTGCGATTTAAAACCCGGCATATGGAAATAAAGCCTGTGATCAGTGAAGAAAAGAAATTAAAATCTTACCGGTGGGTGGCAAAGAATCTCGTGGCCGTTAAAGACGAGGTGCGCGCTTCGCACTATCGAAACAGATTTCCGGTGATACAAACAGCGCCCAATAAGTTCGGAATGGGCGGCTTTGAGGGAGATATGTCTACGTGGAAAGATTTTGGAAACTGGATGAACGTTTTATGTAAAGGACGGGATGAGTTGGGAAAGGATAAGCAGCTTTTCTTCAACGAACTTGTTAAAGAAGCTTCAACAGAACAGGATCGGGTAAGGCTCATTTATAAGTATATGCAGCAAAATTTCCGTTATGTGAGTATACAGCTTGGTATTGGCGGATGGCAACCTTTTCCTGCTGATTTTACCGAAAAGAAAAAGTACGGTGATTGCAAAGCGTTAAGCAACTATATGAAATCTGCACTTAACGCAGTTGGTATAAAAAGCCACCTTGCACTTATAAATGCCTCTCATAATGGTGAGCCGATGGATCCTTCTTTTCCTACCAGCAGGTTCAATCATATGATACTATGTGTTCCTATGGAAGCAGATTCCATCTGGCTTGAATGCACAAGTTCAACTGCGGATTTTAATGTGCTGGGGTCGTTTACTGAGAATCGGAATGCCTTGCTGATCACAGATCAGGGTGGTGTATTGGTAGCCACACCGGCAAGTAAATGGAAAAACAACCATTTTGCATCGCATACCACTGTTCGGCTGGCAGAAGACGGCTCGGGCGAATCGCTTACACGCGTAAACGTTACGGGCGAATACAAGGAGATGATCGATTATCTCATGAGTAGCGAGAATAGCCGCCGAATGGAGATGTTGGTAAAATGGTGGGAGTTTAAGTCGCCGGACAATTATGAATTTTCAACTTTGCAGAATAATGCTTCCGGCTTTGCATTGGAAGCCAGTTTGCGAAAAGTTCCGGACTTTGCCACCTCCTCCAAAATGTTTTTAAGCCCGAGACTATACTCAATTTCGGAAAGTTCTTTGCCTGAAAACCGTGAAAGGCGCCTGGACTATTATTTCTCATTTCCTTTTGTAAAAAGCGACACAACCGTTTACGTTTTACCGCCTGGTTTCGAACCTGAAACTCTTCCCGGGAAGAGGTCAGTAAAAAATGAACTTGGCTCATTTGAATCTGTATGTAATTTTGATAAATCTCTGTCCTCTGTAACGGTTATCTCAACTTTTGAGCTTTTCCGGAACAGGATTCCTGCTTCACAATATTCATCATGCAGAAAATTTATCAATGATGTGCTTGAGGAGCACACCGATAAGATCATCCTTAAAAAATTATAGCCGGTGGCACGCATTCTTTGTTTAGATATCGGCGGAAAGCGTACAGGCGTTGCCGTTACAGACCCTTTGCAAATAATCGCGACAGGATTGAATACTATTGAAGCAAAAGATCTCATCTCCTTCCTGAAAAAATACATCTTAACCGAACAGGTTGAAAAGATATTAATCGGCATGCCTGCAAATCTTGATGGCACTGCTACCCATGCGACCCCCCTTGTAGAGGAAGCCGTAAAATTGATCAACAAAAATTTTCCTGCTGTTCCGGTGGAAATGCTTGACGAGCGCCTTACGTCTAAAATGGCAAAGCAGGCCATGCTTGAAATGGGGCTTAAAAAAAAGGATAGGAGAAATAAGGGCCTTGTTGATGAAATTGCCGCAACAATGATGTTGCAGGAATACCTTCAGGCGAAAAATTCATGACTTAGTATATTTGCAGAATGATACTTCCAATAGTTGCCTATGGTTCGGCGGTGTTAAGAAAGGTGTGTGAAAACATTCCCGAGAACTATCCTGACCTGGAGAAATTTATTGCCGATATGTGGGAAACCATGTATAACAGCAATGGTGTAGGCCTCGCGGCACCTCAGGTAAACAGGCCCATCCGGCTTTTTGTAGTTGACAGCATGCAAATTTTTGAAAACCAGGAAGACGATGAAAAGGACGATTATCCTGACGCGCCGGGCTTCAAGGGTGTTTTCATCAATGCTAAAATCATGGAGCTTGAGGGCGATGAATGGAGTTACAATGAGGGCTGCCTGAGTATCCCTAAAGTACGGGAAGATATAATGCGAAAAGAATCTGTAAGGCTTTCTTACTACGATGAAAATTTTGTGGAACATATCCGCACTTTTAATGGATTGACGGCGAGAGTTATATTACATGAATACGACCATATTGAAGGGAAGCTGTTTATCGATTATGTTAAGCCTCTTAAAAGAACCCTCATGCGCCGGAAACTTGATGATATCACCAAAGGGAAGGTTAAAACAGATTACCGGATGTCTTTTCCCAAATAACCTTTCGCATTTTGGTCTTAATTTTTTGTTGTAATGAAATGGTTATTTCTGCTTACGATATTGGCGCGATCATTTTATGTTCATGCACAATCTGACACAGTAGTTGTAGGGGCAAATGTTATAACACTTTCGGAGGTTATTGTAGGAAGACAGCTTGACGTTCCCGCATTTATTCAAAGGGTGAAAGATGATACGAGTTTTTATAAAGCCTTCCGCAATTTAAGAATACTCGGTTTTACGGCGATCAACGATATCAGGATGCTCAACAGGAGGGATGAACTTAGGGCTTCGTTGAAAAGCACGACCAGGCAGCTAAGAGCTGATAATTGCCGGACCATGCAGGTGCTTTCACAGGAAGTGACCGGTGATATGTATAACAGGGCCGGACAATTTAATTATTACACAGCCCAAATGTACGCCTCACTTTTTTTTACCCAAGGGAAGGTTTGCAATGAAACCAACGTTGTGGGAGACAGAAGTTTTTCCTTACGAAACAAATCGGGATTGGAGAAAAGAAAAGAGCAGCTGAAGATGCTGTTCTTCGATCCGGGTTCGCGGATTGGAGGGCTTCCCTTCATGAGTAATAAAACTGAGATCTATAGTGACCGGATGGCTGATGACTACGATATGAAAATCAGCTATGAAGAATTTAACGGGGTGCAATGTTATGTATTCCATCAACAGGCAAAACAAGGGAAGCGGGGAAAGGTGGTTATAGACGAAATGACCACCTGGTTTGATGATCGCACCTTTGATATTGTGGGCCGCAATTATTCTTTGAGCTACGATGCGGGTGTTTATGATTTTAATGTACAAATGGAAGTGAAGATGCAAAGTTTTAACGGGCTCACCGTTCCCGCGCTGATAAGGTACATGGGAAACTGGAAGGTGATAGGTAAAAAAAGAGAGCGTGGAGTTTTTACCGCCACGCTCTCAGAGTTCAATTAAGAGTTGATCAATTATTTACCGGAAGGAAGCTGTACTTCTTTCCGAATTCCATCATCTGATCATAAAAGCTTGAAGGATATTCAACTTTCACATCAGTAATCTTATCACCATCCATCACAGGAACAAGTTTTGGCTGAATGAACCCTTTATATGGCTTCACATTTAGTTTTGTATAGCGTTCCAGTATCTCTTTGTGTAATTCCTTGTCAACTTTTACACCGTATGTTTCCACCAGAGCCTTGCCGGCATTGAAATCGCCCTCAGATTTGATACGTTGAATTTCCCGAAGCAACTGCCCGAAAAGTTCGCGTAACTTCACGTAGTCATTTACCTGTACATACGTTTTTCCGTCTCTCTTTATAAATTCTACCACATTGTCTTTCTTCCCTTTTTCATAAACCCATCTTGCATTCAACTGACGGTTACGCATATGCGCTTGCTCGAGATTGTCTCCCGGTTTGATCCTCGTAAGTTGAGTCATTAATCCATTCATCAGGTAGCCATCGTATTCCGCCTTGCCCACTTCAATGGAAGGCATCACCCCTATATCAACCAATTTCTGGTCAGTAATGTAATAGAGGGCGACAAGATCTGCGCGTGCCTCTTCCAATGTGGATGCATAGTTTTTTAAAGTGATGTCTGTTGTGGCTACACCTTCATTTATTTGACCGCTTGCATGCCCAATGCATTCGTGCATATCGGTATGGAGGTCGCTCGCAAGATTGCCGTATTTTTTGATCCGCGCTTTCACAGAATCGTTTGCCCCAAATTCGTCAAGCACACCGCTGTTTGCATCGGCCTGGTTGTAAGCGTGAATAATATTTGAAAGTGATACCGATTTTGAGCCGTGATTTTTCCTGATCCAGTCTGCATTTGGAAGGTTGATTCCGATCGGTGTAGCAGGAGCTGCATCTCCACTTTCAGCAAATACAGTGATGGATTTTGCTGTGATGCCCTTCACTTCTTTTTTCTTGTGCTCCGGCATTAATGGAGAGTTATCTTCAAACCATTGAGCTTCCCTGGCTATAGCTTCAATTCTCTTAGTCGCTTCCATATCTTTAATCGAAGCCACACTTTCAAAACTTCCTTTCTTGCCCAGGGGATCCAGGTACACTTCAATAAAGCCGTTCACCACATCAATTCTGCTGTTCACGTCTTCTGCCCATGCGATGCTGTAATCATCAAAGGTTTTCAGGTCTCCGCTGCGGTAATATTGAACGAGGAGGTCTAAAGCCTTTTTCTGTTGGGCATTCTCAGCAACTCCTGAGGCTTTTTCGAGCCAGCCCACAATTTTTTCAATTGCAGCGGAATACATTCCTCCAACCTTCCAAACTTTTTCAGAAACTACACCGTTCTCTTTAATGAGTTTACTGTTCAAACCCCATGATGGTACATTTCCTTCCTTCGGAAATTTGGCATAAAAAGCTTCCACTTCCTTTTGAGTAACATTTTCATAAAAGTTCACTGAAGACGCCTTCACATTATCAATGTTAGGAGCGAGGTTGATCAACTTTGGCTCGAAAGAAAGATCGTAAAAAAGCGGTTTAATCCTCGTGATAAAGTCCCGTACAGATTCGCCGGCGTTTTTAGGAAGCTGGCTGCTGTCTGATCCACTCACCAGCGCAGAAAAATATTCAAATGAGCAGCCGGGAATGAATTTTTCATTTCCGTAGTGATGGTGATTTCCATTACTAAACCAAACCCTCCCGCAGTACTCTTTAAACTTGTTCCAGTCATCAGTGGTTTTGTCGCCGCTGTAAGTTCCGTAGATAGCTTCTATGGTTTTCCGCAAAAGGATGCCGTATTTACTGTGCTGGTCGTAGATAATATCCCGCCCGCTGTGTGCCGCTTCATACAAATAATAAGCAAGCTGTTTTTGTTGCAAGGTGAGTTCATTAAAACCCGGAACCTGGTATCGGAGTATCTGCAGGTCAGCAAAGGCTTCAGCTTTTACCTGAAAACTGTCAATAGAAGTGTTCACGGCTGTATCCACAGCAACGGTGTCGCTGTTAATAGCGGTATTGTTATTGCATGCATTCATGGAAACCAGTGCAGCGGCAATGCCCGCCAAGGCATAACGTGAAACGGGAAATTTCATGGCCATATTTGTTTTGTTTTTTTAAAAGTAATCAAATGCAATTTAAAGGGCCGTATAATCAGTATTAATTAAGTTGTTGAATATGTTTTCTCCGATCATACAATTGTTTATCCTTGCGATACCGATCGCCTGTATTTCATGGACGGTCACCCATGAAGAAGTATTCAGGGAGCCAAGGGAATTTTGCGTGAAAAAGTCTAAAACATGTAAAACCCTGCTTCAACGGAAATTCTTTTATCTCTTTACGTGCGAGTATTGTTTCAGCCATTACATCACAATTATTTTTCTGGCGCTCACAAAATACCAATTGTTGTACTCAGGATGGCTGGGTTATTTGATAGGCGGCTTCTCGCTGGTATGGGTTGCCAACATTTACATGAGTTTGTTCGGATGGGTACGGACGGGTATGAAGAAGGACAGGATTGAGGCCGTGATCATGGAAGAGGAACTGGAAGAGAAGAAAGAAAAAATCTGATCATTCATTACCTGCTCTTGTTTTGCTGTAGTTGCGCCATTTTTCAATTACTGATGCCATGTCTTCAGGCAACGGTGCTTTAAACAACATTTCCTTTCTGGTTACGGGATGAATAAAGCCCAATTCACCCGCATGTAATGCCTGCCTTGGGCAAATTGCGAAACAATTATCAACAAATTGCTTGTATTTTGTATACACGGTTCCTTTCACAATTTTGTCGCCGCCATAGAAATCATCATTGAACAGGGGATGTCCAATAGATTGCATGTGAACGCGAATTTGATGTGTTCGTCCTGTTTCAAGCCGGCATTCTACGAGGGTCACATAGTTAAATCTTTCCAATACGCGATAATTTGTGATCGCATCCTTGCCATGTTCTCCTTCAGGATAAGTAGTAAACAATTTTCTAAAACGCTGATGCCGGCCCACGTGAGCAACAACGGTTCCTGTTTCTTCCTCAAAGTCGCCCCATACAAGGGCTGAATAGCGGCGGTGTACCGTGTGATTAAAAAACTGCTTTGCCAGATCGCTCATTGCTTTTTGCGACTTTGCCATCACCAATAAACCACTTGTATTTTTATCTATCCTGTGAACCAGTCCGTAACGCGGAAGTTCTGATTCATCAAGGTCAGGCATTGTTTGCCTTAGATGCCAGGCAACTGCATTCACCAGGGTTCCATCGGGGTTTCCGCTTCCCGGATGCACCACCATGCCCACCGGCTTATTTATGATGAGGATATCATCATCTTCATATAAAATATCCAGCGGAATATTTTGAGGAAGTATGTCTGAGGTTTCGGGCGCAGTAGTGGCGAAGATCACGATCTTATCACCGGCCTTCACTTTATAATTATTTTTCACCGGCTTTTCATTCACCAGTACAAGCTCATTGTCAACCGACTGCTGAATCTTATTACGGGTTGCGCCTTCAATGCGCTGCATGAGAAATTTATCTATGCGCAGTGGTTCCTGTCCCCGATCAATGGTTATCGCCAGCTTCTCATAAAGCGTGTCCGATTCCGGCAATTCATCATCAAAATCTTTTTCGGCCATGGCGTAATTAAAAGCGGGTTAAGTTTGCAAATTAAAACATTGAGGGTTATGGAGGTGGTGAATTTTAAAGACCTTGGTTTGATTGAGTACAAGGAGGCCTGGGATTATCAGGAGAATTTATTGCAGCGGAATGTGGAACTTAAATCTACTGCGCGAAAGGCAGACCCCGAATACGATCCGAAAGAGCTCGCTACAGAACATTATTTTCTTTTATGTGAACATCCGCCGGTGTATACGCTGGGAAAGTCCGGCGACATTTCCAATGTGCTTCTTTCCGAAACTGAGTTAACTGAGAAAGGAATTTCCTTCCAGCATACCAACAGGGGAGGCGATATTACTTTTCACGGCCTTCATCAGATCGTAGGCTATCCCATACTTGATCTTGAAAAATTCAAGACAGACATAGGTCTTTATTTGAGGAATATGGAAGAAGTGATCATCCTAACGCTCGCTGAATTTGGCATTGAGGGCAGGCGCAGTGCAGGTGAAACCGGCGTTTGGATAGAACCGGATGTAAAAGGAAAAGAAAGAAAGATATGTGCGATCGGCGTGAGATGCAGCCGCTGGGTGACAATGCATGGCTTTGCTCTTAACGTGAATACTGACCTCTCTTACTTCAATCACATCATTCCATGCGGTATCGTAAATAAACAGGTAACTTCAATAGAGAAGGAGTTAGGAAGAAAAGTTGACATTAATGAAGTGAAGAACAGCGTAAAAAGAAATTTTGAGCGCGTGTATGAAGTGAGGCTGATCTGATCACCGGTTTCCGCTCCGCCCGCGCGGATCACCATTCGTTGTTTTCTTATCTTTTAAAATCTGCAACTTATTTTTTTCAACCAGCTCGCCATTTTCATACAGTTCAAATGTGAACCATCCCGGTTTCATGAAGTAGACTTTTTCAAGAATCAGAAATTCTTCCTTTAAGCGCGTAAGCTCAATTATTTTTTTGCCCTTATCATCAAAGAAAAGAGCCCTGTAATTTTTTATCATTGCATCCGGTAAATGGATCACCACCATCTGGCTATTGTTTGTGAAAATCCGCTTGCTCGGATAACTGATTTCATTTTTGCCGGGAAGGATCACCGCGCCGGGTTTTACGGCAAGAGAATCAAGAAGGGGGTCGGCCTGCCATTGAAAACGCTTTAACGTGAGCGTTGCAGAATCTTCCTTTGAGGTTGCTACAGGAGCAAGTTTTACAGGCCTTCGCGCCTCTGTAATCACATATGTTCCGCCCTCGAATCCAATAAAAATGCGGTAGTACATTTTATTGTAAGGAGGATTGTTATCTGTGAAACCGTTTTCAACGCTCCCGGGCGTAAGTACGGAACCAATGGTTGTATAATTTTTTAAACTGTCAAACGAACGCTGAATATTAAGTGTGGCGATAGGGAGCTTATAATTGTTCTTCCAGCTTACAATTATGTTACCTCCCGAATTCACCACCCAGAAATTGGGCAATGTATCTTGCGAAAAAACTATGATCGGGCAAAAGAAAAGGGATAGAAGAGTTAGTTTTTTCATAGTTCAATTCAACAACAAAGATACTGAATACCGGTTCGTAGTTCCTGGTTTCCGGTTTCATTTTTGGTTCATGGTATTCTTCGTTCCAACATCATTCCAGAATTATTTATTCTATTTTTTACTTATTTCCCTGAAGCCCGCCGCTATGTACACATACTATCCTGCTTCCGCGGGGGAAATATTTTTTACTGATCTTATCAAGTACTCCGAAAATCATTTTTGCAGTGTACACCCTGTCAAGTTCAATCTCATATTTTAGTTTGAAATTTTTCATAAATTCTTCCAGTTCCGGGGTAAGCTTTGCAAATCCTCCAAAATGGTACTCATCCCATATTTTCAACCTTGCAGGTTGATAGTTTATTTCAAGATATTTAAGACGTTCGGGAATATCTGTCATATTCTTTATGGCCGGGATGGCAATTATTTCTGTGCCTTCCTTTGCGAGAAATCCGGCGAGCGTTGTTGCAGTTCCTACAGAAACACAGGTATGCGTTACCGTTAGTGATGAAATTTCATCGCTCATCAGCGAGGCGCCCTTTGCGCCCAGTGGATGATAGCCGCCTTCGGGAATCACGAGAGCCCCGGGGTAGAGTTCGTGTTCAATCCCCGATTTTAATCTTCTGTATGTGCCCGGAGAAACATATTTAAGTTCCATCCCTTCCTCTTCACATTGTTTTAAGGTATGCGTAATGGAATGATGCTCACCATTCACTATTCCTGTGCATGTAATTTTCAATATTTTGCAAGCCTGGGCGGTGGCTGCAAGGTGATTCGAATACGGCCCTCCAAAAGTTACAATCGGTTTGTTCTCTTCAATTGCCTGTTGCAGAAAATAGTGGAGTTTGTACATCTTGTTTCCCGAAACCACAGGGTGCACCTCGTCGAACCTGGCTATAAATAGTTCAACGCCTGCTTCAAATACAACATCATCTTCAATTTTTTCACATTCCACGCCTCCTTGTCCGAAAAACATCATTGGTTCGACTTCCTTATTTTTGCAGTCGCAAATTTTTAAATTTCTTTTCATAAATATAAAGGATATGAAACCAACATTGGTAATACTCGCGGCAGGTATGGCAAGCAGGTATGGAAGTATGAAGCAGACAGAAGGCTTTGGCCCCGGTGGCGAAACGATAATGGATTATTCCATTTATGATGCGATACGTGCAGGGTTTGGAAAAGTTGTCTTTATTATAAGAAAAGATTTTGCCAATCAGTTCCAAAAAACGTTTAATGAAAAGCTTGATGGGAAAATTGGAGTGGAATATGTTTACCAGGAGCTGGAAAGTTTTGTTCATGATAATTTAATACCTGAAGGCCGCACCAAGCCATGGGGAACCGCTCATGCAGTACTATGCGCACAGGATGCGCTCCATGAGCCTTTTGCTGTAATTAACGCCGATGATTTTTACGGGGCGGATGCATTTGTTCAGGCTGATAAATTTCTCCGTACGCAATGCAATGAAAAAACTGCCGCTATAATTGGTTATCAGCTTGATAAAACGTTGAGCGATCACGGTACGGTGAGCAGGGGTGTATGCGAAGTAAATAGCAATCAGGAGTTAGTTTCAATAACGGAGAGAACAAAGATCTATCCTGAGGGTGAAAAAGTTTATTATGAGGATGGTGAAGGAAAGGCGGAAGTATCCGGAAATTCAAAAGTATCTATGAACTTTTGGTGTTTCCATCCATCTATCTTTCCGCTGATGCGTAAACTTTTCGCAGAGTTTCTTGAGGCAAACCGTACGAATCCCAAATCGGAGTTTTTCATTCCGATCGTGGCAGATCATTTTATAAAGGAAGCGGGTGGAAAGGTTTTAGTGATACCCACTTCAGCAAACTGGTTTGGGGTTACCTATAAAGAAGACGCACCCTCAGTTAAAGCAAGTTTAGATGGACTTATAAGTTCGAAAGCTTATCCGGAAAAGTTGTGGAGTTAGGTTTTATGCGTCGTAGAAATTGATGTAGCTTCATGGTCTAATCACAATAACATGATTGAGTTTGGCCTGATGACTTTTGCCGATATGGCACCGGACGCTCCGGGGCAGCGGGGATTAAACGCGCACCAGCGAATGCAGGATCTGCTTGAGGAGATCAGGCTGGCAGATCAGCTTGAATTGGATGTTTTTGGCATCGGTGAACATCATCGGGCAGATTATGCAGTGTCTTCTCCTGCAGTAGTATTGGGCGCTGCGGCGGTGATCACTAAGAAAGTTAAGTTAACCAGCGCGGTAACGGTTTTAAGCTCTGACGATCCCGTTCGGGTTTTCCAGGATTTTTCAACGATCGATCTTTTGTCGGGCGGAAGGGCCGAAATAATGGCCGGGCGGGGTTCTTTCATCGAGTCCTTTCCCTTGTTCGGTTACAGCCTTGATGATTACGAGTCGCTTTTCACAGAGAAGCTGGAACTTCTTCTTGCTGTTAATGAAAAGGAAGTGGTGACCTGGTCCGGAGAACACCGTGCTTCAATAGAAGGCCTGGGCGTTTACCCGCGACCGTTACAACCTAAAATTCCGGTATGGATAGCCGCGGGAGGAACGCCTGCTTCAGCGGTGCGTGCAGCGAAACTCGGGCTTCCGTTAATACTTGCTATTATTGGCGGACAACCTTCTCACTTCGTTCCTTTCATCAATCTTTACAAAGAAACCTGGATAAAGGCGGGGAGGGATGCTTCCGAAATCCGCTTCGCTATAAATAATCATTTTTTTGCCGGCACTGACGGCAGCCGTGCTGCAGATGATTTTTATCCGCATTATGCGGCAATGATGAACCGGGTAGGGAAGAGCCGCGGCTGGCCTCCTTTGAGCCGTCAGCATTTTGATTTGGCGCGCTCACCCGGGGGAGCCTTAATGGTGGGCAGCGTGCAACAGGTGGTGGAGAAGATTTTGCATGAACATGAATTATTCGGGTTCACACGTTTTCTTGCCCAGGCAAGTGTGGGAACTGTGCCTCATGAGCTTACCATGAAATCCATCGAATTGTTCGGATCAAAGGTGGTGCCTGAAGTTAAAAAGCACCTCGCATAGAAGAGCGGGATCAGTTCCCCTTCACCATAAAAACGTAGTCGTCCACTTTTTTTATCTGCGCTACGCGGTCCATCCCTTTTAAAGACGGGTTGCTGGTGATCTTGATCTTATCGTGCTCGTTATTTTTTCTCACCTCATCAAGTGCGCGGAAGATATTTGCCGATTTAATGGCAAACACAACCCCGTCCGCATTTGTTTCGCGGCTGCTGATAATTCCGATAAGTTCTCCGTTTTTGTTAAGTACAGGGCTTCCACTGGAACCCTCGTTGGCTGCCGTGTTTAGCTGGCAATAAATGGTATCCATTTGATAGCCGTTTTTAGCACTAACATATCCTTCGCCATATACAATTTCCTGCTTAGGGAAACCCAGCATATAAACCTGTTCGCCAAGTTCGGCCTGGCCCCGCTTTATTGAGTAAGGGTAAGCATTTAATTTTTTAAAAGTGCTGTCTTCGATCTGAAGAATGGCAAGATCATTTGCCGCATTTACATACACTGCTTTTGCGAAAAATTGATTCCCGTCAATATTTTCTACTACAAGTTGATTCTTCGCTTCACGAACTACGTGGGCATTTGTTACCAGGTAATTATTAGCCGCATCAATCATAAAGCCCGTGGCACGAAACTTTGCATCCACTTTCGGCACCGGCGCTACCGATTGGCCGGCGGCAAGCTGGTTAACCTTATTTTCTATTTGCCTGGTCTTATTTTCCTGCTGATGTATTTTGTCGACCAATGGTTTGATGTTGGCAATGGGAGTGGTATTCAATGCAGAAATAAGGCTGGCGATAAACAGCGATACAACACCCGCAATTGATGCCGCCACGGCAACGGTACGCTTATAACGGTTCCATAATTGAATTACTTTACCCTTTCCGGCAAAAGGAGCGCGCTTTATTAAACCTTCCTGTATGAGTTTATTTTCCGTTTCGAGAAGATGGTGCCTGAACTCACGCGTATCCGTGAATTTATCAAGTTCGTGGAGGAAAAACATTTGTTCCACCACTGCCTGATCGAGTTCCGGGTTGTTTTTTCTTAAGTCGCGGAAATATATTTCCTCCTCTTTAGACATTTCTCCCCGAACAAACCTTTCCACCGCATCCATCAATAAAGAATCTTCCATCTTACAAACTTTTATATTGCTGAAAGAAAAGTTTCTTTAGCCGCACCAGGCATTTGTATTTCTGGGTTTTGGCATTGTCAGCATTTGTATAACCAAATTCCGCTGCTATCTGTTGCATCGGTTTCTTCTGTAAATAATAAGCTTCCAAAAGACTTTTGCAAGGTTCCCCGATCTTTCCCATTGCCATTTCCATCATCTGGAACTCTGCCTGCCTTTTTTCATGCACTTCAAGGTCTTCTTCCACCGCCACCACCTCTTCCGTTGAATGGTCTGAAGTGACGATCCGGCTTGAGGCCTGCAATTTTTTCAACCATATCCTCCGGCTGATCGAATAAATGAAGGTTTTCAGCTGGCAGCTCAGTTCAAACCCCTCCACTTTGGCTTTTTCGAATAAAACAATCATCGTTTCCTGAAAAATGTCTGCCGCATCGTCAGAACTTCCGCTGTTATTGACCACCATAGACTGGATCATATGGTAATGATCACGGTAAATAGTTTCAATAGCGTCCTTTTCCTTCCTTGCCAGCGCTTCCAGCAACACTTTTTCCTTGGAGAGATTATCCACTTAGCTTAGGTTAATACTGATTAGTTGATTTGGTAACCCAAAAAAAATATTAAAAAAAAATTTCTCAATGGCGGGTTACCTTTTTTGAATTGGGGTATTAAACCCAAATTATAATTTAAATTAAAACAAAGAAAATGAAAAAGTTCTTAGCAATTGCTCTTATCGCCGCTTCTTTCGTTGCTTGCAACGATGCTGAAAAGACTGAAGAAACAACTGTAGTTGAAACTCCAGCTGATGTTACCGTTACTCCAGACACTGCTACTGTGGTTGCCCCGGTTGATACTACTGTTGTAGTTACTCCGGTTGATACTACCGTTAAGCCGTAAGTATATTCCGATAATTTAATATTATCCTGAGTTACTATAAAGCCGTTTCCGCAAGGAGACGGTTTTTTTGTGCCTGTGTTTAATGCTAAATTTGGCGATTATTTGAAAGTATGGATATAGCTGCAGTTTGGAGCAAGAGGCCGTTGATTATCAGTGGGCCGTGCAGTGCGGAAACGAAAGACCAATTGATGGCCACGGCAAGGTCGCTTGCTGCAACCGGAAAGGTTCACATGTTGCGCGCCGGCATTTGGAAACCGCGAACCCGGCCCGGCATGTTTGAGGGAGCAGGATCTATAGCCCTTCCCTGGCTTCACGAAGCAAAAAAAGAAACAGGCCTTCCGGTAATGGTGGAGGTGGCAAGTACAAAGCATGTGGAAGAAGCGATGGCCAACGAAGTGGATGTTTTGTGGATCGGGGCGCGTACCACGGTAAACCCCTTTTTGGTGCAGGAACTGGCCAATTCGCTTAAGGGCGCATCGGTTCCGGTATTAACAAAGAATCCGGTAAATCCGGACATAGAGTTATGGAGCGGAGCCATTGAGCGCTTTACACATGCCGGTCTTACTGTTGGAATGATCCACCGTGGTTTTTCAAGCTACAGCAGCAGCGAATTCCGGAATCCCCCGATGTGGCATATACCATTGGAGATGAAACGGAGGTATCCCGGCATGATGATGCTCTGCGATCCCTCACACATTACAGGCTCACGAGAACTTCTTCAAAGAATTGCACAAACCAGTATCGATCTTGATTTCGACGGGCTAATGATTGAAGCCCATGTTGATCCCGACAATGCATGGAGCGACTCCCGGCAGCAAATTACTCCGGAAAGGTTGTCTGAGTTACTCAACTTGCTCATTTGGAGAAGTTGTGAGGGCGTGGCGGAAGAGTTTGGCCGATTATCCAAGTTACGCGAACAAATCAATCATGTTGACGAGGAGTTAATGGCTCTGCTTGGCCAACGTATGAAAGTGGCGGATGAGATCGGGCTTTTCAAAAAAGAAAATAATATCACCATATTCCAGGCTGCGCGGTGGAATGAGATTTTAGAAATGGCCTTGAGCCGCGGCCCTGCTCTTGGCCTGAGTGAAGAATTTATCCGCAGTTATTTTGATGCCATCCACCTTGAAAGCATTGCTCACCAAACCCGCGTGATGAATGATCAGTAATACAGATACAGATTCCCGTCAAACGAAAACGGTTCCATACTCCTTGACCGGTAAAACGGTGGAGTGTGTATTCTATGCTCCATTCGAAGAGCTTCGAAAACAGTATCCGCCTGAAACAACAGTTTTTTTTACCGACAGGAATATTTTCTCATTCCATCCTGAGAAGTTTGAAGGGTACCGAACAATTGTAATTGATTCCGGGGAAGAACATAAACAACAACGAACCATAGACGAAGTTTTAAGCAAGCTTGTGAATTGGGAGATAAACAAGCAGGATACATTGGTAGGAGTAGGCGGCGGCGTGATCACCGACCTCGCAGGGTTTGCAGCGAGCATTTATAAAAGAGGTATCGGGCTTGTTCTGATTCCTACCAGTTTGCTTGCCATGATAGATGCCGCGCTAGGCGGAAAGAACGGGGTTGATCTTGGAACGTACAAAAACATGGTGGGCACAGTTTATCAGCCAACAAAAATTTGGTATGATCTGAATTTTTTAGATACACTGCCCCCGGAAGAATGGAAGAACGGAATGGCGGAAATGATAAAGCATGCCTGCATTGCAGATGAAGGAATGTTTTGCTTTCTTGAATCACTTGATCTGCACAAGATGATTAGCGACAAATCTTTGATAGCCGACCTGGTGGAAAGAAATGTGGGCATCAAGATGGATATAGTTGTGCGGGATGAATTTGACAAGGCTGACCGTCACTTACTGAATTTTGGCCATACCATCGGGCATGCAATTGAAAAATTAATGGACATTCCACATGGCCATGCAGTGAGCATCGGTATGGTAAGCGCCTGTGCACTTTCAGAGAAAGTTGCGGGACTTCATTTTGCCGATGCGGCACGCGTGGTGAAATTACTCGCTGCATATGGGCTGCCAGTGGATGTTGAAACTGATGTTAGTAAAGTATTTGAAGTGATGAAGAAGGATAAGAAGAGAAACGGGAACCATATAAATTATGTGTACATCGATAAAATAGGTCATGCCTTTGCTAAAGAAACCTCAGTAGATTTTTTACATGAAAATCTCATGAAGATTTTATAATGCTTGCCACAGTTAAACATTCATCGATACAAGGAATTTTATCCGCTCCCGCCAGCAAGAGTTATATGCAAAGGGCGGTCATTCTTGCGCTTTTGCGGAAAGGGGTGACGATAATTAGAAACCCGTCTTTTTCAAATGATGACCGCGCGGTTTTGAGGATAGCGGAGATACTTGGAGCAAAAGTTGAATCCTTCGACGGGGGTATTCGAATAACAGGGCACCCTTCTTTCAATTTTTCCGGCCAACTTAATTGCGGGGAAAGCGGCCTCGCTGTGCGCATGTTGATTCCTGTAGTCGCCACCTCCGGCGGTACGGTTACTTTTAATGGTGAGGGGAGCCTCCTTCGGCGCCCTGTTCGTTTTTTTGATAATGTCTTCCCGATTTTGAATGTTGAATACCGGTCTGCGGATGGTTTTCTTCCTGTTACACTGAAAGGCCCGCTTCAACCAAGGGATATAAAAGTTGACGGCACGCAAAGTTCGCAGTTCATTTCGGGTTTATTGACGGCCTATTGCCATGTTGCAGAACCGGGAACTGTGATTCGTGTATCCGGTGCCGTTAGTAAGCCTTATCTTGATATTACAGTGGAGATGCTGTATGAATTTGGCTACAGGATAACCCGGACGTCGGAAGGTGAGTTTGTGATCGGAGAGAGACTGGAGATAGCCGATCCTCTTGAGATTCGGATACCAGGCGATTGGAGCAATGCCGCATTCCTGATTGTAGCAGGTGCAATTGCCGGACAAATTACAGTTACAGGACTCGATGCAAAATCAAAGCAGGGAGACCGGGCCATCATAGACGTAATTAAAGCTGCAGGCTGTAACGTTGTCGTCGGGAAGTCAGAAATTAGACTTGATAACAGAAACAGGCTTACCGCATTTTCCTATGATGCGAACGATACGCCTGATCTATTTCCTCCGCTTGCTTCCCTGGCAATTTTTTGCGAAGGCACAAGTGAAATCAAAGGCGTTGGTCGGTTAAGGCTCAAAGAAAGCGATCGCGCAAAAGCCCTGGTTCAGGTTTTTACAGCAATGGGTGCCGATATTTGGATTGAAGGCGAGGTGATGAAAGTGAGAGGTGGTAAATCGCTTCGCAATGCAATGGTAGACGGGCACAATGATCACCGGATTGTAATGGCTGCGGCGGTAGCCGCATTGGCATCTCAGGCTGAAATAACAATTCGAAATGCGGATGCTGTAGCAAAATCCTATCCCTCATTTTTTAATGATTTGGAAAGTGTGGGTGCGCACGTTTACTTAACTTAACTGTATGAATAGTTTTGGTCGAATATTCAGGGTAAGCATCTGGGGTGAATCTCATGGCGCCTCGGTGGGTTGTGTGGTTGACGGTGTGATGCCGGGAATAATGCTGGATGAGAAAGATTTTCAGGCAGATCTTGAGCGACGGCGTGGTGGTATTCTTCCCGGCACTACACCGCGCGGGGAAACTGACCAGCCCGAGTTGTTGTCGGGTGTGTTCAATGGTTTTACAACAGGTGCACCACTTGGAATAATATTTCGCAACGAGAACACTAACAGTAAGGATTATACGAAGTTTCGCGATGTACCTCGGCCTGGCCATGCAGATTTTGTCGCTTCAAAAAAATTCGGCGGATTTGAAGATTTTCGTGGTGGAGGACATTTCAGCGGTCGATTAACAGCGCCTCTTGTGGCCGCCGGCGTAGTGGCCAGGAAGCAACTTTCTCGTTTACACCCATCCGTTAGTATAATTGCGGAGGTGAAGGAGGTCGGCGGTATGAAACCTGAGGATGGAGTTCAGGAAGCGATCCGGCTTAATGACAGCCTCGGCGCCATTGTGGAATGCAGGTGCTCCGGATTGCCGGTTGGTTTGGGAGAACCATTTTTTAATTCTGTTGAGTCATTGATCTCTCACGCGGTGTTTTCCATTCCCGCTGTAAAAGGAATTGAGTTTGGTTCGGGCTTTCACTCGGCCTCGATGCAGGGAAGTTTGCATAACGACACATTCACTGATGAAAGCGGCGCCACATTCACCAACAATTCGGGAGGTGTTTCCGGCGGGCTTTCCAATGGAAACGAACTTATATTTCGGGTAGCGTTAAAACCTGCCTCTTCAACTCCTCAACCGCAGCGGACACATAATTTTGCCACCGGCGAAGAAGAAGTTCTCGAAGTAAAGGGCCGGCATGATCTTGTGATAGGATTGCGTGTGCCGCCGGTGCTGGAAGCCGTAGCGGCGATTGTGCTGGCGGATCTTGCAATGATAAATTGGGGGTAATAGATCATCGATCAGGGGCCAAAAAAAGTTTTGTAAAGCCTGGATCATAATTTTCTGAAACCAGCAGCGATCTTCATTGGCCCTGTACCTCTCGATGCATGACAATGAGTACATGAACCAGTAAAATAAAGCGTTTTGGACGAATTCCCGTTTCGCAGATTGAACTTCAAATGTTAGGATCTCCTTGTGTTTCTTCCCTGTTATGGTTATTTGTAGTGGAGAATTCGCTTTTAATGCATCTTTATATCCTGAAAAGAAGCTGTTAACGGGATTTCCCATCTGCCAAGTTTTTTGATGAACCAAGTAACAAAGCTCTTATGGGGTTATAATGGGGCATCGGTTGGCGTGATGGATGTTCGGGTAGAAAAATAGCATATGAAAGTTATTATAACCGGAACCACAGGAATGATCGGTGAAGGAGTTCTGCTCGAATGTTTAGCCAATCCCGTTATCACAGAAATTTTAAGCGTAAGCCGGAAATCTACGGGCAAAAATCATCCAAAGCTTAAAGAATATCTCGTTCCTGATTTTCTAGCATTAAAACCGGGCGACGAAAAGTTGAACGGATATGATGCATGCTTTTATTGTGCCGGTGTAAGCTCGGTGGGTATGAACGAGAAAAAGTATAAAATCACCACCTACGATACTACGCTTGCTTTTGCCCGCGCATTAAATTCAAAATCAAACATGAGCTTTGTATACGTGAGCGGCGTGGGAACCGATAGCTCGGAAAAAGGCAAATTGAAATGGGCAAGAGTAAAGGGCAAAACAGAAAATGACCTGGCAAAATTGCCTTTTAAACAGGTGTTTGGTTTTCGCATAAGTTTGGTTGAACCTGCCCGTAAACAAAAACATATTCTTTCAATATATAAGTATATTTTATGGATGCTGCCATTGGTAAAAAAAATGTTTCCTAATTCTTACTGTACCATGAAGCAAGTTGCAGATGCGATGATATATTTCTCAAAGAATGGATATTCTAAAAATGTGATCCTGGTTAGCGACATACATAAGGTGACCCAAGCGAAATAGCATCTCATAAGATTTTCGACCATCCGCGGTCGTAGTTCGTTATTGATAATTCATAAAAAAAGCTCCGGAATCACCGGAGCTTTTTATTTTAATTTTATTCTTATTACTGAACCAGCATTACGGTGCCTTTCATTTCCACCTTTCTTCCCTTCCTGTCTTCACCCTTAAGTATCCAAATGTAAACGCCCATCGGCTGAAGTTTGCCCTTGTAAGTACCGTCCCAACCTTTGAGGTATTGGTTAGTTTCAAAAACCAATTCACCAAATCTGTTGAACACTCTGAAGTATTCGGGCCTTGTCATTCCAACAGGAATAGCGCGGAAAACATCATTGAGGCCATCACCATTTGGCGAGAACGCATTTGGAACATAATATTCAGGGCCCTGGTACACCTGCACGTAAACAGTATCGTAACCCACACATCCTGCGATATCGGTAACCTGCACCATGAAGTTGGCATCCGCTGTGGAAGTGACCACCGGCATTCTCACTGTTGCATCCTGAATTGTTGCTGAAGGTGAGTTGGTTGACCATAAATACTGCACGCCACCGCTGCCCATTAGCTGGAATGGGAGATTAACCGTAACCAAGGTATCTCCGCCTGCATAAGCAGGCACTTCAGGCTGCATGATAATAAGAACAGAATCAGTCACGCTGAAATTACATCCATAGTTATCAGTTGCAGTAAGCGTGTACATCTGCGTTCCACCCGGTACTGCGATTGTGGTTGCGGAACTGTCATCGTGCACAAGATCTGCAGGAGACCAAACTAAAGTAACAGGTCCGGAAGTATGTGATACTGTTCCGGAGATCGTGGTACTATCGTTAAGGCATATACGCTGATCTAAGCCTGCATCCGGTATCGGGCGCAAAAGCACATTAACCATGATCGTGTCTTCGCGCTGGCATGCACCCCACTGTGCCGTGAGAATATACATGGTGGTATCTTCCGGTGTAGCTGTCGCGTTTTTAATGGTGTCGCTGTCCAGGTAAATATTCTCCCTCCACTTAAATACAGTGGCCTGCGGGTGAACATCCGGATCAAACGTAACAGGCTGGCCCTGGCAAACTGTAGTATCATTGCCAATAAAAAGCGGCCCCATAACGTCAACTTCTCCAACAACAGCAGACAATATCACCGTGCAACCATTATCATCTTTTACAGCGATGTTGTTATAGCTTCCTTTACCTACGGTAAAAATGTTTGACGACTGGAAAGGATAAGAAGCCCCATTATCTATTGAATAAAGATAGTTGGGTGTTCCTCCTCCGGCAGTAATTGTTATGGTTCCGTCCCCGCCTGCACAGGTAGATGGAGTGGACAGGGCTGATGCCGTAAGCACAGCAGGCTCTACCAACGTTTCGGTAACTGGTTTTGTGCAACCCACATTATCACGTACAGTGATCGTATAAGATCCATGGGCAAGGCCGGAGAATGTTGAACTGCTTTGATAGGTTGTGCCTCCGTCAATTGAGTATTCATAAGGCGAAACACCACCGGTGGTGGCCACGGTTATGGAACCATCGGTTGCGCCAAAGCACAACGGATCCGTTTTAGTGGTACTAAGAGTAATTGCGGGATTCGTATTTAAAATAGCCGTATTTGTACCGGTACATCCCACGCCATCCGTTACAAGGATATTGTAATTGCCCGGAGCAAGTGATGTGAATGTTGGAGAAGATTGTGCCGCGCCTCCATTCAATGAATAGGAGTAAGGACCCACCCCGCTTGTAGGCGTCACGGTGATCTCACCATTATCAATATCGTTACATACCGGGTGAACTTCCGCGATATCTGAACTGATTGAAATTCCCTCTGTGACAGTCTCTGTTACAGTTCCTGAGCATCCGATCACATCGGTAAACGTAATGCTGTAAGTACCCGGTGCAAGATTGGTGAAGGTGCCGCCGGCTTGTGGCGTACCACCATCAATACTAAATTGATAAGGTGCAGTTCCGCTGGTAGGCGTTACCGTTATAGTGCCGTTGTTTACTCCGGGGCAGCTTGTTTCTGTTGAGTTTGTATCTGCTCTTAGGTCTGCACCTGAAGCAATGCTGAATGTAACTGTTGCGGGGCAACCATTAGCATCGGTGAACGTGGCCGTGTAAGAACCCGGGGCAAGACCTGTGAATACGGGAGAGGCCTGGGAAGAACCGCCATTAATGCTGAACGAAAGTGGTGCAACAGCGAGCGGATCAGGATTTAAGGTAACCGATCCGTTGTTTACACCCGGGCAACTTGCATCCTCCGGCGTTGCCGTTAGGGTAAGCGCAGGTGCGGATGTAACGGTTGCTGAAATACTTTCAGATAAACATCCTAATCCGTCGGTAAATGTTACCGTATAATTTCCCGGCGCAAGATTGCTGAAAGTAGATGATGACTGGGGTGTGCCTCCATCTAATGAGTACAAATAAGGCCCGGAACCAGATGTCGGCGTAACGGTTATCGAGCCGTTAGTTGCATCCGGGCAGGTAGCAGGCGCTTCTGTATAAGACCCGGTAAGCAAGCCGCCGGATGAAATGTTGAACGTAACTGTTGCAGGGCAACCATTCGCATCCGTAAAGGTTGCAGTATGAGAACCTGCCGCGAGCCCTGTGAATACCGGCGAGGCCTGGGCAGTTCCCCCATCAATAGTAAAGGAGAATGGACCAACGGCAAGCGGATCAGGATTTAAAGTAACCGATCCGTTGTTTACTCCCGGGCAACTTGCATCAACAGGTGTTGCCGTTAATGTAAGCGCAGGAGCGGCAGTAACAGTTGCCGCAATATTCTCAGATAAGCAACCTAACCCGTCAGTAAAGGTTACTATATAATTTCCCGGAGCCAGGTTGCTGAATGTTGCCGAAGCCTGTGCAGCTCCTCCATCTAAAGAATATAGGTAAGGCCCTGTTCCCGATGTAGGTGTGATGGTTATGGAACCGTTAGTTGCATCAGGGCATGTCGCCTTCACTTCTGTATAGCTTCCGGTTAATAACCCGCCGGCCGAAATGGTAAAGTTCACAGTCGCCGAGCAACCGTTAGCATCGGTAATTGTAGCCGTATGCGGACCTGCGCTTAAACCGGTGAATGTTCCCGAAGCCTGAGATGCACCTCCATCCATACTGAAGGTGAACGGCCCTGTGGCAGAAGCGCCGGGCACGATCGTGGCTTCTCCGTTATTAACTCCGGGGCAGCTGGCTGAAACGAGATTCTGGGCCACGCCGGTAATTGCTGTATTTGCTCCTATGGTGAAAGTAGCATTGGCAGAGCAACCATTAGCGTCGGTGAATGTTGCGGTATGTGAACCCGCCGCCAATCCCGTGAATACGGGAGAAGCCTGGTTTGCACCACCATCTATACTGAAGGTTAGTGGAGCAACGGCAAGTGGGTCTGCATTTAGGGTTACCGAACCATTGCTTACGCCCGGGCAGCTTGCATTAACCGGTGTGGTGGTTAAGGTAAGCGCGGGTGCAGCGGTTACGGTTACGGAGATGTTATCAGACAAACAACCGAGGCCGTCTGTAAAAGTAATGGTGTAGGGTCCCGGAGCAAGGTTGGTAAATGTTGCCGAAGCCTGCGGAGTGCCGCCGTCCAGCGAATACAGGTATGGACCTGAACCTGCTGTGGGTGTGATTGTAATTGAACCGTTAGTTGCTGCCGAACATGTTGCCGGCACCTCACTGTATGAGCCTGAAAGCAGTCCACCCGCATTTATAGTGAAATTGACTGTGCCAACGCAGCCGTTCGCATCAGTAAAGGTAGCTGTGTGTGGCCCTGCGCTAAGACCTGTAAAAGTTCCGGAAGCCTGAGAGGGGCCACCATCCATATTGAATGTAAATGGTGCAGTTGCTGTTGCGCCCGGCACAATAGTTATTTCTCCATTGTTTACTCCGGGACAGCTTGCATCTACAGGGTTGGTAGCCGTTCCGGAAATTGGTGTTCCCACGCCCACAGTAAAGTTTACAGGAACTGAACAACCGTTTCCATCAGTGATTACAACCGTATGTGCACCTGATGATAAACCGGTAAAGGTCGCTGAAGCCTGAGAGGCTCCACCATCCAGGCTGTACGTAAATGGTGCGGTTGCGGTGGCACCCGGGGTAATGGTTACTTCGCCATTATCTACACCCGGGCAACTTGCATTTGTTGTAGCGGCAGTGCCCGAAATATTTGAGTTAGCGGATACAGATATTGCAACCGTTGCTGTACATCCTGCGGCATCTGTAATCACTACGCTGTGGGCACCGGCAGCCACGTTAGTGAATGTTGCGGAAGTTTGCGCCGCACCTCCATCAAGAGAGTAAGTGAAGGGAGCAAGACCCGCAGCACCCGGTGTTACCGTGATTGACCCATTGTTTACACCCGGGCATGAAGCCGGGGTTTGAGTTGCTGTACCTGCAAAGCCGGCCCCCGCAGTTACGGTGGCATTTGCTGTTCCTTCGCAGCCCGATGCATCGCGGAATGTTACCGTGTAGCTTCCGGCGATAAGGCCGCTAAATGTATTGGAGGCCTGGAAAGTTATTCCATCAAGCGAATAGGTATATGGTGCGGTACCGTTAGTAACTGTTGCGGTTACCGATCCGTTTGCCGCAGCCGAACAAGTGGACTGCGAGGCAGTAGCGGATCCATTCAGCGAGGTACCAGCAACTACCGTTTCAGTGGCCGTACCTGTACATCCCGATGCATCCCTGATGGTAATGGTGTATGAACCCGGTGCAAGGCCTGTAAAGGTTCCCGAGGCCTGGAAGGTAGTGCCGTCAATTGAGTATTGATAAGGTGCGGTACCGTTAGTTGGACTTACAGTGATCTCGCCATTGTCAACTCCCGGGCAGGAAGTAGACGTAGTAGACGTGGTAGCATTGATGTTTGAGCCTGCCGCAACCGTTACCGCTATGGTGTCGGCACAACCGCCTGCGTCTCTAACAATAACTGTGTGAGGCCCATCAGCCACACCCGTGAAGATATTCGTTCCCTGAGGAGTACCGCCATCCAACACATAGGTATATGTGCCGGCGGCCGGAGTTACAGAAACGGTAATACTTCCATTGGAAGCACCGGCACAGGCTGTGGCGCTTGTAGTTGCCGTAGCCGTAATTCCTGTACCCACACTCACAGGTAGGGATTGTGTGGCCGAACAGTTGTTAGCGTCACGAACCACAACAGTATGAAAGCCTGAACTAACTCCCGTGAAAACGTTGGAAGCTTGCGGCGTACCTCCGTCCAATGTATAAGTGAAAGGAGCGGTACCGTTGTTTGTTGTGACAGTGATGGTTCCGTTTGCCGCCCCGGGGCATGACTCCGGTGTAGAAGTAGGGGGAGCGAGGCTTATTCCCGCACCTGTATTTACAAAGAAAGTTCTTGTACCCGTGCACCCTGCGGCATCAGTGATAAGCACACTGTAGTTTCCGCCTGCCAGGCCGGTAAATACATTGGAGGTTTGAGGAGTTCCACCGTTAAGAGAATAGGTGTATGGACCTGACCCGCTGGTTGGGTTAATGGTTGCAGATCCATTATTCGCACCTGCGCATGTTGCGGGCACTGTTACGGGCGCACTGGATGTAATGGAAGATCCTGCACCAACTGTGGTGGTCACTACTCCGGTACAACCATTGGCATCAGTAAAAACAACTGTATGCGGCCCTGCTGAAACGCCCGTGATCACGTTGGTGTTTACGGGAGCACCGCCATCAAGAGAATAAGTATAAGGCGCGGTTCCTCCTCCGGGAGTCACGGTGATCGTTCCATTATTCACACCGGGGCAACCTGTTGCTGTTTGGGTAACCGTACCGGGAATATTTGCCCGTGCGGTTATAGGCACCTGGATCGTATCGGTACAACCCGCAGCATCCATTCCCACAATGTTGTAAACACCTTGTGCAAGTCCGGTGAAAAGTCCGGAAGATTGATACGGACCAAAATTTATTGAATACTGGTATGGAGGGGTTCCGCCGCTTGCCGTTGCGGTTATTGTACCCGTTGCACCACCGCAATCAGTTTGTGTGGTGGCAGTATCGATCGGTAAGGAATTTTGTCGGGTTACGAAAATGGTATCCAGACTGTAATAGGTATTTGCAGAGTTCAATATCTGAGCGTATGTGGTCTTTACCACATAAGTTGTGGTTTGATTTGCGGGAGGGCATACGTTCGGAAACGTAACACTAAATGTATTCGCATTCACTCTTGTGGTGTCACCGGTGGCAACTACAGTTCCGGACCCGTCAAGCAGTTCAGTTCTACGGTAAGTGGTAGGACCGTCTTTCGGAATAAAGCGCCAGGTTTCATTCATGCCGATACTACCCCAAGGCGGGTCAGACTCTTTCCTGCTTGGCGCAGTAATTCCAAGATTGCGGGCAAAATTCTGGATACCAACCATGGATGAGCCCGGAGTTGATATAGGCCATGAGTCGCAAAGCTGCTTATCCTTTATGAAAACTTCGATTACGCCCGAGGATTCGTACA
Organism: Bacteroidota bacterium; assembly: GCA_023422565.1. Lineage (GTDB taxonomy): Bacteria > Bacteroidota > Bacteroidia > Chitinophagales > Chitinophagaceae > Ferruginibacter. The sequence continues at coordinate 42,802 of JAFAGR010000083.1, read as the reverse complement.
AAACTATTTGATGTGTATTTTCGATGAGGTCGTTGCAATCAAAAAGTGGAACACGGTAAAAACTTAAAACCCATAACCTGTTTGGCGCGTTACCTACCACATTGTACTTGATCTTTTGGGTGGGAGAAGTGGTTACTCCGGGTTGAAGGTCGTGGTATGGGCCCATGATCAAAGCCCTGTCATAGTCTGTGTCAGGCAAATCGCCCCGGTTTTGCCAGTGCGAGGCCCCTCCGGCTAAGGAAACATCGAATGAAACGTATCCATTCGTACTTATGACCAGTGAATTATAATTAGTTCCATAAAACGGAAAGGTGAAAGGAAGGGTTATTGTTGTAGAGTAGCGGTCATCAATATCCAGATTCGCAGATGGCCCCGGCCCACCGGGATCTATAATCGGGTAGCATTGGGTTTGCGGTGTAATATTTGAAATTGTATAGTTGCTTGCCAAAGACCGGATGTCGGGAATGGTAGCCACAATATTCAGGCAGGGGTTTCCGCACGCGAGGATCGTATCCCTGGGGCATGAATAAGAAAGATTTTGTGCTTTTGCAGAGGTAAAAAGAGTTACCGAAAAGGTAACCAGCGCTAGAAGTTTTCTCATTATTTAGCTACTTGAAAAAATTAGAAGTCAAGATAACAATTTTTCGTTAAAATTTGGGCATTTCTCTTGGGATCACGGATAAATCATTTTCCACCGGCCGGGCTGCGAAAATGTGAGTAATGGGTCGGGAGCAATTTGTGTATCAATTATTTAAGCTCAACCATGGGCGAAACTGAAACAAGAGCGCATGATTGGGAGCTACTGGTCCGGATCACAGAGCTCTGTCATCACACTTAACCTCTTTTCGTTTAAAACAATTCGAAAAGGGATGATCTCATTAGCTCACTTTTCCGCGGCTCATTTAACCTCGATCTCATCAATAAAGAGCCATGATCTTTTTCCGGCCCCTTCCATTCCCGCCGGGATGGTGCCCTGGTTTTTTGCAACCACTTTTACATACCTGGCTTTTTTGTTAACTGCAATCCGGTAAGTAAGGTCTTTAACACCCTCCCTGTATATTTTGGAGATAACTGGTTGAAAATTCTTCCCGTCATTACTTACAAAAAATTCCACCGACAGTGGGGCGTAAATCCAGCTGGCTTTTTGTTCAAAGGCATGAAGAGTGATTGAATTAATTGGTTGTTTAAACCGAAGGTCGATCGTTGCGTCAAGATCATTGCCAATAAATCCCAGAAACTGCCCGCTCTTTACCATGCCCATATTGTTTTGTATACCATCAACCAAGGTAAATCCGCCTCTTCCTCCATACATGGAGTTCGGCGGATTGCGCAGGGCAACTTTTTTGCCGGTGGCCTTGTTCACCTCCAAAACCGAACCGGCTACATTTCCGATCTGCCTGCCGGAAGAATCCTTCAACAGGGCGAATATTTTTTTCGTTTCCGATATTGGAATGGGCCGATCGTATTCGGTTTCAGATTTCTCACCTTCACTCCAATAGAATATTTTTCCCTTTGTACGGCTGATCAATTTCCAGCCGATAGCGCTGTCGCCCAAAGAAACGGTTTCATGCTGCAAACCAAAATGGGCATCGCTGAAATTGAATCCCCACATTCTATAGCGGGCCATCATTTCCGGAAGGCGTTTTTCAAAATGCGAAAAATCTTTAACGGCATTACTACTCCACGCTGCCTCAGCGACAGCGCTTAACCGCGGAAGCGCCATGTATTCAAGCTTTGCGGTATTTGAAATGTATTCCGTCCACAGGTTTGCCTGCATGCCCAGCACCAGTTCATTTGAGGTATTTGGTTTTATCGGATCGTAATCGTATACATTCTCAAGCGGGTTGTAACCTCCCTGTGTAACAGAATCTTCATTCCGCGATTGTTGAAAGTTCAGGTACATGGGGTTGTCTGGACTGAAAATAACGGGATGGCCTAAACGAAGAGCTTCCTCGGCGAATTTCCTTCCACGCCAGTTCATGATAACAGTTCCGGGAACATCCTTCCCTTCGAGAATTTCATCCCAACCGATCATGGTTTTGCCGAGTTCCTTAACCAGGCTATTCACACGGTTTATAAAATAACTCTGTAATTCATCTTCATTTTTCAAGCCCTCGTTTTTCATACACGCCTGGCAGACGGGGCAGGCCTTCCACCTGTCTTTCGGCACCTCGTCTCCACCAATATGAATTAATGTTGATGGAAATATGCCTGCAACTTCCTTCAACACCTCTTTAATAAATGCGTAGGTACTGTCATTACCTGCACACATCACTTCCTTATGCACACCCCAGGTTTGCGAAACTTTGTAAGGGCCTTTTGTACAACCAAGAAAAGGATAGGATGCAAGGGCCGCAGTGGTATGCCCGGGCATGTCTATTTCAGGGATGATTGTGATGTAACGGCTGGCTGCGTAATTCACCAGGCCTTTCATCTCTTCAATCGTATAAAATCCACAATGCGACTTACCGTCGTAAATATCTGAACCGAATCTTCCCAATAAGGTTTGATCTCTGCAGCTACCCGTAACCGTTAGGTTCGGATATTTATTCACTTCCATCCTCCAACCCTGGTCGTCAGTTAAGTGCCAATGAAATTTGTTGAATTTATGCAGGGCAAGCAGGTCGATGAACTTTTTCAGGTATGCAGTGTCAAAAAAATGCCGTGCTACGTCCAGATGGATCCCGCGGTAATTGAAGCGCGGTGCATCGGTTACCTCAACCGACGGAATTAGTAGAACCCCGGCCTTTTCTGCAGTTTTTTCTACCGGGAGCAATTGGAGGAGAGTTTGAATTCCGTAAAAAATTCCGGTGTCGCTTCCTGACCGGATCTCAATTTTCCGCGGTGAAACCAAAAGCGTGTATGCGTTACTGTTATCTGAGGCTTGTGAGCGTCTCAGGCTGATTATGGTTTCAAGCCCCGAACCTTCTCTTGGGCTTTCTCCGGGAGTAATATCAAGCATATAAAATTTGCGCAGATAATCCCGAAAAAAAGATGAAGAGTTTTCAAAACCCGCATCGGCACGCAGCTTTGTGCTTTCGGTAAGTGCAAAATATCCGTTATTAACAACCACCATTTGAGGACGTGGTATTATATTTACCCTCGCAGGTTGAGGAAATGCCTGAACGCAAGGAAGAGAGAAAAAGAGGATCAGAATAATTTTATGCATCATGTTAACTGTATTGCCCGGCTGTAAATTAATTAATGCTGAAAGAGATGGATGTTAATATTGAAACTATAAACAGTTTTTATTCCGCATTTAGCAAGCTGGATGCCGGCGGAATGAACGCGCGCTACAGCAACGATATCGTTTTTTCCGATCCTGTATTCGGGATGCTGGAAGGAGAGGAGGTTAGAAAGATGTGGAAGATGTTGTGCAGAAATGCAGTCGGTTTCAATCTTGAATTTGGTAATATCACAGACAAGGGCGATGGTTATTATACCTGCGATTGGACAGCCTCATACACATTCTCGGCTACGGGCAACCGTGTGGTTAATAAGGCAAGAGCATATATGCAATTGGAGAATGGGCTGATAATTGGGCACAGCGATGCCTTTCGTTTTTATAAATGGGCAAGGCAGGCCTTCGGAATAAAAGGATGGATGTTCGGTTGGACGACCTTCTTCCAACGCCGCGTTCGCGCACGAGTGAGAAAAATGCTCGCAAACAGTTAGGCTTTAAACCCAGGAGCAGATAATTATCGCGGCAATCACATGACCTGCGACAGTGTAGCCATTGTTGATGAGATGTAAGCCCATTGGACGTTTCTCATACAAGTAAGAAACACTGATTGCCGTAGCGCCGAAACAAATGCCCGTGAGCAAACCGATTTTCAGTCCGCTCATCCAGCCCTCCTTGTCAAGGTAGGCTCTTAAAATTGCAAGCGCCAAAACCGTAATAAACATCAGCACAAAAGAGCCGAGCATTATTCCGGCCGCGCCTTTTGCAGCATCGGGATCTGCGGGGTTAACTTTTGTATAAACGATCCACTTATCGGCAAATAGCAGTTTTGAATACCAGAGTGTGCCCAGGGCGAAATAAGCAAGCGTGGCCACAAGTACTGCAAGCCAGTTGATCTCACTGAAGATAGCCGTATTCATTTGAGTTGAGTTTTGGTTGCAAAAAGATAAAAAAGCTTTTCGAAACCTGCAAGCATCAAACTAAAATGAAGCACTTTTGTTTACTGCTCTACCCTGGAGATCTTTATGATGTTTGTAGGCAGATGTTGCTCAACAGGGGTGCTACCTGTGTTTACCACTACATCACCTTGTTTAAGAAATCCACGCTCCTTCAAAATATTCACCTGGTCATATAAAATATCATCAAGACTTTCTTCCTCTCCATAGTAGAAAGCCCTCACGCCCCAGCTTAAACTAAGTTGGGCTATGAGTGTTCTTTCCTTACTGAAAATGTATAACGGGCATTTGGGCCTGAAGCTGCTAAGCATAAATGCAGTATATCCGCTTTGCGTCATGCCTATTAATGCATCCGCTTTTGAATCATTTGCAAGCTTACATGCGCTGTAACAAATGGCATCGCTCAAAAAGGAAGGCGAGTGGGGTTGGGGTGCAAGAATGTCTTCCTTATTATAATCGTAAAAAGTTCTTTCCACTTCCAGGATTATTTTACTCATTGTTTCCACCACCAACACGGGGTAGAGCCCCATGGCGGTTTCGCCGCTAAGCATTACTGCATCCGCCCCTTCCAGTACGGCATTGGCCACATCGCTCACCTCGCTGCGGTTAGGCTTCGTTCTGTCCATCATGCTTTCCATCATCTGCGTAGCCACTATAACAGGCTTCGCTCTGTGCATACATTTTCTGATGATGTCTTTTTGTAAAACCGGAACCTGCTCTATCGGAACTTCAACACCCAGATCGCCGCGGGCAACCATCACGCCATCACTTTCAATAATTATATCGCGTAAATTTTTTAGTGCTTCCGGCATCTCGATCTTCGCGATCACTTTCATTTTACTCTCCTTACTTTTTAAAAGTTTTTTGAGTTCGGTAATGTCTACCGCTTTGCGAACAAAGGAAAGTGCAAGCCAGTCTATCTGCTGCTCCACGCAAAAGTCAATATCCGCAAGGTCCTTTTCAGTCAGCGAGGGCATGGATAATTCACTATCCGGAAGGTTCACACCTTTTTTCGGAGTTAGCGTACCTCCAACGGCAACGGTTACACGAATCTCATCTTCATTGATTTTTTCATTCGCTACCACTTCCATTTTTCCATCGTCCAAAAAAATTCTGTCGCCAGGTTTTACATCGCAGGTAAGCATCGGGTAAGACACATATATTTTCTCCTTCGTGCCCACCATTTTTTTTGTGGTGAAGATGAAAGAATCACCTTCTTCCAATATGATCTTTCCTCCTTCAAGTTCCCCTACACGAAGCTTCGGACCCTGCAGGTCTCCAAGGATGGCAATATTATAGGGCTGCGTTTTTATTATTTGCCTGATGCATTCTATCACCGCTTTTTTATCGGCGTGGGTTCCGTGCGAAAAGTTCAGGCGAAATACATTTACTCCTGCTTTTACAAGCGCAAGAAGATTGTCGTATGATTCGGAAGCGGGCCCAACGGTAGCCACTATTTTTGTTCTCTTCTGCGAATGCGTTATTCCCGCCACCTTGTCCATTTGGGTGTGCAGGTACTTGCTAAGGTTCTTTTTCAATAGAATATTTTTAATAACGGTTAGGGATATCCGAAACCGTCAGCTTGATAATATTTTTACAATGTTCAGCCATTCTTTGTCAATGGTCTGTTTGTTTTTTACTGCTTCGTTGAGTGGAATGTAATTCATTTTATTATTCAGTATACCTACAAAAACGTTATGTTTCCCGGTCATAAGGCATTCCACTGCATGATAGCCCATCCGGCTGGCGATCACCCGGTCTAAACAGGTAGGCGAACCCCCGCGCTGGATGTGCCCTAAAATACAGACGCGCATTTGCGTGCCGGGCATTTTTTTCATGATGTATTTTTCCAGTTCCAATGCGCCGCCAAAATCATCTCCTTCTGCAACTACTATCAGGTTAACCAGTTTCTTTCTTTTCTCTTTCTCCTGGAGCGATTTTATCACCACATCCATATTTGTTTTCTTCTCCGGAATGAGAATATTTTCAGCCCCGGTGGCAATTCCGCTGTGCAAGGCGATGTATCCTGCATCCCGGCCCATCACTTCAATTATGAAAAGACGGTCGTGAGATTCCATTGTGTCCCGTACCTTGTCTATCGCTTCCACTGCCGTATTCACGGCCGTATCAAAACCGATGGTGAAATCAGTTCCGGCAATGTCTTTATCAATTGTGCCGGGTAAACCAATGCATGGAATATCATATTCATTGCTGAAAACCTGTGCGCCCCGAAAGCTTCCGTCTCCTCCAAGAATTATCAGTCCCTCAATACCGTGCAACTTCAAATTTTCGTAAGCTTTTTTTCTCCCGGCCTTCGTCATAAATTCATTGGAACGCGCGGTTTTCAAAATAGTTCCGCCGCGTTGAATAATGTTAGCTACACTGCGGCTGTCCATTTCAATAATATCATTATCGATCATTCCGCTGTATCCGCGCATGATACCAAAAACCTTCATTTTATGGTAGATGGCAGTTCGTACTACTGCCCGTATCCCGGCATTCATACCCGGACTGTCGCCCCCGCTGCAAAGCACCCCGATTTTTGATATTTTTCTTTTCATTGTATTGTGGTTAGTCGGCAATCTATAGTTGGTAGTTGATAGTGGGTAGTCTCGATTTTTAATTTTTAATTTTTAATTCCTAATTATAATTCGCACATCTCAAATCCCACATCTCACATCGCACATCCCGGATTGAACTTACATTCTTTCCGGAACCGCAATCCCTAACAATTGCATACCATTTTTCAAAACCTGCGAGGTTATAACGGATAATTGTATGCGCAATTGTTTCTTTTCGGGAGATTCCGCGTTCAGCACGCTCAATTCAGTATAAAATGAATTGAATGTTTTGGCGAGATGGAACACATAATTGGCCACATGAGCGGGATTATATTCAGCGCCCGCCTGTTTCACCACCGTTGGAAACTGTTCCAACACCACCGCCAAATGTTTCTCCTGTGGAAGAAGGGAATGCCCGGAGGGTTCAAAATTCACCGGTTCCCCTGCTTTACGCAGAATGCTTTTTATCCGCGCATAGGTGTATTGAATGAAAGGGCCCGTAAATCCGTGGAAATCGATCGACTCTTCCGGGTTAAAGATCATTTTCTTTTTAGGCTCAACACGAAGCAAATAAAATTTCATTGCGCCCATGCCGATAGTGCGGTACAGTTCTTCCAATTCATGCGGTTCGAAGCCTTCAACCTTGCCGAGTTCTATGGTGTGTTTTCGCGCGGTCACCACCATTTCCTCCACCATGTCATCCGCATCAACCACGGTGCCTTCACGGCTCTTCATTTTTCCTGAGGGCAATTCCACCATTCCATAGCTGAGGTGGTAAATGTTATCTGCATTGGGAAGACCCAGTTTCTGGCAAATCAGTTTCAACACCTTCATGTGATAGTTTTGTTCATCACCTATCACGTAGATATTTTCGTCTATGCCATACTGTTCGTATTTCTGCAGCGCGAGGCCGATATCTTGAGTGATGTAAACCGAAGTGCCGTCCTTACGAAGCACTAGTTTTTCATCAAGCCCGTCGGCTGTAAGATCTATCCACACGCTTCCATCTTCCTTTCTGTAAAAAACCCCTTTATCAAGCCCAAGTTGTACGATCTTTTTGCCAAGCAAATAAGTATCGCTTTCATAATAGGTTTTATCGAAATCGCTGCCAATATTTTTATAAGTAACATCAAAACCTGCATACACCCAACTGTTCATCTTACGCCAAAGCTCCATCACCTCCGGCTTTCCTTCTTCCCAATCCTTAAGCATTTGCTGGGTTTCAAGCATTATAGGCGCCTGCTTTTCCGCATCATCTTTCGAAGAACCTGAAGCCATAAGTTTATTGACTTCCTCTTTATAAACATCATTGAACTTCACATAGTAATCACCTACAAAATGATCGCCCTTCGTTTGTGAAGACTGCGGCGTTTCACCCTTACCGTAACGTTGCCAGGCGAGCATACTTTTGCAAATGTGAATACCGCGATCGTTAACGATGCTGCTCTTCAGCACTTCATGGCCATTCATTTTTAAAATTTCCGCCACGCTCCAGCCGAGGAAATTGTTTCTTAGATGTCCAAGATGCAATGGCTTGTTGGTATTTGGAGAGGAATATTCCACCATCACTTTTTTACCGGTGGAGGGGTATCGCCCGAAATTCTGATTTGAACTCTCGCCTAAAAACTTCAGCCAAAAACTGTCTGATATCTCCACATTTAAAAACCCTTTGATCAGTTCAAATCCGGAAAAGAGATCGCTTCTTTCTTTCAGTTTAGCGGAAAGTTTATCTGCCAGTTCCTGTGGACTTAATCCGGCCTTTTTCACAAGCGAAAAAAGTACTATGCTGTAATCGCCCTTAAATTCTTGCTTGATCTGGTTAACCTGGAAATCTTTTACGGAAAAGCTTTCCCCGAAAATTTCGTTAAGCGCCTTAACTACCGCCGCCTGTATATGTTCAACAATGCTCATGCGGCAAAAATAGGGAAGTAGATGTGCAGATGTGCATATCAGAAGATGTGCAAACAATCATCTTTGACCTTTTTGCCCGGTATTTGACGGGTTTTCCACCTTCACATTAGCACATCTCCAAATTGGCACATCAAATTACTCACTATCTTTGCGCCCATTTTATAGATATGATCAGTGTAAATAATGTAACCTTGGCTTATGGAAAGCGGGTTTTGTTTGATGAGGTAAATATCAATTTTACCAAGGGAAATTGTTATGGAATTATTGGTGCCAACGGTGCAGGAAAAAGTACTTTTCTGAAGATAATCAGCGGCGAAATTGAACCTAATAAGGGAAGTGTGGATATCACACCCGGCGAACGCATGGCTGTTCTGGCACAGAACCAGTTCGCATTCGACGACCAGACTGTGTTGAATACCGTGATGATGGGCCACAAAAAAATGTGGGCCGTGATGCATGAAAAAGATGCGTTGTATATGAAGGAGGATTTCAGCGAGGCTGATGGAATCAAGGCCGGCGAGTTGGAGCACGAATTTGGCGAAATGGGCGGATACACAGCGGAAAGTGATGCAGCGACCCTGCTCAGTGAACTTGGAGTGAAAGATGAACTTCACCAGGTAGAAATGAAAGACCTAAGCGCAAACCTTAAGGTGCGTGTGTTACTTGCTCAGGCGCTTTTTGGTAATCCTGATATTTTATTGTTGGATGAGCCGACGAACAACCTGGACGTGGAAACGATCTCATGGTTGGAAAACTTTTTGGCAGATTATGAAAACATTGTGCTTGTAGTAAGTCACGATCGTCACTTTTTAGATGCGGTGTGTACGCATGTGGCAGATGTGGACAGAAGTAAAATAAAAGTGTTTACAGGCAACTACACCTTCTGGTATGAGTCTTCTCAACTTGCGGCAAGGCAAATGACGGATAAGAATAAGAAGATGGAGGAGAAGCGTAAAGATCTGTTAGACTTTATCGCGCGCTTTAGTGCCAATGCTTCGAAATCTAAACAGGCCACCAGCCGTAAAAAGGCTTTGGAAAAATTGGTGATCGAAGAAATTCAGCCGAGTAACAGGAAGTATCCGGGAATAATTTTCAGGCAGGAGAGGGAAGTGGGCAATGAGATTTTAAAGGTTGATAATCTTTCAAAATCAGTTGACGGCAAAGCTTTGTTCAGCAAACTCAAATTTGATGTACAGAAGAATGATAAGATCGCATTCCTGAGCCGCGATCCGCTTGCTCTCACCACTTTCTTTGAAGTGATCAACGGCCGCACTCCGGCTGATTCCGGCTCCTACGAGTGGGGCACCACGGTTACTACTGCTTACCTTCCAAATGACAACACGGAGTTTTTTGCAGGATCTACTTTGAATTTGATGGATTGGCTTCGTCAGTTCGTGCCGCCCACAGTAAAAGATGTGGATGAGGATTTTCTCCGCGGCTTTTTGGGCAAGATGTTGTTCAGTGGCGATGAAGTAATGAAGAAAACGAATGTATTAAGCGGTGGTGAAAAAGTTCGTTGCATGCTCAGCAAAATGATGCTTCAAAATCCGAATGTGATCATTTTGGATGAACCAACCAACCATCTTGATCTGGAAAGCATCATCGCCTTCAACGATGGTATGATCTCATTTCCCGGAATCGTTCTTTTCACCACGCACGATCACCAGTTCATGCAAACGGTGGCCAACCGGATAATAGAGATCACACCGAAAGGAATGATCGATCGTTTGATGACCTACGATGAATACCTTGCAGATGAAAGGGTGAAGGCGATGAGGGAAGAACTTTACCGCTAAAGCGGAATTATAAAATTTTAAATTATAGATTATGAATGCTGAAATTAAGGGACCGGCATTTTATCATCAAATTCACCAATCACAAAATTCCGTCTCTCCCTTATTTTTGTAAAAATTCAAAAGACAATATGAAAAAACTAATTGTTGTTTCAGGCTTAATGTTCATCGCGCTTTCAGGAGCTTTTGCGCAAAGCAATATCACTTCGCAGGAATATAAAACCGCGCTCGGTGTGAAATTCTATCCCGGTGCTATTACCTTCAAACATTTTTTAGACAGCAAATCCGCTGTTGAGGCTATCGGATATTTTTACAATCATGGTACGCGCATAACCGGATTGTATGAATTGCATTATGATATTTCCGGTGCGCCGGGTTTGAAATGGTACATCGGCCCTGGTGCTCACCTTGGCTTTTACGATTCAAAATGGGGCGGCGGAGTTTCTGTGGGTGTTGATGGCGTGCTGGGTTTAGATTATAAGTTTAAAGGTGCACCGATAAATTTGTCGCTGGATTGGCAGCCAAGTTTTGAATTCGGCAACAGGCGAAACAAAGGTTTTAACGGAGACTGGGGTGGCCTTGCAATCCGTTACGTGTTTTAATTAATTGCTTTGTAGAATAAGAAAACCTGGACTCAGTTCCGGGTTTTCGCTTTTTAGTCAGAAATTTGATCGTTGAAAGATTCAATTACTTCGGTTGTAGATATTGCTTATCCTTTGTTCAGGCGTTTTATGCCTCTGCAAACCTATCGTTACGCATTCTGCGGAGGAGCAAATGCCGCTTTCGGATTGCTTACCTATTTCATCGGTTATCGCTTCCTCTTCGCAGGAAGAATTTTTGATATGGGCTTTTTTGCCTTTAAGCCTCACATCGCCGCACTTTTTCTTTCATCAACCATTACATTTATCATCGGTTTTTTGTTAAACCGTTATGTAGTTTTTACCACTTCCTATCTTCGGGGACGGATACAGCTTTTTCGGTATTTTCTTTCCTTTGCCTTCAATTTAGTTTTCAATTATCTCATGTTGAAACTGCTGGTGGAAGCGTTGCATATGGATGCGGTGCTGAGCCAGGTGATCACAATTGTGCTGGTGATCGCAATAAGTTACCTCACCCAAAAGCATTTTACTTTCAGGGTAAAGCAGGATGGCAATGCGGAATTTTCAGAGCTGGAGTGATCGTTATTTCATCCCTTTTGCGTAATCCACCATTCCCTGGAAATCGATCACTACAACCGGTTCATTTCCCACAACCCAGGCATCGTGCCCGCTACTTAAAATAGATAAATCTCCGGCCTTGCATTCATAGGTTGTGCCGTCGTCCATTTTAACCATGAGGGTTCCGGAGGCATGATACTGGAAGTGGGGCGCCTCGCAACTCGATGTTTTGGCAATTGACTTAACGGATGAACTCCACGTCCAACCCGGTTGTAATGTTGCCCTGCCGATAGTCGCCCCGCCTACCTTGATCAATTCCAGTTTTCCTTTTGGGAATTCCCTTACTTCCTCAGGAGATGAGAAATTCTTGACCTCCGATTTTTCACCGAAGCTTTGAAAAACGTTTTTTACGGGAGTGCCGCTTAACAACAAAATAGATGAGAAGCCGGCAAACAATAAGAGTTGTTTCATGATAATGATTTTGACAGTGACTGTAACTCGTGTTGATTTTGTGTGTTCAAAGTTGCCAGTCTGCAAAGGAGGAAACTTGTAAAATGTTCGGGAAACCGTGTAGGAATTACAGTTTTTTGCGCAGCTGAACCGGAGTACAACCGGCGTGAAGTTTAATGAAATGGCTGAAGTGCGCCTGATCCAGAAAATTAAGATAATGAGCTATCTCGGTTACCGTTTTATCTGTTGCACCCAATTGCACCTTAGATTCCAACAACAGCATATTATTAATGATTTCCTTGGGAGAGCAGCCGGTGTTTTCTTTTACCACTCCTGAAAGATGTTTCGGCGAAATATGAAGCATGGAGGCATACTGGCTCACTTCGCGGAACTCAAGAAAATGCTTCTCCACCAACTGCCTGAATTTTCCGCTTATCCTCGCCGACCTTGATGCTTTTTCACTCAGCATCTTTGCCTTTGCAGGGTAAATTTCTCTTATGCACAAAAGCAGAATATACAGGTAGCTTCTCACAAGTTCCTCTCTTTCTGTTGAACTGCCTGAATATGCTGCAATGATGTTTTTAAAACACTTTTCAATTCTACCGGCTTCTTCACCCGAAAGACTGACGATGTGAGGCGCATCCCAGGCAAAAAAAGGAAATGATTCGGCCAAGGGCAACAATTGCATGTGGCTCAGGAATTCTGTTTTGAAATGTATGCAATAACCAACACACTCACGGATATGGGTAGACGCGTACAAAAAATTCTCAGGTACAATCACGAGGTCATTTGGTTTCAGCCAGCCATATTCTGCGCCAAGGTGAACGTCATGATCGCCAGCCTGCAACAGGTAGATCAGATTGAATTTCCTCCTAAGTGCCTGAATGCCTTTTTCCGGGTCTACATCTTTATGTTTATTCTGAAGCGTGCCGGGCATAACCATCATGTTCACATCATAATTGCGATTATCACGGTTGATCCGCTTTTCAAAATCGGCAAGGGTTTCGATCAGTAGTATATCTTATCGCATGGCATTTTAAGCCCGCCCGGGGAACATATTATAAATGTAAGCTATAATTGGTGGATTGAAAAGGCAGGGTTTGAAAGGAGGTAAAGGGTGGTGGGTGGTGGGAAATGGGTAACGGGTGATGGGTACTGGGTAATGGGTAATGGGTGAAGTGTAAAGCAACACCTTTAAAATCTAAAATTTACAATCTATAATTCCTCAGGAAACTGCCATTTTTTCACCCTTTCTTCCCTTGGCATAATGATTGACAAACTCTTATAAATTCAACTTAAATATGGCAAAAGTTATAGGAATCGACTTAGGAACTACCAACAGTTGCGTTGCCGTTATGGAAGGTAATGAACCTGTTGTTATCGCTAACGATGAAGGCCGCCGCACCACGCCTTCTGTTGTGGCATTTTTGAAAAATGGCGAGCGTAAGGTGGGCGATCCTGCCAAGCGCCAGGCCATCACAAATCCGCAAAATACCATCACCAGCGTTAAACGTTTTATGGGACGCAGGTTTGATGAAGTTACTGAAGAAAGTACGCATTGGAGTTACAAGGTGGTGAAAGGTGACAATAATACCGTAAGAATTGACATTGACGGCCGTATGTATACGCCGCAGGAAATAAGCGCGATGGTTCTGCAGAAAATGAAGAAAACTGCGGAAGATTATCTTGGAACCGAAGTGACTGAAGCAGTTATCACCGTACCTGCATACTTCAACGATGCGCAACGCCAGGCGACGAAAGAAGCCGGTGAAATTGCGGGGCTGAATGTGCGTAGAATTGTGAACGAACCAACGGCTGCCGCTCTGGCATATGGACTGGATAAAAAAGGAAAGGATCAGAAGATCGCTGTATTCGATCTGGGTGGCGGTACGTTTGATATTTCCGTTCTTGAACTTGGAGACGGAGTTTTTGAAGTGAAATCAACCAACGGTGATACACACCTTGGCGGTGACGATTTTGACAAGGTGATCATGGATTGGCTGGCAGATGAATTTAAGAGCGAGGAAGGAATTGACCTTCGTAAAGATCCAATGGCTCTTCAGCGTTTGAAAGAAGCAAGCGAAAAAGCAAAGGTAGAATTGAGCTCAGGAAATGAAACGGAGATCAACCTGCCATATGTAACCGCGGTGGATGGTGTTCCCAAACACCTTGTGAAAAAACTGTCACGTGCTAAGTTTGAACAACTGGCCGATAAATTATTTGAGCGTTGCTTAAAGCCTTGCGAACAGGCATTGAAAGATGCGGGCATGAACGTTTCGCAAATTGACGAAGTGATTCTTGTAGGAGGTAGCACGCGTATTCCAAAGGTGCAGGAGATCGTAGAAAAATTCTTCAATAAAAAACCCAACCGCGGCGTGAATCCTGATGAGGTTGTTGCCATCGGCGCAGCGATTCAGGGAGCCGTATTAAGCGGAGAAATTAAAGATGTGTTGTTGCTTGATGTTACACCTCTAAGCCTTGGTATTGAAACCATGGGTGGTGTAATGACGAAGCTGATTGAAAGCAATACAACTATTCCGACCAAGAAATCTGAAATATTCAGTACCGCTAGCGATAATCAGCCCGGTGTACAAATTCATGTACTCCAGGGTGAGCGCCCAATGGCTTCTCAAAATAAAAGCCTTGGAATGTTCAACCTTGATGGAATTCCACCTGCACCGCGGGGTGTACCTCAGGTAGAAGTGGTATTCGATATTGATGCGAACGGGATACTTCATGTAAGCGCAAAAGATAAAGGCACAGGAAAGGAACAAAAGATTCGCATTGAAGCCGGAAGTGGTTTGACCAAGGAGGAAATTGAAAAGATGAAGAATGAAGCAAAAGCCAATGAAGCATCAGATAAATTAGAACGCGAAAAAGTTGACAAGATCAACCAGGCAGACAGCCTCATATTCCAAACCGAAAAGCAGATGAAGGAATATGGCGATAAGATCTCTGCTGATAAAAAAGCGCCTATTGAAGCAGCTCTTGAAAAACTTAAATCCGCGCATAAAGCACAGGATGTAGCCTTGATAGACCCTGCCATTGCTGAAATGAACGCAGCATGGACGGCGGCAAGCGAAGAAATGTATAATGCTACCCAGGGAGCGCAACCCGGCGCTGAAGGCCCGCAGGATGCCGGTGCGGATCAGCAGCAGGGTAACGCAGGTGGAAACGGTTCTGAGAACGTGACTGATGCGGAATTTGAAGAAGTGAAGTAAGATTGTTTTTGAATATTTTCGATGGGCTGTGTCTGAAAAGATGCAGCCTTTTTTTTAGTTGGTAGTTTGTAGTTCCTGGGTTGTAGTTCTGGTTTGTTAATACAAATGCAAACACGTAAAATCTTTTAAGCGTTCAGTGGATCTCTGTGATCTCCTGCATTTCCCTCTGTGCAAATTTTTCGGAGATATAACCAACAAGAAATGCAAACACGTAAATTATTTTAAGCGCTAAGTGGATCTCTGTTTCCTCCTGCATTTCCCTCTGTGCAAAGCTTCAATAACGTTTTTATTTAACGAGATCATTCTATCTGAATCCCATAGCAAACATTTAAAACCCAACATCCTTTTTAGTCATTCCATTCCTTCCTTGATCATCCTTTCCATTTCCATAATTTCTTCCGCCTCAGGGGAGAGGCCTATCAGGCAATGAATCTGCCCGGGGAAACATCTTTCCCAAACCTTTACGCCATGGTCACGAAGTTTCTGCGCATAGGCCTTACCGTCATCTCTCAAAGGATCAAACTCTGCCGTGATTACAATCGCGGGAGGCAGATTGCCAAAATCTTCGGCAAGAAGAGGTGAAACCTCCGGGTCATCCGTTTTGCCCGGCGCGTAATTTTCTACAGCAAAATAGCAGGCAGCTTTTGTTTGAAAATAGCCGGTTGCATTCTCCTTGTACGATGCAGAAGTCTCCATGTTGTGCGGTGTAAGATCAGCTGCAATTCCGTTCAGCACCTGCAGTTTGATATTTTTTACAAGATTATCCTTCCGGGCCTTTTGCGTTACAACCGCTACGAGGTTAGCCCCGGCACTGTTTCCCATTAGCACAATTTTTTCCGTATTGCCGCCAAACCACTTTCCATTCTGAACGATCCATTTAAAAGCTTCATAACTGTCGTTGACCGCGGCCGGGAATTTATGTTCGGGAGCAACCCGGTAATCGACGGCAAATACAACCGCATCATACGTTTTCGAATCGCGCCAAAGGTCGTGTTCAAGCGCGGTGATCAAGGGTGCAATAAAGCCACCGCCATGGTAATTTATAATGATGGGAAGATTCTTTCCCGCGCCACCATTAAACACCAACACGGGAATGCTGTCTGCGGTCACCTTAATGCGCTGAACATCTTTTTGCGGATAGGGTTGCACCGGGGGGCCGGCATATTTAACTTGCTCTATAGGGATGCTACGGAGTTGCTCAAGGGAGAGGTCCACATAACCGATGCGCTGAAGAAAGGTTTGAATATCCGGATCAAGCTTTCTGCTCCCGCAATCCTGAGCATTTATTTGAAAGGATGCAGATAAAATGAATAGTGTAAGGGTGATTTGCAGCAATCGCTTCTTCATCGTGATGAATTTACCGGTGAAATCTGTTGCAAATGTGCAGATAATTTTTCTACATCCTGGTGCCAGATGCATAACTTCAAATCATGGTGGGTTCTTAAAAATTTGAAAAAGGAAAAAGTTGGGGGATAAAAACCTGGCGGTTACACACGATGCACCATTATAAGCACATTAGCCTGTATCCACGCAGTTTTCCATAAAATAGCAGGTTGAAGGCGCTCCAAGATCGTTGTCAAAATCAAGAAATTGCCCTGAAACTATTACCAAAAGGTGGTAGTTGATTCGGAAAGTTGGTGAAAAATTGCATAAACTGAGAGGTTAATTTGAAAGGAAAATATCGCCAAACCCTTAAAGGATTGGCATACGGGGCTATTATGGTGCATCGGGAGCCTCCCCTGATGAGATGATACGAAGGGTACGTCTGATGCATCCACGATTTAAATTGAGCAACAGCGTGTTTGGAACCTTGTTTTTCATCGCGAAAAAACCTCTGGCAATACACGATGCACTAAAAACGGCATATCACCATTTCACAGTCGGAATTCTGCAATAAGAAAGGGAAGATAACTGTATGTTATATTGAAGCGCTATTCCGCCGGAGCTGCTGTTCTCCGCCTTGTTCTTTAAATTTTCACGATCTATCAACTCTTCGAGGCGCATTTTAAAAAAATCCTTGCGGGCAGCTCTTAATTTTTTTAAGGAGAAAAGAATAAAAAATTCCCCTTCCTTTCCGCAACCGGCAGCTTTGTATGCGATCACTTTCCGGCATTTCCCCTGGTTGAATTTTTTGAGAAAATCTTTAAGGAAAAGCTCGGAGTCCGGGCCGCAGCAAATACTGCCGAAGCGTGCCGCAATATTCACCGAATCAGGAACTGATTGCGCCGAAACCTTGCATAAAGAAAAGAACGGCAGTAGAACCATGAGAAGGAAATGTTTCATTAACCAAAGTTATTGATCTCACTTCTTAATTTTCTACCGCCGTTTCGGTTTTCCCGGGGTTATATTATTTTGTTTCCAGCAACTTGAAGAATTGATCGAGTTGAGGAAGAATTACGATGCGTGTACGCCTGTTACTTGCACGGCCATCTGCAGAGTTGTTATCTGATACGGGCACGTACTCACTTCTTCCTGCTGCAGCCATTTTCGCCGGCGGAATTCCATATTGATTTTGCAACACCCTTACAACTGCGGTAGCGCGTTTAACGCTCAGATCCCAGTTGTCAAGAAGTTGCCCGCTTCCGCGATAAGGCACATTATCCGTATGGCCTTCTACCATGAATTCAATTTCAGGCTGGTTCTTCAACACTTTCGCCACTTTGCCGAGAACTTCTTTTGCGCGGTCGGTTATTTCGTATTGACCGCTTTTGAACAGAAGTTTATCAGAAATATCGATATACACAACACCCTTATCAACTTTGATATTGATGTCTTTATCATCCATGTTTCCAATAGCGCCTTTAAGGTTGGTCACCAATGCAAGATTCAAAGAATCCTTGCGTGCCATGGCAGACTGCAGATCCTTTATGTAAGCGTCTTTTGCACCAATGTTCTCAAGAGATTTTTTGATGCTTTCTGCCTGCGAGCCTGAAATAACGCTCAGGTTTTCCAGTTGCTTTAAGGCCTGGTTGTTATTGTCTTTCAAAAAGTCAATTTGTTTGTTAAGGTTCGCAAGTTCGGATTCCAACTGAGCTCTTTTTCGTGCATCCTCAGCCGTTAGGTCGTTGCAGGCTTTCAATTCAGCCTGGATTCTGTCATATTCTCCCTGGAGTGTTACATATTTGGTCTGTTCGGCTTTCAATACCTTCTTACTCACGCATGAAGGAAGCGCAGCCATTGCAAAAAAAGCTGCCGCTAAAATTGTTGTTATACGCATAATCTGTTGATTTTTTAATTGTTGCAAAGATACCCGTACAACCTTTACGCCAAAACGAAGCGAGGTTAGAGAAATGTTAAGAGGAAGGAAAGGATGTGCAGATTTGCAAATTTGAGGAGTTAGAGATGAAATTGAAAATCTACACATTAGCCCCTTTGCATATCTGCAAATCGGATATCTTTGCGCCCATGACAATAGAAGCATTAAAAGATATGAGAGACCGCCTTTTGGTTTTGAGGAGGTTTCTTTGACGTCGCTAACCGCGAAGCTAAAATAGAAAACGACAAACAACTTTCACTTTCTCCGGGTTTTTGGGATGATAACGCCCGGGCAACCGCAATCTTAAAAGAAACTAAGGTTAATGAGTATTGGGTAAACATGTTTTACTCGGTGCAAACCAATGTGGAAGACTTTGCAGTACTCTTTGAATTTTGGAAAGAAGGAGAGGCTGAAGAGTCTGAGGTGAAGGCCGCATTCGATAAAGCAATTGAGTCAATTGAAGAGGCTGAATTCAAAAGCACACTCAACGAACCTACGGATCCGCTGCCGGCTGTAATGGAAATAAACAGCGGTGCTGGTGGAACAGAAAGCCAGGACTGGGCCGAGATCCTCGCGCGCATGTATCGTATGTACGGCGAAAAGCAGGGCTGGAGTGTTACCGAACTCGATTGGCAATGGGGCGATGCTGCCGGTATTAAGACGTGTACTTTTCAATTTGACGGTCCTTTCGCCTATGGTTTCCTGAAAGCAGAAAGCGGCGTTCATCGTCTCGTTCGTATTTCTCCATTCGACAGTAACGCCAGAAGGCATACATCATTCGCCAGCGTACACGTGTACCCGTTAGTTGACGACAGCATTGAAATTGAAGTGAAGGATGCTGATGTGAAAATGGAAACGGCGCGCAGTGGTGGTGCTGGCGGTCAGAACGTGAATAAGGTGGAAACAAAAGTATTTCTTACGCATATTCCTACAGGAATTGTGGTGGTTTGTCAAACAGAAAGAAGCCAGCTTGCCAACCGCGAGAAAGCCATGCAGATGCTAAAGAGCCGCCTCTTTGAAGAAGAGATGCGCAAGCGTAATGAACTCCGCGATGCCGCTAATGCCAATAAAAAGAAAATAGAGTGGGGAAGCCAGATTCGCAGTTACGTTTTCCATCCTTACAAAATGATCAAAGATCACAGAACCGATTACGAAGTTGGTAATGTTGGCCCTGTAATGGACGGAGAACTGGATGGGTTTATTAAGGCTTATTTGATGGCGGAGAAAGAAAGCGCATAAGATGAGGTGAAGATTTGAAAATTTGCAGATGTGCAGAGCGAAAATGGGTAGATGTGAAAATGGGAAGATGTGCGCGTGTGCAGATGAGTGGATAAGAAAACGCGAAAATTAGAAGACTCTCAATTGTGAAGATGTGAGGTGCAAGGACTTAGCGCTGCAATTGGTTGAAAAAGCAATGATCTATGAGGTATTCAACGCTTGGTTACTAGCCCTGGGATCTAACTTTTCGGAAACTAATTGAGATGATTCCAGGGAAGAGCAATTTAATCGTTGATATCACCTTTAAATTTTCACTTGCGATCATAAAGTTCGCCGAGAAGTTAGAAGAAAGGAAGAGATATGTTATTTCTACACAACTTATAAAATCCGGAACAAGTATCGGTGCGAATTTTTGGGAAGCACAGGCAGCTGAAAGTAGGGCAGACTTCATCCACAAAATGAAGATCGCATCAAAAGAAGCCGAGGAAACTAAGTATTGGTTGTTGCTCTGTTCAGCAGCTTGGGAATTGGCCGGCGTAGAAGATTTGTTACTCCAGTTAGCCCGAATTAAAAGAGTTTTGGGCAAAATTATATCAACATCTAAATTGCGTTAATTTGCATTAATTATCTGCACATCTGCAAATATGCTCATTTGCACATTAAGCAGAATTCAGCCACTATTAAAAATCATCCAATGAATTTCGGCGATTTCCACTACCCAATCCCTTCCAACGAACCGGTATTGAATTATGCTCCCGGCAGTGCGGAGAAGGCGGCATTGAAGAATGCTTTGAAAGAATTGAAATCTGAAAAAATTGATGTGCCGATGTACATCGGTAGTGAGGAAGTTCGCACCGGTAAAACACAGGAACTTCGCCCCCCTCATGAGCATCGCCATGTACTTGGTGTATTTCATGCCGGTGATGCGGGCCATGTGAAGAAGGCGATCAATGCAGCTTTAAAGGCGCGTGAAAAATGGTCTTCGATGAGCTGGGAGAACCGTGCGAATATATTTTTAAAGGCGGCAGATCTGCTGGCGGGAAAGTATCGTCCTTATATCAATGCAACAACAATGCTCGGACAAAGCAAGAATGCTTACCAGGCCGAAATTGATGCAGCGTGTGAACTAATAGATTTCTTAAGATTTAATGTGCATTATCTCAGTGAAATTTATCGCCAGCAACCTATTAGCGCACCCGGAATAAATAACAGGGTTGAATATCGCCCGCTTGAAGGGTTTGTGTTTGCGCTCACTCCATTCAACTTTACGGCGATTGGAGGCAATCTTCCAACAAGTGCAGCGATGTGTGGTAATGTGGTGGTATGGAAATGTGCGAATACACAGGTGTTTAGCGCGCAAATGTTCATGCGTATATTAAAGGAGGCGGGTTTGCCCGATGGCGTGATCAACCTTGTTTATGTGGACGGGCCAACGATTGGGGAAGTGGTTTTCAATCATCCCGATTTCGCCGGACTGCATTTTACCGGTAGCACGGGTGTGTTCAACGCTATGTGGGAAACGATCGGGAAGAACATTCCGATATATAAGTCTTATCCGCGCATCGTAGGCGAAACGGGAGGGAAGGATTTTGTTGTCGCGCATTCATCTGCTGATCCTGATGTAGTGGTTGCAGCCCTTGCCCGTGGTGCATTTGAGTACCAGGGACAAAAATGTTCGGCGGCATCCAGGGCATACATTCCGTCAAACATGGCGGCGGAAGTAAAAAAGAAACTGATCGCCGAGATCGGCACAATGAAAATGGGCTCGGTGGAAGATTTTACCAACTTCATCAACGCAGTGATTGATGAAAAGAGCTTTGATAAACTTGAGAATTACATCAAGAACGCCCGCAAGCGCAACTCCGGTGCACGCGTGATTGCCGGTGGAACTTGCGATAAAACGAAAGGCTATTTTATTGAGCCCACGATAATAGAAACATCCGATCCGAAATATGTAACGATGTGCGAAGAGTTGTTCGGCCCAGTGCTTACCATTTATATTTATGATGAAAATAAATATGAGGAAACTTTGAAACTGGTGGATGGCACTTCTCCCTATGCATTAACCGGTGCCGTTATTGCGCGGGACAGGTATGCAATTGAAACAGCGGTGAACCGTTTGAGAAATAGTGCAGGCAACTTCTACATCAACGATAAACCGACAGGCGCCGTTGTAGGCCAGCAGCCCTTTGGTGGCGCGCGGGCAAGCGGAACGAATGATAAGGCCGGAAGCATGCTGAACCTTTACCGTTGGTTAAGCGCCCGAACCATTAAAGAAACTTTTGCTTCGGCTACGGATTACCGTTATCCCTTCCTTCGTGAAAAATAAACAACCGAACCGCGCGTGAAAATATTGTTAGATAACGAGGCCTACCTCGATGCTGTTCGCGAACTGGGAAGGCAGATACTTGACCGGCATCCCGGTCTTGAAAATACTGCCATCATAGGTATTCAACAAGGAGGTGTGTTGCTTGCCGATGTACTTGTTCAACATTTGAACGAATTGGTGAAAGATAAAGAAGTGCTTTACGGGCAATTGGATATTACTTTTTATCGCGACGACCTTCATCAAAAGATCCTCTCGCCTGATAAAATGAACATTCCATTTGCTATTGATGGCGTGCAGGTGATTTTAGTGGATGATGTTTTGTTCACAGGAAGAACCATCAAAGCGGCGCTGGATGTACTCCTTGATTATGGCCGCCCTGCGCGGGTGGAATTATGTGTACTGGCTGACAGGAAGGAGCATCGCCAGTTTCCCATAGAAGCGGGCTACAAGGGTTTGGAGATTCCAACGGCCTCTACAGATAAAGTGAAACTAATAAAAAACGAGAAAGGAGAAACCGAGGTTGCGCTCATTTCAACATAATGCAATAATTTTGCTTTTTAATGCAACTATCCACCAAACATCTACTGGGCATTAAAGATCTTCTCCCTTCGGATATTTCTACCATCCTTTCCACTGCAGAGCAATTTAAAGAAGTATTACAAAGGCCTATTAAGAAAGTTCCGTCATTGCGTGATGTAACAATTGTAAATCTCTTTTACGAGAACTCAACAAGAACACGTATTTCATTTGAACTCGCCGAAAAGCGGTTAAGTGCTGATACCATAAATTTCGCCACTTCCTCATCCTCTGTTTCGAAAGGTGAAACCTTGCTGGATACGGTCAACAATATTCTGGCCATGAAGGTTGACATGGTGGTGATGCGGCACAGTGCCAGCGGCGCGCCCCATTTCCTGGCGAAACATCTTCCTGATACGGCCATCATCAATGCAGGCGATGGAATTAACGAACATCCCACGCAGGCATTATTAGACGCGTTTTCCATTAAAGAAAAAACAGGAACACTGGAAGGAAAAAAAATTGTTTTGATCGGAGACATCATGCACTCCCGCGTTGCGCTGAGTAATATTTATCTCCTCAAAAAAATGGGAGCAGAAGTAAAGGTTTCCGGCCCGCCAACTTTAATACCATACTACATTCGGGAAGCGCTTGATGTGGAGGTTGAATATAACTTAAGGGATGCGCTGGAATGGTGTGATGTGGCGAACGTGCTTCGTATTCAGTTGGAGCGACAGAACCAGGTTTTATTCTCATCTCTGCGTGAGTACAACCTGAGTTATGGAATCACGAGGAAATTGCTTGATTCTATTGGTAAGGAGATCATCATCATGCACCCGGGGCCGATCAACCGCGGAGTGGAAATTGACAGTGATGTGGCCGATGGAAATGAATCTATCATTTTGCAACAGGTTGAAAACGGCGTCGCAGTGAGAATGGCCGTATTGTATCTTCTCGGAGGCGGACTAAACCGATCTTAAGCCCTACTTTTACCATATGCAACGCATTTGTTTATTTCCCGGAACCTTTGACCCTTTTACGCTCGGCCATAAAGATATTATCGACCGGGCTCTTCCCTTGTTCGACAAACTTGTGGTGGGCATTGGTAGAAACATGAATAAGCAACCGATGTTCTCTGACCAGCAACGCCTGCAATGGATCAATGATATTTACAGAGGAAATGAGAAGGTAAGCGCGGTGATATACGACGGGCTTACCGTTTCGGCATGCGAAGCCATAGGTGCAAACTTTATCCTTCGCGGAATCCGGTACGTGAATGATTTCGAATATGAAAAAGCCATTGCGGATATGAATCGCAGCCTGAGGGAGAATGTGGAAACGGTTTTTCTCACCTGCCTTCCTCAATTCACTTCTGTAGCTTCTACCTTAGTGAGGGATGTAATCAAGAATGGGGGCGATGCTTCTCAATTTTTACCGGAAGTGGTTAACGATACTATCCGAAATAAACAATTTGCTACATGATCTGGTTTAACAAAGCCCTTACACTTGCAGATGTTGAGCACATCATGCCTAACACAATGGCTGATTTCCTGGGCATGGAATGGGTTGCAATAGGCCCGGATTATTTGCGTTTACGCATGCCCGTTAACGATAAAACAAAACAACCTTACGGGCTTCTTCACGGTGGCGCCAGTTGTGCTTTGGCTGAAACCATTGGAAGCATAGGGTCTGCTCTCGTTGTTGATCAGAATGTGAATATGTGTGTGGGTCTTGAGATCAACGCGAATCACCTAAGATCAGCCACATCAGGTTTTGTTACGGCTACGGCGCGCCCGGTTCACCTGGGCAGGTCAACACATGTGTGGGATATAAGGCTGGAAGATGATCAGCAAAAACTTGTTTGCATATCGCGTCTTACAGTAGCCATTCTTCCAAGAAAATAACCAGGGCTTCCCAACCTTGCTTACATTTCCATCGTATATAAAGCAAAACAGCCGATCATTCTTCATTATTGAGTATTGAGGAAATAAATATTAACGCTATCGTAGAAGGCTGCAAAAGAGGCGAACGCAAAGCCCAGGAACAGCTTTACAGGTCTTATTATAAGGCCATGATGAATCTATGCCTGAGATATACGAAAAGTGAAAGTGATGCTATGTCTGTGCTGAACACAGGTTTCCTGAAAGTTTTTCGCGGGCTGGATAAGTTTGATTCATCTAAGGGCAGCTTGTACACATGGATTCGCACCGTAGTAGTAAATAATTGTCTCGACCAGGTTCGGGCAGACAGGAACCTGCAGCGCACCGGTGAACTTGAAGCCGGAACAGGCCCGGAAATAGATCCTGAGGTTTACTCACGCATTTCCCAACAATCCATCCTTGAAATGGTTCGCCAATTGGCGCCGGCAACGCGGGCGGTATTCAACCTGTTTGCGCTGGAAGGTTATGGGCACAAAGAGATCGCACAGATGCTTAAAATCAGTGAGGGCACCAGTAAATGGCATTTTAGTGAGGCAAGAAAAAAACTGAAACATTTAATTGAAATGGAATCAAGAATTTGAAGGAACTGACACCATATGAACAATTTTTAGCAGACAAACTTCGCAACCTTCCCGTTCCGGATGAGAACAAGGCGTGGGAAGAAATGAAGAAGCTGTTGGAAGAAAAGGATGATGACAGGCCACTGTTGCCACCCTTCCTGAAAGGCTGCCTGCCTTGGATAATCGGCGCATTGCTGATCGGGGCCGGAGCTTTGTTGTGGTATAACTTTCAAAAGAAAAATGCGGAAAATGGGCAAGCCGGGCGCGTCAGCAACTCACTTCCTCAGGAAAAGAAAGTGAATGAATCAGCCGGGGTTTACGGAACCACTGGTGATCCTTCCGATACAACCGAAATGCAAACTACTGCAGGGGGACAAACCAATTCATCCGCCACTTTAGGAGATAAATCTGGTCAGCGCAATTTAAACGGGCCTGGAGAAAAGAATAACTTAACTGCTCGTGCAAATGAAAGATCAACCTCAGTACCTGATCAGAAAAGTGTGAGCATCGAAACGGCAGGGCGTACCGCGGATGCAGAACGTACTATCGAATCAAAAGCCTCCGATAAAGGACGGGAAAGAAGATCCCGGTCCGTAACAGGAAATATGAAATCGTCTGTTAACACCCCAAGGCCACAAGAAGATGAGCAAGTTTCAACTCTCCAAAGTGAAAAGAAGGTGGTAGCGCCTGCGAGTTCAAAGGAAGTAGATATCAGGCAAGGAGAGGACTCTGCGGACATTGTTGTTGTGGAAACGATGGATGTTGCCGTTGAACTCACAAAGTCAGACTCCACTGAGAAGGAACCTGAAGTGGCAGACACTAGTCTTACAAATCCAATCGCTGCTGATTCAACCTCTGCACCTCAGGATTCCTCTTCAAAAAAGAAGTCGCGCAAGCCTTTCACTTTTGCGGCCGGCCTTGCATTCAATCAGCACATTCCAATTAACGGCGCAAAACCTGTGGCATATGATGTAACGGGCAGAAAAGGATCATTGGCAGATTACATTCCTTCAATTTATTTCAGGGCATTAAAGCCGCGATGGTTCATTCAGGGCGAATTCAGGTATGGCGCGCCCAACAGTGTTAAGGAATTTGTTTACAGCAGCAAAACCGTGATCGATACTTTCCAGATGTCTACCACATCAACCAAATCATTAAAGAAGACATTTTATCACCAGGTGCCGGTTACTTTCCATTACTTCGTTACAAAGAACTGGAGTGTTGGCGCGGGTATCGCTTACAATAAATTCACGCGGGCTGTGAGGCAGGAAGATGTTCGTTTCCGAATTCCCGGTACAACCATTGATTCTCTCATTTCCTCTAACCTGGTGCAGGATGGAAAGGATTCCGCCTTTGTAACTCATTCTTTTCAATGGATTGCGGAAACGCAATACCGCTGGCGGAGGTTTTCGCTGGGTCTTAGGTTTGCCCGGGGATTGCAGCCATACATCAAATACACCGACCCTGTCACCGGGCTTCCCGCCGAAAAACGCAATCAATCTTTTGATGCTTTTCTCAGGTACGACCTTTGGAGATCAAAAAAGAAATGATCAGGGCTTGTCAAAAAAGGTATGCATGATGTCTCGTATCGTAGCGTAGCTATTAGCCATTGGTTGACGGATATTTCGTGTAGGCGTCCACGTTACTTCGGTAATGTCTTCATCAAGCTGCGGAATCAGGTTACCTGAATATGTTGTTGTGTAAGAAAACCAGTGACTTTCTTTAAGAATTTGCTTTCCCCTTTCTTCATATACATGATAAGTGTCGCCAACCTTATACCTGAAATTTAATCCTTTAACTCCGGTTTCTTCCGCGATCTCTCTGCGGGCACAGGTTTCAGCATTTTCACCGGCATCCATCTTTCCTTTTGGCAGATCCCATTTACCTTTTCTGAAAATGAAGAGAAGATCTTTGTTTTCGTTCTGTACGATACCTCCGGCCGCTTCAATGAATTCAAACTTGCCAAAAAATGCCTTTTTTAAGTTATCAAAATCCTGGTGAAAAAGAATACCGGCCTGGGTTGAAGGTTTTTTCATTGCAGCTATAAAGGAACTGATTGCATCGGCAGACAGGTCATCTGAAAAAATTACTGCAAAGTGTTTTCTTTTTTCTTCCATTTCCTCGGTGATCTTGTTGCACAGGTACACGGGTTTTTCGTTGAAGTAAATGGTTATATGCATGAAATCAGTTTTTGTAAAAATAAGAACGCCACCTTAAAGACTGCGTAGTATATCTTTACTGCCCAAAGACCTGAAATGACTGAATCACGAACAGTGGCGGCAAAACTCCTGGAAGCGGAGGCCGTAAAACTGGATTTGCAGAAACCGTTCACGTGGGCGAGCGGCTGGAAAAGCCCGATCTACTGCGACAACAGGCGGCTGCTGTCCTTTCCCTATACCAGAGATTTCATCAAAAGCGAACTGAGTGCCCGGGTATTCACGGATTATCCGGAGGCTGAGGCTATTGCAGGCGTTGCTACAGCCGGTATTGCGTGGGGCGCAATGATAGCCGACCAATTGAAACTTCCCTTCCTGTACGTGCGCCCCAAACCCAAGGAACATGGTATGGGTAACCAGATCGAGGGAAAAATTGAAGCTGGACAACGCGTAGTAGTGGTGGAAGACCTTATAAGCACGGGGAAAAGCAGTTTACAGGCCTGTGAAGCTTTGAAAAAGGCAGGTTTTAAAGTAGAGGGGATGATCGCATTGTTCACCTATGGATTTCCCCAGGCGGAGGAAGCCTTTAAATCGGAAAACGTGCCCTTGATCGCTTTAAGCGACTATTCCGCGCTCATCGAACAGGCTGTACAACAGGGAATCGTGAGCACCGGCGAGGTAAATTCCTTGTTAAAATGGCGCGAGAATCCCGCTGGTTGGGAAGGAATGGAATAAATTTGAGCAAAACATAACTTGATGAAATCATTTAAACTCACCTTCCTGGCATTATTCGGATTTATGTTAGCCGCAACGGCACAAACTAAAACCACGCAAAAGGCCGTGATCAGCACACCTACAATTCAGTGCGATATGTGTAAGAACAAGATTGAAAAATCTATGTTCAAGCAGTATGGAATATCCTCGGTGAAAGTGGATGTGAAGAAGAAAACAACTACGGTGAGTTGGTTAACCGATAGAACGAATATCGAAGAGGTCAAGGCCTCCATTGCCAACATCGGGTATGATGCCGATGATGTTACTGCTGAAGAATCTGCTTATAATCGCCTTCCTAAGTGCTGTAAAAAACCGGAATAAATTATTTTTTTTTGCATCATAAGCAGCCTTCGGGCTGCTTTTTTTTTGATCCTAATCGAACAGTGAGAAACTTTGAATGGTGGTATAATCTACCGGGAAGGTTTTAAACACCTGCGCTTTACCCACCCGCACCTTACCAAGCAAGCGAAGTTTTACTTCCTTATTAAAAAGTACGGCAATGCCGTTTTTCAGCAGGTTCTTCATATCCAGATCGATCTTTAGCGGAAAAGTGAATTCATCGCGCTTAGGAATCTTTAATTGAAAATCCTGAGTGGAATGGCCCAGGAGCGAGCTATCCACATAAATTGCCAAATCCGTCCGGTTTAGTTCTAAAGAAAAGTTATTAGGGTTGTAATACACTAATTCAGCTTTCAGGGTAGAACTGTTAAAACCCAAATTTTCAACCGAAACATTTTTTATAGACCGGAACTCCAGGTCTTTAGGCGACCGACACCCTGTCATAAAAATACCAATTATCATTAGGAACGGAAAAAATCTGACCGGGGTGAATTTCATAGCCCAAAAATAGGGGAAAGGAGCCACCCAAAATCTACCACGTATCATATGTTTTAAAAATTAAATGCATTTCTCTTGCTAATTTTTAAGGTATTTCCGAGTTATACAGTGCCAAAATTCCATTTTTGGAAACTACAATTTTTGGTATCTAAAATTTTACTTTAAATACTTCATCTACATAACCTTGCAAACTGTATTTAAAATTTCAGGTGGTATGTTTACCTGCAATAATCGCTGGATTATTTTCACTTTTTACTGTTGGAACGGATATATTTAAATTGATGTTATATTATTAGATAATATGTTGATTTTAATTTAGATATAAAGCATATAGAAAATAAAAGTTTGTATATAATCATGTATTTCTAAAAATTATTACATTAGAACTTTAAAAATCCTCTCCAGGGCGTATTTTTGGGCAAACGACACGAAATCCTCTCTCTTTCTTTTTGGGGAAATTTGAGCGTCTTATTCGCCTTGGAATGGTTGCCTTGGAAAGCCTGACGAAATGCCGGTTGATTTCCGGGGGCTCGCTCGGCGAAAGTTGGGGTTGTTAAATGAGAATAGAGTTGATGGTTTCAATGTGGGAAGTAGAGCTCTTAACGAGTCCGATACTTTGAGAGGGAAAAAATTTTTGGCACTCAAAACCTGCTACAGGCTTGGGTTTGACGGTTTTTGCGCAAATGACCGTAAAAATACTGTGCAAAAAGCTTGCATTACTCAGCAATACGCTATATGTTTGTTTTCAGAAAGCACGAGGCGCCCCGCCGAAAGCTTAACCTCATAACACCTAAACCACTGAAAATGACTAAGATTTACATTTACATAATTAACATGTTGCACCGGATTTTTTTTCCGGCTACAAGAAATCTGATGCCTGCTTTTCAGCGCATTCAGAATTCTACGGGTTTCCCGGCCGATCGGTAGATTTCGATCCGGGTCCGCTCTTCATTAATCCTGTTTTCTGTGATATTACCGGTTGGGAGGTTTAAAAACCCCCGGAGTAAATATTATAGACATGACGAATATCAAATTTTCTAAAATTTCAGTACAACAGCAGTTGAGTTGGGGCGAAGGAAATGGTAGTCCGTTATCTGCGGAAGTTTAAAAATATTGCCTGAAAGGCAGAGGATGTTTTCTTTGGGGGTTACAGAACCAAAAGGTTCTTAACAAAAGCTGTATTTCAATACAGCTTTTTTTTATGGGTGATGGTTTCAGTATGCAAGAGCCGGAAATCTTGTTTTACGAATCCGGCAATCCTACGAATCCCCCTCCTTTGCTCCTTCGCCCATTAGTATTGAGTTTACGAAGATTTCGCCGGAAAATCATGAGAGATAGTAAATAGGAAAAAGGGCCCATTTTGGGCATTATTTAAAAGATCGTCCAAACTAACTGGTTGTTACTCTCGAATCATGTGATTTCAGGTACACATTTCACTCATTCACATTAATGCAAACCACAAATTTTGCGGTAATTGGCGGTGTCCAATTTAATTGGCCCAATCGCCAAAACCAACAAATTACGTTCTGGCGGGCAAAGGAGGGGGTGTCGTACTGTTGCATTTCTGTCGAAAAGCTAAAAATCCCACGGTAATGAGCAACCTTATTAATTTGCGTAGAAACGGTAAATGAAACCGATTATGCTTAAAAGCGCAAAGAAGGGGGTATCGTGAAGAGAGTGAATTGGCCGAGTTCTTTGTAGAGAAAGTTTCAAACATTCCGGTTCTTATTCTTACTGCAATTCATAAAAAGGAACCGGCCCTTCAAATCCTGTGGAATCAGCTTTTACCCCCGACTCATCTTTCTTAAGCCTGGTTTGCCATAGTGGTTCCGCAATCCAGCCTGAATCGGTCCAGGTCATTCTTACCCCGGTGGTTGTGATAATGCCGGTTTGCGGATCTTCCTCGGTTATTTCCACCTCTTTTTCTATTAATTCCTTACCGGACACTGGAATAGTAAAGTATTTATTATTCAGGATTGTTTGTTCATCAGCTTTCACATATACGGGAGACGGAACCCGTTTCTTTTCGGGCGACGGTGAGGGCTTAGCCGGAACTTCACAAAGTTGTTGTTGAGAAACCAGTTCCTGCAAAGGCACTGTCTCCAGAACTTTTCCTTTCTTTTCATCCATATAAGCCTCCTTCACAAAAGAGAAAACTTCATTGGGCGCGTACGATTCCGTTAGCCCGGAAATCGCCGCTGGTTGTTGTGTTTTAAGCGAGGAAGCAATAAACAAGCCCGCTACCACCAGCATTAGTGCCAGGAAGGCGTAGGCGCCTGGGTTTATCTTTTTGGAAGGCAATTTTCCTTCGCCGGTAATTAGTTTTATTCGTTCCATGAGAGATGATTTGTCCGAAACCGCACTCAGGCTAAAACTTGGTGCAGCCTGCTGAAAGCGGGCCGCCTTTAGCAGGGTTCCGGCATATAATAATGGTGAATACTTAAATTGAATTACCTGGCTGTCGCAATTCATTTCACGCTCCTTTTTTATTTCCCGGGCAAGTAAAAGGATAAAGGGATTAAAGAAGAAAAGGGTCTCTGAAATAATCACCAGGAAATTTAAGAGATAGTCTTTTGAGGAAATGTGGGCGAGCTCGTGCAAAATTAGTGTCTCCACCTCTTCCTGGCTAAGCTGGTTTACCAAGGCGACGGGAAGTAATATCACCGGCTTCAACCATCCATAGGTAAGGGGAGTTGTGATGTTCCGGCTAAGCCAAACTGTAATTTTTCTACTGATCCCGATCTCGCGCCTTCTAACGTCTACGAATAAACGAAGTTCGGTAGGGGCCGACTCACGGTCTGAAGCCATTAATTTGAAACGGTACCATTGATTCAGAAGAAAGGCGCTCTTAAAAATTACCACCAATGAATAAACAATGAATGAAGCCGTGGTGAGAAGTTCAGATCCTTTAACGCCTGCAAAAGTTTCCTGCACCCAGTTTGTTTGCTGTAAAGGAGTTGCAAAATGAAGCACAAGGAAGGTGGCCACAAACATCAGCAATTGCGAGGCGAGTAAAACCAAAAGAAGGTTTCGCTTCTCAACGGGATGGCCCTGCTTTAGAACGCTCTTCCGAAACACCCCGTAGATAATGAAAAGCAGGAGGGCCTGCCACACACTGTGCAATAAGGCTAAACAAAATGTTTCGATCACCTGGTTCATACAAGTGTTACATTTTCTTTTTTAGTTCGTCTAATAAAGTTTGAATTTTATCAAGTTCCGCTTCAGAGGTGGATTTGCTTCCGAGGGCCTGCATTACCAGGTCTGTGGACGAGCCCGCAAAAAGATTGTCGATCATTTTTGTCAAAAACAATTTCTGAGTTTTTTCCCGCGTAACCGCAGCTTTATAAACGTGCGTTTTACTGCTGTCATCCCTCCACACCAGTTCCTTTTCAAACATGATCTGCATTAGTTTGAGGGTAGTGGTATAACCGCAATCTTTCAGCCGCGCCAGTTCCTCATGCACTTCGCGTACCGTGGCTGATTTCTTTTCCCACAACACGGCGAGAATTTCCAGTTCACTTTCCGTAGGTTTCGATGTTCTCTTTGTCATACGATACATTTCGTAGCGCAATGTAGGAAAATATTCGTATTCGGCAATCCCGCTTATGTAAAAATTGAATTTGTCTGAATTTTACCAGTTGCGTTCGTTGGCTTTTTATAATTGATGTTACCCAGCAATTGGGCGTTCCGCCCCCGTCGCTTCGGCCGGGGTCGGCGGGCTTTCTGCCCTACACGGTAGGGCTGCCAATCCCTAACGCAGAGTCACAAAGCCTTTGCACTAAGTGCAGGATGTTTATAGTTGACAAAGCTTGCTTTTCAAAACAGGCAAATAAATATCCGCACGCCGAAGGCGGAAAGGCATTGGGTAAGAACGCAGCACCAAGGGGTCACTGAAAATAATCCTTAACACAGAGTTGGAGCCAGGCTTTGGATAAGATCTTCACCCGACGGAATCACTACTAATAATTTGTAACATAAGTTATAATGGGGTTAACATGGCTCGTGAGTCGCGCACCACAAACTCTTTAAGGTGAGTCATGCCCACAAGCGGTTTCGCGTTAGGGGTTGAAGCGGCACCCGCCGCCGGCGGGTACAGCGGAAAGCCCGCCCCCCGACGCTCCGGTCGGGGGGGACGCCCTAAGAGAAAACAACGGTGTGCAAAAAAAAGTGGTTCGTAATTACGAACCACTTAAAACTATTGGAATCTGAAATCTGCTTTTCGTGCAGTACCGGTGAAAATCACCAAATCACCAAATCATCAAATCTACTTCCTGTAAATATTGATATTAAGATCAGTATCCTTAAACGGAAGCATTAATTCCCTGTAACGCGCATTTACGGTTTCTGCCTGGGGCTGATCGTTGATGATAAGTTTCATCTGCCTGATCTCTAATTTAAAATCGCGGGGATCGATCATTTTATCATTCACAAGCGCACTTACAAGTATGTCTGCATCCTGCGTCATCTTCTCGCTCTTAACTATATTGTTAGATATCGTACCGTCTTTGTTTATCATTTTAATTTCAAGCCCCCCCTCGTTATCTGCATGAGCGGCCGGGTTCAGCGCATTGGTAAGCGTTTCAATTTTCTGCACCCGCTCTGCCGTGATCCTTTCGCTGTACATGTTAGCGAGGGTAGGAGCAATAACAAGTGACACAATACTCATCAATTTGATAAGGATGTTCATTGAAGGGCCCGATGTATCTTTAAACGGATCGCCCACAGTATCTCCTGTTACTGAAGCCTTGTGTGGTTCAGATTTTTTAAAGTGCATCTCACCGTTTATCTCCACGCCTTTCTCAAAAGATTTCTTTGCATTGTCCCAGGCACCGCCGGCATTGTTCTGGAACATTCCCATCAATACACCGCTTACGGTTGCGCCTGCAAGGAAACCGCCAAGCACTTCAGGGCCGAACACAAATCCCACAATGATCGGGGTGATCAGCGCAATAGCACCCGGTAGCATCATTTTCTTTATTGATGCCTCGGTTGAAATGGCCACACATTTATCGTACTCCGGCTTACCGGTTCCTTCCATAATGCCGGGGATGGTTCTGAACTGCCTGCGCACTTCTTCCACCATCGCCATTGCGGCCTGTCCCACTGCTTTGATTGCAAGTGACGAAAAAATGAACGGTATCATTCCGCCGACAAACAACCCGGCCAATACATCTGCATTATAAATATCAATGCCATCAATTTTTGCAATACCCACAAAGGCGGCAAATAGTGCAAGCGCAGTTAAGGCTGCAGAAGCGATAGCGAAACCTTTTCCGGTTGCAGCAGTTGTATTTCCAACCGCATCGAGGATGTCTGTTTTTTCACGAACATCTGCAGGCAGTTCACTCATTTCTGCAATACCTCCCGCATTATCCGCGATCGGTCCGAATGCATCAATAGCTAATTGCATAGCAGTGGTAGCCATCATACCTGCAGCCGCAATGGCCACACCATACAGGCCTGCGCATTCGTATGAACCGTAGATACCGCCGGCAAGTACGAGGATGGGTAGCATGGTGCTTTCCATACCTACTGCCAAGCCCCCGATAATGTTGGTGGCATGGCCTGTAGCCGATTGGCGGATTATACTTTTCACCGGGCGTTTACCCATTGCCGTGAAGTATTCTGTAATGATACTCATTAATGCGCCCACCAAAAGGCCGACCATGATTGCGCCGAACACGCCCATTTTCGTAAACTCATGGCCGCGAAGTTCCATAGTGTCCGGCATCAACCAGTTTACCAGGAAGAAGCTGGCAAAGGCGGTAAGTATCATTGATCCCCAGTTACCCATGTTCAGTGCGTTCTGCACTTTTTGCGTACTTAATCCCACGCTTTCACTTACGCGCACCATCATTGTTCCTAGAATAGAAAAGATAATTCCCACCGAAGCGATCAGCATCGGTAACAAGATCGGAGCCATTCCGCCGAATGCATCGGGGGAATAGGTTTCGCGGCCCAGTACCATGGTAGCAAGAACGGTGGCTACATAGCTTCCGAAAAGATCGGCGCCCATACCCGCCACATCACCTACGTTGTCGCCCACGTTATCGGCAATAGTCGCCGGGTTGCGGGGATCATCTTCCGGAATTCCGGCTTCTACTTTTCCCACTAGGTCAGCACCAACGTCTGCCGCCTTTGTATATATACCACCACCCACGCGGGCAAAAAGTGCGATCGATTCTGCGCCTAATGAAAAGCCGGTCAAAATTTCGATGGCTCTTTCCATCTCATGACTATCCACCGCCGCACCGGGAGCAAAAATTGCCCTTAATATAATAAAGAGTGCTCCGAGGCCAAAAACCGCGAGGCCCGCAACACCCATTCCCATTACGCTTCCGCCGGTAAATGAAACTTTCAATGCTTTGCTCAACGAAGATCTTGCAGCCTGTGCAGTACGCACATTTGCCTTGGTGGCTACCTTCATTCCGATGAAACCCGCCAGCGCACTCAATAATGCACCGAACACAAATGCCAGCGCAATTGACCAATGGCTGTTGGCATTGCTGGTGCCCATTACTCCAAGTAATAAGGCGGCTATAATTACGAAATAGGTGAGAACTTTGTATTCAGCCTTTAAAAATGCCATGGCACCTTCTGCTATATAATTGCTGATCTCCACCATCCTGGGCGTGCCCGGATCTTGCTTGCTTACCCAATTAAATTTTACAAGTGTGTACAACAGGCCTAGAATTCCCATTGCAGGAACTACGTAAATCAAATTTTCCATAATGTTTATCTAAAAATTTTGGTGGGCAAAAATAGGGTAAAGAAGTTAAATACTGGTGCGGTTATTGGCTTTTGTTCCCTTATTCGCCTATCTTATATGATATTTTAAATTGTATTTTTTGCAGAAAGGGAGCGGCGCTTAAAAGAAAAACATATTATTTATAAAATAAACTTCAAATGATCCCTTTGGGCGATGACAACACCGGGCGAATTCGCATTCCCTTCGTCAACTATATTCTCATTGCAATTAATATTGCCGTATTCATTTTCCTGCAGAATCTCGGGTCGAATGACCATTTCCTTTTAAGTTATGCATTGATACCTGAGGAAATTCTTACGGGGAAAGATTACATCACGGAATCAGGTGTTGGAGTTTCGCCCAGCCCCGTTCATCTCACCCTGCTTAGTTCGATGTTTATGCATGGCGGCATTGCTCATCTCGCCGGTAATATGCTTTATCTGTGGGTGTTTGGAGATAATCTTGAAAACAGGATGGGCCACCTGAAGTATCTTATATTTTATTTGCTTTGCGGACTTGTAGCCTCATTAAGCCATGTGATGCTCACGGCCATCATGGGAAGCCAATCCTTCGTACCGAGTCTTGGGGCATCCGGTGCGATATCCGGTGTATTGGGCGGATATCTTCTATTGTTTCCGAAAAATATTGTTCGCGTATGGGTGTTCGCCTTCGTAATGCGTGTACCTGCATTCATTACTTTGGGTTTGTGGATCGCCTTGCAATTATTCAGCGGCTATGGAAGCCTTGGCAGCGAAGGAGGCGGTGTAGCTTATGCCGCCCATATTGGAGGCTTTTTCGCAGGAATGATTCTCGTGAACTTTTTTAAAACAAAGGAGAGAGGTAGAAATTTTGTATAAGGTGTAAGTGCGTGCTATGGGTTTTGAGTTTGTGTTATAGGTTATGTGTTCTCAGTGATGATATTGATGTAGCATAGCCCATAGGAAAAGGAGGGTGAATTTTTCTGATGACTACAGGCTTCCGACTACAGACTATTGACTACCGACCAACCAACGACCGTACAGTGCAAGACATTGCGTCTCCTACAATCTAAACCAGGAACTACGAACCAGAAACTGGAAACCAGGAACTACGAATGAGGAACTACTAGCCAGGAACTAGGAATCAGGAACTAGAAACCACGAACTACGAACCAGGAACTAAACTTAAAAATCCCTTCCCAAGATAATTCACTACATCTTCCGGTTGAAGCGAATGCTCTGAAAGGTCTGCCGCGGCAAGGTCGCCCGCGAGGCCGTGCAGGTAAACGCCCAGCATGCAGGAACTTTTCGCAGAATATCCCTGCGACCGCAAACCTGTAATAATGCCTGTAAGCACATCGCCCATGCCGCCGCGCGCCATGCCTGCGTTACCAGTTGGATTGAAATAACCGTTGCCATCAGGTGAGGCAATGCAGGTGTACCTTCCTTTAAGAACAATGAACACCTTATGTTTTTTTGCAGCTTCAATTGCGGCAAGCGCACGGTTACTAACGGGGCCGAATAAACGATCGAACTCACCGGGATGCGGCGTTAGAATGGAATCTTTCGGAACTATCTTAACTAAATCTTTATTGGATGCAAGTGCGTTTAACGCGTCTGCGTCAATTACCAGCGGACATTTTACTGCAAAGAGTGCTTCAAGAAATTTTTTTTCTTTCTTGTTTCTTCCCAAGCCGGGGCCAATCCCAATTACCGAATGGCCTTCTTCGAGGTGAATGATATCTTTATTTTTCCTGCCGGTCGTTCTTGCCATGGCGGCAGGAACAGAAGTTTGGATGATGTTAAGCCCTTCTTCAGGTACGTAACAGGTTAGCTTGCCTGCTCCCGCATTAAGGCAACCTCTGGCCGCAAGAACCGCAGCGCCCATCATTCCCTTACTCCCGGCGATGATTGCCGCATGACCGTAATTGCCCTTGTGTGAAAAAGGTTTTCTCGCCATAATCAATTTCGCAATGTCAGCCTTTTCCAAAAGCTCAAACCGCGCAGGTTCAGCTGAAGAAAATTCGCGGGATAATCCTATGTTCATCACGTGAACCTTTCCTAAAAACTTTTCGCTTTCCGGAAAGAAGAAAGAAAATTTCAGCGCTTGAAAAGTTAGTGTATGCGTTGCCGTTACTGCTCCCTCATTTATTATGCGGTCAGTGAAAAGTCCACCGGGCACATCAATAGAAATGATCGTACTGCCGGAATTGTTAAGGTGCTTTATCAGTTCTGCAGAAATACCTTCAGGCTTGCGGGAAAGTCCGGTACCGAAAACCGTTTCAATAATAAGATCTGTGGGCTTAAGAGCGGGTAGGGAGGAGTGTGCATTTACAATGGTAATGGGCAACAGTTGCTCCAGGAGTTTCCTGTTTTCAACATTAAGCGCGGATGGATCTCCGTCAAGGGCATAAACGCGCGGCCTTACGCCCGCGTTATATAATATTCTTGCCATGGCCAAACCATCGCCCCCATTATTCCCGGTTCCGCAAAAAATGTGAATGTTTTTATTGAGAAGATCATTTTCTATCAGCCAGTTCACGCAGGTAAAAGCCGCTCTCTCCATCAGCTCAAAGGAAGTGATGTGCTGCTCGGAAACCGTGGCTTCATCCCAGCGGCGTATCTGATCTGCTGAAAAGATCTTCATAGTGTAAAGTAAAAAGTAAAATGGAAAAAGTAAAGAAGCAAAAAAAGTTTAAAAGCGGGAACTATGCACCCCTGATTAGCACATCAGCATATCTGCACATTTGCACATTGCCTTACTCCTTCAGCTCATATTCAATATTCACCAGGTTGTTTCGTGAAAGATCAGTATCTATCTTATAACTTTTTCGTTGGTTGCCGTGAATGATCTCGAGCATCGAGGTGTTAGGAATGATGGAGCCTTCGTTATCGGCTATGAACACGATCTTATTTACCCCGGTGTCTAAGGTTACGGAAATAAATTGAGGGCGTTTCTTTACAGGCATTCCCTGTACCACCCATTGCCCGTTGATATTTAAAGAAATGCTGTCTCCATCTTCTACGGCATCATCCCATATAGCCAACACTACCTGGCGCGTTAAAGATTTAATATTACCTACAACTGTGGAAGACCTTAACAGGCTCTTGTCTACCTCCGCACCGGTGCGAATTTTTTGCGATCCTTCCTGCCTGTCTCCGCGGGGATGATAATAGATCGTTTCATTTTTTAAACCTGCGAGTTCGGAAATACTTTTAATGATGTTGTTCTGCGTTGAATCAAGGTCCTGGTAGGGCGGCGTATAGTAAAGGGGCAGCACAATAAAAGTAGCGGCCTGGTTTTCCGGGGCGGAATAATCAAGCAAACGTTCCCAGCCTTCCTCAGCTATTACATTAAGTCTTCCTGTTCCCGCTACAGTTTTGCCGTATTCCTCCACATGAAAGGCAATGTAATTAATACCGGTATCAAGTCGGAACTCTTCTTCCGGCCGCTTTTCGGTGAGGTATGCGTATTGAAAAATATAACGGTTGTTAACTGAAGCCGAAACAATTCCGGTGTTCCATTTCTTGCTTCCCACAAAACGCATCACGCCTTCTTTTGCATCCGTCATCATAGTATCCAGTACGCCAAAATATCTTCCTGTTTGCCGCGGCATAAATATCTCGTCAGTTCTTTCGTGGCGCCAGGCGGCAGTATCGGTTTTCGAAAAGCGCATAACCCCGCCCGATAGTATCGTTCCAAGATCTTCCAAAAGCTTAACCTGGTTCGGTTCCATCTTTTTTGTGTCAGGCAATTGTTCCCCGAGATTTTGCCTTGGCATCCTGCTAACGGTCAACACCGGCCGTCCGGATTTATCGCGCGTAAAATCAAAGGTGCCGTTGAGCAGAACAGTTAGCGCTCCGGCAGAAACCGGTAATTCAGAAAAGGCATGTTTGTGTTTTCCAATAGACAGCTGCCTTCCATTTTTCTTAAGCAAAAGCAAGTCGTAATCGCCGCTGAAATTTGCATACTGAATCTCAAGCCGCGCAGGATATAGAAGATTGTTGTGAGGTATGCCCACAGCGAGTTTAACGGTTGCCGTGTTTTCGAAGCCCGGTATTTTAACCGTGGCAGACCAGTTGCCGCAAAAAACATCCTGGGATTGGGAAGAGGCAGGGTAGAGAAATAGCAATGCGAATATGAAAGCGATAAACTTCATTCGGTAAGCAGGTTCAGGTAAAATTTATTCAAACAGTTCAAGTTTGTTTTTTGGGCGCCGTTCATCCATCCATTTAAAACCCTGAAGATATTTTTTTTCAGCAGGCACTTGCTTTAACGGATACAAAACACCATCCACATCTTTCACAAATTTAACTTTATTCAATTCCTTATTTGCAAAATATATGTCAATGATTTCGCCGCTGCTTCTGTTCAATCCCACATAGGAGCTGTCCTCATTCTGCGGATAATAGATGCTTTCCGCCGGAAACCCTCTCACCCTGATGTAATCGATTTCGCCATCGTTAAAGTATGCATTCATTACACGACCTGCAAGCTGGTTATATATGCCGGTGTCTGCATGGTTAATGGAAAAACTGTTATTGAAAACATGGAGCCTTTCGGGCTTTCGGTTTTTGGTATAGAGATGCATCGTATCACCATACACCTGGGTTTTTCCATTCCAGAAAACCGGATTGGTGAGTAGGCGAAAAACTGAGTCCTCGGTTGAATAATACAGGCTGTCACTTACGGCTTGCAAAGAGTCGTTGAATATTTTCACATTATGGAAGCCAAGAAAATAGCGAATGCTGTCCTGGTTTTGCGATGGCGTTTCTACTGAAATTGAATCCACATTAATTGTGTCCGATGTGGCCGGCTTGTTCCTGACCGTGGTATCGTTCACTCTTAACCCTGAAAATAGCGTGTCGGCAGAAATGTAGGTGCTGTCATTGTCCTGGTAAAAGATCATTACCGGTTTACGGGTTGCCAAAAATGCATTTTTCTTTCGGTCGATGAATATCTGGTCACCCAGCACTATCACGTTATTCACGCTATCTACAAGTTTTCCGTTTCCTTCAATATTAATATTGCCGGTTTTTTCATCAATGGCCACCGTTCTTCCCGTAGCAGAGCGGGTACTGTCTTTGAAAGCCGTTTGGTCGTAAAAGATCGCCTCGCCGGTTTCAAGATTATAGGTTCCTGACCGCGTGTCTATTATTCCGCTTTCACTCACAATGTGGGTGGGCGCAATGAAATTGGCCGTTTTGAAAGCGGTGTTATATAGCAGGCTGTCTGCAGTAATGTTATACTTCGGATCAGTAAGGTGAACATTCTTCTTAAAATACACGTCTTTGGTATCACTATAGTAAACCGCGTTTTCACTGGTTAATACCGTGGTTTCATTTACAACCCGCCCACCGTTAGTGTAGGTGGCAATGCCGCTTTTCAGATCGTATTCCAGGTCCTGCGTTTCGAGCGTTCCCCGGCCGTCTGTCAACTTTACATTCTTTTTAAGGAAGGCTTTTCTTTCACCGCCAATATAGCGCAGGTACTGGGAGTAAGTGTTCACTGTATCGGCATCATTGATGTGCACGTTTCCGAAAACTTCGGCTATGCCTGTCCGTAAGTTAAGTATAATGCTGTCTCCGCTAAGAAAGGTATTTCCCTGCCGAACGCGGGCATTACCGGCAAGGGTTTGCAGCACATCGCCGCTTTCAAGAGTGATCTGCCTCAGGCTTCTGGCGCCAATGATATCGATCCGCGTGGTGGTGTCTGCAGAAGCGGGTGGGGGTGGTACTTGTTGTGCGAAGCCCGCATGCACCAGGGCGCATGAAAAAAAGAATATGAACAGGCTCTTTATCAAATCAGTTGGAAGTTAACCGGATAATTTTCAAAATGGCCGATCGCATTAATCGGCAACACGTTCAATAATATAGGGCGAATTTACGGTGTCTGCCAGCGGTACCATTATCGGATCATTTTTTCCCTTTCTGCCAAAAAGCGAAATCGATAAATACCTTTTCGGATTGATCCGTATATCATCAAGCAAAGTGTTCAGCTTGTTGCTGGTAGAAGCAAGATTGTTATACAGTTTCGGGTCGTTCATCAGCATTCCGAGTGTGCCTGAATTGGTGTTCAGTTTATCCATCATGGTCTTAAGATCATTCACAGCCACATCCAGCGTATCTATCGTTTTTTGAAATTCGATCTTGCTGAGTTTGGTGGTGGTTACATCAAGATTCGTCATCACGCTGCTGATCTTGGCATTGTTGCCGGCGAGATTCGCCGTAACCGAGTTCATATTGTCAAGCGTTTTTGCAAGGGCGCCCGTTTGCGTATTAAGCAAGGCCTGCAGGTATGCGGTTGAAACGGTCATGGATGCAGTAACCTTGTTCAGGTTGGCCAGCGTGCTTTGAATGTTGCTTCGTGCCGCAGGGTCCAGCACTTTGTTAGCGGTAACCAGCAATGAGTCGATAGAAGTGACTGCTTTCTTCACTTCATACAGTACCGGGTCTACCTTTTTGAGCATGTCTTCAAACAAACCCGCGTTTGCATCGGTATGGATAGTGTCTTTGTTTTTGAGGAAGGTGGTGGCGTCACCTAATTTTATTTCGATGCTGGTGGTTCCGATGGGGTTGGGTTTAATTAATGCGATCGAATTGCTGGGAATATTAATGTCTTTGGTAATATTCATTTCCACCGTGAGGCGGCGCATATCTTTTGGCGTGTTGATCTTGTAAATTGTACCAACCTGGTAGCCGTTTATGGTAACGGGATTGGAAGTAGCAAGGCCCTGCACATTTTCATAAGTTCCGTACAAGATCGTTTCGTCTTTAAACAATCGCTTTCCTTTCAAAAAATTATAGCCCAAAACCAGGCAGGTTATCCCAACCAGGGCAATCAGCCCCACTTTGGTCTCATTGGTTATTTTCACCTTGCGTAAAAATTTACATATTTAAAAAGCGGAACTTTAATGTTGTAAGCAGGGTTCCGGGTTATACTAATCGTTTCTTACTTCTTTTGGTAAAAGTAATCAACTCATAGTAATTCATTTGTTATGCCAAAAAATGTTCGTGATAGAATTTTCTATTTCGTGAGGCCGGGTTTTGTATTTTCTACCATCGCGCGATAACGTATCACCGCCTGGGTGATCACCTCCGCCAGTTCCTGTTGTCCTTTTTCGCTTGAAAGGTAGCGTTCATCGTCGGGATTGCTGATAAAACCCGTTTCAATTAGTATCGCCGGCATGTTGGTGGCCTGCAATACCCAGATGCCTACCTGGCGCTGGTTTACGCCGAGGGCAGGGCGGCCGGTTTTTT
>JAFAGR010000087.1 GCA_023422565.1 Bacteroidota bacterium | reverse complement strand
AAGACAGACTTTCAAAAACACCAAAGACGGCCCTGTTGACCTTTTTGCAGCTCCTGAAAAAGGAGACTGGTATTTCAACAACAACAACCTAAAGTCGCGCGGGTTCAATGAATTTAAAGTGAAGTGGGGGAAGCGAGATAATGTAGACAACTGGCGCAGGATTGAAGGTGGGGCCACACTTCCCAGTGATAAAAGCGGTATGGTACCTCCTGCCGTGCGGGATTCGTTGAATAAAGCACAGGGAATAGAAGATTACAACTACAGCTTTGAGGGAATGATGGATGCCTTGCCACTTACCCCGGGCGAGATAGACAGCAGCAACCTTATTATTGCAGAAAGCATTTTCACTATGGGCCGGATCTTCCAGTTTGAATTGGAAGACCATGAGCAGGCTACAAACATGTTTGAACTTTATCTTCAGCGATTCCCCACCTTGCTGCGCGACGGAGAAGTTTATCTCGGGTTATATTACAGCTATAGCAAATTAGGAAATACAGAAAGGGCAGACCACTATAAAAAATTATTGAGTTCAGATTTTTCTTCATCCCCTTCTGCATTGGCCGTTAATGATCCTGGCGCGCTGGATCCCGACAGGAAAGACCCTGCAGCAACAAAAAGGTATTCGGATATTTACGACCTGTTTATTGAAGGAAAGTTTGAAGAGGCGCTTGCTTCCAAACGCAGTGCAGACAGTACATACGGCAGCAATTACTGGACGCCCCAGCTGCTTTACATTGAGGCTGTGTATCATATCCGTCAGCGAAATGACAGCCTGGCGATTGTGGCTTTGAATAATATTTCTGCACGTTACCCTGAATCGCCTTTGCAACCAAAGGCCCTGATGATGATCGATGTACTTAACCGTCGCCCGGAAATAGAAGCTTATCTCACCAACCTGCAGGTAACGCGGGCTGAAGAAGATCAAATCATTCTTCCTTCCGATGAAAAGGCAGAAGTGAAAAAAGTGGATGCGCCTGAAGTAAAACCGATAACCCCGGTAGTTGTTCCGGTTATGAAAGACAGCGGAATTGCTGCACTTCCAAATACAACGGATGGAACCTTTATGCTAAATGCCGGCCAATCGCATGTGGTTTTGATGGTGATGAATAAGGTGGATGGTACTTATCAGAATGAAGCCAAAAACGCCTTTACGCGGTATAACCGGGAAATGTTTTACAGCGCCGGCTTAACACTTAACAGGGAAGCCTTGGATGCGGATAATGCTTTGCTTGTTACCGGTAAATTTGATGATGCGGCTGCCGCACTTTCATACTACGATAAAATTAAAAAGGCGGCACCACGTGAAGTATCATGGTTGCCCGCCAATAAATATTATTTCCTGATCATCTCAGAAGCTAATCTCGCTAAACTGCGCGAAAACAAAGATCTTAACGCTTACCGAACGCTGCTGAACAAGCATTATGAGAACCGGTTTTAATGCAAAAGAAATCCATGAGAACCTCCGTAAAAATCCTTTGGACATTATTTATATCCGGAATTGCAGTTTTGGCAATTTTGCTGCTGGCGGCAAACTTTGGCGTATTTGGAAAAATGCCTTCTCTTCAGGATCTTGAAAACCCTGACGCAGACCTTGCCAGTGAGATAATTAGTGCAGACGGATTGTTGATGGGAAAATTCTACGCTGAAAACCGCAGCGAGGTAAAGTATCACGAAATTTCGCCTAATGTGATTCACGCCCTGATTGCTACAGAAGATGAACGTTTTTATGAGCATTCGGGTATAGACGCTAAGGCATTGGGAAGAGTGATTGTAACTGCGGGCACAGGAGGCGGAGGAAGCACCATCACGCAGCAGCTTGCAAAAATGATGTTGGGCCAGGGCCGGGGAAATATTCTTGTGCGCGGAATTCAAAAGTTAAAGGAATGGATTGTGGCCGTTAGGCTTGAAAGGAATTTCACAAAAGAGGAAATTCTCACGCTTTATCTCAATCATGCACCCTGGGGGAATGTGTATGGCATCAGGAATGCATCACGCACTTATTTTCAAAAGGAACCTTCCGAGTTAAAAATAGAAGAGGCCGCAGTGTTGATCGGAATGCTG
The DNA here is from genome assembly GCA_023422565.1 of Bacteroidota bacterium. GTDB lineage: Bacteria > Bacteroidota > Bacteroidia > Chitinophagales > Chitinophagaceae > Ferruginibacter. The sequence continues at coordinate 26,838 of JAFAGR010000087.1, read as the reverse complement.
AAAGGCTTTATTTACGAACCTATCCGCCATCCAAAAAATTCTATCGACAGAAGGAATACAGTGATCAACCAAATGGTGGTTGCAAAACAAAAATATCTCACGCCAGAAGAAGGCGAGCGTTTGAAGGCGAAACCGCTTATCACCAATTACAGGAAGATCGATGAGAACGTGGGGATCGCGCCATATTACCGGGCAGTACTGGCAGACGTGCTTAAGAAATGGTGCAAAGACAATATTAATCCTAAAACCGGTGAGCCCTATGATCTGTATCGCGACGGGTTGAAGATATACACCACAATTGATTCCCGGATGCAGAAGTATGCCGAGGCCGCTGTAGAGCAACACATGCCCGTTGTTCAGCGGAAACTTGACGCTTATTTCGCTTCGGGTAACAGGCAGGCGAAGTTGTGGAAAGGCCAGGAGAAAGTGATCGATGCCGCAATAAAATACACTGATCGGTTTAAAACGATGAAGGAGGATGGCGCTTCTGATGAAGAGATAAAAGCATCGTTCCATAAAAAGGTGCCCATGAAAATATTTTCATGGCGAGGCAACTCAAAGCATGAGAAGGATACGGTGATGACCCCGTATGATTCTATTAAGTATCACAAGCAATTGCTTCAAACTTCCTTTGCGGCGATGGATCCGCGCACAGGAGAGATTAAAGCGTGGGTTGGGGGAATTAACTTTAAATGGTTCAAGTATGATCACGTTACTGCAAAGCGGCAGGTTGGTTCGGTTTTTAAACCATTGCTGTACACGCTTGCAGTTACTGATGCCGGTTATACGCCAAGCACCTATATTCCGGGCGGGCCTTTAACCCTCGGCGGAAAAACAATAAACACGCGGGGCGGTACTATGGCTAACTGCCTTGCCTGGTCGGTGAACGGTGCTGCATGGCACCTCATGGCTGTCATCGGCGTGAAAAGAACGATCGAGTTTGCACAGCAGGTGGGTATCAAAACAAAAATTCCTCCTTATCCTTCCATTGCACTGGGTTCTGCGGAGATTCCGATGCTGGAGATGCTTCAATCCTTTACCATGTTCCCGAATAAGGGATACAACACCGAACCTTTATACCTGACGAGAATAGAAGATAAAAATGGAAATCTTGTTCATGAATTTCCGATCTCGCAAAGTAAACAGGTGATAGGGGAGAACGATGCTTTCACCATGGTTAAGATGATGGAAGGCGTGGTGGCCATGGGTACGGCGCGGCGCATTAACAGTTATAAAATCCCGGCAGATAAGGCCGGAAAAACCGGAACCACAAACGGCAATACAGACGGTTGGTTCATAGGCTATACACCCGAACTTCTTGCAGGCGCATGGGTGGGTTGCGAAGATCCTTTCATTCCGATCTATACATCCAACTCCGGAGGTTCCGAAATGGCTGCGCCTTCCTGGGGCCTGTTCATGCAAAAAGTTTATGCTGATTCGAAAACAGGATATGGAAAAACATTGAAGTTTGAGGAACCGGTGGAGTTGAAGAACGATCCCATTTATGCAGATGCGAATTTTGAAAACTTTCTGAGCAAGGGAGACAGCCTCATAATTGACGATATCAGTAACGATGCGAGCGATTTCTTTGGCAGTGATATTAAGGAAGTTCCTGTGCCTTCCCCTTCTAAACCGGATACCGGTAAAAACAAAAAGCCCTCAAGTACTGACGGCAAACCGCCGGTAAAAAAAGATTCTGCCCGGGAAGGCGATAAGCCGAAACAAAAGCCAAAAGCGTCTAACGATTACCGTTAGTTCAAAGCTTTTTCCCAAGAATTTTTACATTGTAGAATTTATCATCCATTTCCACAACTTCGGGGAGATGGCCCCATTCTTCAAAGCCTGCGTCGGCAAAGAGTTTCAGGCTTGCAATGTTATGGCCGAAAATAACACCGATCAACACTTTGATGCCTAATTCCCTGCATCTCGCCATAGATTCTTTTAATATCGCTTTTCCCAGCCCGGATCCGCGGTATTCCTCATGAAGATAGATGCTGATCTCTGCGGTAAGGTGATAGCCCGCCCTGCTTTTAAAATCGCTGATACTTATCCAGCCCACCGGCAGCCCGAGTTCCTCGGCGATCCACAAGGGCCGGTTTTTTTTCTGATGCTGCATGAACCATTCTTCCCGGCTTTCCACAGATACCGGTTCAATGTCTGCCGTACTTGCCCTCGAGGCAATTGTGGAGTTGTACACAGCCACGATCCATAGAAGGTCGTCTATTTCCGCTTTCCGTAAAACCATGTTGCAAATTTCGGAAAGAATTGAAAAAAGAAAACCCCCGCAATCGCAGGGGTTTAAGTTATCTGAAAAATATCGTTAGGCTACGGCCTTGTTCACGAGTGCCGCAGCTTCGCTGAGTTGAATAGCGCTCTGAACTTTCAGGCCGCTTTCATCGATCAATTGCTTGGCCACATCTGCATTGGTGCCCTGAAGGCGAACAATGATCGGGATGTCGATATTACCAATGCTTTTGTAGGCATCAATTACACCCTGCGCTACACGGTCGCAACGAACAATTCCTCCGAAAATGTTGATCAGAATTGCTTTTACTTTAGGATCTTTTAAAATTATCCTGAATCCTGCCTCAACGGTTTGTGCATTTGCAGTTCCGCCCACATCAAGGAAGTTCGCGGGCTCGCCACCGCTAAGTTTGATCATATCCATAGTGGCCATCGCCAAACCGGCACCGTTCACCATGCAGCCCACGTTTCCATCCAGCTTTACAAAGTTCAGGTTATATTTCCCGGCTTCCACTTCTGTGGGGTCTTCCTCGCTTAAATCGCGAAGGGCGGCTATATCCGGATGACGCATCAATGCGTTATCATCAATATTCATTTTGCAGTCAACCGCAATTATTTTTTCATCACTTGTTTTAAACAAAGGATTTATTTCAAGCATGCCGCAATCAAGAGAAACATATGCATTGTACAGGTTGGTGACAAACTTTACGCAATTCTTAAATGCCTCACCAGACAGGCCAAGGTTGAAAGCGATCTTACGGGCCTGGTATCCTTGCAACTGGCTTCCCGGGTAAACCCATTCTTTAAAGATCTTATCAGGAGTATCGTGGGCAACGTCTTCAATGTTCATTCCACCCTCAGTGCTGTACATGATCACGTTTTGGCCTGTTGCCCTGTCCAATAATATAGAAAGGTAATATTCCTTTACCGGGTTAGGGCCTTCATAATAAACATCCTGCGCCACAAGCACTTTATTTACAAGCTTGCCTTCAGGGCCGGTTTGAATGGTAACAAGCGTACCGCCTAAAATGTTGGCGGCGATTTTTACCACATCTTCAGCACTCTTGCCCACAGCCACGCCTCGCTGGTCTTTCCCCTGTATGCTTCCCTTTCCTCTGCCGCCCGCGTGGATCTGGGCTTTCACTACTGCAAACTTACTTCCGAACTGAGTATGTATCTGGCGATATGCTTCCTCCGCCTGTCCCGGCGTACTGCAGGCAATTCCTTCCTGCACAGGAACATTAAACTTTTTTAAAAGTTCTTTCGCCTGGTATTCATGAAGATTCATAGAAAAAAATTTCCGCGAAGATATAGAATAGGCTTCACGCTCCAAAACTTACCTCGCTTATAATGACGTGGGGATATGCGCCAAACTTGTACATTTGCCCTTCAATTAAAAGACTTATGCTGGAAAAAATTAATGACGCGGTAAAATTTATTCAAGGTGTTTATTCAACGCAACCTATTGCCGGTATCGTTTTAGGAAGTGGCCTGGGAAGTTTTGTTTCTGAAATGAATGTGGAGAAAGAGATTTCTTACAGCGATATTCCTCATTTCCCGGTTAGTACGGTTGAAGGGCACAGCGGCAAACTTATTTTCGGCTCATTAAGCGGCAAAACCGTGGTGGCTATGGCAGGAAGGTTTCATTTTTATGAAGGCTATTCACCCGAAGATGTTGTTTTCCCAATTCGCGTGATGAAGTACTTAGGTATTAAAACATTGTTGATAAGCAACGCGGCAGGCGGAACAAATACGAACTTTAAGGTAGGCGACCTGATGATAATCACTGATCATGTAAGCTTGTTTGCGCACAACCCGCTGATCGGAAAAAACTATAAAGAACTCGGTACACGTTTTCCTGACATGAGTGAGCCTTACAACAAAGAGCTCGTAAATAAGGCTAAAAGGATCGGGGCGGATGCAGGATACGATTTGAAAGAAGGCGTGTATTACGGCGTGACGGGTCCAACTTTTGAAACCCGCGCTGAATATAAAATGCTTAATATTCTTGGCGCAGATGCAGTGGGAATGAGTACGGTACAGGAAACAATTGCTGCTGTGCACATGGGGCTTACTGTTTTTGCCATGAGCGTGATAACAGACATCGGCATACGTGAAGAACTGAATACGATCACACATGCGGAAGTTCTGGAGGCTGCAAAAAATGCAGAGCCAAAACTAACGCACATATTTAAGGAAATTGTTGGCCAGTTGTAAGATCGTAAATTACACTATGCGAACGCTGGTGTTTTTCGGATTGATTTTGATGAGCGTTTCCGCCTTTGCGCAAATTCGCCCGGGGCGGACCAACCGGCCCGTACCTGAAGGTCAACTCGACCCCGCCGCAAGAAACAATCCCAATCAGCGTCCACCCGCACCGAAAGATACACTGAAGCTTCAACAGCGTGATGACCTGAAAGACAGCATTACTATTTCATTCCGCTATCTCGATTCTACACAACGACGCTATATCGATTCGTCCGTTAACGATTTCGACACATACTTTCCGTTGCCATCTCATTACACGAACCTGGGAAATAATGGCGCGGCGGCATTTCCACTGATCTTTGAACCGCTTCATAAGCCCGGTTTTGATGCAGGCTTTCATGCATACGACATCTACCGGTTTAAAATGGAGGAAACAAAAATTTACCGCACCACGAGGCCTTTTTCAATGCTGGCCTATCAACTTGCTTCCGGGAAAGAGCAAATGATTCAGGCCGCGCACACACAAAATCCTAAGCCGAACATCAATTTTGGTTTTGATTACAGGCTGATCAGTGCACCCGGTTTATTTGTAACTCAGAATACTAATCATAACAACTTCAGGTTGTTTGGTAATTACCAGGGCAGGCGAAAAAGGTATGCGGGAACGATTGTGTTGCTTGGAAATACTTTGCGTGCTTCACAGAATGGCGGGATAGTTAATGATTCCATGCTTGATGACCCGAACCGTAAAGATCGTTTCAGCGTACCCGTTAACCTCGGTGGCTCAGCAAGTTTTAGAAATAATCCCTTTGTTACCACGATAAGCACGGGCATTACATACAGGGATTTTTCCTTCCTGCTTCGGCAGAGTTATGACCTTGGTAGAAGGGATTCCGTGGCAATAAACGATTCAACCACTGAATATCTTTTCTATCCGAAACTTCGGTTGCAACATACGCTAACAAGTTCGTCTGGTAGTTACCGTTATTCTGATATACAGGCAGACTCCGCCCTTTACAAAGATTGGCTGGGTATTTCATTAGATACAGTGGCCCGAAGTTTTTCTCTTGTGGAAAAATGGAACCTCCTTTCAAACGATTTTTCCATACTTCAGTTTCCGGACACAAAGAATTCCGCCCAGTTCTTTATGGCGGGCGCCACAATTGAGAACATTCACGGAACGCTAGCAAGCGGAAACGTTCGCCTCCACAACATTCTCGTGCACGGAGAGTATCGTAACAGAACCCGTAACCGTAAATGGGATATGTTGCTAAAAGGCATATTTTATGTGAACGGCTACAACAACGGAGATTTTCATGCACACGCCCGGCTTGCCCGTTACATTAATAAAACCTTTGGTGATGTAAGCCTTTTTTTTACAAACACGGGGCGTTCGCCCGCCTTTATTCATGATACCCGTTCCGCTTTTAACATCGCCGGCAATTCAGGTTTTAATAAGGAGATCATAACATCCTTCGGCGGCGAGGCCAATAACGCCCTTGTTACATTAGGGGTTAAAAACCACCTCATCGCAAATTACATCTATTACAAAACCTATTCAGTTGCTGAACAGGAATCGAATCCGGTGAACGTGCTGCAACTGTATGCGAAAAAGAAGATCAGGCTATCGAAAAAGATCAGTTGGTATATGCATGCAGCGGTGCAGCACAGTGGCGCAAACAGTGTAATCCGCGTGCCGAACTTTTTTACACGGAACAGGTTGGCCTATGAGGGAAGATTTTTCAAGAACTTACAATTGTCTACAGGCATTGAGGCCAGGTATTATTCACCCTACAAGGCGAATAACTATTCACCTGTGATAGGGCAGTTTGTACTGCAGGATTCGATACAAATAAATAATACGCCTGATGTTGCGGCCTTCTTTCATTTCAGAATAAAAACCTTCACCGGTTATATTCGTGCCGAAAACCTGAATACGATGAGTTTTAAAAACGGGTTTGGTTTTACCAACAATAATTTTTCAGCTCCGCATTATCCCACCCCGGGCATGATCATCAGGTTTGGTATAAAATGGTGGTTTGTAAATTAATTATTGATCGGCTTTACTTCTCCCACCAGGTTTTCCAACACTTCGTCTTTCATGAAATTTTGCATGATGGTGTTTGCGTCTGAAAGAATTTTTTCTTCGGTCTGCATAATCAAAGGTTCTTCGAAAGGCAGTTTGGTTTCACGCATCGCATGAAGAAGGTTTTCCTCCAGCAAGCCCTTGTCTTTTAGTTTACCAAGTGCATCAATAAGCCAGCTTAGAGCAAGGAAATGATTCCTTTCCAAAAACAACGCGTACTTATGATCAGAGGCTGCGGGGAATTTATTGAAGGGTGATGAAACGATCTCTTCGGTATGATATTTCTTAAGTGCGTCTGCCCGGTCATCTTTCTGATAAAATTGTATAGCGCCCTGTACGGCATGCGGATAAATACTGAACCAGCGCAGCCGCCGCCTGAACTCGTGAAGATGGTCTTCGATCAGGGTCATTTGCCCGGTCTGTTTATACAAACTCTTGAATTCTTGGATCTCATCCAGGTAGTACTTTCTCACAGCTTTCATTTCTTTCTCCTCCTTCATCCATTCCGCCTCATTAAGTTTTTTAATGGTCTTTTCCGTTCTTCTTCCGCTCATCCATCCTTCTTCTTCAAAAAGATCATTCAGGCTGCGTTGAGCTCTGTTGTACATGCTTTTGAAATACTCCATAACCCGAGCGGGCGTTTCTTCCTTTTTTGAAAAATCGTCTATGCATTCACGGTAGTGATCCATATAGCCGAGGAGGTGTTCAACAGCCTTGAATTTATCGCCCATTTTGGAAAACATTTTACCATCATGCAGGTTTTTATAGATCTTGCTCAGGCCTTCAAGCATGAAGAATATTGTCCGGCCCTCCTTGTTCAATACAAATTCAGCAATGTTTTCCGATGCCTTCGCCTCACGGGCAAGATCTTCCCATTGATTCAGGTAAGTGGTAAACCTTTCAATGCCTTTCATAAGCTGGTGTTTTATTTTTCGAAGAATGCGATGGTGCCGCCGACCCAGGTTTTGTCTTTATTGTATCTTGTTCCGATCATTTTCCCTTTGCTAAGCCTTGCCAGGTTGTGAACAGCCTTTGGCCGTTCCCATTCTTTTTTCCAAAAGTAGAATAATCGGATCTCCGCCTTTGCGGGTTCGTCCGGGGTTTCGATCACCGGGGCATACTGAACTTTCTTTTGCAGGATCCAGTTTTCGGGGTCTTCAATTTTGTCGATGTCTTCCTGGCTAACATCAATCACCACACCCATGCCGGCGAATGAGAACAGCGGTTTTAAAACGTAGTCTTCAAGCGGCAGGGGTTCCTTCACTTCATTAAGAAAAAACGTTTCGGGAATATTTGGATTGGATAAAAAGGGCAAAGTGAACTTGCTGATGCGGTAAAACCAATTGGGATGTGGCGCCCATTCCACATCAAAACCTTTTGTAAGATCGATCATTTTGTTCCAGCCTTCCTGCTGATGGAGATCATCGAAAATGAGACGGTTAAATATTCGTTTGATGCGCGTTTTTGTTCCATCAAGCATGTAAAATAACTGGTCACCTTCGGCGATAAGTTCTGAAAGGCAAACTGTTTTTATCCCGGTTACATCTTCAGTGCAAAAGAAGTCAAGCCGCGTTTTTTGTTTCTGCGGAAAAATTTCAAGAAGCACCACATTCTCTCGCGGATGATCGCCTACGATCAGTTCTTTCAGCAGAGAATAATAGCTATCGCGGTCATATCCGTTAAGATAGGAGGAATAACTGGAAGGGACACCTGCATAACTTTCCACGATCTCGCTGAATGCGGCCTGGAATGCGAAGAGTGAGGGAAATCCCTGGAGTTCGATAAGTTGAGGTTCCGGCTCGCCTGAGGGTGAAGCACAAACACCAAAATCAAAGACTAGAAATTCCGGCCGTACTGTTTCACCGGGAATTCTAACGTTATCTGGTATACTTCGTTCAGTATATTCTTTAAAGCGGGGATCTGTTATAAAATCGATAATGTCTTCGCAGGCCGAAAGCATTTTTTCGGTGAAAGCCTTTGGCACAAACACCGGAGTTTCCGCATTTCTGAAATCGAGTTGGCCGGGATGAAGCGCTTCCACTTCAGCTACCATCTGCCGGTATTTTTCTTCTGTAAAGTTTTCGTTGAATCGTTCGCGTAGTTCAGCAACCATTGGCCATCTTTTCCCTAAATTAAGGAATAGCTGTCAGGCCGGTTAATAAGAGAGCTCCTTTTTTCCCAAAGCATAGTTTAGAAAATTGGGAAGAATGTGTGCATAGGTAAACATAATCTTATCCGGGTCATTGAGGTGTTCGATCATAGATTCCCATTTTTCCATTCCGTGATTTTCAATAACGGTTGCTTTCTTTTCCGGGGTTTGAAGATGCATTGACATTCCCAATGCATCCGCCTCGGGATGAAACTGAGTGCCCATCATCCAATCATTGAAGCGCATCGCCATCACCGCGCGTTCAAAGGGAACATGTGGCCTCGCTTTCTCGATCGCGAGAATATGCCCTCCCTTGGAATGAATCCGGGCAAGATCAGGCTGCGTAACCTGGTAATCCCGGCTATCCACCACATAAAAGGGATCGGGCAATCCGCCAAACACGGGCTCGTGATGACCTGCATCAAGGAGGTGTACCGGAAATACCCCAAAGGCAGTGCTGTTTCTTTTTGAAACTCTGGCCATTTCCCATTCGCGGCATACAAGCTGAAAAGAATGGCAGATCAGGAAAACATGCTTCCTTTCTTTTAGAGCAGAGTGTTGGTTGTGCGCGTTTAATTTATTAAGCCAGCCGAAATATTCCTTTTCCCACCTATTGTGTTTCGTTTCCAGCGGACTGCCCGGCCCGCCGCTTGAAATATATACGTCATAATCCAGACCCGGCACTTCCAGTTTCTGCCTCACTTCAAATTCATCAACTATCAAATTCAGATGATATGCTTCGCTATATTGATGAAGGATCTCACGGATGCACCTCATGCCCTGGTTAGCTGCGCCTTCATAAAGGTCAAGTATGGCAATACGTGTGGATTGTTTCTCGCCCATCCTGCAAAAATAATTTTTTTTAACGGAAGGGGCGGCATCATCAAGTTAATACATACGCGTTTGTATTAGCTAAAGTTGCCATGTAGCAGGCTGCTTAAGGGCTTGCGATGTTAAACTGTTTGCAATCCATTCACACTCTCGTTTGTGTAGTGTACCTTTGCGCCCTAATGAAATCAAAAACGCTCCGGAAAGATAAGGTCAACATCATTACGCTTGGGTGCAGTAAGAATATGGTAGATAGTGAGGTGCTCAGCGGACAATTGAGGGCAAATGAAATTGATGCCGTGCATGAGAATGCGAAGCTCGATCATAACATTGTAATCATTAACACTTGCGGCTTTATTGATAAAGCCAAGGAAGAGAGCATCAATACTATTCTGGACAATGTTGAATTGAAAAGAAAAGGCAAACTGGACAAAGTTTATGTGACCGGATGCCTAAGCGAGCGCTACAGGAATAATCTTGAGGAGGAAATACCGGAAGTGGATGCATTCTTCGGCACAATGGAACTACCGGCCATCCTTAAACGCTTTAATGCAGATTATAAAGCTGACCTGATCGGAGAAAGGCTGCTTGCCACACCTTCGCATTATGCTTACATGAAGATAAGTGAGGGATGCAACCGCACATGTTCCTTTTGCGCCATCCCGTTAATGCGCGGTAAACATGTAAGCAGGCCGATCGAATCTTTGGTTGATGAGGCGAAAAGGCTTGTTGACCGGGGCGTTAAGGAAGTGATGCTGATTGCGCAGGAATTAACTTATTATGGCCTTGATATTTACAAGCAACGCGAGCTGCCAAAACTTTTGCATGCGCTTGCTGATGTGAAAGGCCTGGAATGGATACGTTTGCATTATGCTTACCCGTCAAAATTTCCGATGGAGATCATTGACGTAATGAAAGAACGGGAGAACATCTGCAATTATCTGGACATGCCATTGCAGCACGCTTCCAATAGAATGCTCAAAGCGATGAAACGCCAGATCACACGTGAGGAGATGGAAGCATTGATTGCGGATATCCGTGACCGTATACCGGGCATCTGTTTGCGTACCACGCTTATTTCAGGCTATCCCGGAGAAACAAGGGATGATGTGGAAGAATTAAAAACCTTTTTACAAAAGATGCGGTTCGACAGGGTTGGTATTTTTACTTATAGCCACGAAGAACAAACCGATGCATTTAACTTTAGGGATGATGTGCCTGCCGAAGAAAAGGAAGAGCGTGCTCAGGAAATCATGGAAGTGCAGCAGGAGATCAGCCTGGAAAAAAACCAGGAGAAGATAGGAAAGGTATATAAGGTGATGGTTGATAAAAAGGAATCGGGACGTTACCTGGGAAGAACAGAGTTTGACAGCGTGGAAGTGGATAATGAGGTGATAATAAACAGTGATAGAAAATTACAGGTAGGGGAGTTTGTTCAGGTGAAGATCACAAAGGCTTATGATTACGACCTTGAAGGTGAATTGCTTTAAATTCTACATTACCTGTAAAATGAATTTGGAAAGTTGACGGTGCAGGAATAATTTGTTTGTCTATTAGCTATGGCTTTTTCCGCGAAACATATTTCGATTGAAGACACGGGCTTTTTCGCGCCTGTCATAAAAGATTATGTGGGTGCAGCCGGGGACCTGCGGGGTTTCTATGACCATGAAGTAAGCATCAGCGGCGTGAAAGCGGCAATTGAAAAGAGAGCCGGATTTAAATTTGACCGCGAACTTCTTTCAAAAGTTCTTTCTGCACAATACCAGAAAGTTGAAATGCATTCGGAGGTTCAGAAAAATCTAAGTCTCCTTTCGCAAGAAAATACTTTCACTGTCTGTACTGCGCACCAGCCAAATATTTTCACCGGCCATTTGTATTTCGTATACAAAATTTTGCACGCAGTCAGGTTAGCAGATGAGCTTTCAAAAAGTATTGATGGAAAAAATTTTGTACCCGTGTTTTATATGGGAAGCGAGGATGCGGACCTCGAAGAACTTGGTTCAATAGAAATTGATGGCAAAGCTTACCATTGGAACACGGACCAAAAAGGTGCTGTGGGGAGAATGAAGGTGGATAAAGCCCTGATCAGTTTGATCGATGAGATATCTCTGCAGATATCTGTTCAACCTTACGGAGAAGAGGTGGTAGGTATGTTGCGGAACGCATACAGGTTGAACGAAACGGTTGAAGATTCTACATTCCGCCTGATCAATGAAATGTTCGGGCGTTTTGGTTTGATCGTGTTGTTACCGGATAGCAAAATGTTGAAGGACTCGTTTGTGCCTGTATTACGTAAAGAACTGGAGGAAGAGTTTTCCGGAAAGGCTGTTCGTTCAACATTGGAAAAATTTCCCGAAAAATATAAGGTTCAGGCCGCGGGCCGCAGCATCAACCTTTTTTATTTGGAGGAGCAGTTGCGGGAGAGAATTGAAAAACACGAATCCGGTTTTATTGTGAACAATTCTACTCTTTCTTTTTCTAAAACAGAGATGTTGGAGGAACTTGAAAAGCACCCGGAGCGTTTTAGCCCGAATGTTATTCTTCGCCCGGTTTACCAGGAGTGGATATTGCCAAACGTGGCTTTCATAGGAGGCGGGGGAGAACTCGCTTATTGGTTGGAATTAAAGGAAGTGTTTAATGCAGTTGAAATTCCCATGCCGGTGCTGGTTTTAAGAAACTCATTCATGATAGTTCCGAAACGGTTTGTGCAAATCGCCGGAAAATGGGATCTGGAGGTTGAAGATCTTTTTATGAAGAAAAATGATCTGATCAACAAAACTGTTTCTGCCCATTCATCAACGCAAGTTGACTTGACGGATGAAAGAATAAGACTTTCGGAAATTTTTAAAACGATTTCTTCTGTTGCAGGCAATGCTGACCAAACGCTCGCTAAGCATGCAGATGCGGTTCACCATACCTTGATGAAAAAGATTTCCGGTATAGAAAAGAAGATGATGCGTGCTGCAAAGAAGAAGGATGTGATTCTTGTGAACCAGGTGACGAACCTTTATGATTCTCTTTTCCCGCGCGGTTCTCTGCAGGAGCGGGTTGAAAATATAATTCCTTTTTATTCAAGGTGGGGCAGTGATTTTTTTAATGTCCTTTTACAATATTCGCGCGGCCTCGAGCAGGATTTTACAATTATTTGCGAGAAATAAAAAGGCTGCCCGGTTCAGGCAGCCTTTGATCAGCGAATCGTTTCTTAACTAAAAATAGATGTAGCTTTTGGTGTAAGTGCCAAAGCTGGTAACGTACGTTTCTTTAGTGATCCTGTTGCTCGCGTCCATTTCATAAGTAATGGTAGTTGTTTCCGTATCTCCCGTTGAAGGGTCATAGTACGAAGTAGATACTGGCAGGTTTTTCTGAACTACGGGCATAAATTGAATACCCGATTTGTACCAATTTGGAACGGCGCTGCCATAAGTGGTGGTCATTACATAATTGGTATCTCCCGCTGCGGTTAGCTCAACTTCCCTCGTTTTGTTGCCATTGCCATCATATTCATAACGGGTAATGTCAGAAAGTGAGGAAGTTCCACCAGTGTAATCATAAGCCCGCATTTCGATCAACTGGCTGCCGGCGTTATAGTAGTATTTTTCAGTGATGCTGTCGCCTGGCATATCAGACTGGATGGTGCTGTCTACGAGACCCATTCCATTGGCCATGAGTTTCTGCCAAAGTGATACAGCGCCGCTTTCCGTCATCGTCATGGTATACTCTGAGGTTCCGTTATAAGCATAGCTCATTGAAAAGCTTCCGTTTCTTTTTGAAATCAGCGTGGCACGGTTGCTCGCATCATAGGTAACGTCCATTGTGTCAAGGCTGCCAAATGGCATGGCGCGGGAATCTTCCACATAGGTGCGAACGCGGGTGTCGATCTGGGGATTAGGATTGGTGCTTTCGTCATCACTGCAAGAAACAAAAGCAATGCTGCATAAGGCCAGCAGGGGGAGAAAGCTGAATTTTTTCTTCATATTGTTTTTTTTTATGTAAACAAATATATGTGAAGAAGTATGAATAACGGTATCGCTTATCCGAAAATAAAGAAGGCCATCTATAAGAGATGGCCTTCAGCATTTTATCTACAAAGATCTTACTTAAAATCAGCGTCTGACACGCCTTCATTTATCTTGATGTCTGTTACTATCATTTCCATTTCCTGTTCGGCTATAGACTGAGTGATCTTAAACGGCAACATATACGGACCTACTTTCTTGTAGTTACCGTACTCAGTGGTTTGAGTGAATTCTTCTTTTCCTTCTGTAAGAGTAGTTTCCTCCCTTAACAACAGGCCGGTTTTAATTGAATAATACTCTACAACCACTTTGCCGCTTGGCTTCGTCACCTTTATTTTGTAAGCTGCTTCACCGCCTGCCTTTCCTGTTCCGAGGTAGGTGGTTCCATAATCGTTAGAGATGTAGTTAAGCTGTGCAACTACCGCTTTATCATCAAGCGCTTCTTTGATGGCTTTTTCCTCAAAGTCTTTCTTCTGCCCCATTTGAGCCTGGTAGCCTTTGGTTCCGTCAAATACCATTTCCATCACTTTCATGTCTCCCATTTTAATAACGGTAGCATGTTTGTTTGGCGCCATTCTGATATCGTAGCCCTGCAGTTGCTGGCCCATCATATCCATGGTGAAAGAGATTTTCATGGAGTTGATCTTCTTCACTTCTTCCTTTCCACCGATCGCAGTAAGATATTTATCTATCAAAGAAGATGCGGAAACCGCTTCCGTAGTTTTTGCCGTTTCGTCTACCGCCACATCGTCTTTACTTTCGGTAACCGGGTTTGCATATTTATCAAAATGCTTCACAGGATACCCCAGGCGAACCAGGTTTGGAAGTATCTTTTCGCCATTGCCTACAAGTACAATACGGCTTCTGTCGCTGTTAAAGTATTTGTTTGAAACGCGCTGCACATCCTTTGCGGTAACACTGTTTATTTTTTGAAGGAAGGTGCGGTAAAAATCTTTAGGGAGGTTGTTTATCAAAATATTGCTTGCATAAGTAGCTGCTTTTGCGGGGTCTTCCATACCGAGAGCAAATGATCCGTTGTATTTCGCTTTAGCAATGGCCAGCTCTTCGTCAGTGATATTTCCTTTTCGCATATTGTCTATCTCCCTCAGCATTTCCACAATTGCACTATCCGCTTTTTCGCTTCTAACCTGTGCTGTGGAGGTAAACTGGCTTTGGAACCTTCCGTTGCCTATTGATGAATAGCTTCCATAGGTAAAGCCATGCTTCTCACGAAGATTCATGAACAGTTTACTTTCTGAGCCACCGCCAAGAATTTGGTTTGCGATCAGCAAGGCATGATAGTCCGGATTGCTCATCGGATTATTAACCAGGTTTCCTACACTAATCACACCCTGAACTGCTGTAGGTACATCCACAAAATTGATCTCCGTTTTGGCTACGTTTTCAACCTGCGGGATGTTTGGCAGAGTAAGTTTCTTGCCCGTCCAACTGCCAAAGGCTTGCGTAGCGAGTTGTTTCGCAGCTCCCGGAGTGATATCGCCCACAAAAGTCAGGTAGGCTCTTGAAGGAGTAATGTAGTTTTTATAAGCTGTTTTAATGTCATCCAGCTTAATGTTATTGATGGATTCTTCTGTTTCAAATTCGCCCATCGCGGTATTTTTACCATAGCTGAGTGCAGAGCCCACGCGGCTTGCAATGGTTGACGCACTTTTTTCGCTTGCCTTAAGCCCGGTGATAGCCTGCTTCTTAAGTTTCTCAAATGATTCTTCCGGAAAAGAAGGATTCTTTATTGCATCCGCCATCAGCATAAATGCCTTGTTGAAATAACGGGTAAGGGCAGACGTAGATCCGCCTCCGGCAAAAAGAAACACATCCGCACCTATAAGGTCAACCTCACGGTCGAAAGTGGCTTTGTCCATTGATTTGGTGCCTTCTGAAAGCATTTGCCCCATCATGCTGGTGACGCCGGCCTTGTCGCCTTCTTTAATAGGCCCTGCATCAATGCTAAGCGTGGCGCTTACTTTTGGAAGTTTATGATTTTCCACCACCAGTACGGTAAGCCCGTTCGGCAAGGTGAAGATCACGGGATCTTTAATTTGTATCTCCGGTGCGGGCCCCGGCTTTGGTGGTTTAGAGCGGTCTATTTGTGCGGTGGCACTCAGTGTGAATGCTGCGGCAACTATTATTGAAAGTATTTTCTTCATCGTAATGTTTTTTGGCAGTGATTAAGATTTCTTAGGCAGGTAATAAAGAACAACGCGTTGGTTGGGATTAAGATATTTCTTAACCACATCCTGTATGTCCTGGCGTGTTATAGTGCGCATTTCATCAAGCATGGTATTTACATGATTGGTATTTTTATGAAATGTATACCCGTTCGCGAGGTTTTCAGCAACGCCAAGCATCTTCGCGTTTACGCCTACGAAATTATTTTCGTACTGGTTTCTGATTTTAGTGAACTCAGTTTCTGAGATCAGTTCTTTTTGCAGTTTAACGATCTCTTCGTCCATATCTTTCAAAAGTGTATCAAGTCTTACATCTCCGGAGGGTAATGCAAAAGTGATATAGGTTCCGTAATCTTCAAGTGCATAATTGAATGAACCCACCTGCAGGGAATTCTTTTTATCATCCACCATCTTTTTGTACATGCGGCTGCTGGCTCCCTGGCTTAGTACATCAGATGCAAGTTGAAGCGCAAGCGATTCTTTACTGGTCATGCCCGGAGTTCTGTATGCCGTCATGATCGCCGGAATCTGGATGTTTGCATCATAAGCTGTATCTACAACTTCCCTGGTAATAGGGTCTTCCTTGATGCTAACCTTAGGAACGGGTGCTCCTGCAGGTATTTCGCCAAAGTATTTTTCTACCAGGTCTTTGGTTTTGTCAAACTCAATATCTCCCGCAATTACGAGAACGGCATTATTAGGTACATAATATTTTTTGTTGAAGGCAATGAACTCATCGAGCGTTGCGGCATCAAGGTGCTCAAGGCTTCCGATAGGAACCCAGTTGTATGGATGCTTGGTAAACAGGCGCTTCATTATTTCGGCGATGAAATTGCCATAGGGCTGATTGTCAACCCGCATACGCTTTTCTTCCTTTACCACCTCATTCTGCGTTTCCACCCCGATCTGGTTGATAACAGGGTGCATCAGGCGCTCGCTCTCCAGCCAAAGGCCCGTTTCCAGGTTATTGCTGGGAAACACTTCGTAGTAAAAAGTTCTGTCCTGAGTGGTGTTTGCATTGTTCTGGCCGCCATTGCTGGTAACCAGCTTCATAAATTCACCACGCTTAATGTTTTTGGAACCTTCAAACAAAAGGTGTTCAAAAAAGTGTGCAAATCCTGTGCGTTCAGGGGTTTCATCCTTGCTGCCTACGTGGTACATCACCGAAACCGCAACCACGGGTGCAGTCTTATCCTGGTGAAGCACTACGTGCAGCCCATTCTTAAGATCATACTCCTGAAAAGTAACTTTCTGCGCCACAGACACGGAAGCCAGGCACATAAAAAGAAAGAATAGTTTAATTCTGATCATATCTAAAAATATTTGCAGCAAAAATAGCTACAAAATGCCCAAGGGAAAGCATTTTATCATTTAAATGATAAGCGGACAAAAACCGTGACCGCGCTGTTTTTTGTTAAAGGATCTTTTGTTAAACGGAAGGCCCGGATCATTTATTGATGCCGGCATTCATCCTCGTAACGTCGCTTTGTAGACGCATTTTATATTTATCCAGGAGTGAGGCAACCTCTGCATCTGAGGAGCCGATGATCTGTGCGGCAAGTATTCCCGCATTCTTTGCACCGTTGAGGGCTACGGTGGCCACGGGCACGCCCGTCGGCATTTGAAGGATAGACAGCACAGAATCCCACCCGTCAATTGAATTGGAGGATTTTACCGGAACTCCGATTACGGGGAGGGAAGTGTAGGCCGCCACCATGCCCGGAAGATGCGCTGCACCGCCGGCGCCGGCAATGATCACGCGTATACCTTTTTCACGGGCTGAATTTGCAAACTCGCGCATAAGATCGGGGGTACGGTGCGCAGACACGATGCTAATGGTAAAGGGGATGCTGAATTCCTTCAGCATGTCTGCCGCACCCTGCATTACCGCCAGGTCACTTTCGCTGCCCATGATAACTGCAACCATAACTAATGAATTTGCGCGTAAAAGTAATCTATCTCACCAAATCGCCGCGCAGCCGCAACAATTCAATTTCTGATAGTTTGGTATTGTACCGTGCATTTATCAATCGCGTATAGGCTTCGGAAAGGCTCCGTTGCGTTTCGCGAAGTTCAAGAATTGTAGAGAGCCCCAAACGGTAACGTTCCGCAGCTATGGCTACGTTTTCTTTTGCCGAAGCGATATTTTCCTCTTCGAGTGCAAGCGTTTGTTTTTGCATTTCAAAAGCGCGGTATGCACTGGTAATGGAAGCGTTCACTTTTAATCTTTCATAGTCGTAGATCAATCGACGGTAATCAATTTCAATTTCAGCTTCTTTTATCTGCCTTCTTACCGTGAAGTTGTTGAAGATCGGAATGGTAGCCGTTAGTCCGTAATTGAAACCGTGGTTCTGATTGAAAAGGGTGGTGAAGGGGTTGATAACAGCCTTGTTGATATTTCTTGAAAAATTATAAGCGGCGTTAATTCCCAATACGGGAAATCTTTCAGCCCTTCTTTCTTTTAAGGAAAGTTTCGCGATCTCAATTTGCGTATTGGCGGCCATGAGTGCCGGATTGTTTGCTTCTGCACCCGCGTAAACTTCATCCACCGTTAGCGAGTGGTCAATGGGTATTGAATCTGTTACCTCATAATCCGTTCCGGGCGCAACTGCCATTTCCTGGTTCAACTGTTCTTTTAGTTGCGTCATTAAAGTAAGCTGGTTAAGCCTTTCCGCTTTTTGCGCATTCAGGTCCAGGCGTGCCTGCAGCAACTCAGGTTTTGCACCCAGGCCAACCGTTAGTTTTTTATCAGCCTGAGTAATTCTTTCTTCATTCAATGCCATCTGGTCTTCAATCGCCTTTAAGCGTTGCTTTTGGCTTACGATATTGTAATAAGTGTTAATTACAGTGGCGATGGAATTGATAAGCTGGTTTCTCACATTCCACTTCCCCAGTTTTACAAACTCTGCGAGCTTATCTCTTGTGGCAAACATTTTAAATCCGTCAAACACCGTCCAGTTAAGGTTTAACGATGCGGAAAGGTTGTTTGAACGAAGATTATCCTGCTCTCGCTTTGTGCCGTCTGCAAGTTCCTGGCGGGAATTATTCACGTTATACAACAAACCCGTTGTGGCGTTCAATCGTGGAAGAAAGGCAGCGTACGCATAACTGTTGTTCAATTCAAAAAGGGTTGAATCATTTCTCAGCAGCCTGATGTCGTAATTATTCTGCAAAGCCACAGCAACCGCTTCTTCTACAGTTAATATCCGCTGTGCATATGAGGCAGATGAAATATACAGTAATAATATGGTTCCGGTTATTAATCGCTTCATGATAATGCGGTTTCATTTTCTAACATTTCCGGAGTATCATAAACTGATTTTTTCTTTTTTGTTGAAAGGAATGAATACACTGCCGGAATAACAAACAGGGTTAGGATAAGTGCAAACAAAACTCCGCCCGTGATCACAATACCCAGCGGGATGCGGCTTGTGGAAGCGTCACCTAAGGAGAGTGCAAGCGGAAGGGCACCAAGAGACATGGCCAGGCTCGTCATAAGAATTGGCCTGAATCTTCCAACCGCCGCATCTACTACAGCAGGCACTTTTTTCATTCCTTCTTCCATCTGCTTATGGTTTGCAAATTCCACTATCAGAATTCCATTCTTCGTTACCAGCCCGATGAGCATGATCATACCTATTTGTGAAAATATATTTAGTGTTTGATCGAAGAGCCAGAGGCAAAGCACGGCCCCGGCAATTGCCAGTGGCACGGTTACCATGATGGTGAAAGGATCAATGAAGCTCTCAAACTGCGCGGCAAGTACAAGGAAGATCAATACAAGGGCAAGAACGAATGCGAAATATGTGTTGCCTGAACTCTCTGCATAATCTTTCGATGCGCCCGAAAGTGCAGTGCGGAATGTGGGGTCTAATACCGTATCTGCAATCGCCCGGATCTCTTTCAATCCATCGCCAATTGTTTTTCCTTCTGCAAGTCCGCTTGAAATTGTAGCAGACCGGTAACGGTTGTAATGGTAAAGTGTTGGCGGCGTTACGTCTTCCGTAATATTCAATAAGCTCAGCAGAGGCACCGGGTTGCCGGAACTGTTGGTCACGTTAATGTTGGTAAGGTCATTCGGATCATCACGGTCACTTCTTTCCACCTGGCCGATCACGGAATATTGTTTTCCCGAACGCGTGAAGTAGCCCATTCGCTGATTGCTCAATGCAAGTTGCAGGGTTTCGGAAATATCCTGAACGCTTACGCCGAGCTCGCTTGCTTTCAATCGGTCAATGCTTATGCGCAGTTCCGGTTTGTTGAATTTAAGGTCTGCATCCACGCCGGTAAGTACGCTGCTTTTATTTGCTGCGTCAAGCAGCCTGGGGAGGGCCTCGCGTATCTTATCTGAGTTTACGTTTTGTATTACGAACTGTACAGGCTGCCCGCTTCTGCGAGACACCTGAATGGTTTGGTCCTGTGTGGCAAACACGCGCCCCTCGTTAAACCTTGACATTTTCCTGTTCACCCAATTCACTATTTCCTGCTGGCTTCTTTCTCTTTCATGGGGTTCAACCAAAGCCACGCGCACAAATCCCGAGTTGGCCGTACCGGTTGAAAAGCCCGGGGCGGTCATGCTGGTGAGGTATTTCTTTTCAGGAAGAGAGTCTAACAGAAACTGCGTTATTTTATCCATGTATTTATCCATGGCATCATATGCGGTTCCTTCAGGTGCGGTTACATTCAGCCTAAACTGGCTTTTGTCCTCCATAGGTGCAAGTTCTTCCTGCAGGGTTGACCCAAGAAACAGGATGATACCTACGCAGGCAAGCACGATCACCCATGCCAGCCCGCGCACTTTCATGAATCCGTTCAACGCGCTGCGGTAACCGTTTTCCATTCTTTTAAAAAAAGGCTCCGTAGCATTATAGAAACGCGAATGTTTAAATTTCTTACCGGTAAGTTTTACATTTAGTACAGGCGTTAACGTTAGTGATACAAAAGCAGAGATAAGAACCGCACCGGCGACCACTATTCCGAATTCCCTAAAGAGTCTTCCTACAAATCCTTCCAGGAAGATGATCGGAAGAAATACAACAGCCAGCGTAATTGATGTGGATATCACCGCGAAGTAGATCTCTTTTGAACCATCCCTCGCCGCCTTCCATTTGTTCACGCCTTTTTCCATCTTTTTATAGATGTTCTCTGTTACCACGATTCCATCATCAACCACAAGGCCCGTGGCCAGCACAATTGCCAAAAGCGAAAGCACATTTATGGTAAAGCCGCTGAGGTACATTATGAAAAACGCACCCAGGAGTGACACCGGTATGTCTATCAATGGGCGGAGGGCTATTAACCAGTCGCGAAAGAAAAGGTAAACAATCAAAACCACAAGCACGAAGGCGATCAGCAAAGTTTCTTTTACCTCGCTGATAGATTTGCGGATGCTGTCTGTGGTGTCGGAAGATATTTCCAGGGAGATATCCGGAGGAAGGTCAGCTTTAATTTCGTCCAGCCGCTTTTTAACTTCGTCTGATATTGCTATGTAATTGGTACCGGGTTGCGGAATAATAGCGATGGCAAGCATTGGTACTCCTGATTCCTTCAATACGCTTTCTTCATTTTCCGGGCCCAGCACCGCTTCGCCAATATCTTTCAGCCTTATATCTGTGCCATTTACATTTTTAATTATGAGATTATTAAATTCCTCTTCGGTGTTTAGTTTTCCAAATGTGCGGATGCCCAGTTCAGTGGCATCACCGGAAATTTTTCCCGCGGGCAGTTCCACATTTTCCCTAAGGAGCGCATTTCGTACATCCTGTGGCGTTAGCGCATAGGCTGCCATTTTAGATGGATTGAACCAGATGCGCATCGCATAGCGCTTTTCTCCCCAAATGTTCACACCGCTCACGCCGGGCACGGTCTGAATCCTTTCCACAAGATTGTTGCTGGCAAATTCCGTCATGTCCAGCGAATTGCGCACATCACTTTTTAAAAGCATAATTACAACCGGGTCGTTGCTTGCATCGGCCTTGCTAACCACGGGAGGTGCGTCAAGGTCTGTAGGCAGGTTGCGTTGTGCCTGGGAAACTTTATCGCGCACATCATTCGCGGCTTCCTCGAGGTTGGTGCCCAATTTAAATTCAACTGTAATGTTACTTGTGCCCTGGGAACTGCGGGAGGTAATGTTTTCAATGCCCGCGATACTGTTTACCGCCTTTTCTAATGGTTCGGTTATCTGCGTTTCGATGATCTCGGCATTAGCGCCGGGGTAGGAGGTACGCACATTTATATTGGGCGGGTCAAGCGCGGGATAATCCCTTACGCCAAGGAAGGTGTATCCGATTATCCCAAATAATACTATAACGATGTTCAGTACAATGGCAAATACCGGGCGCCGTAAACTGAATTCTGAAATGTTCATTCCAATGATAAATTTTAAACTGTTCTGTTTATCAACAGGACTGTTATAAAGAATGCTCGATTATTTCACACCGGTGATCTTTACCTTGTCGCCGTTCTTTAACCGCATCAGGCCGGTGGTGATGATCGTATCGTTAACCTTAAGGCCTTCCGTGATCTGCACCATGGCCGAATCGCGGATGCCGGTGGTTACATCTACCAGGCTCACCAAGCCATTGTTGTAAAGGGCTACCTGCTTCGTTCTGGCCTGCGGGATCACTGCGCCGGACGGGATCATGATGGCATCAGGATCCTGATCGAAGGCCAGAAGTACCTTCACAAATGTTCCGGGAAAAAGGCGCTTATCTTTTTGAACCACTTCAGCCCTGAGCTTCAGGCTGCGATCTGCTTCCGATACGCCCGACTCTGTTGCTGCGATGCGGGCCTGATAGGTTTCGTCGCTTCCTTCAATCTTAAAATCAACGATCTTCCCTTTCTGTAACCTTGAAATATATTTTTCAGGCACGGTAAAATCGAGTTTCAAGGTGCTTGTCTGCCGAATGGTGGTAAGCATGGTCTGCGGGGTTACATACGCCCCCGGACTCACCATCCTTAAGCCGAGTGATCCTGAAAAAGGTGCACGGATCTCGGTCCTTTTTATGTTGCTCCTTACAATATCCATATCTGCCCGGATGTTGCTGGACTGCAGTTTGATCATGTCATATTCCTGACGGCTTACCCCGTTTATTTTCAAAAGTTCTTCATACCTCGCAATTGTTTGCTCCTGAACTTTCAGCTGAACCTCCAGTTTTTGCAGCTGTGCGCGAAGGTCGCCATCATAAATTTTTCCGAGGAGGGTTCCTTTGCTCACTGTTCTTCCTTCGGCCACGTTTAGCATGGTAAGACGGCCGGAAATCTCCGGAAAAATTTCGGTGGATTCATTTGCAAGCAGGGAACCTGCCAGCTCAAGCGTTTCACCAACGGGAACTTTTTGCACCACATGCGCCTGAACCGTAGGAAACGGAGGTGGGGTTTTAACTGTATTTGCCTTTATTTTTTCTTGCTTTGAACCGCAGGCTGAAAGAAGGAGAATTATAATTGCCGGAATACCCGGATACATTTTCGGTTTTACCACCCTGAATCGTTTTTTACTTCGCGAAATTAGTTGTTCAAATGTTAAAGCTTATGCAACATGATTGATATCCAATCTAATATTATGCCTTAACCGTCAGGCAGTGCCTGATTTGATTTACTTTATGCATTAGTTCCTGTTTTTCGTTACTGAGAATAGTAACGTGGCCCATCTTCCGGCCGGAACTTGTGGTTGTTTTACCATATATATGTACAAAAACATTGTCCATGGCAAGTACATCGTTCAAGCCTTCGTACACCGGCTCTCCCGAAAATCCTTCGCTTCCTACAATATTTATCAGAGCCGATTTCATCAGCGGCTGGGTGTTTCCCAAAGGATAATCAAGCATGATCCGCCAAAGCATATCAAACTGGCTGCTGTAATTGCCTTCGATGGTATGGTGGCCGCTGTTATGCACCCGGGGCGCCGTTTCGTTCACCATCACATTGCCCTCATCGTCTGCAAAAAGTTCTATGGCAAATAACCCGGGGCTTTTCAACGCTTTCACAGTGCTCAGGGCAATAGCCTCTGCTTTCCAGAAAACTTCCTCCGGTAATTCTGCAGGAGATATCTGGTGGCTAAGTAAATTAAGACGTTGGTCAAAGACCATGTCAACGGGAGGATAGATTGCCAGGCTGCCGTTTGAGCCCACGGCTATCATCATCGCAATTTCCCTCGAGATGGAGACTTTTTTCTCCAGTACAGCCGGTGCGTCAAATCCCCTATCCGTATCCGTTAGTGAGTTGATAACCTGCACTCCCTTTCCATCATAACCCCCGCGGGCTATCTTATGCACGGCGGGAAAAAATTCTTCCCTTGCTTTAAGGTCGTTAAGGTTTTGCGTAACGATGAAGGGAGATGTGGGTATATCGTTTTCGCGATAAAATTCTTTCTGCAATATTTTGTCGCGGATAATGTTTAGCGCTTTTGGAGAAGGGATAACCTTTACGCCTTCCTCCTCAAGTTTTTGAAGCGCCTCAGTGTTCACCTTTTCAATTTCAATGGTGAGCACGTCGAGGCCTTTGCCGAAGCTATACACATCATTAAAATCAGTGATATCGCCTTTAACAAAATGGTGGCAAAGATGTGAGGCCGGGCAATCTTCCCGGTCTTCCATCACAAAAGTTTCTACCGGGTAATTGGCTGCGGCCTGCAGCAACATTCTTCCCAGTTGTCCGCCGCCAAGTATGCCTGCCTTTTTCATGAATTGATTTTTTGCAAACCCGCCTTAACCACGGAGTTTTTTGCCTGATGCACGCAAAGATAACGGCGCCACCCTTTTGGCCGGCAAGAATTTGTATCTTTGAGGCCTCATTCTACGAGTGAAAGTTCTGCATCATTACGAATTTTAAAATAAAAATATTATCATGTCAGTTGCAACAGCACAACCTGAAAACAAAGTGAATGCCGCGGCAGATTTTCTGCCCCTGCACGGAACGGATTATGTAGAGTTTTATGTGGGCAATGCCAAGCAAGCCGCACATTTTTATAAAAGCGCATTCGGATTTCAGTCTCTGGCTTATGCCGGCCCCGAAACCGGTGTTATGGATAAGGTGAGTTATGTGATACGCCAGGAGAAACTGACCTTTGTACTTACCACGCCGCTTTACCCTGAGAATGAGATCGCCGATCATATCTATAAGCATGGAGACGGGGTGAAGGTGCTTGCCCTCAAAGTGGAAGACGCTGCAGACGCATGGAAGCAAACCACAAGCAGGGGAGGAAAAAGCTACCTCGAACCTAAAACGCTGAAGGATGCAGATGGCGAAATTGTGTTAAGCGGAATTCATACTTACGGAGATACCGTTCACGTGTTTGTGGAGAGAAAGAATTACAATGGCATCTTTATGCCGGGGTTCCGGAAATGGGAAAGCCACTACAACCCACCTCCAACCGGCCTCTTATACGTGGATCATTGCGTAGGAAATGTGGGTTGGAACCAAATGAATCCGTGGGTGAAATTTTATGAAGATGTAATGGGCTTCCGCAACATCCTTTCGTTTGACGATAATGATATTTCTACCGAATATTCCGCATTAATGAGCAAGGTGATGAGTAACGGTAACGGCTACGTGAAGTTTCCCATCAACGAACCTGCTGAAGGAAAGAAAAAGAGCCAGGTTGAAGAGTACCTCGATTTTTATCGCGGAGAAGGTGTGCAGCATGTGGCGGTGGCTACAAACGATATTGTTAAAACGGTGACTGATCTTCAGAACCGCGGCGTTGAGTTTTTGAAAGTGCCTGCTTCTTATTACAGTGATGTGCTGGACAGGGTGGGAACGATTCAGGAAGATCTCGGCCCCTTGCAGGAATTGGGAATTTTGATAGATCGCGATGATGAAGGTTACCTCCTTCAAATTTTCAGCAAGCCGGTGGAAGACAGGCCGACGCTCTTCTTTGAGATCATTCAACGCAGGGGTGCAAAGAGTTTCGGAAAGGGAAATTTTAAAGCCCTGTTTGAAGCGCTGGAGCGTGAGCAGGCTGCGCGCGGAAACTTGTAAGTTGAAATACTAACGCTAAGGGCTGAATGAAGCGGATCATTTTATTAAATATTGTGTTGATGCTGGCGGGCACCATTGCCTGCCCGGCATTTGCACAGCCTGCAGTTTCAGAAACAGCGAGAAGTACCTCCGGACAATCAGCCAAGTTGTACAGGATGCAGGATTCGCTTGTAAAACAATTTTCGCGAAAGAATCTTCACTGGCCGCCGGAAGCCATGTATGTGCGTTCATTCAAGTATGATAAACAGCTTGAAGTTTGGGTTCAAAATCCGGGTGAAGACACTTACCGCTTGTTTAAAACCTACAAAGTGTGCATACAGAGCGGGAGCATGGGCCCGAAACGACTCGAGGGTGATTACCAGGTTCCTGAGGGCTTCTATTATATAAATGAGTTCAACCCAAACAGCATGTATCATTTGTCTTTAGGGTTGAACTATCCCAATGCATCTGACCGGATATTAAGCGACAACCTCCGCCCCGGAAATAATATTTACATTCATGGAAATTGCGTATCTACGGGATGCATTCCTATAATGGATGTACCGATGGAAGAATTGTATTTGCTCGCATCTACCGTGAAAGCAGTGGGGGCGCAGGAATTCATTCCCGTACATGTTTTCCCGGTTAAATATAATGTGAAGAAGTCAAGCGATTATCTTTCGCTATCTATTCAGAACAATCCTTACCTGCAGGAGTTTAATGCTGCTCTTCAACAAGCCTTTCAATATTTTGAAATCAATAAACAGGTTCCTGTTGTGCTTGTAAACAAGGCAGGTGATTACCTGGTGAATGGGAAGTAGAGTGGTGGATTTGTTGGATGGTTGGATGGTTTGATGGTTGGGTGGTCTGATGGTTTGATGGTGGGATGGTTTGATGGTGGGATTGTTCTGCACTACCGCAAAACCATCTGGCTGGTTTGCGTTGTCCTTTGTTCGAGAATTACCTCATGCCCTTCGCTCATTTTTTTGATAAGTTCCGGCGTATAATGCCTTATCGTTAGCAAAGAAAGTTCAGTAGTTACTTCCACATCAAACAAGGCGGACGCTTCTTCAGCTATTTGGCCGATTTTCTCAGGGTGTGCATCAAAGCAACAAAGTAGCGAGATCGCTGTGTGCTGCGAAAGATTTGATTTGATCTTAGCAG
>JAFAGR010000055.1 GCA_023422565.1 Bacteroidota bacterium | reverse complement strand
AAACCATACAGCAGATCTTAACTTTCGTAAAAAGGTAAAGGGTGGCTTTATTAAGTATTATGGTTATTTAAGTAATGATGATGTAGGTTTCCGGTATGCGGATATTGATTCGGCCGCCTTTAGAAATTCCTTCACGCTCAATAACACTAACACTTACCATAACTTTTCGTGGAAAGGAAACTTTATAAAAGGATGGAAAGCACAGGCTGCCCTGAGTTATACTAATAACCGCGACAGAGTTTCCGGCGAACTGCAAAATGAAAGAGAAGAAAAAGTATTGATCACGGATCCTGAGGGCTATGCTTTTAAGAATTTCGGCATGAGAAACCGTGCCCATTATGCGCAAGCGCGGTTTGTTTTGGAAAAAAAGGGAAGAGGTATGAATGCTTTCCGGTTCGGCGGGGATCATTTTTATACGGATGAAGAATCGCGCTTCACCCTTTATGAAGGTTCACAGTTTTCCGAAACCTTCCGGGATAATCTCTCCTCGATTTTTGCAGAGAAGGATTTTTACATCAGTAACGACCTCGCCGCAAAGTTGGGGGCGCGTATGGAGTATTCCACCTTTATGGAAGAATGGAACGCGGCGCCACGTGTTTCACTTGCTTACAAACTAAAAAATCAAAGCCAGCTTTCCTTTGCTTATGGAATTTTTTACCAGAGCCCGGAGAGCAGGTACCAGCCGCTTCCCGGCACATTAGACTATGCCAGGGCCACTCATTACATTTTGCAGTTTCAGCGACTGACCGGGAAGAGAACTTTTCGCACTGAAGTTTTTCATAAGGAATATAGGGACCTTTTTAAAACAGGCAGCGGTAATGGCGCCCAAATGCAGGCAATAAACAATAACGGTTACGGGTACGCGAGGGGAATTGAAATGTTCTGGAGAGATAAGGCTACGATAAAAAACTTCGACTATTGGATCTCCTATTCGTTTTTGGATACGAAGCGCGACTACCTGAATTTCCCGGTTGAAATGGAACCTTCCTTTGCTGCAAAACACACGGCATCTCTTGTGGTGAAGAAGTTTAAACTTAAATGGAAAATGGGTTTCAACGCCAGCTACAACTTTGCTACGGGGAGGCCTTATTACAATCTTGTTTATTCGCCCGCCAGTGATAAATACGAGATACGTGATATGGGAAGAACTATTTCCTACAACAATCTTGGCTTCGGAATCAACTATCTTCCCAATCTTGGGAAGGCCAATTCAAAAAAGTTTGCGGTATGGGTTTTATCCATTTCAAATGTATTGGGAAGCCGGCAGGTGTTTGGGTATAATTACGCAACCATGTCTGACAGGAAGGAACCAATTCTTCCACCATCAAAAAGATTCGTCTTCCTCGGATATTTTTTAAGTATTGGTACAGACCGGACCGATGATGCGATCAATAATAACCTTTAAATAAGTTTACACCATTTAAAAAATAATGATGAAAAATCTCACACTTCTTTTATTCGCAGTTTTTTCTTTCTCGCAGTCCTTTGCGCAAAGCGATAAGTACCTCCCTGCGATGCAGAAAAATATGTCTGCTATTGATTCCAGTTTTTCCAGCGCGGCTTCTATGGTTGCTCTTGCAAATAATTTTGAAAGGATCGGCAAGGCTGAAAAAGATCAATGGCTGCCTTATTATTATGCCGCCTTTTTACAGGTGAATGCCGGCTATATCGGGCAAGACGCTACCAAGATGGACGAATACGCAGACAAGGCGGAAAGCCTGATAAACACGGCGGATTCCCTTGAGAAGAACAACTCGGAAATCAGTTGTATCAGAAGTATGATCGCCAGTGCAAGGCTGATGGCAGACCCCATGACCCGCTACATGGAATTTGGCCCGCTCAGTTCTTCTTACATTGATGAAGCGATAAAATTGGATCCTTCAAATCCTCGTCCACACCTGCTTAGAGGCCAGGGCCTGCGTTACACGCCCGAACAATTCGGCGGTGGTTGCGAAGCAGCTAAGCCTCATTTTAGCACTTCGCTGGAAAAATTTGCGGCTTTTAAGCCGGCCTCACCTCTTCATCCTAACTGGGGAGAAAGCCGCGTGCAAATGCTGCTCGAAGATTGTAAATAGGTGTCAATTCTTTGCTAAACGATGAACTTTAAAACCTTAGATCCTGTAATTCATTCACAGTTGAGGCTTGCTGTTATGAGCTTGCTGAAAGAGTTGCGTGAGGCCGATTTTATCCTGATAAGAGAGAAGACCGGGGCCACGCCCGGTAATGTAAGTACACAGATCAATAAATTGAAGGAGGCGGGATATGTGCAGGTGGTTAAAACTTTTCGCGACAATTATCCCAGAACCGTTTGTAAGATCACTGCCAAAGGAATGAATGCATTTGAAGAATATTCGCAGGCATTGCAAACTTACGTGAAGCTTTGATGTCTTGTGCAGCTAGGGTTTGCTCACCTCTTTTTAATTCTTAATTCTTAATTTTTAATTCCTTCACTCCTCACTGATCTTCTCATCAACCGAATTTGCAACAACCGCCGCGCTGATCTTCTTTAAAGGATTACGGTAGCGTTCCGCATAACCGCCGCGGGCAGCAAGAATGTCCAACGCCTGGTAGATCGCTTCACGAAAAGATGATTCATGCGCAATGCCCTTTCCTGCAATATCGAAGGCGGTGCCATGATCAGGAGAAGTTCGCACACCCGGTAATCCGGCAGTATAGTTAACACCCTCACCGAATGCCAATGATTTGAATGGAATCAAGCCCTGGTCGTGATACATGGCAAGCACAGCGTTAAATTTCTGATGCTGACCCCTTGCAAAAAACGCATCGGCGCTGTACGGGCCGAAGCAAAAAATATCGCGCTGCTTTGCATCCTTGATCGCGGGTTTAATGATCTCTTCTTCTTCCTTGCCAATCAAGCCTTCATCGCCGGCATGAGGGTTTAATCCCAACACCGCGATGCGCGGCTTATTGATGCCGAAATCTTTTTTCAAAGATTGGTTGATGATATTAAGCTTTGAGAGAATTCTTTCTCTGGTGATAAAGGGCGCAATGTCTTTTACAGAAACGTGTTCGGTAAGCAAGGCAACACGCATGTTATCGGCTACCAGCATCATCGCCACATCATTCACTCCGAATATGCTTTTGAAATATGGTGTGTGGCCGGTGAATAAGAAGCTTTCGGACTGCGTGTTCTTTTTATGTATTGGCGCGGTTATCAATGCATCTATCTTTCCCGCCTTTAATGCTTCTCCCGCTGTGGTCAAACTCACCACCGCGTATTTCCCGCCTGTTTCATTCAGAATGCCTGGGTTTATTGGCGCTTCCTCTTCCCAGCAATTAAAAAGATTCACCTGCTTCGGGTTTATCCGCGATGAGTCTTTAATACTGAAGAAAGTAAAATTATTATCCGGTAAGCTCTTGCGGTAAAAGTTGAGCACCTTATTATTGGCAAAAACAACGGGAGTAAAAAATTCCAGCAGGCGGTTATCACTGAGCGTTTTTATTAAAAGTTCAGGGCCGATGCCATTGATATCCCCACATGTAAAACCGATAAGCGGCTTTTTTTCAGGCGTTTGGTGCATGTAAATGATTTGGGCGAAAATACGAAAAAGGGCACAGGCTGCAAGATCGCAGGAGGCGGGCGGATTCTATATTATAGATTATAGATGGAGAGGGAGGAAGAATTTTATTTACTGACAGTGGTCTGTTCGAAGTTTCTTCATAACATCTTCTGCAATCCGGGTTACGCCCAGTCTCCCGCGAAATAAAGGCCTGGATTAGCTTCTTCGTGTCTTATGTATTCTCTTTGCCCCTTCGCGTGAAATTCTCAGACTATTAGCAATTTCAACCTGGTGCAATCCGGTATTGGTGATCACTTTTGATCCCTTCAAAACTTCCGGACACCAATGATTAAATTTTAGAATATAGATTTAAAAGTGTTGAGGGCCGATTTCTTGATGCCGTACAAGTGAGTGACACAACGATGCTGACCAAAGCCCTGCTGTGGGAAAAATAAAATTCTTCATCTCATCACCTCAATTATAATTGCTCCAGACCAGGAACCAGGAACTAGGAACAAGGAACTACATTTGCACTAATGTATCAACTCAAAAAATCTCTCGGGCAACATTTCTTAAAAGACCGTGAACTGATTGAGCGTATCATTAAAGAAGTGAGGCGCGACGATTTTAAGAATTTGCTGGAAGTTGGTCCGGGTGGTGGTGCACTTACAAAAGAACTGTTGAATATTCCCGATATCAACTTTAAGGCAGTGGAGCTGGACAAGGAAAAGGTGGATTATCTCGAAAAAACTTTCCCGGCCATTCAAGGCAAGATCATTCATAAAAGCTTTTTGGATATCGATGCGCCATTTGAGGGTACCTTTCACATCGTTGGCAATTTCCCTTACAACATTTCAACGCAAATACTTTTTAAGATACTGGATTGGAAAGACCAGGTTCCCGTGGTGATCGGTATGTTTCAAAAAGAAGTGGCCCAGCGCGCCGCCGCCGAACCCGGTGGAAAAACATATGGTGTGTTAAGCGCATTGCTTCAGCCTTTTTATGATATAGAATATTTGTTTGATGTTCCGCCCGAAGCATTTGATCCTCCTCCAAAGGTTCAAAGTGGTGTTATAAGGCTTACCAGGCGCAGTTCTTCCTTAACTGTGCGTTCGGAAAAAGCATACAAATTACTGGTGAAAACGGCCTTCAACCAAAGGCGTAAAACGCTTCGGAACGCATTAAAGAGTTTGTTTAAAAAGGAAGTTCTCGAAGATCCGATCTTCAACCGCCGTGCGGAAACATTGAGCCTGGAAGAATTTGCCGCCCTCACCTTTAAAATGAATTAATTTTAGCCCTCAAATTTTCAATTGAACATGAGCGTTGTACACGATAAAGTTAGAATTGTAACTGCCGCTGCACTTTTCGACGGGCATGATGCCGCCATCAACATAATGAGGCGCATTCTTCAAAGCAAGGGTGCCGAGATCATTCACCTAGGGCACAATCGCAGTGTTGCCGACATAGTGGAATGTGCAATTGAAGAGGATGTACACGGCATCGCCATCACAAGCTACCAGGGCGGACACGTGGAGTTTTTTAAATACATGAAAGACCTTTTGGAGGAAAACGGTTGTGGCCATATTAAAATTTTTGGCGGCGGCGGCGGAACGATTCTTCCATCTGAAATTGAGGAACTGCATAATTATGGAATCACAAGAATTTACAGTCCTGACGATGGCAGAAAAATGGGCCTGGAGGGAATGATACAGGATGTGATTGACAACTGTCGTTTCACACTCAATGGTACAGGCGATCAGAAAGGTCCGATGACGCTTGGCGAAGTGGTTGATGTAAGAAAAGTGGCGAGGTTGATCACGAATGCGGAAAATGGAAACTTCACGCCATCACAAAAAAAGCAGGATAAAAAAATTCCGGTTCTTGGTATCACAGGTACAGGCGGTGCGGGAAAGAGCAGCGTTACCGATGAAATTGTAAGGCGTTATCTGAATAATTATTCTGACAAAACCATCGCGGTTATTTCCGTTGACCCGAGTAAGAAGAAAACAGGCGGCGCTTTATTGGGCGACCGTATCAGGATGAATTCAATTTCATCACCGCGCGCCTACATGCGCAGCCTCGCCACCCGCGAAAGTGATAAGGCGCTCAGTAGCCACGTACAGGAAGCGATAGATATATGCAGAGACGCGGGTTTTGATTTTGTGATACTGGAAAGTGCAGGTGTGGGGCAAAGCGATGCATCTATTTTAGATTTCTGCGAAGTGAGCATGTACGTTATGACTCCTGAATATGGAGCACCCTCACAGTTGGAAAAGATCAACATGCTTGATTATGCTGATGTGGTTTGCCTGAATAAGTTTGATAAGGCCAATGCTGTTGATGCTTTACATGATGTACGCAAACAATACAAAAGAAACCACCAGCTCTGGGATGCCAAGGACGAGGACCTCCCCGTTGTGGGAACGATCGCGGCACAGTTCAACGATGCCGGCGTGAATGAATTGTTTGAGCGTTTGATGGAGAAGATAAAAGAAAAAACCGGTGTAACATTCCATGGTGAAATTGAGCATCATGCCCATACAAAAGATACCTCCAATAAATCAACCATCATTCCCGCGAGCAGGGTCAGGTATCTTTCCGAGATCAGCGAAACAATACGCGCGTACGATGAATGGGTAAAAGAACAAACGGAGATCGCAACCTCGTTGTACCAGTTAAAAGGATCGGTGAAATTGTTGAAGGATGAGAATTCTTCTTCATTGAATAAGGCCATTAATGATTTTGAACAAAAGCTCGATCCGGCCTGTAGAAAACTGGTGGATGATTGGACGGCTACGCGTAGCCGTTATGAAGGTGAATTTTATGAATTCCAGGTAAGGGACAAAGTTATCCGACAGCCGCTTACCTATAGAAGTTTATCCGGCACCACAATACATAAGGTGATATTGCCACGGTATAAAGATTGGGGCGATATTTTAAAATGGCAATTGCAGGAAAACGTGCCGGGAGAATTTCCATACACCGCCGGAGTGTTCCCATTAAAACGTGAAGGTGAAGACCCGACGCGCATGTTTGCCGGCGAGGGCGGCCCGGAAAGAACGAATCGCAGGTTTCACTATGTAAGCCTTGGCCAACCTGCAAAAAGGCTCAGCACGGCATTCGACAGCGTAACATTATACGGGGAAGACCCTGCTTATCGCCCGGATATTTATGGAAAGGTGGGCAACAGCGGTGTAAGTATCGCCACCGTGGATGATGCTAAGAAACTCTACAGTGGTTTTGATCTTTGCGATCCAAAAACATCGGTGAGCATGACCATCAATGGTCCGGCGCCTATCATTCTCGCTTTCTTTATGAATGCAGCGATCGATCAGCAATGTGAGAAATATATCATTGAAAATAAATTACAGGATCAGGTAAACGCGGCTATTGAAGCGAAGTACAACCTTGATGTATTGCCGCGATATAATGGTACTGATGGTAAGCCTGTCGTACCAAAGAAGGGAGAATTAAGCGGCGCATTACCCGCGGGAAATGACGGGCTGGGGCTTCGCCTGTTAGGATTGAGCGGTAAAGATGTATTACCTGCCGATGTTTACAATGAAATTCGCGCGCGTGCACTCGCCACCGTTAGAGGAACGGTTCAGGCTGATATACTTAAAGAGGACCAGGCGCAGAATACCTGCATCTTCTCCACAGAATTTGCTTTGAAGCTGATGGGCGATGTGCAGCAGTATTTCATTCAGCATAACGTGCAGAATTTTTACAGCGTAAGTATCAGCGGCTACCACATTGCGGAAGCAGGCGCCAATCCTATCACGCAGCTTGCCTTCACTCTTTCCAATGGTTTTACTTATGTGGAATATTACCTCAGTCGCGGAATGAAGATCGACGACTTCGCGCCGAATCTTTCCTTCTTCTTCAGCAATGGCATGGATCCGGAATACAGCGTGATCGGCCGCGTTGCGCGCAGGATATGGGCAAAGGCCATGAAGAATAAGTACAAGGCAAACAGCCGCAGCCAGAAACTTAAGTACCACATTCAAACCAGCGGAAGAAGCTTGCATGCGCAGGAAATTGATTTCAATGACATCAGAACAACGCTTCAGGCCTTGTATGCTATTTACGACAACTGCAATTCACTCCACACTAACGCTTACGATGAAGCGATAACCACACCCACCGAGGAAAGTGTTCGAAGAGCAATGGCTATACAATTGATCATTAACCGCGAATTAGGAACCGCGAAAAATGAGAACCCGATACAAGGATCCTTCCTCATCGAAGAATTGACCGATCTTGTAGAAGAGGCTGTATTGAAGGAATTTGACCGCATCACCGAACGCGGAGGAGTGTTAGGCGCGATGGAAAGAATGTACCAGCGCAATAAGATCCAGGAAGAAAGTTTGTATTACGAAACCTTGAAGCACAAGGGAGAATACCCGATAGTTGGCGTAAACACCTTTTTAAGCAAGGAAGGTTCACCAACCATATTGCCAACCGAGGTAATCCGTTCCACCACAGAAGAAAAAGAATTCCAGATTAAAGCGCTGGAAGCTTTTCATGAAAGGCACAAAGAGCGGTCTGCCGAAATGCTTGCCCGTTTACAACAGGTTGCTATAAACAACGGTAATCTTTTTGAAGAACTAATGGAAACGGTAAAATATTGCAGCCTGGGGCAGATCACAAATGCCTTGTATAGTGTGGGCGGACAGTATAGAAGGAATATGTAAGGCAGGGAGCAGGGTAAAGGGTGCAGGGTAAAACTCCGAATAGGTAGAAACTTATTAAGTTTTGTTATGAGTATTGAGTTGTGCATTGTGCGGAGAGGAAAATGCCAATTACCAATTAAGAATCATTGCTGTCCGGAAAAAATTTCGCCAATCATAAAATGGACGGCTGACCTTTATTTGTTACTGCTTATCGAATAAAAACGGTCTGATAATTTCGCACGAAGCACCTTTAGTTCCTAAATCTCCAATTTCAATATAAGAAGTGCAGGATTTAAATTTCAGGAAGGAAAGTGGGGTGAACTTGACGAAGCCATAGACTTATGATCTATTTCGTGTATTAGTCCCCACTCTCC
>JAFAGR010000017.1 GCA_023422565.1 Bacteroidota bacterium | reverse complement strand
GACTAATACACGAAATAGATCATAAGTCTATGGCTTCGTCAAGTTCACCCCACTTTCCTTCCTGAAATTTAAATCCTGCACTTCTTATATTGAAATTGGAGATTTAGGAACTAAAGGGGCTTCGTGTGAAATTCTCAGACCGTTGTATTCAATAAGCAGTAGCAAATAAAGGTCGCCGTCCATTTTATATTTGGCGAAATTTATCTATAATTTATAATCTGCGCTCACCCTGCACCTTGCACCTTGCACCCTGCACCTTGCACCCTGCGCCCTGTCCCAAATCTCCATATTTCTAAATCTGCAAATCCTTCATCTCCCTTACATTGCCTAAATTGCGTGGTGCTGAAAAAATACCTGCCATACATACTGTTTATTGCGGCCGCCATTCTTCTTTTCTGGATCAAAACAAACCAGCGGGGTGAAAAGAAAGCCAGGGAAGTGGCGATCGAAAACACGGGTTCAAAAGATCCTTTTGTTCGGGATACGGCCATGCTGGTTTACAGCAATCACGCGAAATGCCGGATGGGCTGCAGGCAAATTGACAGGGAGGAGGTAGAGGATATCCTAATGAATGGTAAAATAAATTTTAGCCGGGTGGAAGAAGATGAAGAGGGAATAACTTATCCGATCGAAGGCCTGACGAAAGACCGGCAGTACGTGCGTATAGTGTATGCGCCCAAGCCGGACGCGATTGTTGTGGTAACGGCCATTGACCTGGAAAAAGAATGGCCCTGCAATTGCAACTAACGATGCCGGGTAAACGCACATTAAAGTGTTTGAAATGAAATTTAAAAGTTTGCTGGCAAAACCTTTTGCCAACTATATATACCGGGCCATTAAAAAGGGAATGCACAACGCTGTGGCCGATCAACAGGATATTTTCAACCATCTTATAAAGGTGGGGTCCAAAACAAAATTTGGCGCCGACCACAAATTCGATGAAATAAAAAATCATAAAGATTTCGTAAAACATGTGCCCATTCGGGATTATGAAGGCATCCGCTCTTATATCGATCTTATAAAAGAAGGAAAGCACAATGTGTTATGGAAAGGCCATCCAATTTATTTTGCTAAAACGAGCGGAACAACCAGCGGCGTGAAATATATTCCGATCACGAAAGATTCAATCCCCAATCACATTAATACGGCCCGCAACGCCCTTCTTTGCTACATGGCTGAAACCGGCAACAGCGCCTTTGCGAGCGGAAAACTTATCTTTTTGAGCGGCTCGCCCGAACTGGAGCGCATCGGCGATATACCTACGGGGCGGCTCAGCGGCATCGTGAATCACCATGTGCCAAAGTACCTTCGCGCAAACCAGCTTCCTTCTTTTGAAACAAATTGTATTGAAGATTGGGAACAGAAACTGGAAAAGATAGTTGATGAAACAATAGGTCAAAATATGACTCTCATCTCCGGAATACCGCCGTGGATGCAAATGTATTTTGACAGGTTGGAAGATCGTTCGGGTAAAAAGATCGGCGAGCTTTTTCCGAATTTTAACGTGATGGTACAGGGCGGCGTGAACTTTGAACCGTACCGCGCTAAACTTATTGAGAGCATAGGCAGAAAGGTTGATATGATCGAACTGTTTCCTGCCAGTGAAGGTTTCTTTGCCTTCCAGGATTCACAGAAGCATGAAGGTATGCTGCTTAACACGCACAGCGGTATCTTCTTTGAATTTGTGCCGGTGGCCGAGATAAACAGCCAAAACCCTACACGCCTCACTCTTGCGGATGTGAAAGTGGGAGAAAATTATGCGCTGATCATTTCGAGCAATGCAGGCCTTTGGGCATACAACATAGGCGATACGGTGAAGTTCTTATCAACCGACCCTTACCGGTTGATAGTTTCAGGCCGTATAAAACATTACATTTCTGCATTTGGTGAACATGTAATAGGAGAGGAAGTTGAGTCTGCCATGGTTGCCGCAGCAGGAGACAGCGTGCGCATCACTGAATTTACCGTGGCTCCAATGGTAAACGATGCCGAAGGCAACAGCTTTCATGAATGGTTTGTAGAGTTTGAAGAAACGCCCGCAGATATCGACGGGTTTTCAAAGATGCTGGACGATCAACTTCGCCACAGAAACATATATTATGAAGATCTGATTGCAGGGAATATTCTGCAAACTCTTAAAGTGGTGCCCGTTCGAAAGAACGGTTTTGTAGATTATATGAAAAGCATCGGTAAACTCGGCGGGCAAAATAAGGTGCCGAGGCTTAGTAACGACCGCGCACTGGCTAACGGGCTGCAACCGTTTCTCGAGAGAAAATTGCCGGCCTAACGACTGCGATTTGGGAAACGTTTACCAACCTTCTTCATTTAATAACTTAAATTGCCCCTCATATATTAAAATAATCTCATTATCATGCCAGAGGAATATGCGAAAAAACGCATAGCCATTTTCGGTTCAACAGGTTCTATCGGCACGCAGGCTCTTGAAGTGATACGTGCCCATAAAGATATTTTTGAAGTGGAAATTCTCACCGCACAGTCTAATGATGAAAAACTCATTAACCAGGCGCTGGAATTTTTACCCAATGCCGTGGTGATAGGCGAGGAGGAAAAGTATGAAAAGGTGAAGGCCGCACTTTCGAAAACCGATATCAAAGTTTTCTGCGGAGAAGATGCGCTTGAAGAAGTGGCAGATTTTGATACTTACGACGTAATGCTTGCAGCTATTGTGGGCTTTGCGGGTTTAAAGCCTACTCTTAAAGCGGTTCAGAAAGGAAAGATAATTGCTCTTGCAAATAAGGAAACCCTGGTGGTGGCAGGAGATATTGTGATGCAACTGGCCGTTGAACATCGTTCACCCATTGTGCCCGTAGACAGTGAACACTCCGCCCTTTTTCAATGCCTTCTGGGAGAAGCAAGAAACCCGATCGAAAAAGTTATACTTACCGCGAGCGGTGGGCCTTTTTTGGGAAGGAAGCCGAACTTTTTGGTGAACGTTAAACGTGATCATGCGCTGCAGCATCCAAACTGGAACATGGGGGCGAAAATTTCTGTCGACTCTGCAACCCTCATGAATAAAGGGCTTGAAATGATCGAGGCGAAATGGCTTTTCAACCTTAAACCCAAACAGGTAGAGGTGATCATTCATCCGCAAAGCATCATTCACAGCATGGTGCAGTTTGAAGATGGAAGCATTAAAGCCCAGATGGGCTTGCCGGACATGAAGCTTCCGATCCAGTATGCGTTAGGCTTTCCACAGCGCATCAAGAATGATTTCCCGCGAATGAGTTTTAGAAAATATGCCTCGCTCACTTTTGAAGAGCCTGACCTGAAAACATTCCGGAACCTTGGCCTCGCAATGGACGCGCTCCACCAAGGCGGCAACATGCCCTGCATACTTAATGCTGCAAATGAAATTGCGGTATGGGCCTTCCTTAAAAACCGTATCGGGTTTTTAGATATCACCGCGGTGGTGGAAAAAACAATGGCCGCAGTGCCTTTTATTGAAAGCCCATCCCTGCAGGATTATTTTGACAGCGATGGCGAGGCGCGTAATTTTGCCGCCTCCTTATTAAAAATTGAT
Source organism: Bacteroidota bacterium (assembly GCA_023422565.1). Classification (GTDB taxonomy): domain Bacteria; phylum Bacteroidota; class Bacteroidia; order Chitinophagales; family Chitinophagaceae; genus Ferruginibacter. The sequence goes on along the minus strand of JAFAGR010000017.1, from coordinate 1,693 downwards.
TAGGCTATCACTATCATTAACTCACTATCATACATGTTTACTTTCTTAGCGATCAATTGGGGAAGCGTAGGCCTCCAGGTTGCACAACTACTTTTATCACTTTCCATACTGGTCGTCCTTCACGAATTTGGTCACTACATCACCGCCAAATGGTTTAAGTGCAGGGTTGAAAAATTCTACCTGTTCTTCGATCCATGGTTTTCCGTTTTTAAAAAGAAGATCGGTGAAACCGTTTACGGCATTGGCTGGCTTCCACTTGGCGGCTATGTGAAGATATCCGGAATGGTAGACGAGAGCATGGACAAAGAGCAGATGAAACAACCTCCGCAACCCTGGGAGTTTCGCAGCAAACCGGCCTGGCAGCGACTGATCATCATGATCGGTGGAGTAACAGTCAACATCATTCTCGCCTTCATCATCTATTCAATGATATTAATGGTGTGGGGGGAAAAGAAAGTTCCTGCTGATTCGCTGAAGTACGGCATCGCATTCAATGATCCGATTTTTAAAGACCTTGGTTTCAAAAACGGCGATAAGGTTCTTGCAGTTGACGGAGAGCCGGTGGAACAATACACGGACATACTCAAAAAATTGTTGGTGGTTGACGAAACCGTTACAATTGAAAGAGACGGCAAACAGATGGACATGAGAATGCCGGTTGACCTTATCGGAACCCTTGTGGAGAAGAGAAGAAAGGCCGACGGGCCTATGATCAGTCCGCGTACAACCGTAATCGTTATGAATGTTAGTGATACCTCTGCCGCATACATTGCGGGGCTTCGAAGATCAGACCAGATCGTGGCTTTAGACAGTGCGCCGACCATGTTTTATGATGAATTTCAATCTGCCATGGTGGGAAGAAAAAAAGGTGCCGATGTAACGCTTACGGTTAAACGAAATGATTCATTGATCAACCTCCCTTTTACACTTGCTTATGATGAGAAGATAGGTTTCAACGCTCCCGCAAGCCCGGCCGACTACGACAGCCTCGGCTTCTATTCTTATACCGTAAAAAAATACAGCTTCCTTGAATCAATACCCGGTGGCGTTAAACGTGCAGGTGCGGAACTTGGTTTTTATATTGACCAGTTCAAAAAAATTCTCTCTCCTGAAACCGGCGCCTACAAAGGTGTAGGTGGTTTCAAGGCTATGGGCTCTGTCTTTTCCGGCAATTCCTGGGATTGGGAGCATTTCTGGACCATCACGGCTTTCTTTTCAATCGTGCTCGCCTTTATGAACCTGTTGCCCATTCCGGCATTGGATGGCGGACACGTACTGTTCACACTTATAGAAATGATCACCGGCCGCAAACCCAGCGACAAATTCCTTGAATATGCGCAAATTGCGGGTATGGTATTGTTGCTCGGGCTCATGCTTTACGCAAACGGCAACGATTGGTTCGGATGGGGGAAATAGTCTATGGTTCGTGTCTCACGAACCATATAGTTACTTGTGTCTCACGAACCATAAAATCACTCGTGTCTCACATACCAAACAAACGCGGTCACGAACCAAATAAAGAACCATCCCTTGAATCTGGTAGATGGTTCATGTCTCACGAACGAACAAAGGCGGTCACGAGCCAAATAAAGAACCATCCATTGAATCTGGTAGATGGTTCATGTCTCACGAACCAAACAAAGGGGGTCACGAACTAAATAAAGAACCATCCATTGAATCTGGTAGATGGTTC
>JAFAGR010000102.1 GCA_023422565.1 Bacteroidota bacterium | reverse complement strand
CTTCAGAAAGATCCAAAATAGATTTGCATTAGTGGCTGAAAGTACGGTTGTTTGGCCAACCTGCAATAAGGTGATCGGCAAAAAGGTAGTTAGGCTTTTGTTCCTTTTATTTTTTAAAGAGGCGAGGAACAGGGCAATTAATCCGGCTCCAAACATCAGAAATATTTCATTAATGTTAAGCAGTGAACCGACCAGTACCAGCGCACCGAGTATAATGAGTTGGGTCGATTTCAAAGATTTTTTTGCAAGAGGAAAAACAGCGCCGAGGATGATGGCGATGATGGCGGGTTTTATTCCATAAATGAAGGGCTGCACTGAGGGGATTTGTCCATATTTTTTATAGAGATAAGCGAAAACCCCGGTGATGAGAACTGCAGGCAAAATGAAACATAGTCCGGCCACTATCAAGCCTTTCCAGCCGCCCTTATCATAACCGATGTGTATCGCCATCTCCGTGCTGTTGGGCCCGGGGATGAGATTGGTTGCGCCTATTAAGTCTAAGAAGTGTTGTTCCGTCAGCCATTTTCTTTTTACAACCACCTCATGCTGCATCATGGCAATATGCGCTGCGGGGCCGCCGAAACCGATGATGCCAAGTTTCAGAAAAAGTTTTGCGATAGAAGTTAAGTTAGCTCTATCCTCCATCTTTCATCAGGGTTTTGTCTACAGACCATGCACCGCCTCCTTTTATCAATAAGAAGATACTTCCCAAAAGCATAGCCCAATCTGTACGGGCTGCATGCATCATTTCCCAAATTCCATCTTTAAATAAGATCTCAAATTTTGTGGTGGCTATTGCAACCAGCATGATGATGATGAGCGGAATACTTGCCAGCCTTGTGAAGAGGCCGATGACTATAAGCAATCCGCAGAAAATTTCAAAACTTCCTACCAAGCTGCTGAGGAATTCAGGTGAAGGAAGGCCGATCTTTTCGAACCGTCCCGCGCCGCGCGCATTGGCAAATAAAAATTTCTGAATGCCTTCGGATAAGAATACAGCGCCCACCATCAACCTTATCAGAATGGTTGTTTTGGAGGAATCTGTATGTATAAGTCGCTTTATCAATTATTGATGTAATGGAGGATGTGAAATTAATTCTTAATTCGAAATTGAGTTTTGGCGCTTTGTTTCTTAATGTCTTTGCGTGAACCGGCCAAGTGATAACACCTGCCGGGGCGAACAAATCGCTAAGAAATTGCCCCTTTGCTTTTTTTGCGGCTTTGCGAGAAATAGTTTTCCCGCTGATGCTCGCTGATACTTTTTGAATTTTTACTTTTAAAATTTCAACTCCCCTGTGCCCTGAACTTTTTACCCTGCGACATATATTTGTCCATTGTTAAAACCGTACACACCAGCCCCACAAACAAAAGGAAAGTCCTAAACCAATTCATGGTTCCCCATTCATTTGCCACACGTTTCAGCGTTTCTGTATCCGGTAAATGCTCAGAAAGAAACATGATTTCATTTCTCGGATAGAAGTACGAAAACGTTAAGATCATTGAGCTAATGTAACAGGCTATGGCTATGCCCAGGTATAACCGTATGGAGGCGGATTCCTTCCACAACAGAAGGAGCGCCAGAATTGCGAGGATAAAGTTGGCCGGGTCAATTACCTGAAAAAAAGTGCCCGGATTTGCCACTACAAAAAAGTTTTTCGTGGCGGTAATAGAATCAGGCACATTGTTTTCCAAGTTGGTGGCATTAACAACAGAGTTATATATCATGGTAAAAAACAAGCCGCTTGAAAAAGCTACGGCCAGGTAGAGGATCACTTTCTTCATATTTCTGCTTTTTTTATTTTAAGCAAAAATATTTGCACGTGTGAACCCGGGATAGTATAAAAACGCCAAATTAGATCTTGTCCCAATCAAGCTGAAAGCGGCGCTGCCCTTCAGATAATTCCTTTTGAGCAAGGGTAGGGGTGAGCTTTGCGAATTCCTTAAAATCTTTGATGAAGTGCATTTGGTCAAAGTAGCCAACTCCGTACGCGAGATTTGTCCACGATATATTTGGTTGACTTTCCAGCATTTTGTACGCGGTGTGAAACCGTGCGATTCTCGCGTACATTTTCGCCGGCATTCCCAATCTATCTTTGCACTTCCGCTCAAAACTCCGAATGCTCATACAGGCCATTGTTGCGATCTGTGAAATATCCGCATTATAATTCTCCAATAAATATCGCAGTGCGCGGTCTATAGGTAATTGCTCTTTTAAGAAAGATAATTTAGAGAGAAAATAGTTTTGCACCAGGCTGCTAAGTTCATCTAAAGTATGGGTGTGGTGGCATTGGACAACCAGATCATTTATTTCCTTGCCAATAACTTCCCTGCCGCAAAATCCATTGTCAAATAATTCCGATAACGGAATACCGAGTAGACGGTTCAAACCTCCGGGCTGAAAAATTATAACTATCGCTTTGTGGCTTTCCTGGACCAGCAGTTTAAACGGGGTGACTTGCGGGCCAATGATGGTACAGGATGTACGGGTGTCAAAATTTGCTTCACCGGATTTTTTCGCCTTGAACCTGGTGAAAAGATTGATGAAGATCGCCTGCTCCGGCGAGGGCATAAAATTGCCAGCCTTATTGTCAAAACTACCATCAAGTGTGGCGTCAATTATATTAATATGCCGTATCAGCGAACGCAATGCAGGATGCACTTCGCAGCGCTTTATCCTGATATTTTGACTTTGTTCAATCATTTAAAAACATACGAGTGCCTATAATGTATAATTGTTCACCCTATCCGGCAATATTAAAGTACCGAATTTCTATTTTAATACATATTGAGTTTTCTTGAGAAAGATCTATTATCATTGGTCATGGAGTTCCACAGAGGAGCAGGGATTCACAAAGAGCATAGAATGGTTTTCCAACGAGACCATATCATACATTTGTATGTGCCCGGGGATAATAAAATTCACTTTAATACTGTGCCGGGTATTGTTTCGTATGCTGTCGGCTAATGCTTTTTGACCATCCATTCGAAACGAGATGAAAACCAGCAACACGGAAACAGACTTATTCATAAATGTTGCGGGCCCTATGGTTCAGATGTGTTTTCAATGCCGTATCGGATGGCTGCTTCGAGTACATCTGTATTTATATCACTAAGTTTTTTGAACCTGATGCAATAGCCGGTTACATTCGCTTTGCCAATTATTGCACCAAAGGTTTGTGGTAGACAATTTTTATCCGGAAGACCCATAATATATACGGATATGCCTGTTGCATTGCCGCTGAAACCGATCTGGTAGAACTCTTTTGATGAGCCATCCGCATATTTAATAGATTGCAGTCCGTACCCGATGTTTGGGTTTGAAACTACTTTGCCTTTATCGTCTTTACCATCCAGAAACCATAATCGCGCTTTGGGAAACAGTTGAAGCATGCGTTGATGCAAGGTGAGTAACTCCGTCCGTTTAGGTTCCGGTTGGCTACTGATATAATTGGCAATTTTCTCCTTTACAGGCATAAGAAACGATTTAGTTACCTGATCTAAAGTTATTGTCTAAAGATAACATTTTCATCAACTGCAAAAGGTTGTTCACGGAGGTACACTGAGGGACCAACAACTGATATTGCGAACAATCGTAAATCGCAATTGCGCCTTTGCTGTCTTTGTTCCTTTGCGTGAAATATTTTCCCGCTGACTCTCGCGGATTGAAATGCACCGCTGATTTTCGGAGATCGCTTTTTTAATTTGTCGGACAAGTACATTGTAAATGAAATTGCGTGCAACCGGTCAGGTGATAACACCTGCCGGGACGAACAAATCGTAAATCTCATTGCGTCTTTGCTTTCTTAGTTCCTTTGCGTGAAACTCCTTTGACGTTTGAATTTTGACTTTTTAATTCTTTTCCTTCTTTGCCTGAGAAAGTAATTTCTTTGGATCGGAAGAAGTGATCATTTTAGATGTAAAATTCATCAGTAAAAATGGCTTCCCACGAAGATGCATTACATTCCTCATAACCCGAAACTCATAGTCCAATGGAACCGGGTGGAATGCCGAAAATGCATTACTTTTAGTGTTCAACTAACGCTATGACACGCTTCTCCTACATTTTGCCTGCACTGCTATTGCTAACCCTGTTCAACAGTTGCGAAAAAACCGAATCCCGTGCGCCGGTATTATCCGACAGCAAAGAAATTCTCAATTTCCATCTAAGAATACAAAACGGTTCTTCGATAGATTCAGTTGAAGCAACGGTTTCTATCGGAGCAGACAGTATAATCGCATTGATCCCAGCAGGAGTTAACAGAACCTCGCTTATTCCCATTATAACTATAAGCGGCGTTCAGGTTATCCCGGTGAGCGGAGTGGCATTAGACTTCAGCGCTCCTGTTACTTTTACTGTGACGGCAGAAGACGGCTCTACAAAAAATTACACAGCAGTTGTTAACAACGCGGTTCCCGTAATTCAGGAGGCCCTCGTTTATTTCGGAAATGTGGACGGAGGATTTTATGCGCTGGACGCACTTACCGGCGCCTTAAAATGGAGGCGCTTCGCTAATGGCGGATTCTCTTACGCCGCCCCTGCATATTCTGATGGAAAGATTTACACTACCAACACTACCGGAACCATTTATTGCTATGATGCTTTAACAGGCTCCACCATTTGGGAGTTTTCCCCGGGCGGTACCCAGCAAAGCAGCGAATCCAGCCCGACTATTGCAAACGGTGCAGTATTTTTTGGCGTAAACTCTGATGAAATGATCTCATTGGATGCTACTACCGGCGCACTTCGCTGGCGTTTTCAGGCCGGGCAGAATGTGAGCACGAGCGCTGTTATCCATAATGGGGTGGTTTATTTCAGCGCTTCCGATAGTAAAGCTTATGCGGTTGATTTCAATACCGGTCAGTTGATCTGGCAGACGTCGATCCCGGGATCAACAGTTTTCGCCGGCCCCACCTATCACAGTGGGACTATCTATACATCAAGTGGTTTCGGATTTTTACATGCATTAAATGCGGCTACCGGTGCACAAAACTGGCGCTTCAGTGCAGATTCTTTTTCATTGAGTTATGGATCACCTGCCATTGTAGATAATGTATTATTTATTGGAAGCGCTAACCGCTATCAGGATTTTACAAGGAAGGGAAGCCTTTATGCAATAAACGCAACCAACGGCCAGTTAGTTTGGCAAGCCTTGGATAATATTGGATTTTACACAAGCCCATCGATAGAAGGTGACCGGTTATTCATTGCGGGCTACACAGGGCTTTACGCTGTAAACCGCCATACCGGCGCATTAATCTGGGAAAAGCTAAGCGTTGCCCCGAATTCTGCCAGTCCGCTTGTGGCTAACGGTATCGTTTACCAGGGAAGCGGAGGATCGCACTGGTTCTTCGCTTTTAATGCCGCCACCGGCGCAGAGTTGTGGAGATACCCCAGTACTTCTAATATTTCTGCTCCATTGGTAGTTTATCATGGTTCTCCCACAGTAGCCTATCATTCTTCGAGGTCGGGTATGATACAATGATGTTAGGTGGTGCGACACTTAATGATGGGATCTGGGATGCGAGATATTCAAGACTAATGACTAACGACTCTACGCCGCCTTTGCTGCTTTGTTCCTTTGCGTGAAACTCTTTTGAATTATGACTTTTGACTTTTGAATTTTTTCGCGTCCTTGCCCCTTAGTTCCTTTGCGTAAAACTCTTTTGACTTTTAATTTTTTCGCGTCTCTGCCTTCTTCGTTTCTTTGCGGGCAATTTTTCCCGCTGATTCCCGCTGATTGAAATGCAGCGCTGATTTTCGGAGATCGTCTTTTGAATTTTGAATTTTTACTTTTTACTTGCCAGATCACGGAGATCCACGGAGGAACGAAGGTTCACTGAGAGCCGTTTTTTCTTCGTGAATTAGTACATCGTACATCGTAAATCGTACATCGTAAATTTTCCTCTTGCTATTGATACACCTTTCCTTTACCCACGCATTTAGGGCATACATCGTTTACGCCGGTGGTGACGGAACCTTCATACGTATATTCACCCAATGCATTCTTTTTGTATTTATACCTTTTCTGTTCCGTATTTTTTATAACACCAAGATGGCCCTTTCCATTGCAACGGGAGCAGGTGACATATTTTTTTGACTGCGAGTTTGTTTCATCTTTTGGGTAGCTACCGATGAATGCAGGTCCTTTCCCGGCAACATAGATGGTAAGTGAATTATCTTCCGCACCTCCGGCTATATATGGACTGTACTTATTCAGGTTGATCAAAATGTGATAATCCTTTCCACCGGGTGCCACTAAGTTCATGCCTTTAAACAGGTAGGAAGATGACGGCTTCGAAGTTACCGTGCCATAGCTTTTTAGTTTTTCGAAAAGTGAATCATAAAACTGTTCATTGCCGGCAAACGGAGGCCTGTAGGCTTCGAGCGACCATTGCGGCACTCTGCCGTTTTGCTGTTTCTTTTCCAATTTCAGTTGAAACCCCTGCAAAGGCAATAAAAAGCCGTAATACTCTCTTTCCCAGCCATAGCTTTCACTTTGCCTGGAAATCAGCTCACCCTTATTCATCTCGAGGTCACATTCAAAAATGGCGGTGAGTTGCTTATAAAATTCATCCGGCACCGGAGCCTTGGGTGCAACTCCTGTGAGCGAATCGTTTATGGGTGATTGATTTATTGTCTGGTTTTGTGCAGAAGTTATTGTTGAGAATAGCATAGCACAGGGAAGCAGTAGCAGAATTGCAGCCAGTTTTTTTAAAGACACCGTTTGATTTTTTAAGTGTTTTATGTTGATAAATGCGCGTTTCTTCGCGGGTAGATTTATTTATTTAAAGATAGTGAAATTGGCGCGGGGTGCAACTATCCATTCTAACTCAAATACCAGTGGGAAGCCCATCATCATTATGCCGCCCCATCGGGGCTTGATTTCTGTTGCGGGTTCAAACCGTAAGCTGCACTTCGTTTGCATACGGTTTGTGGTTGTTAAGTCCCTCCGGGACTAATCTGTTATCAGCCCCGAAGGGACAAAATATGCGATACCGTATTTCGGCTAATTGAAATACGCCGCTGATTTATTCGAAGATCATTTTTTTTTGAATTTTTTCCTTTGACTTTTACAAACAGAGTAATGCCGCCCCATCGGGGCTTGATTTCTGTTGCGGGAGCAAACCGTAAGCTGCACTTCGTTCGCATACGGTTTGTGGTTGTTAAGTCCCTCCGGGACTAATCTGTCACTAGCCCCGAAGGGGCGAAATATGCGATACCGTAGGTGTAGCATACGGTAGCAGAAACCAAAGTTCATCAAAGCCCCGAAGGGGCGAAATATGCCATACCGTATGTGTAGCATACGGTAGCAGAAACCAAAGACCCCCAAAGCCCCGAAGGGGCGAAATATGCGATACCGTATGTGTAGCATACGGTAGCAGAAACCAACGACCATCAGAACCCCGAAGGGGTGGCATACTGCGCTCCGATCAGCAAATGCCGACGCTTTGGTCGGCATCGAGACACGCTTTGCGTCGTCTCGATCAGCACATGCTCTTCCTGTGTCGGCTAACGCTAACCTTCAGGACTGTGTCGACACACGCTGGTCCGGCAGCGGCACCCGACACAACACTTTGAAATTGTAAATTTTAAATCATTGTTGTCCGGAAAACTTTTATAATGGCAAAAAGAAAGAGAGTTTTTAGGCTCTCTTT
>JAFAGR010000079.1 GCA_023422565.1 Bacteroidota bacterium | reverse complement strand
GTATACGGACTCGTCTTTACTGTGATATTAATTGCTGTAGTCAGGCCCGAACTTTTCCCTGCCATTATTGAACAACTGAAAGAACCTTCTTTATTCGGACATTAACTTAAGCCGCAATGCGCTTTTTGTGTTTGGGGAAACCTTAAAGCGATCATCTAAACGCATGCCCACCACCCATACAATCCTTTTGTTGCTTTCAAGCACCCACACTTTCTCTTTATCGAACAGGGATAATTTTTGATCAATAAAAAAACGGGAGAGTTTCTTTTTATGCTTCATCCCTAACGGGTAAAAGTAATCGCCGGACTTCCATTTTCTAAGTAATAACGGGTACTCCAGCAGATCCGGATTAACATCTGCAATAAAGGCTTCGTTGCTAACTCGGATGTTATTTTCTTGCCTGAGCTGCAACTTTCCGCCGGCAAACTTCACCTCCTCAACACCTTGATCAATAACTACGACGCTTTGAAGATCATGCGCACGCGGTGAAATGATCAGCCAGTTCCTGTTGCGCAACATGCGATGAGAGGATGAACTGATTTGTTTTCCGGTCTCAGCCTCAAGCAGCATCTTTGCATCATGAAGCTGAGGGGCTGAGAAGTTATATTTCTTCAACAATTCGTGCAATAAGGATGTGGCAAAACCTGAATTGAGCACAGCAAGTACAGGAATCCTGATCTCATCCTTCTCCTCCACTACCAGTTTTTTTAGTTTGCCTGATATTGTTTGATCATAAATCAGAGCAATCTCGCTAAAACGGGAAACATTATCACGCAAGTTTTCCATGAAGAAAGGATACGCCTTTTTCAAAGCGGGAAAAACATCATGCCTTATTACATTTCGGGTATACTTGTCCGTTAGGTTACTGCTGTCTTCACAAAATGATATAGAATGTTCCTTTGCGTAAATGCTGATTTCTTCGCGGGAAGCAAACAGCATGGGCCGGCAGATATTGCCACGCTTTGCCGGAATACCCCGAAGGCCCGAAATTCCTGTGCCTTTCAGGAAATTCATCAGCATGGTTTCGGCATTATCATCGGAATGATGGGCCGTAAGAAGACGCGTGTAATTCTCTGTTAACAACAATCTTTCAAAATATGCATACCGAAGTTCTCTTGCCGCCACCTGTACTGATACTTTCTCCTCGCTGCTGTAGCGCGCGGCATCAAGCTTTTCTACATAAAAGGGAACTTCCAGCTTTTCTGCCAGTTGCTGCACAAATTCCTCATCCCTCCTGCTTTCATCGCCTCTGAGGTCAAAATTTACATGAACAATACCGAATGAAAACCCGCCTTCTTTACAAATATGCGCTAAGCAAACGGAATCAAGCCCGCCACTAACGGCTACGAGTAAACGATCCTTCCGGCTAAACAGCCTTTGCTCATTTATAAACCCAAGAAATCTCTTTACCATTTGCATATCATTCATCGCGGAGATCGTCATAGGCCATTTGCAATTCACTCAACGCATGTTTGTCGCCTGCCAGCCGGCATGCTTCTATCCCTTTCTCAAAAATTTCCATGGCACGCTCCTTTTCCCCCAATCTCACATACAAGAGTGCAAGGTGATAATAACTTCCTGTATAGGCCGGATCCGCAGAAAGCACTCTTTCAAACAATTCGCGCGCGCTCCCTTCGTCACCGGCTTTAATATATTCCAGCGCTAGTGCATGCTGCAAGAAGGAATCATTTTTATCTGATTGAAGCAACTCCAGTAATTTATCTATCCGCTCCATTTCTCATTTGTTTAAAAGCTGATTTCAAATATCTTTGCAACGCTTATATTTGCAAATAGTTGCATAAACAACTTAATTTAAATTCATTGCACATGAAGATATTGGTATGTATCAGTAAAACGCCGGACACAACGGCAAAAATAGCCTTCGACAATAACAATACGAAATTTGCCACCGATGGTGTGCAATGGATCATAAACCCCTACGACGAATGGTATGCGCTTGTTCGCGCGGTTGAATTGAAAGAAGCCGATCCTTCAACCGTTCTTCATCTTTTAAACGTAGGCATGGCAGACAGTGATCCCGTTATTCGTAAAGCGCTTGCACTGGGTGGAGATGAAGCGTTCAGGGTTAACGCGGAAACAACCGATCCTTTCCAGGTGGCTAGCCAAATCGCGGCGGTGGCTCGTGAAGGAAGTTATGATCTTATATTAACCGGAAAAGAAACCATTGATTACAATAACTCGTCTATCGGTGGAATGGTAGCTGAAATGCTGGATATGGCCTTCGTGTCGCATGCTATTAAACTGGACCTAAACGGTAATGAGGCAAAAGTGGTGCGCGAAATTGAGGGTGGTGAAGAAACCAACGAAGCCTCTCTTCCTTTGGTAGTAAGTTGCCAGAAAGGTATGGCCGAACAAAGAATTCCTAATATGAAGGGAATCATGGGAGCCCGTACAAAACCTTTAAAAGTTGTGGAACCGGTTTCAACAGAACAATATACCAGCATTGCCTCTTTCGAATTGCCCCCCGCAAAAGCAGGCGTAAAGCTTGTTCCGGCTGATAATCCTGAAGAATTGGTAAGGTTGCTTCACGAAGAAGCCAGGGTTATCTAACATTCATTAAAATTATTCAAACACTAACAATATGATATTAGTTTATATAGATCAGGCTGATGGCGCGATAAAAAAATCATCTTATGAGGCAGCCTCATATGGTGCTTCTCTTGCAAAACAAATGAACACAAACGCAGAAGCTCTTATTTTAGGAAATTCTTCTGAAGATCTCGCCTCGCTGGGCAATTACGGAATTACTAAGGTTCACACAGTGAGCGATGCATCCCTGGATGTACTCGATGCACAGGTTTACACCACGGTGATTGCGGATGCAGTTGAAAAAACGGGTGCAGAAGTGGTCATCTTTTCAAATAATACCACCGCAAAAGCTGTTGCGCCGAGGTTAAGTGTTCGCCTGAAAGCCGGACTTGTAATGGGTGCGGTGGCCCTGCCCGAATTAAATAATGGTTTCGTAGTTAAAAAAACAGTTTTCAGCGGTAAAGCATTTGCGCATGTGAAAATTGAAACTGATAAAAAAATTGTTTGCGTAAACCCAAATTCATTCGCAGTTTCAAAACCGGGTGGTACAGCATCCGTAGAATCTCTTTCGGTTACAATTTCAGATCGTAAAATTAAAGTGACCAACGTTAACAAAGTAGTAGGTGAAGTGCCTTTAAGTGAAGCAAATATTGTGGTGAGCGGCGGCAGAGGCCTGAAAGGTCCTGAGAACTGGCATTTTGTTACAGACCTGGCAAAACTTCTTGGTGCTGCAACTGCATGCAGCAGGCCGGTTGCCGATATTCACTGGAGGCCGCATCATGAACACGTGGGCCAAACGGGGCTTGCCATAGCACCAAATCTATATATTGCTATTGGAATCTCGGGTGCTATCCAACATCTTGCGGGCGTGAACCGCAGCAAAACTATCGTAGTTATAAATAAAGATCCTGAAGCTCCATTTTTTAAGGCGGCAGATTATGGAATTGTTGGCGACATTTTTGAAGTTATGCCCAAACTGATCGAAGCGGTCAGAAAGGTTAAAGGTGTTGCATAATCATTGATATCGAAAAAGCCTTTCATCTAAAACAGAAAGGCTTTATTTTTATATTTGTAATTTTTAATTCTATTTTACGGCAGAATGAAAAAGATTGAACTGGAAATAGTGGCCCTTTCTCACAGCATCACTCAAACACATTCCTATGCAGTTGTGCTGGGAGAAATAAATGGAATTCGCCGTTTACCGATCGTGATCGGAGGCTTCGAAGCCCAGGCAATTGCCGTTGCGCTGGAAAGAATGAACACAAGCAGGCCGCTTACTCACGATCTGATGAAAAATTTTATGATGGCCTTCAATGTAGACCTCCACGAAATTGTGATCAACGATCTGCAGGAAGGAATTTTCTATTCAAAACTTGTTTGCAGTTCTGCTAACGATACGGTTGAAATTGATTCGCGTACCTCCGATGCGCTGGCTCTTGCTGTTCGCTTCGGATGCCCCATCTACACTTACGAAAATATCCTTTCCGAAGCCGGCGTAGTAACAGAAGATGAAGGCAAAAAAGGGAAGGCCGAGGGTGATACCGATGAAAATACGCCCGGTGATGAGAACCTTGCTACCTTAACCGAAGATGAACTCAACGCCATGCTCACCGAAGTTTTGGAGCATGAAGACTATATGCGCGCCATTGCCATTCGTGATGAATTAAAACGCCGCGGGAAGAAGAAGTAACTTGTCCTGCAACTCGTTCTAAATGGTAACATTTCCTCCTGCAAAAATTAATATCGGCTTACAGGTGTTAGGCAAGAGAGACGATGGTTTCCATAATCTGAACACCGTCTTTTACCCGATCCCTTTTTTCGATGCACTGGAACTGATACCCGATCATTCTTCCGACAACCTCTCTCTTGTGCAAACGGGCAATGTGCTTGATGTACCGCCTGATCACAACCTGGTATCGAAAGCTTATGATATTCTCAGGAATGAATTCCCCGAAATTAAAGGAGTCCGTGCTCATTTACATAAGGCCATACCCTCAGGCGCTGGGCTCGGTGGCGGATCTTCTGATGCTGCCTCAATGCTGAAACTTCTGAACGAGGTATTCCGTCTTAACCTGGCACATGAACAACTTTGCGTTTATGCCTTAGCGTTAGGCAGCGATTGCCCGTTTTTTATTTATAACAATCCCGCCCTGGCCCGCGGCCGCGGTGAATTGTTAAGTTCTGTTGAATTGGATCTTTCATCATACGAAATTCTTTTGGTGAACCCTGGTATCCACATTAATACCGGCTTTGCATTTTCGCAGCTTAAGGAATTCAGCAAGGAAACCGATCTGGTAAAAGCTGTTGCCTTGCCGGTACAGGAATGGAAAGATAAAATTGTCAACGACTTTCAAAAGCCCATGGCTGCAGCTCATCCGGAGATAAAGGAATTGATCGACTTGCTCTACGGCAGCGGTGCTGCCTATGCTTCCTTAACCGGCACAGGCAGCACTGTTTACGCAATTTTTGAAAAGGGGAAAAAACCTTCTTTCAAATTTCCCTCCTCCTATTTTTTCAGATGGTGCTGATGTTTTATCTTTGCAGCATCAACACGTACACCACGATATCTTTTCTCAGGGCGAATCTTGACCTGCTCAACCATCGAGGGTAATTTTTCTTCTTCACCCGGTTACGGGTTTGTTCTCTATTTGTTTCAATCTGTAAATTTATCAATATGTCAATCACGGGCACATCAACAAGCAACTCGCAATATTTTATCGATCTGGAAGATCAGTTTGGCGCACATAACTATCACCCTCTTCCGGTAGTGTTGGAAAGAGGCGAAGGCATTTTTTGTTTCGATGTGGATGGGAAAAAATATTTTGATTTCTTAAGCGGATATTCTGCAGTGAACCAGGGCCACTGCCATCCGGAAATCCTTGAAGCGCTTATATCTCAGGCAAGAAAACTCACGCTGACATCACGCGCCTTCCACAACAACTTACTTGGCGAGTATGAAAAATACATTACATCTTATTTTGGGTATGATAAAGTTTTGCCAATGAACACCGGAGTGGAGGCCGTGGAAACCGCTCTTAAACTTTCGCGCAAATGGGGCTATGAAAAAAAGGGTATTGACGAAGGAATGGCAAAAATAATTGTGTGTAACAATAATTTTCACGGACGAACGCTTGGCGTGATCAGTTTCAGTACAGACCCCACTGCAACCAACAATTATGGGCCTTTTCTCCCCGGCTACAAGGTGATCCCTTTCAACGATTTGAAAGCACTGGGAAGTTCTCTGCAAGATGAAAATGTTTGCGCCTTTATGTTTGAACCTGTACAGGGTGAAGCAGGTGTGGTAGTTCCGGATGAAGGTTACTATAAAGGCGTGCGCGAACTTTGCGACCGGTACAATGTGTTGATGGTGGCCGATGAAATTCAAAGCGGACTTTGCAGAACGGGTAAAATGCTCGCCTGTGATCATGAAAGTGTTCGGCCGGATATAGTTATTTTAGGCAAGGCATTGAGTGGAGGTATGTTGCCGGTGAGTGCCGTGCTTGCAGACGACGAGATCATGCTTACCATAAAGCCCGGAGAACATGGCAGTACTTACGGAGGAAACCCGCTGGCCTGTGCGGTTGCCATGGCCTCCCTCAGGGTTTTGAAAGAAGAAAACATGGCTGAAAATGCCGAAGAAATGGGAAAGTATTTCCGTGATAAACTTACCGCACTAAATTCTCCGGTGATTGAACTGGTCCGCGGTAAAGGCCTTCTTAACGCCATTGTGATCAGCCATAAAAATAAAGATGCGGCGTGGGACCTTTGCATTGAACTGATGAAGAACGGACTGCTTGCAAAACCTACGCACGGAGATAAAATAAGGCTGGCTCCACCACTCCTTATCAACCGCAGTGAAATTGATGAAGCAATTGCAATAATTGAAAAAAGCCTACGGATATTAGGTTGAAATGAAGATACAAAAAGAGATACCGATAGTTGCCCACCTCGAAAGCTTTTCTTCAGGAGTTACCGATGCGCTCACTGTTTCCCTTGCGCTTGCGGCAGGCTTATGGTTCGCGAATTTTGAGAACGGGAACATCGCGCTCGCATGTCTCGTAGTGACGATCTCTGTTGCTTTTGTAATGGCCGCCGGAAGTTTTTTCTCAAGGCATGATCAACTGCATGATACTCCCGAAAACTCATTAAAAGAATGGAATAGAACAAAAAGGCTGTTAACGAACCTGGGCTTAACCTCTGAACAAATCGGTATGGCAGAGCAGGAATGGCTAAAAGAACAATCGAAGCCAAAGAACATGGAACAGGAAATTGTTCCGCTTAGCAGGGTGTTGGTTACTGCGCTGGCATTCCTGGCGGGCGGATTAATGCCCGCCTTATGCTTCTATTTGTCTGCCGACAGTACTGAAGGTTTTCGGGTATCCTTGGTAGTTAGTAGCATTGCTTTGCTGACTTTTGGCTATATAAGAGATAAAACAAATGGCTTAAACCCCTGGTGGGGAGCAATAAGAGCAATTTCTATAGCCGCAGCGGCGGTGCTTGTGGCAATCGGTCTTGCAAATGCTATTCTGAAAATGTAAAGGTTGTGCTGAAACGCATACACTATGTCTTTACCGTATAACCTGTACCCTTTCCCCGGAACTCATAACCCATAACTCAAAACCAAACCCTTATTTCTCTTTACTTTTTAATTCAACAAACACCTCCGAGCCTTCTCTCGGCTTGATCGAATTATAACAGGGCGCTAAATTTAAAATTTCAAAAAGTGGAGAAAACAAGTTTTCGTATTCCAAGATGTCCCCGCCAAATGGCGGTCCACCTTCAAACTGCCGGTTGAATAGCACGCCCATCAATTTTCCTCCCGGCTTAAGCAACCTCCCCATGTGCTCTGCATATTTTTTTCGCATAGAAGGATCAAGCGCGCAGAAAAAAGTTTGCTCAATGATCAGGTCATATTGCCCCTGGTGGTCAAAAAAGTTTCCGTGAATAAGTTTCGCTTTCTCGCCCACCTTCTGCCTTAGCGCATTAAGTGCTTCCGTTGAGAGATCGATCACAGTAATATTATCAAAGCCCATCGATATCAATTCCACCACCTCATGGCCGTAGCCGCATCCGGGAACCAGGATCGCAATATGCTTATCCTTTAATTTCGAACAATACTCCATCAGTGCAGGGGCAGCATATCCAATATCCCAACCGGTCTCGTTCAGTTTGTATCGTTCGTTCCAATATTCTTCGCTCAAATCAGTTGGTGTGTACATTATGTTTGTTGTTTTCTGACATGGTATTGATCGTCCAGGTAACAAGCCTTTCAAACTCATGTTGCCTCACCGTGCAATTTTCCAAAGTGCATATTCTGCAGGAAAATTCCATACACGCATCGGAATGAACGAACAGTTCCATTGACTGGCCGTAATTGTTTCTGACGAGTTCACTCAATTCATCTACCACGCGGTGCGCTTCAACCACATTATAATACCAGGGAACAGTCATGTGACAGTCTAAATGCAAGGTTGCCCCGTACTTGATCACTCGCAGGTTGTGGAGATCAATCCAGTCGGGCTTTCGGCTTGCCTGGAATTTTTCCGCCATATTATTAAGCAACCTTTCGTCGGCTTCATCCATAATTCCTGCAACAGAGGTTCGTATTATTTTATATCCTGTAATCAAAATAATAACCGCAAAAATGATCGCCACCACACTGTCTATCCACATCAATTTTGTGAAGTACAAGAGTACGAGCCCGGCTAAAATTCCTATAGTGGTATAAACATCCGTGATTAAATGCTTACCGCTTGCTATCAACGCAAGTGAATTATTCTTCCTGCCAACACTCACGCAAATTTTTCCGGCGATCAAATTGATGACTGCAGAAGCACTGAGCAGAATTAAGCCGACATCGATCTTTACCACATCAGCCGGCTGGTAAAGACTTTTCACAGCCGTGAAAATGATAAAAATGCCTGCGATAAATATCAGTGTACCTTCTATGGCCGCGGAAATAAATTCAACTTTTCCATGCCCGTAAGGATGTTCGAAATCTCTGGGCCGGGCAGACCCCCAAAGGCTGAAAACGCCAAACAGCCCCGCAGCCACATTCACAATACTCTCGAGCGCATCCGTTAATACAGCAACGGAATTTGTAATGTACCATGCCCAGATCTTTACGCTAAAGAGCACGATTGAAATGACCGCGATTATTTTTTGAACCTTAAGATTCTGCAGGGAAGCCTGTGCCGGCACTATGATGTTGATTTTATTCGCCCTAAAGATAACAGATAAACAAAGTAGCGTAAAATTGCCGACGCCACCCGTCACTTTGCCTTTCAAACCTTATTTTTGTGGCCTCAAAAAACCAGCTTATGCAATTTCAACTTTCCGAAGAACATTTAATGATACAACAGGCAGCCCGCGATTTCGCACAAAATGATTGTCTGCCGGGCGTTATAGAGCGCGACGAAAATCAGACTTTTCCGAAAGAGCAGATAAAAAAACTTGCTGAACTGGGTTTTATGGGAATGATGGTGAAGCCTGAATATGGCGGAAGCGGGATGGATACGATAAGCTACGTACTGGCCATGGAAGAGATCAGCAAGGTGGATGCCAGCGTGAGTGTTTGTATGAGCGTGAACAACAGTCTGGTTTGTTATGGTTTGCAGGAATATGGCTCTGAGGAACAAAAAGTGAAATACCTGACGCCGCTTGCGCAGGGAAAGAAGGATAACGAATTATACATCGGCGCGTTTTTATTGAGTGAGCCTGAAGCGGGAAGCGATGCTACTTCGCAAAGAACAACTGCAGAAGATAAAGGCGATCATTATCTATTGAATGGCACAAAAAACTGGATCACCAATGGTAACAGCGCAAGTGTTTATCTGGTAATTGCACAAACCGATCCTGCAAAAGGAAGCCGTGGCATCAATGCATTTATCGTTGAAAAAAACTGGCCCGGCGTAGTAGTGGGCGCGAAGGAAAATAAGCTTGGTATCAGGGGAAGTGATACGCACACTATCCTTTTCAATGATGTAAAGGTTCCTAAAGAGAACCGCATCGGTGAAGATGGTTTCGGTTTCAAGTTCGCCATGAAAACATTGGCCGGCGGAAGGATCGGCATCGCTTCACAAGCGCTTGGTATTGCCAGCGGTGCTTATGAACTGGCTAAAGCGTACAGCAAGGAACGCAAAGCCTTTGGTACGGAGATCATGAACCACCAAATCATCCAATTCAAGCTCGCAGACATGGCCACAAAAATTGAGGCGTCAAGGTTGCTATGTTTAAGAGCTGCGTGGGAAAAAGACCAGCATTTGGATTATACACTCAGCAGTTCAATGGCAAAAGTTTTCAGCAGCGAAACCGCGATGTGGACAGCCACCGAAGCTGTGCAAATTCACGGCGGCTATGGCTTCGTGAAAGAATATCATGTTGAACGCCTGATGCGCGATGCGAAGATCACACAGATATATGAAGGCACCAGTGAAGTGCAGAGAATAGTAATTAGCAGAACGATTCTAAAATAATCGGAAGTCGATAATCGCAAAAAGCCCACGATTTTACATTGCGGGCTTTTTTATTTGAAAGAATTTATTAAGCGCGGCAGACGAATAGTTTCTGCAAAGATATTTTAAATCCCGTTGAGAGTCTCGTTAATAAATTTAGGAGGACTTTTATCCCTAATAACGATTATCAAATCTCCAAATCACCGAATTGCCGAATCATTCACATCTGTTATACTCATTAATGATCCGCTGCATCACCTCCACCCTGTCGCGGGCTGATATCTGTGCATAGAAGTATCCTTTCTCTTTGTTGCGGATCTTTTCTGCAAGCGGTTTACAATCTTTCACCACCTCACTCATCTTTTCATCGAAATTAGGAACCAGTCGCCGCCCCGAAATATCCCATAAGGCTTCCTGCATGCGATGGCCGGGAACTTCGAGGTAGTAAGTATATTTATCTTCTCTTCTGGTAAAAGTCTCCCCACGATAATTTCGTTCGGTACGGCGATCCTGCTCATAAAATTCATAAAGTTTCAGTTTTGAATCGGTCCTTGATATGGGCTTTAGAAATACAAGCCTCGCGCCTCCATCGCTTATTCTTCCCGGCACATACTCAACGCCGCGTATCTCCATCCTTTCGATATCGGTTAGGGCTATACGCAGTTTCTCTTTTGAATCTGACGGAACGATAGTCACGGCAGTCTGGCTGCCACCGAAGCTTCGAAAAGAAACATCCCCTAAAATTTCCGTTCCATCTTTCTTTAGCACCGCACCATTCACTTTTCTCAGATCATTTGCCGTGTTGAAATATGTGGATGAACAAGATGAAACAGAAAAAATAATTAAAAGCCCAATTAAGATCTTTACCATATAAAATCATTTGTTCGCAATTTCAGAAAATCTGCATGAAGATTGCAGGTTTTAAATTTACTTTCACATTATGTTTAATCAAGAAAATTATAAGCAACTGATCAGTGAATTCGGGCAGAAAGTGCATTTGGTAGCAGTGAGCAAGTTCAAAAGTGCCGGAGACATAATGAAGGCTTATGAAGCAGGACAGCGGGACTTTGGAGAAAATTATGTGCAGGAACTGCTGGAGAAACACGAAGCGCTTCCTAAAGATATCCGCTGGCATTTCATAGGCCATCTTCAAAGTAATAAGGTGAAGTACATCGCTCCCTTTATCCACCTTGTACATGGCGTTGATTCAATAAAACTTCTGAAAGAACTTCAGAAACAAGGTAAAAAACTGGAACGCAAAATATCCTGCCTGCTCCAGGTACATATTGCAGCGGAGGAAACCAAGTTTGGCTTTAACGAAGCCGAGTTAAATGAAGTAATCATTAGTGAATATGACTTCCTTGATATCCGTGGATTGATGGGTATGGCGAGTTTCTCCGAAGAAGAGCAGGTACTTCGCAATGAGTTTAGTTCCCTGAAAAACATGTTCGATAAGATGAAATCGAACAACCCTTCTTTTGAAATACTGAGTATGGGAATGAGCAACGATTACAAGATCGCGATCGAGGAAGGTAGTAATATGGTGAGGATAGGAAGCCTGATTTTTGGGAACCGGTAACGAATGGGTTGTGAGTTCGAGACGCGCGAAGCGGTCTCGATGCCGACCGAAGCGTCGGCATTTGGGTTTTGAGTTATGAGTTTTAGGAAATGGGATTAGCGATCAGGAGATTTTTCCTTTTTTATTATTTGCCGCTTTGTTAAAATTTTCCTTCACTTATTCCATTTCTGCAATCTGAACTCTAATAAACCTCTAAAGAATTAACTTTATGCACACAAGAAGTGGAACTATGACGAGTTTTGAAGCGGAAAAAAACCGGAAAGCATTTATATATACAGCAGCTATTTGCGCACTCCTGCTCTTGCTGTTCTTTTTCATTCGTTGGAAAAATGAACCGCCAACCGCCCCTCTGATTGCAGATCTCATCGAAATAAATCTCGGTAATGATGCGGATGGATGGGGAGAGGAACAGCCCCTGGTAAAGGGTCAGCGCGGACCCTCACCGGAAACCGAAGTCGGCCGTAAGCAGGAGGCTACGAAAAGTATCGCTGCAGAAAAAGTTATCCCTGATGATTTTGCTGATGAGGATGCGGCCCCCGTTACCAAACCGGAGAAGCCTTCCAAATCAAAAGTGGAAAGCAATGTAAATTCACCAAAAGTGACCACACCGGCGAAACCAAAAGTTACTTACCCGGGCCCCGGCGATGGCAAGGGAAATAATCCTACAGAAGATAACGGTTACCGCTACCAGGGCAACACACCCGGAGCAAAAGGTGATGCAGGGTCTCCTGATGGCGACAAAGATTCCTATGGTACTACTCCGGGCGGAAAGCTTGGCGGACCAAAAATCATCCGCGGCAACAGGAAGATCATTCGTTATTATTCCTTCTCCGGTGATCTGCCAAAGGCAACGATCTATGCAATTATAAAAGTTTCGCCCGAAGGGCGTGGAAGGTTCGTAGGCTTCGATGTAGGCTCTACCAGCAGGAACCAATCCTATGCACAGGCAATAACAAACTACCTTCAAAATATCCAGTTCGATAAGGCTTCAACAGAATCAAATGTAACCGTGCAGTTCAATTTCAATGTGAACTGATCGCAGACCTTCTCCATGTTCCTTTCATTCGGGCAAACAAAATAATCGGCATGTATGTTGAAACATATGTGAAGCATAAATTTGTGGCCCCACAACTATTGAAATTGACGTACGAAGAAACCATATCATTTCTTTACTCGCAACTTCCGATGTACAGCAGGGTTGGCGCAGCAGCGTATAAAAAAGATATAGCCAACACTGTTGCTCTTTGCACCTTTCTTGGAGATCCGCAGGAAAAAATAAAATGCATCCACATAGCCGGCACAAACGGTAAGGGAAGCACAGCCCATATGCTGGCTTCTATCTTACAGGAATCTGGTTATAAAACGGGGCTCTATACCTCTCCGCATATAAAAGACTTTGGCGAACGAATACGTATAAATGGCGAGATGATCGACCAGGATTATGTGATCCGATTTGTTGAAAAAGTGAAGCCCAAAATTGACGAGATCAGTCCTTCATTCTTTGAACTTACTGTGGCTATGGCGTTGGACTATTTTGCTGAAAAGCAGGTAGCCGTTGCCGTTATTGAAACAGGACTGGGTGGGCGGCTAGACAGTACGAACATTGTGAACCCGGTTCTTTCAGTGATCACTAATATTGGCCTTGATCATACCGACCTTCTTGGCAAAACATTGGGCGAGATCGCCGGAGAAAAAGCCGGCATCATAAAAAAAGGAGTGCCTGTGGTGATCGGGGAAGTGACCGATGAAACGTTGCCCGTTTTTATTGAGAAAACAAACAGCACACAATCTGAGATGATACTTGCCACAGAGCAATATCTTGCAGAATACATTTCGCCTGAAGGCGGTTTCCTGCTTGTTAATCTAAAAGACAGTTCATCAGGGATTGTGGAAAAGCTTCGGTTAGATCTTCGCGGATTATACCAGGCAAAAAACGCAGCCACGGTGCTCTCTGCAGTAAAAATGTTGAGAAAACATGACTGGAATATTCCTGAAAGTGCACTCCACGAAGGGATTTCCAAAGTAGGGCTGAATACAGGCCTGCGGGGGCGGTGGGAAGTCATCCGGCAAAAACCAAAAGTCATTTTGGATGTAGCACACAATCGCGATGGCTTTGCTTCCCTTCTAAGCCAGGTAGAACTTCAATTCCCTGACAATGGATGGCATTTCATTCTCGGTTTCGTAAACGATAAGGATATCAAATCAATCCTGGCAATTCTCCCTAAGCATGCCCTCTATTATTTTACTCAGGCGCAAATTCCGCGCGCACTTCCGGTTGATGAACTCGTATCAATTGCAGGGGATTTCGGCCTTGAGGGAGAAGGTTATAGAAATATAAACGATGCGCTTACCGCAGCCTTACGTGATGCAGGCGATGAGGATGCTATTATTTGTTGTGGAAGTTTTTTTGTGATCTCCGAACTTGAAACAACGAATTAAGCTTACCGACCCTCAAGGTGGTTGAACCCGTAGAAGAGGCAAAGCGCGTGCAAACTCTGGCGAAATTCGCCGTGTAACAATTTTATCTTCACTTCTTCAAGCGGCATTTTCATCACTTCGATCTCCTCATTATTATCAAGAGACTGTTCCGAAATTTTTACTCCACCGGTAGCTAAAAAAAAATGGGAAAAATTATTAAGTACACCCGGGTTTGCAGCCGACATTCCGAGGTAATGGAAGTGTAAGAACTTATAGCCGGTTTCTTCAAGCATCTCTCTCTCAGCCGCAAGTTGCGGGCTCTCGTTTTCATCAATAAAACCTCCCGGCAACTCAATAAGTTCCTCACCAACAGGGTGACGATACTGCTTCACTACCAATACTTCCTTATCCTTCGTAATGCCCATCACCACTACGCTTGGAGGTAATTCAACCACAAAATAAGGATCAACGATCTTTCCCGTTCCCGTTTGATAACTATCCATGCGGGCACGGAAGTAAGGGTGATCGCTCAGGTATTTGGAAGATAGAATTTTTGATTTCACGCGGTGAGTTATGAGTGATGGGCGATGAGTTCTGGCAGGGGAATTATCACCAACCGGGCAATGTTCAATCCAACATCAATTTCAAATCTAAAATTTAAAATCATTAGTGTCCGGGGAAAATTTCTCCAAATATAAAATGGACGGCGACCTTTATTTGCTACTGCTTACTAAATACAACGGTCTGAGAATTTCACACGAAGCCCACTAAGAAATACATAAGATCGCAAAATTCAGTGGTTTTCTTCGTGCCTTATGTATTCTTAGGTATTCCTTTGTGTGAAACTTTACTTCGATCTCAGCGCAAGCCCCATTGGCTAGAAATTCCTTCCTACTCTAGTGCAGCAGATCGTTTGAGAGGATTTCAAAAAGCTTTTTCCGGACAACAATGATTTAAAATACTGCATTATTGCGCCGGTTTAATATCATGCAGCGTGATCTCAAAAATCAATACGGCTCCGCCGGGAATTTGCGCACCCGCGCCCCGGTCTCCATATGCCAGGTCACTCGGTATGTATACTTTCCATTTTGATCCCTTAGGCATCAACTGCAAAATTTCAGTCCATCCCCTGATCACGCCATTCAATGGGAACTCCGTAGGTTCACCGCGCTTAATGGAAGAATCGAATTCAGTTCCATCAATAGTGGTGCCCACATAATCCACCCGAACAGTATCTACCGGCTTGGGTTTTAATGCAGACGGATCGCCGGCAGTTAATACTTCATACTGCAAACCATTGGGTAAAACAGTTACGCCTTTCTTCTTTTTATTTTGTTCAAGAAAAGCCTGACCCTTCGCTTTTTCAGCAGTTAATTTTTTTTCTCCCATCTTTTGCATCTCACTCTGCAGGATATGTATAGCCACCTCCTGCGTAAGGCCGGGAGTATTTGTTTTCAATACATCATTGAAAGCCTGTTTCAACATTTCGGTATTAATATCCGTAACGCCCTGGTCTTTGAGGCTGTTTGCCACATTAAGCCCCAATGCATAGCTGAAACTGTCGGTTGCGTTCTTCATTAAAGGTTTAGCCGGCGCCTGGGCATTTACACCTGCAAATGCAAATGTGGCAAATGCGGCGGTGAATAATTTCTTCATGTATTTAGTTTGATTTTTTCAGTTGCAAATAAAAGCAGATTTATTCATCCCTGATTTCTTTACCTGTTAAATGTATAAAAACATCTTCCAGGTTGGCATGTTTCACCTGCTTAGGCCGCTCAAAGCCGGTGGCCACAAGCTCATCGATCATATTTTCCGGCGTATCCAGTTTAATGATCCTTCCTTCATCAAGTATTGCAATACGGTCGCAAAGCTGCTCGGCTTCATCCATGTAATGCGTGGTGATTATTACGGTGGTGCCGTTACTCCTTATCTCTCGTATCAGCTCCCACAAATTGCGCCGCGCCTGCGGGTCGAGGCCGGTAGTGGGCTCATCAAGAAAAACAATTCTTGGTTTATGGATTAACGTGGTGGCGATGGAAAAGCGTTGCTTCTGACCGCCGCTTAAAGCTTTGGAAAGTGTTTTCGCCTTATCCTCAAGATGAACTTTTGCCAGGTACTCTTTAGGATCGATCTTTTTATTGTAAAGGCCCGCGAACAGTTCCAGCAGCTCAGTCAGGTTAAGACCCGGATAAAACCCCGAGGTTTGCAACTGAACGCCGATGATCTTTTTTATCTCGCCTGGATTATTATCAAGATCATACCCATCTACTGTTACTGTTCCCGCTGTCTTCGGCCGAAGAGTTTCAATTATTTCGAGGGTGGTCGATTTCCCTGCACCATTTGGGCCCAGCAAACCAAAAATTTCACCTTCGTATACATCAAACGAGATCGACTTGACGGCTTTCAGGTTGCCGTAGGTCTTACTCAGATCTTTTACGCTGATGATCGGCCGCTTCATATTTTTCAGGCTTCAAGGTGTGAATTCAGTTCCTCCATCATCAGCTTGCTCCCTATAAATAAAGGAGTTCTTTGATGAACTTCAGTGGGCTGAATATCCAGGATTCGGATCTTCCCGTTAGTTGCCATTCCGCCGGCCTTCTCTACAATAAACGCGAATGGATTGCATTCATAAAGCAGACGCAACTTTCCGTTTGGCTTGTCTGTAGTACCCGGGTACATGAATATTCCACCTTTGATGAGGTTGCGGTGCACATCGGAAACCATACTGCCGATGTACCGTTGCGTGTATGGCCCACCGTTAGTTTTGTTCTTGCGCTGGCAAACATCAATGTAATTCTGCACAGGCTTTTCATACTGGAAGAAGTTACCATGATTCACCGAGTAAATTTTTCCGGCATCAGGGCATTTTATATCCGGGTGGCTGAGCGTGAACTCACCAATTGAAGGATCCAGAGTGAACCCGTTAACGCCGCGTTTAGTGGCATATACAAGCATGGTAGAAGAACCATAAATAACATAACCGGCAGCAACCTGCTTGTTTCCCTGTTGAAGAAAATCTTCTTTAGTGGCGGGTTTTCCGATCTCACTCACCCGGCGGAATACACTGAAAATTGTGCCTATAGAAACATTCACATCAATATTGCTGCTTCCATCCAGGGGATCAAAAAGGCATACATATTTTGATTGGTTACTTATTTCATCATCAAAGATCACAATATCATCAAGTTCCTCGCTACCGATACCGGCGCAACTGATGCCGTGCTGCAAAACGCCCATGAACTGATTATTGGCAAAAACATCCAGCTTCATCACTTCCTCACCTTGCACGTTGGTGGCCCCGAAATCTCCTAATATGTCTACCAAACCTGCCTTATTCACTTCCACATTTACCCGTTTTGCCGCCAGGCCGATGTCGCGCAACAAGCCAGACAATTCGCCCGTTGCCTTTGGAAAATCACGCATCTGCTGGATGGTAAATTCATCGAGAGTTTGAATGCCCCTGTTGATAGCCATAAATTTCTTTCCTTTATTTATTTACGATTTAGATTTGCCCACAAATGTATTAAGATTAGGCGTTGGGAATCTCAAATAATGAACATGAAAGTTTTCAAATTCGGTGGGGCAAGCATTAATAGCGCGGAGCGAATGAAAAATACCGCGGAAATCATAAAAAGTCACCAGGGAAAATTGCTGGTGGTGGTTTCTGCAATGGGCAAAACCACGAATGCGCTTGAATCTGTGGCCCAATCATTTTTTCATGAAAACAAGGATGTTGCCCTGCAACTTTTCGAAAAAATAAAAGACAATCATCTTCAGTTAATAAAATACCTGGTTACTCAGCGATGGCAGCAGGCTGAGGACAGAGTTAAAACATTTTTTACCGAAACGGAATGGTTGCTTCACGATAAACCGGTTCGCCATTTTGATTATTACTATGATCAGATAGTGTGTACAGGCGAATTGATGAGCAGTAGTATTCTTGCAGACTATTTAAATGAGCAGGGATGTAATTGCGCATGGGTTGATGTACGCGACATTCTTCGAACCGATAATAATTTCCGCGATGCCAATATCGATTGGAATTTTACGGGTTCAAAAATTCAGCAACACATTTTACCGCTTTTTGAAAAGCACGATGTGGTGATCACGCAGGGCTATATCGGGGCTACAGACGAAAACGAAAGCACCACCTTAGGCAGGGAAGGAAGCGACTATACGGCCGCAGTGTTCGCCAACTTGTTGCCGGCTGAAAGCGTTACGATCTGGAAAGACGTAGAGGCCGTGATGAATGCGGATCCGCGTATTTACACCGATGCAATTAAAATTCCTGAACTAAGCTACAATGAGGTGATAGAAATGGCGTATTATGGCGCACAGGTAATTCACCCGAAAACGATCAAACCGCTTCAGAACAAGGGCATTCCGCTTTTTGTAAAAAGCTTTATTGATCCCTCACTTCCGGGCACGGTGATCACAAAGTTGATTGCGAAGAATATCCCCCCGGTGATCATCCATAAAAATAACCAGGTGCTTATCTCATTCAAATCAAAAGATTTTTCTTTTGTGGAAGGAAAGCCAATGGACCAATTGCTGGAAATTTTTCGCGCTGCTAAGATCAAATCAAATC
>JAFAGR010000024.1 GCA_023422565.1 Bacteroidota bacterium | reverse complement strand
AAATAAGGCAATGCCGAATACGGCAATGATGAATAGACGTTTCATTTTTACTGCTTTAGACTAAAACAGTAAAAATTGTTCCAGTTGTCCGGCTTTTACCTAAAAAGAATTTACCTGGAAGAAAACGACAGCACTGTTTTATAAAAACCACAATGTCTCCTTCCCAAAATCGTATAGCAGCGGCTTTTTGAAGTGGGGGAATAACTCGGTTACCATCTGCGGGTAAAGGATGGTTACCGGCATATTTTGCTGGGCAACGCCTTTCCAGTACATGCGGCTGAATTGGTACACCTGGTCAATCAGCAGGTCAATTAGTTGCGGGTCGTCCAGCAGTTCCAGTTGTGTTGATGTCATTTTTATTTTAACGGGGAACTGGTACTTGCTTCGTTGGGAAAGTGTTCGCCCCAATGGTAAAGCAAGCCCCTATAGTTCATCCACCGGTATAGCAAAGTGTCTAAGCCGGGTAGTTCGGCCATGCTCTTTTGATGAATTTCGGGACTATATCCTGGGGTTCATTTTTTATAAGTACCTGTCTGAGAAAATGGACATCTATGCCAACACTATTCTTAAATCGGATGGCATTAAATACAAGGACATAATGTTTAGTTAACGATCAGGTCAACCCAAATTCTATGGTACACTTCCATCATCCGGTCTAAGATATACAGAATGACTCTTACATTGATCTAACAAAAAAACTTTTCGAAGAACCGACTTTATCAATACTCCTCAATAAATTATCGTCACACCCGCGCCCCAATTCATATCGCTATCGTAGTGCGTTGATAATGCAAGCCACTTTGTGGTGATGTATCGCAAGCCAACCATGTATTCCTTATCTGTGTTTCCCATCATATTCAGGCGCAACCTCGGGGTAAGGGGAATATCTTCCCGCATCAACTGGAAGCGCATCTTGCCGTACAGGTCAACTCTAACATCGGCAACCATTAGCCAGGGCAACGTGTACTGAAAGCCCGCAACCGGCGCCCAATAATTACTGTGTATTGTTTCCTGCCCGAAAAGATTTTTTTCCATTGCATGATCTTCCGGCTTGTACCTGTACTGCGCACCAATGTATGGAAACGCCCATTGCATTTTTCCCAGATACCTCCCGAAAACCAGGCTTCCTTCATGGCCATGATCCCGCCGGGAGCCGATATGCCATTCACCATTCAATGAATAGCGTTGATTCATCCACATAAATTCACCATCGCTGCCATTGCTCTCCAGGCCAACCTGTGCTTTGAAGGCCGTCATGCGGTTATCTTTTTTAAACATTCGCCAGGCTTCTTTTTTATCAGGTAGTTGCGGATTAACTTCTGAATTTTCATAACTGAATACCCGGCCCATCCCCGCCATCATATGATAGAGAATGTGACAATGAAAAAACCAATCACCATCCTGATTTGCAGCAAATTCTATCGTGTCGGTTTCCATTGGCAAAATGTCTAACACATTCTTTAGCGGCGAGTATTCACCGTTTGAATTCAACACCCTGAAATCATGACCGTGTAAATGCATCGGATGGCGCATCATAGAATTGTTGGTCAAAATCACGCGCAACACTTCGCCCTTCCTGATAAGTATCTTGTCTGATTCCGTCACGGTTTTATTATCCAGCGTCCATAAGTAGCGGTTCATGTTTCCTTCAAGTTGGAAGTGTAATGTGTGCAGGGGCGCATCAGTTGGAAATGCTGTTACCTCACGCGACCTCAGCAGGTCATAATTCAGCGTACGAATTCCGTTGACGGTTGACATATCCATTGCGCCTTGATTCGCTTTATCATTCGATGCTTCTTTCAACACCAGGTCCATTCCGCATTTAGGACATTTTCCGGGTTTGTTGGAAATGATTTCGGGATGCATTGGGCAGGTATATTGATGCCGGATCGCATTGTTATGCCCTTCATGTTTATTTTGTTTAACAGAATCTCCGGCGGCCATTTCGTGCGTTGAATGATTTTGATGTGAAGAGCCGTGATCCATTCCTTCCATTGCATGATTCATTGATCGCCCCTGCAATTCAGGATACATCACCTGGTTCATATCCATTTTCTGCAAAGACATTTTATGGCCCATCGGTTTCATATCACCATTCATCTTCATCATGCCGTTCATCATCTTCATTCCTTCAAAATATTTCAGGCGAGGAAGATCAGGTGCCGGCATTTTATGGCCGCTGCCCAACCACAGGGAAGCATGCTTTGTACGATCTTCAGCCGTGGCTCTGAATTCATAACTCATATTTTCAGGAACGGTTACCTCCACATCATACGTTTCAGAAACACCTACTATCAGCCTGTCCACTTCCACGGGTTCTACATCATTGCCATCATTAGCCACTACGGTAATTTTACCGCCGCCATAGTTCAGCCAAAAATAACTGGAGGCTCCCGCGTTCACGATTCTTAAACGAATTCTGTCTCCCGCTTTCACATGCGGCATTTCATTTTGGGGCCGGCCATTTATCAGGAACCTGTCGTAATACACATCACTCACATCCATCGCCTTCATGCGCAGCCATTCATTTTTCAACTTTATGCCAAAGGCATTGTGACGAATTGCCTCCGCATAACTCTGCACACTTCCTTTTTTTATCGCATACCAATCATTCGCCGTGTGCAAACGCCGCATCACCTGGGAAGGCTTTTCATCCGTCCATTCACTCAGCACTACAGGAAAAACTTCTTTGTACTTTTTCATCATCAATCCGCTGTCACGTTTATTAAACACCAGTGCACCATACATTCCCGCCTGCTCCTGCAAGCCGCTGTGTGAGTGATACCAATACGTTCCGTTCTGAACAACTTTAAACGTATACAGGTGAGTTTCGCCCGGGCCGATTCGCTTTGTAGTTAAAT
Organism: Bacteroidota bacterium; assembly: GCA_023422565.1. Classification (GTDB taxonomy): domain Bacteria; phylum Bacteroidota; class Bacteroidia; order Chitinophagales; family Chitinophagaceae; genus Ferruginibacter. Next base: position 5,799 of record JAFAGR010000024.1, on the reverse strand, counting down.
AAGGAACGCCATCCTGGGCATTGGGAAGAATAACGCCATGCCAGTGCAGGGAGGTTTCTTCATTCTTCAACCTATTGTGCAAATAGATCTCCGCCGTATCGCCCTCGGTGAAAAATAAAGTGGGTGCGGGCAATTGTCCGTTTATTGCATAAGCGTGCCTGCGTTTTCCCGTGAAGTTTACAACCGTGTCCGTCACGTATAAATCGTATCTAACTTTTTTGCCGTCAAAGAAAATTCTATCTGCGTCGTGCCGCGCCTCAAAATTTTCATTCGCAGAGTGTTTCCCGAATGCATGATCGGTTTCATCTTTTGAAATTATTTTTAACTCCATGCCGCAAACAGGACATTTACCCGGCTTGCCATAAACCTTTTCTCCCTCACATTTCATCGGGCATTGGTATAAGGTATCCGCGATAGGCTTTTTCGCAGTATGCTGTTCATGTTGATGCCCGGTTGCAGGTTTTTCTGTAGTTTTTTTTACAGGTGCTTTTTGTAAAGATTTTTGTGGTCCAGATTTCTTCACCAGGGCCATGCCGCATTTCGTACATTTTCCGGGCTTATTGGAAACTATTTCAGGATGCATCGGGCAGGTGTAATTAACCTGTTTTGCATTTTTCTCTTGTGCCTGAATGGTTGTTGCGGATGTGATGAGGAATAAAAGGGAGAATATGTACTTCATCTTTAAACTATTGACAGCAGTCCTTCTTTCTAATAAACAGAAAGCGAAAGACTTTTTTAAGAAAATAAATGAACTTATTTTTTATCATGCCGTGTGATTTTATTGAATTATCACTTAAATGTTTTCTTCACTTCTCCGCAGTTCAGCATCGCGCTGCCATAATATGGATTACGGATCTCTTTCTCCCTACTCAGCCAGGAAGCATTTGCCATCGGGCAATACTGCAGGTAAACCGGTTGGTCACTCAGTTTAAACTTACCGGCGAGTGCGGCGATGTTTTCTGAAAAGTTTGAAAATGCTTTTCGCTGGGCAGTAATATTATCAGTGCCTGCAATAGAAAAAGCATCCTTGCGTAAAGCACTCACATTCCCTTCTGAAATAAGCCGGTGCGAAACGCTGTTGACCCGCTTTACAAAAGCCTTTGCGGCGGAAGCTGCTTCGGCACTTTTATCCTCCACCAGGGCGTCTTTGATAGTGTAATAATTTTTAAGCAGATCATTTAATTGAGCGCTCTCTGTACTATCCTGCGCATTCGTTTTTAGCACAGATGCCAGGAAGCAAACTGAAATAATAAGCAGGGATTTGCTCAACGAGAAGAGAGTGCTGAGTTGCCTGGCGGGAAAGAAATATTTTTTCATGGTTTTTAGTTTTGAGCATTATCATTATGGCAACTTTCATTCAAAGATTCCGCCTTATACCCGGCCTTATTCACGATATCCTTTACCATGTCAGAAGTAAGGCCATCTGCTTCAACGGTTAGAATTTTGGAAGGGTCCTGCGTGTTCACCTCCCAATTTTTAATGCCGGTATTTCCATCAAGGAAAGGTGCCGCCTTAGCTATACAACTGCCGCACATAATGTTTGTTTTGAATTGATACTTCATGTTGTTTTTTATTGCAAAGATCTTTCGATCGGTTAGGAATAGTATTACAGGATTATGGAAAAGAGTTACACTTAAATGATCACAACTTCAACCATTTCAGTCGCAAACTGTTGCTTACCACGCTTATGCTGCTCAAAGCCATTGCAGCTCCCGCTATCATCGGGTTTAAAAGAAATCCCGTTAAGGGATACAAAACCCCTGCCGCGATAGGGATCCCTATGATATTGTAGATGAAGGCCCAGAAAAGGTTTTGCTTAATGGTGGCTGCTGTTCTACGCGACAACGCTATCGCCTTTGGAATTTTGGAAAGGTCCGATGAAATGATGGTCATCTTGGCCACATCCATTGCTATATCGCTGCCCTTTCCCATGGCAATGCTCACATCTGCCTGAGCTAAAGCATTGCTGTCGTTAATACCATCGCCCACCATGGCAACTATCTTTCCCTGTTGCTGAAGTTCTTTTACAAAACCTGCCTTATCTGCCGGTAATACTTCTGCCTTGTAATGCTTTATGCCTGCCTGCTCCGCGATCGCTTTTGCCGTAAAGGCGTTGTCTCCTGTTAGCATGTACACTTCCATGCCTTCATTTTGCAAAGTCTTTACCGCGTCGATGGACGTGGGCTTTATTTTATCTGCAATGGCTATGGCCGCGAGTGCATCGTTTTTGTCGGAAAGCCAGATCACCGTGTTTGCGCTTTCAAGCCAGTCCTTCGCCTTTTTTTGTAAGGCAGGTTCTATGCGAATGTTTTCATCTTCCATTGAAGACGGGCTTCCTAAAAAATAATATTCACCATCATATACCACCTTTACGCCCTTGCCGGTGATGCTTTCGAAATGATCGAGTGTGAATGTAGTGGCGCCTTGCTGTTTAAAATAGCGAACCACTGCTTCGGCAAGCGGATGCTCTGATTGTTGTTCGATGCTAAAAAGAAGATCAGAAAGTTTCTTTTCATCTGCACCGCTACTCCACATAATATCTGAAACTGTGGGCTTGCCTTCGGTGATCGTACCTGTTTTATCAAGAATAATAGCATCTACTTTTTTCGCTAACTCCAGGCTTTCCGCGTCTTTTATCAGTATACCATTTTCCGCACCCTTTCCTATACCGGCCATAATTGCGGTTGGCGTGGCTAAGCCCAAAGCACAGGGGCATGCTATCACCAACACGGTAACCAGAGATAACAAACCTTGTGTGAATCCGTTCTCACCACCAAATACAACCCATGCAATCAAACTGAGAATTGCAATCACAATCACAATGGGAACAAATATGCCGCTCACCTTGTCTACCAGTTTCTGTACAGGCGCCTTACTGCCCTGTGCCTCCTGCACCATCTTTATGATCTGGGCGAGTACGGTATCTCCGCCAACTTTGTTTGCAGTGAATTGAAAACTGCCTTTTTGATTTATTGTTCCTGCAAACACTTTATCTCCCGGGTTTTTCTCTACAGGTATTGGTTCGCCGCTGATCATACTTTCATCTACATAAGATGTACCCGTACTAACGGTACCGTCAACTGCTATCTTCTCGCCGGGTTTCACCAGCAAGTTATCACCAACCTTTATCGAGGCTACAGGCATTTCCATTTGATGGCCGCCTTCATGAACCACCGTTACTGTTTTCGGTTGCAATCCCATCAACTTTTTAATGGCAGAAGATGTATTTCCCTTCGCCTTTTCTTCCAGCATTTTTCCCAGCAGTATAAATGCAATCACAACTGCCGCGGCTTCAAAATAAACGTGGGCGTGCAAACCCTTGCTGTGCCAATACCCGGGATAGACTGTGTTGATTACGCTGAACAAATACGCGACGCCAGTACTCAGGGCTACGAGTGTGTCCATATTCGCAGAACGGTGCTTTGCCTGCTTCCATGCGCCAACGAAAAACTGCTTTCCAAAAATGAGTACGATCGGAGTTGCGAGGGCCCACATGATATAATTAGCATATGGCATGTCCATAAAAACCATTCCGATGAGCACAAGAGGAACGGACAGTATTATTGCACCTATGGTTCTTTTCTTCAGCGATTCAAATTTCTTCCGGTGCAATTCTTCAAGCGCATCTTTAGCATCATCAGATTCATCGATCATCAGATCATAACCAATGCCCTGAAGCGCAGCCTTAAGTTTCTGCGGATCGGTAATTGTGGGCACATATTCCACAAGCGCTGTGGCGTTTGCATAGTTTACGGCTACCTTAACTACTCCCGGCGTATTTTCTAAAATACTTTGCGAGCTGGTGGCGCAGGATGCACAACTCATGTTAAGTACCGGAAAAGTTTTCTTAACTGTATCCACGTCGTAGCCGAGATCTCTTACCGCCTTTACAGCTTTCGGTATGGTTTCCAGTTCGTCGTCTGTGGTTATAACTGCCCTGTTGTTATTTAGCTCCACCTTGTGGGTTTTCACACCCGGCACCTTGCTCAGCCCCTTGTCTACAATCAAGGCACAGTGTTCACTTTCCACGCCGGCTAATGGAAGATTGATCGTATTGGTTTCCTTGTTCATATATTTCCTGTTTTTAACCATACAAAGCTCCGTTGCAAACAAAGAATTGAGTTACACTCTTTTGGGAAAGATGTACAGATAATTGCAGGAATACTAAAAACATTACTGCTTTACGGCATCGATGGGTTTGCGGTGAAGGGCGCCAATTTGCTTGAACTGCGAGGGCGTCATACCCGTAAGCTTTTTGAACTGGGCTGAAAGATGCTGGGTGCTGCTATAGCCCAGGTTGAAGGCGATCTGGTTAAGCGATTGCTCGTTGTAGAAAAGCCACTCCTTAGTTTTTTCTATCTTTTGAAGAATGAAAAACTGTTCAATCGTAATGCCTTCAACTTCTGAAAATAATCTGCTAACGGAGGAGTAATCTTTAAAAACTCTCTCACCGATATATTTAATCACGCTGAAATGCTCTTCTACATTTCCGCTTTGAACTTTCTGGATCAGAAGATTCTTAACCTGTTCAATGAGTTGAATTTTATGATCGTCAAGCAATTCAAAACCGGTTCGCTCCAGGTCGGCCGCGAACTGCATTAGCTGCGCTTTGTCCGCGTGTGTTTCGAGTTCCACTTCACCTAAACGAATATGCTTTGCCTCAAGCTTGTTCTTTTTCAACAGCTCCTCTACAGAGGTTATGCACCTCGGGCAAACCATATTTTTAATGATCAGTTTCACATTGCGAAGGTATGTAATGGCAGTTGAAGGCCATAATCTTCATTCGCATTGATAATGCGGTGTATACAACCAAAACCGCCGAATAGAATTAACCAAAGTACAAGTGAGTGACACAACAAAAGGTGAACATAGCTACAAAGGCCGGCAAACAAAAAAGCACGAACTTAATTTTCAAATCTTTATTACGCTGCCATGCTGCTGCATTCTTCGGCGCATTTTTTACATGCCTCCGCACACTCGCGGCAATGCTCCATGTGCGTATGCTTTGCGCATTCATCACCACATTCCCGGCAAATTTCTGCACAAAGGCGGCAAACTTCCTTCGCGCGACTGCTGCCCATGCTCATTAACTGAGCGGCATTGTAACACATGGCAGCACATTCCATATCGAGTTGTATGCACCTTGCCATCATCTTCACATCTTCTTCCTGCGTGCAGGAGGAGGCGCAATGGTTACAAATGGCCGCACAACGAAGGCAGGCTTCAATGCAGGCTTGGTAGTGATGATAATCATGCTTCATGATCGAAATATTTAAACGTTATAATAAAAATGCAGTAAGCATGGTTGTATCAACCTCCATCAGAAATCCTGCCAAACGCAGATCAATCCGGATATTCATCGGAGCCCATCACCCAAATAAAAGATTGCAGATCGATATAGTCTTTTGGCCGGTAGCTTTCGGCAGCAAATTCAAAAATGGAATGCGGAGAGAAGGACCGTATACGCGTATTTTAACAACACCATGGGCGCGGCTTACGATAATCTGGTTACACTTAACGATTTTGTATCGAAATATTGCACGGAGGGAAAGGTATGAGAAATCGGAGTTCCACCGAGGGATTGAAATGGCGCGATGCAAAGGTTCCCGGAGATAGCCGCGGATTGTCAGTCCTAAGCTTTTTCGGGAGGTTTTAATGCAACCGATTGCCTTTTTAGTTGAAGAATCTCAACTTCGAAAAATATTGCACGGAGGGAAAAGCATGAGAAATCAGAGTTCCACTGAGGGATTAAAATGTATTCGAGACTCTTCCTGGTTCTTTTTAGGTGCGAGGCAAGGG
>JAFAGR010000085.1 GCA_023422565.1 Bacteroidota bacterium | reverse complement strand
GTCGCACACTTCATCGTAGTCTGCCAGATGCACATCGAGAGCTTTGTCGCTTTCATTATCAACCCTTATCGTTTTTATCACCTCCCATTCCGCAGAGATCTTCTCACATAAAAATGGCGACTCATCTCCATCCAGCTGTACAAGATCAAGTTCCCAATCTTCCATAGCCTGCTGCAAGGCATCAATTTCCGGATTGCGAAAAACGCCTGCCACTTTTATATCAAGGTCATCATCTTTCCAATGCCGAAGTTCAGGATCAGTTACATGAGCAAGGCTCACTCCGGCGTATTGAATGCCGAGTGTATCAAGCTGACGAAGTTGCTTAAGCGTAGTAACGCCGCACACTTTTATATTCATAAAAGATATTTTTTAAACCTGCTTTCTCTCAGGCGTTTTGATCCAGTTCAGAAGTATCTTTCTCCCTTCAGTTGTCATAATACTTTCCGGATGAAACTGCACGCCTGTTACGGCAAAGGTACGGTGCGATAAAGCCATAATGTTATCCTTTTCATCCCGGGCCGTCACTTCTAAATCTATCGGAAAATTCCTTTCACTTACCATCCAGCTGTGATATCTCCCTGCTTCAAACGGATTCGCTAATCCCTTAAACATTTCAGCCCCGTCATTATAATAAACCGGGGTTGAAACGCCATGAAAAACCTCCGTATTAATTAACTCGCCGCCAAAGGCCTCGGCAATAGCCTGGTGACCAAGGCAAACACCCAATATTTTTTTTGAAGACGAATATTTTGAGATCAGTTGTGGCATTATGCCGGCATCTCTTGGCAAGCCGGGACCCGGGGAAAGTATGATCCAGTCATAACCGTTCACTGCCTCAACACTTATTTCATCATTCTTGCACACGGTAACCTCGTGTGTACACAATTCCTTTACCTGGTGAAAGAGGTTGTAAGTAAATGAGTCATAATTGTCAAGAATGAGTATTTTGGTCAAGTGTTTGATTAAATGATTTTTACGGATCCTAAACGCGTTATGCAAAGATGATGATAAACTGATGAAATTATGATTATTACAATTTTTGGTGCAACGGGGATGGTTGGCAAACAACTGGTGAGAGAAGCCCTGATCATGGGCCATTATATAAAAGCATTTGGAAGAAATGTGTTCACTGCAAATTTCCCTTCACATAATAACCTGGAGATCATTTCAGGAGCATTATTCGACGAAGACCAGGTTTTCAAAGCCGTTCAAGGTTCTGATGCGGTAATAAGCGTAGTGGGCGGAAGTATTGACGGTTTAGACAAAACACGTTCTGTGGGAATGAAAAATATTGTGAAGCAAATGGAAAAAGCAGGTGTAAAAAGAATAATCGCGCTTGGAGGAAAAGGAATTCTAGATTCCGGTGATGGCCTTCTCATGGATGAACCGGACTACCCGGAGGAATTCCTCGCCGTAGGAAAAGAACATTACACAGCCTACCAGATCCTGAAAGATTCGGATCTTGATTTTACCATTATAGGTTCGCCTGATATTATTGAAGGATACCCGACAGGATCGTTTCACACCTCACCCGATACGCCCCCTGGAAACGACAACAACAAAATATTATCCGGAGATCTTTCTTTGTTCATGCTGCAGGAACTTACTAAGGGTGATTATATCAGAAAAAGAGTGGGAATCTCCAACTAAGGTTTAAGTGACTTTTAACGAATATCAAATACGAAGTAAGGAGTTTTGTAAAATGAAATACCCGGCACTCCTTCTTTTAACAGTATTTGCATTCAGTGCCCGCGCGCAGAAAATAGAGAGCTTTTACATAAACCTTTATACAGACAGTTTAAAAAAAGGAACTTATAATTACATTAATGTGGAGGGTATCACAGCTGATGGAAGCGTGGTTCCATTAGACACCGCTCATATAAAATTTTCATCCTCCGCCGGAACCTTCTTTGGCAACAGTCTTTGGATTGAGCCAACATGTACATCAGACAGTATAACGGTTACGGCTACACTAAAAGAAAAAGCCCCGGCTTGCAAAACGATCGTCATATTCATTAAAAGAGATGAAGATAACGAGGTGCTGCCGTCCGAAGCAGATATCATCAACCGCAACCGGAAAACCAGGAAGGATTAAAAAAAAGCCCGTTTATAACGGGCATAAATTTTTAAGCAAACTTTTTCGCGTCCTCCAAAAATTTCGCGAGGCCAATATCTGTAAGCGGATGTTTCAACAAGCCCATAATTGAATCAAGGGGACAGGTACAAACATCTGCACCCGCCTCCGCACATTTAATAATGTGGTTCGGGTTACGAATAGATGCAGCAAGAATTTCCGTACCGTAAGCCTGCATGTTAAATATCTGGCGAAGCTGATGAATAAGTTCCAGCCCGTCCCAACCGCTGTCGTCAATTCTTCCAATAAACGGACTGACATAAGTTGCTCCTGCTTTTGCGGCTAATATTGCCTGGCCCGGTGAAAACACGAGCGTGCAATTTGTACGGATATTGTTATCTGTAAACCATTTGATCGCTTTCACGCCCTCCTTTATCATCGGAACTTTTACCACTATGTTCTCATGAATTGCGGCAAGCTTCTTTCCTTCTTCCACGATCCCTTTGAAATCTGTTGAAACTACCTCGGCGCTGATATCGCCATCCACCATATCACAGATCGCTTTGTAATGCGCCATCACGGCATCATGGCCTTTTATTCCTTCCTTGGCCATAAGAGATGGATTGGTGGTTACGCCATCAAGAATTCCGAGATCATGCGCTTCCCTGATCTGGTCAAGGTTTGCCGTATCAATAAAAAACTTCATATGCTGATATTTAGGATGTGCAAAAAAAATGGCAAGTTACTTATATCGCACCGCTCAACCACCTACCCTTGCTACCTTCCGGTCCTGGGGGAGTTCAGCAGGAGCTGGTCGTATAAGACTTGCCGGTGCAAATATACGGCACTTCAAAATTTTAAAGAAAGAAAATTGAAAATTGATCTAAGATTAGCAGATACCGTGACTACAAAGCGTTTCAGACATTCTGAAAATTATACTATCTCCGTGTAACTCATGCATCTTCTTTGTGGAACTCCGTGACCAAAAGGAAAACCGGAAGCTAAAATTGGTAAGCGGTGTTTTAAATAACCTAATCAAATATGAACTGGCATTAGTTTGAGAAGATTTCGTAACTCTTCTATCGGACAGAAATCATAACAGTATATCGACTGTAGACTTCAGACCGAAACCAGGAACAAGGAACCAGGAACAAGGAACAAGGAACCAGGAACCAGAAACTAAAAAACAAATCCCGGCCTGTCAAACCGCGACCTCACCTCTCCCACGCCTATCAGCTGATCATTTCGGTCGGTGAAAGATTTATAGTAAACAAGAATAGTATAACGGTTTTCTGTTTCCCAATAATTTCCTTCCAGATCAATAAGTGATCCCGTCATGGGTTCCTTCACTATGTAGGTGTAATTGTAATAACCTTGCTTAAGGAACACGTCTTTCTCATAAACTCCGCGCTCTTCATTGAAGTTCATCTTCCATTCGTCTGTTGTATTAAACCCCGTGAACTGTCCGGCAAGAAAAACATCTTCCTTCGCATATGGCTTACCGTTAGGAGGTGCAAGTGAAAATCTCACTGTGGCGTAATCGCCCTGCCACAAAGGGTTAACGGTTTCATACGTGGTGATAACATACGCCCCGTTGATATCGGAAAAATAAATATAGCGATGTGCCGACCGGTCACCATCAACCTTCATGAATATTTCGGTGCTGTTCTTTTTGTAATTGCCTGAATCAACTCTGTCACTCTGAAGCCGGAAACTCCGCAGGTCTGCCCAACGCCACTCTTTCCCTCCTGGAAAAATTCCCGTGTTTTCAGAATAGTATTCCAATGAATTGCCGCGAACGAATGTGGGCGCTATATCTTTCTGTAAATTATCCCAGCGGTTATTCTGAAGTATAACCACTTTCACCTGTTGTGCGGCACTGAAGGTGCTCAATCCTTTAAGCGAAATGTTGAACTTTAATTTTTGATGCGTTTTAAACAGGTCCGGCGTGAATGGCTGAACCACTTCACCTGAAACGATCGCTTTTTGATCAGCCACCAGCATACGCTTAGTAAAGGCAACCTTTGAAGTATCTCCGTCTAAAAAAACTTTCAATATATAATTACCGGACTTTGTGGGCACAGAATTCCGGTCGGGCAAAATGGCCTGGTAATGTGTATAACGGGTAAGCGCAACCGAAGAAAAACGATATGTTGCGATCCTGTTTTGTGTAAACCCCTGAATGTAGTCAAACGGGTTAAGGTTAACCGGGTTCCAGTTGTAATCGCACAAAACGTAGGTATAATAATAACTTTTCACATTGCCGTCCAGGTCGTCAAAGCCAAGTTCAAGCCTGTCACCCGAATTAAGCCGGTAAACAGGCATTTCCTGTTGGGCACCGTACACCGTTAATTGCGCGGTTTTAATGTTGGAATGATAAACTCTGTCAACCTGCTGGGCAAACACTTCCAATCCCGAAAATAAAAAAAGGAAAACCGTGTACAGCACTCTTTTGATGATCATTTCCCCCGATTTGATTTATTTTTGAAAGATACCAAATAATTGTTTTGAACCTTTCCCTCTTCATATCCCGGAGAATGGCCTCATCCGGAAAAAAAACTTTCTCGCGGTTCATCATTCGCCTGGCAGTGAGTGCCACAGCGCTCAGCGTAGCGGTGATGATTGTGGCCCTGAGTTTTGTTAATGGTTTCCAAAATGTGATCAGTAAAAAGGTTTTTAGCTTTTGGGGACACATTCGTGTGCAACAAAATCTTGACAGCAGGGTTAGCATAGCCGAAGAAGATCCCATATTCAGGAACGATACCGTAGAAAATTACCTCGCTGCTATGCCGGAAGTTTTGTCGGCGGACCGTTATGCCACAAAATCTGCGATCATCAAATTCGGCACCGGCATTGAGAGTGTTTTGCTTAAAGGATATGATTCTTCGTATAACCGTAACCGTTTTAAAGATTTTCTTCAGGCAGGCGCCTGGTTTAATTTTAACGACAGTTCATACAGTACCGAATTCAACATCAGTTCCTTTACTGCAAACAGGCTTGGCGTAAATGCCGGCGACACCATGCTGGTTTATTTTTTCAGGCCGGATGGAAGTAAAACCGCGCGAAAGCTGAGAGTTACAGGAACATTTAAGACGGGCATTGAGGAATACGATAAGAATTTTGCCCTTTGCGATATCGATCTTATCAGGAGATTGAATAATTGGGAGCCGGAACAGATAGGCGGATATGAGATCACTTTAAACGACTATCGAAAGGCAGACACGCTCTCTGCAAGGATACATGAAAACCTTCCGCAGGCCTGGTACAGCAAAAGTATTCTGGAGATCTACCCAAACATATTCGACTGGCTGAATCTCCAGGGACAATTAAAGAATATACTGTTACTAATAATGGTAATTGTGGCCGTGGTGAACCTCATCACCTGCCTGATCATTCTTGTATTGGAACGCACCCGTATGATCGGCATCCTAAAAGCAACGGGCGTGCCCAATTGGAACATTCAAAAAGTATTTCTTTACAACACAGCCTTCATCGCAATAACCGGCATCATTATCGGGACACTTTTTGGGCTGGCCATCTGCTGGCTGCAACAGGCAACGGGTTTTATCAAACTGAATGAGGAAGCGTATTTTATGCGAACCGCAGAAGCAGATGTGGTTTGGTGGCAGGTGATTCTCGTTGCGTTTTCTACCCTGGCAATCAGCATTATTACACTGATCTTTCCCACGCTGCTCATTAAGAAAATAAACCCAGTAAAAGCCGTTCAGTTCCGCTAACGTTAACGGGTAAACGAATACAACAAAATGCCGGTGGCAACGGCGGCATTGAGCGACTCTGCACATCCTGCTCCCGGAATTGAGATTTTCTCAGATGCCATCGAGATCATTGTTTCGGATAATCCTGCACCCTCGTTACCAATGAGAAGGAATGCAGGCAGCTCAACTTTTACCTCCGGTAGCGGAATGCCGCCGAGCACAGCTGCGTATATTTTGGCTTCAGGAAATTTTTTGCAAACATCTTCAAGCAGCGTATAGTGTATGTTCACACGGCCAAGGCTTGCCATGGTACTTTGCACAACTTTAGGGTTATACATGTCCACGCAGTTTTTTGAACACACAACATCCGAAACTCCGAACCAGTCTGCAATGCGGATAATGGTTCCAAAGTTTCCCGGGTCACGGATATCTTCAAGCATTAATGTAATCTTCCCCGCCAAGGGCTTAAAATCATCATCTTTTTTATGTGCAAAAACCGCAAGCACCTGGTTAGCCGTGGCTAAGAACGATATTTTTTCAAGCTCAAACTCCTTAACAATAACCAACTCCTCTTTTCGCAATTGGAGGGAATCTCCGTTGCTTAGGAACCATTCCTCCAGTGCAAATATTTTTTTAACCGCAAAGGTCTTTTGCTGAATTAATTCTCCCACCACTTTCGGGCCCTCAGCTACAAAGGCTTTATGCACATCGCGGAATTTTTTCTGCTGTAAACTTTGGATATATTTGACCTCGGATTTGCTTAACATGAAGAGAAAATTAAAGCGCTATAGTGGAATTGGTAGTTATGCATCCTGTTTCGTCTTCCTTCTTTTACTTGTTTCATCCTGTACGATAGTTCGAAAAGCTCCTTCCGGCAAACCCTATCTCATAAAAAATACCATTAACCTTGAAGGAGGGAATTTTACGAAGATCGAACGTTCGGCGGTAGTGTCGAAACTTAACGACCAGCTAGACGACAGCAGCAAATTTATTACAAAGGAAGCATTGTTTTTGTTTCGCACGATTGTGAGACCTCCGGTGTATGACAGCGCCTACTCTGCTGCCTCAGCCAAAAATATGAAAGGCTCTATGTACCACCTTGGTTACTACGATGCCCGGGTTTCCTTCACGGCAGATACTTCCGGCAACCGCGTTAAAGTAAAGTATTTGGTACATGCCGGGAAGCCTACCCTGGTTGACACTCTGGAATATCGTCTGGTTCCCGAAGAATTACAACAGATCGCACAACGCACCGCAGATAAAAGTGTTCTTGTAGCGGGAGTACCGGTAACCCGGGCCGGCGTGCTGGGTGAAATATCCAGGCTTGTAGACACATTCAGAAACAACGGATATTACAAATTTACCGCAGCTGAATTGAAAGTTCGGGGAGACACTTCAAATGCGGCTTTAACCACCGTTTCTGACGATCCGTTTAAAGTTCTTGAAATTCTAAGGGGGGCTGAGCGCGCAAAAGATTCACCGCAGATCAAACTAACAATGGTGATAAACCCGCCGACAGATTCGAGCCGGCTTTTTAAATACTTCATAAATCGAATCACGGTATTCCCTGATTTCTACCAGGGAGATACGCCTGACGGAACTAATTTCAGGGAGATCCAAACTTCGGGTATCCGCATCCGTTATCACCAGCCTTTGTTTAAACCTGAATTTCTTGCACGTAATGTGGCCTTAAGAAGTGGGGAGATGTACCGCCACTCCATGTATTATAAAACGATAAACAATTTTGCAAAGGCAGGGGTTTGGGAAAGCATCAACATCAGGATGGAAGAAGATTCTTTAAACCCGGGCTTGGTAGACGTATCGATTCAACTTCTACCCGGTAAAAAATTCGGATTTGAAGCCGCGCTGGAAGCCAGTTATTCGGCCAACAGCAATACCAACAACGCACTGGCGGGAAATCTTTTCGGCCTTTCCGGAAACCTCTCTCTCACTAACCGAAATATGGGGCGCGAAGCTATCAAAATGATACACAGCCTCCGCGCAGGAATTGAATTGAATAATAATTATCGCGCCGCCAATACGCGACTCATCAATGCGCAAGAAATCAGTTACAGCAACAACGTGATCTTTCCGAGGCTGGTTGCGCCGTTTAACCTGCTGTTAAAAAAACCTTATCCTGCGGTGGAATCTTTTTTAAATACCAACATCGCTGTAAGTAACAGGCTTGACCTTTTTAATACGCAGGCGTTTAATCTTAATTATGGCTTTAACGTGCTTAATAAAAAAGGATGGCGATGGACCTTCAAACCGATCAACATCGAATTCAATTATCTCTACAACCAAACCGACAGTTTTAACCGTATACTGGATTCAATTCCCTTTCTTCGCTATTCTTACAACACGGCGCTCATCACGGGAATGAGCGGCGGGCTTACAATGACCTATCGCAATCCCAAACACCTGCGGAGCCTGGCGCGCGAGAGATCCATCAAGTTAAATGTGGAGGAATCCGGGCTGACCTGGGGCGCACTAATTCCCGCTTTTAAAAAATACCGAAGGCGTTATGTGAGGGCCGATGCCGAATATAAATACACTGTCACATACAAAGAAACAGAACTTGCTTTTCGTTTGTTCAGCGGCGTGGGCATTGCAGTCGGGAACGATACCACCCTGCCTTTCTTCAAACAATATTTTAGCGGAGGTAGCAATGGCATGCGCGCCTGGCCAATACGCGGAATCGGCAGGGGGTCTCAAAAGCTAGTTCCATTCGGGCAAAATGTGTTTAACGACAGAACTGCAGACATGCAGCTCGAAGCAAATGCGGAATACCGCTACGTTATTGCAAGGATAATTCCGAATACTCTTACATTGCGCGGTGCCGTATTTGTTGATGCAGGCAACATCTGGAATCTGAGAAACTCCCGGCCCGACGGCTCGCGGGACAGTGCTCAGTTCAAACTAAAAAATCTGTATAAAGAACTCGGGGTGGCAGCGGGAACAGGTTTCCGTTTGGATTTTAATTATTTTGTACTCCGACTTGATCTGGGCTTCCGCTTTAAAAGGCCGGAGCTCAGCAACATCAACAATGGCTGGAAGGCTCCCGATATTGGCTTCGACGACATTCTCCCAAAATTGTTTGGAAGAAAACCCGAGTACCGGCGCTGGCGCTATGAAAATTTCAACTTCACTATTGGTATTAGTTACCCATTCTAAGATGCCCGTTCCAATGAACTGATGAATTCTTTCATCGTCATCGCATCTTCTACTTTAAACTCGCCAATCCGCGTGCGGCGAAGTTCGCTCAGGTATGCACCGCAACCAAGTTCCTTGCCGAGGTCGTGCGCCAAACTTCGTATATACGTACCTGTTGAACAGGATACTTTAAATTTTGCTACCGGTTCATCCCATTCTGTAATCTCAAAAGATGATATGGTAACAGGCCGTGCCTCAAGATCAACAGCCTCCCCTCTCCTGGCCAGTTCGTAAAGCGGGGTGCCCGCCTTTTTAATAGCAGAATATACAGGAGGAAATTGCATAATGCTCCCGGTAAAAATCTTTGCGGCCTCCCTGATCCGGGAAAGAGTAATTTCATCCACCGGCATTTGTTGTTCGGGCAGGCTTTCCAGATCATAAGTGGGAGTAATTGCTCCAAGGGTAAAGCTGCCGGTATATTCCTTTTCCGCAGCCATGAGTGTATTTATCTGTTTGGTAAACTTTCCTGTGCAAACAATTAACAGGCCGGAGGCAAGCGGGTCAAGGGTTCCGGCATGTCCAACCTTCTTTATATGTATGCTGCTCCTTATCTTTCTGACTACATCGAAAGACGTCCAGTGCAGCGGCTTATCTATCAATAATAATTTTCCGTCTTCATATTCCTTTCTAACATCATCGGAAATATTTACCACCGGAAGTCGCTCTTCTTCCTCCCCTTCATTCGCCTCCCGATACTTTTTATAGTATGAACCTTTTGCCACTTTGTTAGAAATATTTAATAGAAAATACCAAGTACAGACTGCAGTACGATCAGCAGCATCAACAATAAAATAAAGACACCGGCAGTACGAAAATAATTTTTCAGGTACCGCAATGTATTGCGCAGCCCGCCGCCGTCTTGGCTTAGATTAATGCTGTTTGAAAACATCAACAAGATTACGGCGAGAGTAAATGCAACTGTGGCCAACACAAGAAGTATCATCACAAAAACTGCAGACCTTTTGCCGGCATCCACCGAAGCCTGCTCCAGGTTACGTAATATGGAACCGCCGAATACGGAAACGATCAGTAAGAATGCACTTACAATCATC
Source organism: Bacteroidota bacterium (assembly GCA_023422565.1). GTDB lineage: Bacteria > Bacteroidota > Bacteroidia > Chitinophagales > Chitinophagaceae > Ferruginibacter. Next base: position 6,516 of record JAFAGR010000085.1, on the reverse strand, counting down.
CCCACAATTCCTAAAAAGCGCGCCCATCGCTTCAATTCCCGCATTTCCTGAACAGTTGCTTCAAACCGCAGTATCTCAGGCTTTGTATTAATACTCTTCATTTCGTGAATTAGTATGCCCGTGCAAAGATCACCCTTTGGCGGCTAGGCTGCCCCGTTAGTATACATTTGCCGGCTTCCTGTTTATTGTTAAGCGGTATACACCGGATAGTAGCCTTCGTTTCATTCTTGATCTTTTCTTCAGTTTCCGGCGTGCCATCCCAGTGCGCAGAGATGAAGCCGCCCTTATCAAGCAATGAAGTAAATTCCTCCCAGCTGTTTGCCTCATACATATTGTTTTCCCTGAACTCAAGTGCGCGGTTATACATGTTTTGCTGGATGTCGTTTAATAGGTTCTCAACAGCATCGCCAATGTTTTCCAGCGGCATGGTTTGCTTCTCCTTGGTATCTCTTCGCGCCACTTCTACCACCTTGTTTTCAATATCCCTCGCTCCCAGGGCGATGCGAACCGGTACACCCTTAAGTTCATACTCTGCAAACTTCCATCCCGGCCTCGAATTATCTGAATCATCATACTTCACAGAAATTTTTCTCCCTTTCAATTGTTTAATGATTTCCTCTGCTTTTTCATCCACCAAACGCTTGCTTTCTTCTCCCTTATAAATCGGGACTATAACAACCTGCAAAGGAGCGATGCGTGGTGGCATGATCAGGCCCTGGTCATCGCTATGAGCCATTATTAATGCACCGATCAGACGGGTAGATACGCCCCAACTTGTAGCCCAAACATACTCCAGCTTATTTTCTTTGGTAAGAAATTGCACATCAAAAGCCTTTGCAAAATTCTGCCCCAAAAAATGTGAGGTGCCCGCCTGCAACGCCTTTCCATCCTGCATCATAGCCTCAATACAATATGTTTCATCTGCGCCGGCAAATCTTTCATTAGCCGTTTTAATTCCGCGAATAACGGGAACTGCCATATAATTTTCTACAAAATCTGCATACACGTTCAGCATTTTTTCCGTTTCCACTATCGCCTCTTCACGGGTGGCGTGGGCCGTGTGGCCTTCCTGCCAGAGAAACTCGGCAGTGCGTAAAAACAATCTTGTTCTCATTTCCCATCGTACCACATTCGCCCATTGATTTACCAGGATTGGTAAGTCGCGGTAAGATTGTATCCAACTCTTATAAGTGTTCCAAATTATCGCCTCGCTTGTCGGCCTTACAACGAGTTCTTCTTCAAGTTTTGCATCCGGATCTACCATAAGCTTCCCCGGTTTATCAGGGTCTCCTTTAAGCCTGTAGTGCGTAACTATCGCACATTCTTTTGCAAACCCTTCAGCATTCTTCTCTTCAGCTTCAAATAAGCTTTTCGGAATGAACAAAGGAAAATATGCATTTACATGTCCCGTTTCTTTGAACATCCTGTCAAGCTGGTCACGCATGTTTTCCCAAAGCGCAAAACCATACGGCTTTATGACCATGCATCCCCTAACGGCAGAATAATCGGCCAGCCCTCCTTTAATTACAAGGTCGTTATACCATTGTGAATAATCCTCTTCCCTCGAGGTTAATGCTTTGCTCATAATAATTTGTAAGCCCCTGGTTTTAACGTTTCTAATGTATGTTGATTAGCACATCTTTAACAACAAAAAAATAATCTTTGTTCTCATCTACCTGATAGAATGTGCAACTTTACATTTTAAATGACCAGGAGTTGCGCAAAAATACATCTAACGCCTTTAAACAGTTCAGCATGAAAAATAAAATTACACTCCTCGCCGTTGCAGCGGTAATCAGTTTTTCCGCATGCAACACGACTTACAAAAATTCTCAAACTCCGGATGATGTATATTTTTCGCCGGTAAAAGAAGGGAATGAAATAAAGGAAGAAACTACGGTTGAAGACCGTGAAGAAAGAGAATTGCGCATGGCCACCAGAGATCGGAGATGGAGAACGATGGACGACCGTTACGATTACGATTACTCTCATCATCCATACAGGTACGGTTACGGCTATGGATATTATTACAATCCTTACTACTATCCTTATCCGGTCTATTCTCCAAACATTCGTTTCTCGAACCCTAAAAACACCACTCCGAGAATGGTAAACCTGGGCAGTTACAACCCGCCGATCACTACGCCTGTGAAAAATCCGAAGACGGGGCAGTACCAAACCCCATCGAATACGCGAACCTATAACAACAGCAATTCCGGCGGAAGCACCCGCCGCGTAATTAATGTTCGCAGCAGAAATGAGAGCGGCGGAAATGATTCAAGAACCTATTCGCCTTCCTCGGGAAGTTCGGGAAGTTCTTCAGGCAATACTTCAGGTGGCAACAGGCCGGTATCGCGCCCGGGCCGCAACTAAGCATTACCGTTAGTTTCTATCAAACTTTCAATTAAAAGTTCATGAAAAGAATTTTATTCTTTGCCGCGCTGCTGCTGTGCAGCCACGCATATTCGCAAATACCTGAAGATGCTATTCGTTACAGTTGGTATCATCAAAACGGATCCACGCGTATCAATAGCGTTGGCGGCACAATGGGTTCGCTTGCAGGAGATATCACGTCAATTTATGTGAACCCCGCAGGGCTCGCATTCTTCAATACACGGGAAGTTTCGTTCGGAATAAACACTTCTGACATCCGCACAAAAGCGCTTTACCGTGATTCAACCACTAAGAGCAACCGCTCTGTTATCGGGCTCAATCCTATAGGTGTAATAATAGGCCTTGGTAAAAAGAAAGGAGCCAGGGAATCAGCCACCATTGGCTTTGCCATTAATCAGAATGTTTCTTTCAAAAATGTAATTCATCTTCAAGGTTTAAATAACTATAGTTCATTTAGTGAGCAGTTTGCAGAAGAATTTGCAAAAAGCGGCTTATCGATTGATCAGGTGCTTCAAACCAATTCGCCTCTCCCTTATACTTCTGCCACAGCACTTTTCACCTACCTGATAGACACCGTTAGGATGGACGATGGCTCGTATCAAATTAAAGCCGCACCTGAATACCTGCTTGATGCAGGCTATGCATTAAAACAGGATTATTTGCAAACTACCGGGGGCGGCATTTATGAATTGGCCGCAAGCCTGGCAGGTAATACAGATAACAAATGGTATTATGGACTAACTTTCGGCATACCCATAGTTCACTACACAAGCAACACGGTGATGACGGAAACCGACACCTCTTCAAATACAGACAATCATTTCAAATCATTTCGCTATGAAGACGATTTTACCACAACGGGTGGCGGTATCAATATAAAAGCCGGCGCTATTTACAGGCCGAAAGATTATTTCCGGATCGGGCTCGCCATACACTCCCCTTCTTTCATGTTTATGAAAGACACAAGATCGACAAGACTAAGCACCGAACTCGAAAGCCCGGCAGGAAGTTTCAGCGTTTCTTCAGAAGCATTCACAAACGGGGAGAAAGGTGAAGCGCGCTATCAGCAATACAGTCCGTGGAAGGCGCTCATCAGTGCATCATATGTATTTCGCGAAGTGGAAAATGTAAACAAGCAGCGGGCTTTTCTTTCGGCAGACATCGAATACGTAAATCACCGCGGAACGAAATTCCGCAGCAACAATGAAGAGCCCACGCCGGAGGAAAAATCATATTATAAAGCATTAACCAAAGTGGTGAAGCAACAATATAAAGGCGCTTTCAACTTTCGTGTAGGCGGTGAGGTTAAGTTCAGTGTTATCATGGCAAGGCTTGGCTTCGCTTATTATGGAAACCCATATAAAGACAATCCTGAAAAAGCCTACCAAATGGCATTTAGCGGAGGATTAGGTTACCGCGACAAAGGTGTATTCTTCGATCTCGGCTATGTGCATCACCTGAAAAAAGATATACACTTTCCTTATCGATTGGAGGACCGCCAGAATACATATGGCGCACTTAAACAAACTCGTGGCACTATTATGGCCACCTTCGGATTCAAATTTTAATACGGGGATATATACAAGTAGAATGCAGGTGTTAAAAGCCTGCATTTTCTTTTTTAAGGAATGCCAGTATCTCTCCGGCATCGGGAGCAAACCAATTAATCTTATCATCTTTCCTGAACCAGGTGAGTTGACGTTTTGCATAACGCCGCGAATTTCTTTTAATGAGTTCCTCCGCTTCATTTAAAGAAAGCTCTCCTTTTAAATGTGCGAATAATTCGCTGTAACCCACTGTTTGCAATGCTTTCAGCTGTTGAAACGAAACCAGGGAGCGAACTTCGTCAAGCAGGCCTTTCTGCATCATCTCATCTACCCTCAAATCAATTCGGGAGTACAATTCATTTCGTGGGAGGTCAAGCCCGATCTTAATTATTCTGAACGGGCGCGTGGCCGATAGTGCATTGTGAAAGGAAAGTATCGATCTACCTGTTTGCGTAACCACTTCCAGTGCGCGCGTCATACGCCGCGGATTTTCCATTTCGCCCTTCTCATAAAAAAGCGGGTCTTTTTTATGAAGTTCCTCCGCCAGCCACTTTATGCCTCCTTTGTTGAAACCGGCTTGTACCTGGGTGCGTATCTCTTCATCGGCAACAGGAATTTCATCCAGCCCTTCGCAGAACGCCTTAATGTAAAGCCCGGTTCCGCCCACCATGATCACCACATTATTGTTTGAAAAGAGCTCCTTACACAAATCCAGTGCATAGCGCTCAAAGAAAGATGCCGTAATGTTATCGTGTATACTATGCGAAGCAATGAAATAATGTTTGCATTCCCCAAGTTCATCGGCGGATGGGCGGGCGACGCCAATATTTAACTCACGGTAACATTGCCTACTGTCGGCCGAAATGACAGAAGTGCCAAAATGTTTTGCAAGCTCAATAGCCACGCGGGTTTTACCAACAGCTGTTGGTCCGCAAACTACTATGCAGGTTTTTTCCGCACCCAAAATAATAGATGATTTTAAAATGGAATGGTGGCGGTTCTAGTAGCCATCATTGGCTTCATCTGAAGAACCGGATTCTTCTTCCTCTAAGTTTTCTTCGGTTTCCTCGCCCTCCTGGCCGTATCCTTCAGCCATGGCTTCAGGCTTAAGGTCATACTTCTCTTCCATCTCAGCGAGGCGGCTGTCCACAATTCCTTTTGTGCCATATTGTGATGGCGCAGGGCCCGATGTTTTTACGCAAACGGGATAATCAAGTTTTTTACTTTCTTCTTTTTCTACCTGTATTAGCTCAACTAAAAACTGCCAGTTTTTGTTGAAATCATATTCAAAAACAAATTTCTGATTGGGGTCTTTTATTTCGCTCCCTATTTGCACTTCGCTCATCAGAAGGGGATCTGCTTTATATTCCTTTTCATATTTCTCCAGGCTTATCTCCCTGCCGCGCTGCCAATGATCATTGCTTCGGTAAAACGTAGCCTTGTGTTTACTGTCAAACTCATAACTCTTCAGGATGGCCTGAAAAAAGTTGAAAAACGTTTGCGTATGCCTGATCGCGATATCGCGATAAACTGTGTCATCCTCCTCCCAGTAAACTCTGAATTTTAAGATTGCCATAAATCAAATTTAATGAAAAATGGTACAAGATACGTGCTACATGGCAGAGGTTGTGCTGTAAACATTAAAACGTAAAAAGCGAACAACCAAAGTAGAATGTATGCTTCAATGGTGTTGAGCCTAATCAGGCATTTTTTAAACGGTTCCTGGCGAACATGGTATTATTCGCAACGATGAATCAAATTTGGTTGGATTGTTGTTGTCGGGTGGTTGGTGGTTGGATTTTTCTATAATCGTCCGATGCTCCATAATGGCCCCATAGCCCTGTTCCAGCTACGGTTGCGTGGTTCGATGATTTGATAGATCAATGGTTTAATGCTTAAACGATTGATATTTTCTGCTACCATCCGATGCCCCATAATGACCCCATAGCCCGGTGTTTTCAAGGAAAATAGTTAGTATCGGTCCTGAATTCTCAGGTTTTTTTTGCAATTTCTATGTGGACCTCTCCTGCAGTGAATATGGAAAAAGGAAATAAACTCTCCCGCACACAGTATCTCCTACTCTTTTTCAATACGCGCTATTTGGTTGATGTCAATATAATCAAGTTAAATGTGGTTATTATGGAGCATCGAGAGGCATGGGTAGTGGATCGACAGCTCCTTCGGGGTTCAGTGCTTTTAATGTATGAGTGTTTTTAGCATAAGTTAACTGGCAGAGCCTGCCGATTCGCAAAAACCACTAAACTCAAGTTAAATGCGGTTATTATGGAGCATCGAGACGGGTGGGAAGTTGAATTGTCGGCCTGCCGGAGATTCATGGCTTTAAGGCCTGATGGTTAATGATGACTTTATTGCAGCTCAATAAAACTGAGTTGAATGTGTTTATTATGGGGCACCGGGATTAATATTAGCAGGCTCCATTTTATCGTTCAGCTGTTCTTAAGGGCATACTCGCAAAAAAATATCAGGCTTTAATAATACCCATTAAAGATTTCTACCCCCCTACAAAAATTCGCACATCTGCCCACCGACTCCTACACATCCCCCAATCCCATCT
>JAFAGR010000045.1 GCA_023422565.1 Bacteroidota bacterium | reverse complement strand
GGGTGAAAGGGGCAGGGTGTAAGGTGCAGGGTGCATGGCGCAGGGTTCAAGGTGCAAGGCGCAGGGTGAAGGATAAAGTGTTGCCTGCTGCCTGTCGCCTGTTGCCTGTCGCCTGCCGCCTGCCGTCTACCGCCTGAAACTTGCCGCACAAAAAAAGCCATCCCCAAAAGGAGATGGCTTGCAATCAAGAACAAAAATCCAACTCAAACTCTGATCATATTAAAATTTAAAGGCTGCTCCTACTTTAAATGAGCGGTTGTAGGCGTTTACACTTTTTCCGTTATCCAGTTTGCTTAGCCCGTGATCATATGAGGCAGATAAGCTAAGCCCGTTTTTGAATGTGTAACCGATACCCCCGGTAACACCCGCATCCCATTTATTGAATTGATCGGATACGTCAAAAGATTTATTCAAAAGGTTCACTCCCAGCAAGCCTGCCTGCGTTTTCAATTTCGAATTCATCAGGTAAGAGAATTGCGGCCCGGCGAAAATTTCAAGGCCTTCCACATTTGCCTTAAGCAACATGGGTATATCGATATAATCATTCTGCAGCTCAGCACCGGCGTTGATACCAAGAAATTCAACACCTTTCAAACCGAGCTCACCTTTCATTGACACACCTTTTTGTGCATACATTACTCCCGGTGAAAAGGAAAAGTTTTTACTTAATGGAATGTTTACATCAACACCTCCATAAAAACCGGTGCGGCTTTCTGTGGTTATCATACCATCTGTAAAATCAAGGATCGATTGAAGTGACTGCATTGCATCACCTTTTACGTTTGAAGAAGTTAGCCCGGCTTTCACACCAAAAGTGATATCCTGTTTCTTTTGTGCAAAGGTTATCAGGGAACTAACGGTGAGGCATAGTAGAAGTAAAATTTGCTTTTTCATAAAATAAGTTGAACGGGTTTTACAGCCGTTGCGGTACATAGACTGAAAAAAAGCAAAAAGGATTAATTGGGGATTGGTAAGGTTCTGTTAAACGATGTACGGATTACGATGTACGATATACGATGTACGATATACGATGTACGATGTACGATTGAAGAATTAAGAATTAAGAATGAGAGAGACAATTAATTAAGCTGACTAAAGTTTAACGGTACTGACTAACGACTACTGACTAACGACTACTGACTAACAACTACTGACTAACAACTACTGACTAACGACTACTGACTAACGACTCATTAACTAAAAAAAGGCCCGTGCATCAATAAAGACACACAGGCCAGGGGAAGAGTTTTGAGTTTCTAGTTTCTAGTTCCTGGTTAATAGTTTGTCTACTCTCACTACTAATGACTACCAACTACCAACTAATGACTACCGACTAATGACTACAGACTAGTTATGCTACCGGGTTCGAAACATCCATAATTGTAAACATCTTGTTGCCGGAAGGCACGCGCCAGGAAATTTGCTGGCCCTTGCGGTATCCAAGCAAGGCTGTTCCTATCGGTGAAAGCACGGAGATCATTTTTTTCTTTAGATCCGCTTTTGAAGGGATCACCACGGTGAGGTCCAGCATCTTGGCACTTTCATCATCGCGCACTGTAACCTTTGAATCAAGGCGAACTACATCTTCAGGAAGGCTTTCAATCGGAACAACCTTCGCTTTTTTTAATTCAGCTTCCAGGTCGGCCGCATCTTTTTGATTAAAGGTGATGGGGCCTGTGGCCTGCCTGATATTGGCAAGTATCAGGTCGTAATCGTTCGTTGCAAGCATTATTGCTTCATTGTTGTTAATACTTTTCATAGCAGGTTAATTTAACTGTGTTTGTAATATTGTTTTAGCCGCATCGCGGTTGTATAAGCTTTCGAGACTTTGATATTCATGCGCGGAAAGCCTGCGGTAAAATTTGTTTGCATCAATTTTTTCAAGAGATGAAAATCCGCACGCCTCCATTATTTCCTTTACCGAATCAATTGTGTTGCGATGGTAGTTGGCCACACGTACGCGTTTGTCTGCCGGATCAATTCCTTTATACAGCCGGGGATCCTGCGTGGTCACTCCCACCGGGCAACGGCCGCTGTCGCACACTAATGCCTGAATGCAACCCAGGGAAAGCATCATTCCGCGTGCACTGTAGCAAGCAGATGCGCCAAGTGCAATTGATTTAAGTACATCAAAGGCCGTAATTATTTTTCCTGCTGCAATTATCTTCACCCTATCCTGCAGGCCGAGTTCAACCAGGGTTGCTTTTACAAAAGCAAGAGCATCGAAAAGCGGCATGCCCAGATGATCAGTAAATTCCAGGGGCGCTGCACCCGTTCCACCTTCAGCTCCGTCTACACTTATAAAGTCAGGTACAATTCCCGTAGAGATCATTGCCTTGCATACATCAGTAAACTCGTCGCGGTTACCAATACATATTTTAAAGCCAACCGGCTTTCCATTACTTAGCCTTCTCATCTTTTGCAAAAAGAACATCAACCCTTCCGGCGTGGAGAAAGCACTGTGCGCGCCGGGTGAATGCACGGTAACCCCGGGTTCTACAAGCCTTATCGCCGCGATCTCCGGAGTGTTTTTCGCTGCCGGTAAAATTCCGCCATGCCCGGGCTTCGCGCCCTGTGAGAGTTTCAATTCTATCATCTTCACTTCGGGCCGGAGAGCGTTTGCTTCAAAATTCTCCTCACTAAAATTTCCTTCCACATCCCTGCATCCAAAATATCCGGTACCTATCTGCCATATAAGGTCTCCGCCTTTAAGATGATGTGAGCTAATGCCGCCTTCACCCGTGTTGTGAGCAAAGCCGCCGAGTTTCGCGCCCTCATTTAATGATTGAACCGCCGTTTTGCTCAACGCCCCGTAGCTCATTGCGGAAATATTAAAGATGCTTGCCGAATAAGGCTGAAGGCATTGATCGTTTCCGATCCATGTACGAAGGTCTTTCTCCTTCATTTTTACCGGGTACATGGAATGCGCAACCCATTCGTATCCCGGCTGCAGTGGATCTGCCTGCATGCCAAAGGCCACGGTCTGCTTTTGGTTTTTCGCGCGTTGGTAAACTATCGAGCGTTGCCGCCGGTTAAAGGGTTTTCCATCGAGATCAGACTCGAAGAAATATTGCCTCATTTCCGGACGGATAGATTCAAATAAATAACGCAGCCTGCCCAACACGGGATAGTTTCTCCGGATGGCATGCTTCTTTTGAGACACATCCTGCAATGCCATTATGAGCAAAGGCATCGTGATCAACAGCAGAAGATAGAGATCTGAACTTCTGCTATAACCGAGTGAAAGGACAATGATATTTATGAATACCAGGGTTGCTACTATACTACCGGCAAGGGATATACGCTTTTCAAAAGGTTTCATGATTTTATTTTTTCATTAGATCCGGCTTTAGCGTTTTTCAAAACGCAAAACACCCGCATCATGCGGTTGCATTCCGGCAAAAGTTGTAACTTAAAAGTGGGAGTTAAAAGCCCGGAGCGGGAGCTTATTTACAGCCTGCTCCCGAAAAATGAAAGTCCTTAGATGTGGAATAATCGTACAGGTGAGCGCAAAACGGTACGAATTCGGGAAAAGATCCTGTAAAGCAATCGCACAGGTTTACCGGGAAAAATTTTTCCCCGAAACCAGGATTCGATATGATCAGGATGTCTTTCACGGATGCAAACATATGACAAAATAAGAAGACGGGATGGGAATTAACAGTTAGTTTGTAGTTGCTGGTTTATAGTTCCTGGTTCGTAGTTCCTGGTTTGTAGTTCCTGGTTCGTAGTTACTGGTTCGTAGTTACTGGTTCGTAGTTCCTGGTTCGTAGTTTATTGTAAATAATCGCCCATAACTCACAACTCAAAACTCATAACCCATAACTCTTCCACTCAGCAGAAGGTCAGCAGTTTTTTTGCTGTGGCTTCAAACTCTTTAAGGTCGCTGGGTTTGGTGAACATTTCCACACCGAAAGCAGAGCAGGCCAGCCGGTCTGCCGGGCTGGAGGAAGTGGTAAAAGCAACTATCGGCAGATTTTCATAACGATTATCGCGTTTCACTTTTTCCATTACTTCGGTTCCGCTTAGTCCCGGCATATTCAGGTCGAGAATAAGCAGGCAGGGCATCGGCGGTGTTTTTTCTTCCAGGTAATCAATAACCGCGATGCCGTCGCACAGCAATTCAATTTCGTATTCTTTGCTTACACGTTCGAAAGCGTCTGCCAGCAACAGCCGGTCGTCGGCATCGTCGTCAGCATAAATAACCAGGTTCTTGTTCACGTTTTCAATTTAGAGGCTTGCAAAGATAATGGGTTCTGCATTTTTTTAAAACCGAAGTTTTAATACATTTGCATCCCCTGAATGCCCAGGTGGCGAAATTGGTAGACGCACTGTGTTCAGGTCGCAGCGTTCGCAAGGATGTGCTGGTTCGAATCCAGTCCTGGGCACAAAAAACCTTCAGTTTACTGAAGGTTTTTCTATTTCGGCGGTGTTGCGAGCTTGCTCGCATAAGCAGACGGAATAGAAAAACCAGCCGCAACGCGGCAAGGTTTTTTGAGGCCCACTCGCGGACACCCGGATCGCGCAAGCAATCCAATTTTTCTATTTCGGCGGTGTTGCGAGCTTGCTCGCATAAGCAGACGGAATAGAAAAACCAGCCGCAACGCGGCAAGGTTTTTTGAGGCCCACGCGCGGATACCCGGATCGCGCAAGCAATCCAGTCCTGGGCACAAAAAAACTCCCGATTCAGCGGGAGTTTTTTTAGTTTGTAGTTTATAGTTTGTAGTTTTTAATTCCAGGGACTTTGGCAACTTTACGGACGAAATGAATCTTTCTCAAACCCCTGCAGCCTAAACCTTGTAGCTAGCACCTTAAAGCCTGCACCTTGTAACTTGCACCTTGCACCTTCTCACCTGCTCCATGCTGCCTGCACCTTAACGTCTTATTCCGCGAGGTTCGCCAACATATCTTTCGTCATTGCATCGAGGTTAAACTCCTCATTCCAATTCCATTCTTCACGCGCTACGGAGTCATCAATACTTTGCGGCCAGCTGTCTGCAATGGCCTGGCGGTAATCCGGCTTATAGGTGGTGGTGAAACCCGGCACTTCTTTTTGAATCGACTTTGTAATTTCTGCAGGCGAAAAGCTCATCGCAGAAACGTTATAGGAGGTACGAACCTTTATATTCTTTGAATCCGCCTCCATCAACTCAATCGTGGCGCGGATCGCATCGGGCATGTACATCATCGGCAGGTATGTGTCTTCCTTTAAAAAACATTCATACGGTTCATTTTTTTTGGCCGAATGATAGATCTCCACCGCATAATCTGTAGTCCCTCCGCCGGGAGCGCTTTTATAAGAGATCAGCCCGGGATAACGGAGACTGCGAACATCAATGCCATACCTGTTGAAATAATAATTGCACCAGAATTCACCGGCGTACTTACTTATTCCATAAACCGTAGTGGGTTCGATAACGGTTTGCTGCGGACAATTCTGCCGGGGTGATGTTGGACCAAACACGGCGATGCTGCTTGGCCAATACACTTTATGCAGGCCTTCTTCCTTCGCAATATCAAGCACGTTTAGCAGCCCCTGCATATTCAAATGCCAGGCAAGCGATGGATTTTTTTCACCGGTTGCCGAAAGGATCGCCGCCAGCAAATAGATCTGCGTGATGCCCTGGCGAACTACCTGTACATGCAACATTTCCTTATTCATCACATCAAGGCTTACATAGGGCCCGCTACCTTTTAATAGCGCGTTTTGTTCGCGCAAATCAGAAGCTATCACATTTGCATCGCCATACATTTTTCTTAGAGCTAATGTAAGTTCAACGCCGATTTGTCCGCTTGCTCCTATCACTAAAATTTTTTCCCTGGTCATGGCAATGTTTTGAGCAGCAAAAGTATATCATTCAACGGCTAAAAATGAATGACTAATTTTGCGGGATGGAAAAATACATGCAGGAACTTTTCGCCGGACAAAACTATAATGAAAGGAATTTTTTTCTGATCGCGGGCCCTTGCGTGGTGGAAAATGAAGACATGGTTTTTCAGATCGCAGACAAAGTGTATTCACTTTGTAAAGAGTTTGGTATTCCATACATATTCAAAGCATCATACCGCAAGGCAAACCGCACCAGCGCCGGATCTTTCACGGGAATCGGTGATGAAAAGGCTTTATCACTTCTCCAAAAAACGGGGAAGCATTATGGCCTTCCTGTTACCACAGATATTCATGCGCATGAAGAAGCCGCGATGGCCGCCGAATATGCCGATGTGTTACAGATCCCCGCCTTTCTTTCGAGACAGACCGACCTGCTTGAAGCCGCGGCCAAAACAGGCAAAATAGTTAACGTAAAAAAAGGGCAATTCCTCAGCGGACAATCCATGAAGTTTGCCGTAGAGAAAGTTAGAAACGCAGGCAATGATAGGGTTTGGCTTACCGAACGCGGTAACAGTTTCGGGTATACTGACCTTGTTGTAGATTATCGTAACATTACCTGGATGCGTGAACTTCATGTGCCGGTAATTATGGATTGTACACATTCGCTTCAACAACCCAATCAAACTTCGGGCGTAACCGGCGGAAATCCCGCGCTTATAGAAACCATAGCCAAAGCCGCGATAGCCACCGGTGCTGACGGTCTTTTTATTGAAACACATCCTAAACCTTCCGAAGCAAAAAGCGATGGCGCGAACATGTTGCATCTCGATAAACTGGAAGGCTTGCTGGAAAAGCTGGTGAGGATAAGGGAAGCGGTGGTGGAGAGAAGTTTGTAGTTTGTAGTTTGTAGTTTGTAGTTTGTCAATGCCTGAAAAACGTTGTCCGGTTAAATTTAGAAAATCGTATTCAATTCCAGGTTTCTTCAGAATTTTGGAGTTTATCCGGCGTTGAAGAGCACAATAACACGGAGATCCACTAAGGAACAGAGGTCCACAGAGCGATGAATGGTTCCGTAATTTTTTCAGTCATCTTCGTGGCCTTTGTATTTCTTCGTTTCCTCGTGTGAAACATCTTTTACATCCGGAAGCCAAGCCTTCTAACTTATCAGCTCCTTAAAATTGTACAGTAGCAGAGGCTTTCGGAAAATTACCTAAAACTTTCCCCGGCCAGCAATAACTACCATCTAAACTGGTCGTAGTTCCTGGTTGTTGGTTCCTGGTTCCTGGTTCGTCGTTATAGTTAAATCCTGAATCAAACTAGGAACTACAAACTAGAAACTACCAAATACCAACTACCAACTACCAACTACCAACTGACTTCTACCAGTTTCGAATCGGGTTTCTTCTTCCGAGAAAAATGTATCGTTTTACGTTCATCCAGAATGCAACGAATAAATAAATTATGAGCGGGGAGCCCATAGTAAGAAAAGATATATATATAAAATATTTGCGGATGGTACCGGTGGCGATGCCCATTTTCTCACCGATTGCTGTACAAACGCCGAAAACATGCCACTCGATAAAGTGTTTGAATCGATTCAAGGTAAACGATTTGCTATTCTAAAATTACGAATTTTTTTAAGGCAGTTCAACCTGATTTTTGACTAATTTTGCGGCAATTGGAAATGAAGAGATTAGGAAGCTTCCACTATTCATATCCCCTTTTTATATAAAAATATTTCGTTATGGCTTTTGATATAGAAATGATCAGGAAGGTTTATGAGAATTTTGCAGGCAGAATTGAAGCAGCAAGAAAGGTAGTTGATAAACCATTGACCCTCACCGAAAAAATTCTTTACGCCCACCTTTGGAACGGGAATGCCACTGAGGTTTATGAGCGAGGTAGTTCGTATGTGGATTTTGCTCCCGACCGTGTGGCGATGCAGGATGCTACCGCCCAAATGGCACTTTTGCAGATTATGCAATCGGGCCGCGCGAAAGATGCCGTGCCCAGTACGGTGCACTGCGATCACC
>JAFAGR010000032.1 GCA_023422565.1 Bacteroidota bacterium | reverse complement strand
CACTTCGTTCGGGATGACGGTTATGGTAATGAGATTTCGGGCAATCACGATGCATCGTGATTGCCAAATATGATACAAGGCTTAGTCATTCCGAGCAAGGCGAGGAACCTGGTCCTTTGCGCACCCCAAACACCGTGGAGGCCATAAGACCGGCACGGGCACACGAACTACAAACCAAGAACTACGAACCAGGAACTAACCCCAGTTCCCTCACTTTGTTCGGGATGACGGTAATGGGGAGAGGTTTCGGGCAATCACGATGCATCGTGATTGCCAAATATGATACAAGGCTTAGTCATTCCGAGCAAGGCGAGGAATCTCACGACATCAAACGAGGAACTACAAACCAGGAACTCCCTCCAGGGCTTTGGCATTCCGCGCAAGGCGAGGAACCTGGTCCTTTGCGCACCCCAAACACCGTGGAGGCCATAAGACCGACACGGGCCTAGGAACTACAAACCAGGAACTACGAACCAGGAACTACTCTCAACCAGGAACTAAAACCAGGAACCAAGGTCACAAATCCCTAATTCATACTAATTTTGCAGCGGATGAAATTGAAAGATGCTGTTTACAAGGCCACTCACTGGGAGAGCTGGCATTACCACATAAAATATATTCCTCTTCTGCCGGCCTGGCTGTGGTACTGCATGCGTTCACGTTCTTTTTGGTTCTTCACCTCTGCCAATCCAACATTAACCTTTGGTGGAATGGAAGGTGAAACAAAAGAAGAGATGTACACGCAACTACCTCCCGGCACATTTCCTAACAGCATTTTTGTGGATGCACGAGAACCCTTTGACAAAATTTTAAAAAAGCTTTCTGATGCCGGAATCGGGTTTCCCTGCGCGGCCAAGCCGAATGTCGGCATGATGGGCTACCTGTTTAGGAAGATCGGTTCTGTTGAAGACCTTAAAAAATATCATGGCAAAATTCCGGTGAAGTATGTAATTCAGCAATTGGTTGATTACCCTATGGAGGTAAGTGTTTTTTATTACCGCTTTCCCGGCCAACAAAAAGGAACGATCAGCGGATTTCTCAGTAAGGAGTCTCCACAAGTATTTGGAGACGGTGTTTCCACGCTTGCCCAATTAATTGAAGCACACAATGGCGTAAGATTTCGCAGGGAGGAGATGATGAGGAAGCATGAAGCGAACCTGGGCACGGTGATACCTAAGGGCGAAAGATATGCGCTCTCCGATGCAAGCAACCGAAGCCAGGGCGGTAAACTTGTAGGCCTCGAACATGAAATTGACGATGCGCTGCTTGGCCTTTTTGATGAGATCAGCCATTACAACGGTAAATTCTTTTATGGCCGCTACGATGTAAAATGCACCTCCGTGGCGGATTTGAAAGCGAGGCGGAATTTTTCCATCCTTGAATATAATGGCAGCGGCTCCGGTACGCAACATGTTTACGGTAACGGGTACACGCTTATACAGGCTTCAAAAATAATTTTGCATCACTGGAAAATGCTCTTCGCCATATCACGCGAAAATTTCCGCGCCGGTGAAAAGCCCTGGAGCTTTATGAAAGGTTTGAAATTTCTCTTCCAGGCCAAGAAAAATCTTGGTGTATTGGAGAAGCTGGATAAAGAACTTGTTTTATAGTATCGATTAGTTGGATGGCCGCAAATCTTTTTCTGCACAGGCTATCCTGCAACCAGCAACTTCCCCCAAGGCTTCGTCATCCCGGGCAAGGCGCGGAATCTGATCCTTTGTGAAACCCAAACTTCCGTGCAGGTAATAAGACCGGCACAGCAACTCATAACCAAGAACTACAAACAAGGAACTATCTCCTCGCTGGTACATTGTTTGCACATACGAAAATGCTTAGTATTTTGGACCTAAGTTTTTCTGTATCAATACAAATAAGCCAATGAAAAAGTTTTTCATCCTGATCGCCGTTTCTCTTGGAGTCGGTCTTACCCAATGTGCCAGAAATCCTGTTACCGGAAAAAAGCAGGTAGTGTTCATGTCTGAAGCCCAGGAAGTGGCCATGGGGCAGGAGGCGGATCCGCAGATAATTGCGCAGTACGGCATGTATGAGAATAAGGCATTGCAGGATTTCATCACTGAAAAAGGCAAGGCCATGGCGGCCGTATCTCATCGTCCGCAACTTGATTATAAATTCAGGATACTGGATTCGGAAATATTAAACGCCTTTGCCGTACCGGGAGGATATGTATATTTTACACGTGGGATAATGGCTCATTTTAATGATGAGGCGCAGTTTGCCGGCGTGCTTGGCCACGAAATAGGTCACATTACTGCGCGCCATTCCGTGGTGCAACAAAGAAACGCTATGTTGGGCCAGTTAGGGATAATTGCCGGATTGGTTATTGCGCCGGAGTTTGCACAGTTTGCTGAAACCGCATCGCAGGGTTTGGGGCTTTTGTTCCTAAAATTTGGGCGCGATGATGAAAGGCAGGGCGATCAGCTAGGCGTTGAATACTCCACCAAGATCGGTTATGATGCGCACCAGATGGCTAACTTTTTCACAACGCTGGAAAGGCAGGGAACCAAAGCCGGTGCGGCGGAGCTGCCTGAATTTTTATCAACGCATCCCAACCCCGGAGACCGCCATAACACCGTGGAGAAGCTGGCTACTGAATGGCAAAATAAATTGAATTTAAAAACGCCATCAACTAACAGGAACGCGTACCTGAAAAGAATTGAGGGGCTTGTATATGGAGAAGATCCCCGCCAGGGATTTTTAGAGAACTCGGTGTTTTATCACCCGGAACTAAAATTCCAGTTTCCCGTTCCGCAAGGATGGAATTACCAAAATACGCCGCAGAGAGTACAGATGGCACCTGCCGATGGTAAAGCGCTTATGTATCTCACCCTTGCAACGGGAAATTCATTAGAGGAAGCCGCCCGTGCGATGGCGCAGGCGAATGGCCTCCAGATCGTTCAGTTGCAGCAGACCACGGTCAATGGGCTGGAAGCGGTGGTTATGATGGCAGATGCAGTTCCGCAGCAACAACAACAGCAACAGCAACCACTTCGTACGCTTTCTTATTTTATAAAACAGGGAAGCAATATGTACCAGATACTTGGTGTGTCTACTTCTCAAAATTTTCCGGCATATCAAAACGCATTTCTTAACACCATGCGTGGATTCAGAGAATTAACCGATGCCGCAAAGATCAATCGTCAGCCCGAGCGCATACGGATCAAAACGCTCGCCTCATCTTCCACCCTGGAGCAGGCATTGAAGGCGTACAACATGCCATCATCACGGTATGAGGAGCTTGCCATATTAAATGGCATGCAACTGAAAGACCAGCTTGAAAAAGGGACGATGATTAAGGTTATCGGTCAATAATTCTTAAATTTGATATTCCGCATTTTGCGGACATCATTCAATTACCATAGTATGAAAAAAGTATTATCGTTGCTTGTTGCCACATCCTTGTTTGCAACAGGTTTCACCGCCCACGCGCAAAACGACAAGTCAAAAAGAAAAAGTGAACCTGCGGAAGTAAAAACAACGCTTACAAAAGGAGGTGCGGTGATCACCATCAATTATTCCCGCCCCTCGGTTAATGGCAGAGTGATAGGAAAAGACCTTGAACCAATGGAAGGTAAGATCTGGCGTACCGGAGCAAATGAAGCCACCACATTTGAGACAAGCAAAGATGTAAGAATAAACGGAGAAACCTTACCTGCGGGCAAATACAGCCTCTTTACTATTTATAACGGCAAAAGAGCCACGCTTGTATTTAATAAAACGTGGAAGCAATGGGGAGCGTATGAATATAAAGAAGCAGATGATCAGTTGAGGGTGGATGCAAAAGTATATGACAATAATCCGCCCACAGAGAAGCTCACGATAAATGTGAATAAGGATGATGGGGAGACTGAAATTTTATGGGGATCAAAAAGGCTTTCTTTCGTAATAGATCCGCCGCGGGCCGATTAAACAAAATTTTTAAAAGAGGTTGTTCACACGAACAACCTCTTTTTTTGTCAGCAACTTTCCAGGGCCCACCATATTATTAAAAAGATCAAAACCGTACTGATACATCCTCCTCCTAGTTTTTTTGCGCCATATCCTGCTATTAAAGCCCTTACAAGTTTATTCATGATTTCGCTTTTTACATAACTATAAAAAAATCATGCCATTGTGGTGGAGGAAGTATGGTTCAGTGGTTATATTGTTGAATTGTTGATTCATAATTTATCATCTAAAATTTATAACTGCCTACCGGTATTCCGCGATTTTCTTCGCGGCATTATGTTTTACCTGGTATGAGAACCTGACTTTTTTTACCTCTCCTGGTTGCAGATCAATTTGCCAGGAAAGTATGCCGGTCTCTTCATCCACCGAGGCTCCGCCGTTTCTGAGCAACTTTATCTCCACCTCTTTATCACGGCTAAGCGGGTGTTGATCCTGGAGTTTAATGTCTGCTTTCTGCTTTTTATTGTTGCGAATCACGATTTCGTATACATAGGTACTTGTTTTTGTTTCGCCTTTAACATGCGTGGTGGTGAGCTCCTTCACCAATTCCCTGGTTACGGAAATTCTCTTATCTCTGCCGAGCGACAATACCATTGTATCAGAGGCTTGGGCAGGGTTGATGAATGTTTTGCCGATATAGGTATTGTCTAAAATAATATTCGCATCACCGGGAAGAAGGTTCAGGCTATCCCACCGGGCTATGTTGGCCACGAAATGAACATCGCGGTCGATCTTCGGAATTGTAAAATGCGCGAACCTGGCTGAAACCGGTTTTTCCATGATTGTGATGTTGTATGGCTTGCCATCTGTGGGAATTGTATAGGGCATTGCTATATCGTAGCTGATGTTTAGCATAGATTCGGATAACGTAGTGTAGGCGCTAACGTTAGAAGGTACGATCTCCATTTCTTTATGCTCATCCGCAGAAAGCTGGGGCAATCCCTTTGCCGCGGACGATTTTTCCATCATCGAATACAGTTGCGGAACATATTCTTTCAGGTAAATCGGGCTTAATACAGGCATGCCCGAAGTTCGTACCGGGTTTTGAGTGGCAAGGCTGATGTGGGTGCTTTTCCAATTCAACCCTGTGGTTTGCGAAACCGTTGCTTTGTATACAAGGCTGAACGTGTTGTCAATGCCTTTGATGCGCATATCATAAGCGGGTATCCAGCCCGCATTTGCGGTATAATAAGAGATGCCAATATTTGCAGGCCCGGCCACATCGCTCATAATGGAAAGTATAAGCTGGCCTTTGGGTTGATTGGCGTTTTCAATTGCGGGAGAAATGGTGGAAGATCGAAGGCGCAGTTTTGTCAGAAGAAGCTGCAGGTCATTTTTCTTAAGATTAAGGTCATAGATGGAGCGTCTTGTGTCTGCTATTTTTCGTGTATAGTACTCCGTTAGTTTAACCAGTTCATCGCTGCTGATGTTTTTCTTATCGGGAGTGGTGAAGTTATTTTCTATCAAAAGGCTCACCCTTCGTATCATATCTTCCCGGATGCTGATCTCATTATCAGCCAGATTTATCTCTTTTTGCAGTAACGGAATGCTGTCGTGTTCTTTGTGTACAGGGGGCGCAACAGCAGGTTTGTAATAGATGCGATGCTGCCAGGATAGTATGCTTGCATTCTCGCCGCAATTTACCTGTATGGTGGCCAGATCGGGTTGAAGGGCGACATCGTCTAAAATTAAAATCTGCAAACCTTTTATCAGCGTAGGTTTTGCCTTATGTTCAAGCTCGGCCCCGAAACTGTGATATACACGCGCATGAACCAGGGAAGCATTGGAGGTTATGGTGTCATTTTGAGCAAAGGCAGGTTGAAGGGTGCACGCGAAAGATGCAATGGCGAATATTTTTTTCATGCGCTTTTATTTTGGTAGATCACTCAGATGAGCGTATCCGCCAATTTGCACATGGCTGATCGCATTGCCGCTGTTAAGTTCCTGTTAAGAGAAGATTTTAATGCCCTCTTCCAAAAGAGCGTTTACGCTCTCCCGTTACCGGCTTTCTGTCGCGGTTAAAATGTGGCTTCCGGTTATTGGTTCTTACCGGAGCCGGAGCAGCTTTCGATTTTCCGGTGAGTTCGAAGCTTACGTGAAAGGGATGGTCTTCATTTGCGGGTATAGGCCTTCCCAGCAGTTTGTAAATATCCCTGAGCTCTTCTTTCTCTTCTTCAGAAACAAAGGAAAAAGCAATACCTGAGGCGCCTGCCCTGCCCGTTCTTCCAATTCTATGTACATAGGTTTCGGGAACATCAGGCAACTCATAATTTATTACGTGAGACATATCATCCACATCAATTCCTCTTGCCGCTATGTCTGTGGCCACGAGCACTCTTGTTTCCCGGTTTTTGAAATTGCTTAATGCGCGCTGCCTTGCGTTCTGAGACTTGTTTCCGTGAATCGCCTCTGCTTTTATTCCGGCACGCGTAAGATCTTTAACCACTTTGTCTGCACCGTGTTTGGTACGGGTAAACACAAGCACCGATGAGATGTCCGTATCCTTCAGTACATGCAGCAGCAAAGATTTTTTATTTCCTTTCTCTACAAAGTATAAAGACTGTTTGATAGTGTCTGCAGTAGTTGAGGGAGGAACCACTTCAACCTTTACAGGATTTTTCAGAATGCTGTTGGCCAGCGATTGTATTTCACCGGGCATTGTGGCCGAGAAAAAAAGTGTCTGCCTTTTTTCAGGAATTTTTGCAATGATCCTTTTTACATCGTGAACAAAGCCCATGTCCAGCATTCGGTCTGCTTCATCCAACACAAATATTTCAAGATCTTTCAGCTGAATGAAACCTTGTGAGTAAAGATCCAGCAGCCGCCCCGGTGTGGCCACCAAAATATCGATACCGCGTTTTAATGTATCAACCTGCGGGTTCTGATTTACTCCGCCAAAGATCACCTGGTTCTTTAGGCGAAGATGCCGCCCGTATGCATTAAAGCTTTCCTCTATTTGTATGGCAAGTTCACGTGTGGGTGTGAGTACCAGGGCCCGTATTGGCCTCGGCCCCTTGCCGGAATGAATGTTTGGTTTTGAAAGCAACTGTAACATCGGTATTGCGAAGGCCGCAGTTTTGCCGGTACCGGTTTGTGCACAACCGAGGAGGTCTTTTCCCGCAAGTATATGCGGAATAGCCTGTTGCTGAATTGGAGTGGGTTGTGAATAGCCTTCTTCATGCAAGGCGTCGAGAATGGGTTGAATAAGTTTCAGAGAAGTAAAAAGCAAAATGTATTTTTTTATTTTCGCCGCAAAGGTAACTTTATCCGCCCGGTTGCCGGCAATAATTAGCAAATTGCATTATGCAACCTGTTTTGTTGTTTCTGTTGAGCGTCTTGTTGCTATCGTCTTGCAATCAAAATAAACCTGGTGTGGTTTTGTTGGAGATGAAGGTTTTGAATAATTATCCTTCAGGCTCAGGTTCAGATTATTTTGAAAACAGGTTGATGATAGTGGGAGACGATTCGCCTAACCTTCTTGTATTGGACAGTGCCTGGAAAGTTTCCTCTGAAATTAAATTGTTAAGTTCAGAAAGCGTCAGAATGTTGAAACAGGTTAAGGCGGACCTGGAAGCCGCCACCTGGTTCAGGGATAAAATTGAATCGGGCCTTTTGCTTCTGGGCTCGGGCTCGCTTCCTCCGCATCGCAGCAGTGGCCTCGTTGTTCAACCAAAGGAAGGCAGGCACAGAACATTTTTACTGGACACATTTTACGATCGACTCCGTGAAGCAGGCATACGGGAACTGAATGTGGAGGGCCTTGCGCAACTTCCCGGATGGTATATAGTTGCCTGCCGCGGAAACATGAATTATAAAAAGAACCACCTTGTATTTGTCAGGAACCGTTTCTGGGAGAATCAATCTGATGTGGACTTTCAAAAAGCGCTTCTTGGCGGCAACAAGCCCGGCAAACATTTCTCGGGGGTGTCGGGGCTTGATTATTCGTATCGCACAGACAGGCTATTCATCACCGCTTCTACAGAGCATACCTCGAGCACCTCGGCAGACGGGGAGATTGGCAGGAGCTATTTGTGGGTTGTGAATTCTATGAACCGTATGGTAAATTTTGCAGCAATTAACCCTTTTGAGGAAATCGACCTGGAAGCAGAGGACCCGCGATTTAAGGGAGCAAAGATAGAATCAGTGTCAGTTATCTCCGAAAAGGCCGGGCAATCTGAGCTTGTGTTGGTGGCGGATAACGACAATGGCGAAACTATATTGTATCGGATCTTGCTTAATCATAAAAAAATTCCGAAAGAAAGGCAGCGAAATTTTTAGAAAAAAAACTATTCTTTTACGTAAAACGCTGTAATATTGCAATGGATTTGGCACTGAAAGATATCCTATTCTGATTTTTTCCATCGACCAGCCCTTTCCATCAGCTAAATAATACAACCTCAATTTACATTTCGATAGCCGTTCGCAACACCAACGCATTCCTCATTTATGTACGATATTTCACACCTGAACGATTTACTCGTTACTGAGCTGGCAGACATTGCTGAAGAGCTAAACATCCCCAATCATAAAAAATTAAACAAGGCCGATTTAGTAAAATCCATTCTTGATAAACAAGGTGCTATGAAAGAAGATAATGACAAACCCAAACGCAGACGGATAACAAAAGCTAAGGCCGACAATGAAGAGGCCACAACGGCAGCTGCTCCGGTTGAAGAAAAGAAAGAAACGGCACTGCGCAAAAAGGCAGAGCCAGAAAAGAGGCCGGTTAAGCGCAAAGCAGAATCGGATGAAGATAACATTCAGCCCATCACCGATCAGGAAACCACTGTTCCTGCCGCAATCGCACAGATGTTGCAGGAAGAAGATGTGCAGCAGCCTGAGATCCAGTTTGAAGCCGCACCGCCCGCGCCGGTAACCAGGCCGCAACATACAAACAGGCCTCAGCCCGTATTTAATATTGAATTTGATGGTGTAGTTACCGGTGAAGGTGTATTGGAGATGATGCCGGATGGCTACGGCTTCCTTCGCAGCAGCGATTATAATTACCTTTCTTCTCCTGATGATGTATACGTTTCTCCTTCACAAATAAAATTGTTTGGATTAAAAACAGGGGATACCGTTTACGGATCTGTTCGTCCGCCGAAAGAGGGCGAAAAATATTTTGCTCTATTGAAGGTGGAAACCATCAACGGAAAAACGCCGGAAGAAGTAAGGGACCGTGTACCGTTTGATTACCTGACTCCACTGTTTCCGTTTGAAAAACTTAATCTGCATACCAGGCCGGATAATTACAGCACCCGTATCATGGACCTGTTCACACCGATCGGTAAAGGCCAGCGTGGATTGATAGTTGCGCAGCCTAAGACCGGTAAAACCATGTTGCTGAAAGAACTTGCAAACGCCATTGCAGAGAACCATCCGGAATGTTACCTGATGGTAGTGCTGGTAGACGAAAGGCCGGAAGAGGTTACCGATATGGAACGCAGCGTGAAGGCGGAAGTTATTGCCTCCACATTTGATGAACCCGCAGAAAAGCACGTTAAGGTGAGCAGCATCGCTTTACAAAAGGCAAAGCGATTAGTTGAATGCGGCCATGATGTGGTGATATTACTTGATTCTATTACGCGCCTTGCCCGTGCCCACAATACTGTTGCTCCTTCATCGGGCAAGGTTTTGTCGGGAGGTGTTGAAGCAAACGCGATGCAAAAGCCGAAGCAGTTTTTTGGTGCGGCACGTAAAATTGAGAACGGCGGCTCACTGACCATAATCGCCACTGCGCTTGTAGATACAGGAAGCAAGATGGATGAGGTGATCTTTGAAGAGTTTAAAGGAACCGGTAATATGGAGTTACAACTCGAAAGAAAACTGTCTAACCGTAGAATTTATCCTGCAATTGATATTGTTTCATCCTCTACAAGAAGAGACGATTTGCTGCTTGATAAAGATACCTTCCAGCGGATGTGGGTGTTACGCAAACACATTGCAGACATGAACCCCGAGGAAGCGATAAGCATGCTGTTGAAGAATATGAAAGGAACACGCGATAATGCAGAATTCCTGACAAGTATGAATGGCTAAGCGGTTCAGAACTGAAAGATCACTTTTGAAAAATACTTTCCAAACCGCCGGCTACCGGCGGTTTTTTTAATGTAAGATGGGAGTTGAAACAATTGATATCACGGGTTTTTTAAAATTACGCGAACAACTACCGGTAATGGATGTACGCAGTCCTAGTGAGTTCAGCCATGCACATATTCCCGGCGCATATCCCCTGCCGTTATTTAATGATGAGGAACGAAAGATAGTAGGCACAACCTACAAGCAAAAAAGCAGGGAGCATGCAATAAAGACCGGGCTGGATTTTTTCAGGATGCGGCCGATGCTGGAAGAAGCCGAGAAATTGATCGTTAAACATTCTTTGAGTGATGGTTCCATGAACCGGTCAGTTATAGTTCATTGCTGGCGCGGCGGCATGAGAAGCGGAGCGGTAGCATGGCTTCTTGGCCTTTATGGGTTTAAAGTTTATGTACTGGCCGGCGGCTATAAGGCCTTTCGACGATGGGTACTCAGTCAATTTGAACGCAATTATAATTTTCAGATGCTTGGTGGTTATACGGGAAGCGGAAAAACGTTGTTGCTGCACGCATTGATAAACAAGGGCCATCAGGTTGTGGACCTTGAAAACCTTGCTTCCCACAGAGGATCTGCATTCGGCGCACTCGGCCAGCCTGCACAGCCCACTCAGGAAATGTTCGAAAATGTTGTGGCCCTGAATCTCGCCCAATTTACCTCAGATGAGCCCGTATGGGTTGAAGATGAAAGCCAGCGCATTGGTGTATTAACCATTCCCCACCCTTTGTGGAACACAATGCGTGAAAAACCTGTTCATTTTATTGATGTTCCTTTTGAAAGCCGGCTGGAGAACATTCTTCATGAATACGGATCATTTGAAAATAACCAGATCATAGAGGCCATACTGCGCATTCAGAAACGCCTCGGCCCAAAGGAAACAAAGGATGCCATTGGTTTTTTACTGGAAGGAAATACAAGAGAGGCATTTTCCATCTTGCTTTCTTATTATGATAAATTTTATAATAAGGCTTTATTCAACAGAATTAATGCACAGGAAAAGATCAATAAAATATCCTGCTCCGGCGTTGATACAGAAGCAAACCTCAAAAAACTTTTATCATGCCTGCAAAAGCCAGCCTAACCATAGTTTTTCTGTTCATTACGTTAATCACGATAGGCCAGGATCTTACGGGCCTGTGGCAGGGAACTTTATTTAATGATACCACCGGCCAGTATTATCGATATGAAATTGCAATAAGTGAGCAAAAGGGGAAACTTTCAGGATATTCTCACACTTGGTTCATATTAGACGGGAAGCAATTTTATGGCGTAAAGAAAGTGAAGGTTCGCCGTATGGATGGTAAGGTGATTGTAGAAGATGATGGCCTGGTGGCGAACAATTATCCTGTTGCTCCTGCAAAAAATATCAGGCAGCTGAATATTTTAACCTACAGTGAAACCGATACTTCAAGAATATTAAGCGGTCCCTTCACCACAAACCGAACTCGTGAATACCGCCCGCTCACCGGTTCGATCAGCCTTAGCAGAAAAAAGGATTTCCGCCAATCTTCGCTCGTTCCGCATCTTGAAGAGCTAAAGCTCGATAATGAGTTATCTTTTATCAAAGAGGAAAAAACCGGTTTCCCGGCCGAGGTGAAAACCGAAATTGCGTCTACGCCTCGCCGTGAGCCTGTGGTTTCTTCTCCGAAAAAGGCAAAGGAAGATAAGAATATTCCTCCGCCAGTGCCTGTGCCCATTCCACCAAAGAATTTGCCTCCTGCATCAGAAGTTGCAATGCGGAATGAAGTGATCCAGAAATCAGTTGAGATATCAGGCGATACACTTATGCTTACTTTGTTTGACAATGGCGAAGTAGATGGGGATACCGTAAGCGTACTGGCAAATGGTGTGGTCATTATCCCTAAGGCCAGGCTGAGCACGAATGCAATTCAGTACTCGCTGGATGCATCCGGTGCAGACAGCATCAAGCTGGTTATGTATGCGGAGAACCTTGGCACAATTGCACCAAATACCGGTTTGCTGGTGGTAAGAGACGGAAAAGAGGTACATGAGATCCGGTTCAGCGGAGACCTTAGTCAAAATGCAGCGATTATGTTTCGCAGAAAAAAGAAAGAATAGAAATGAATAAAGAGAATAACATACGCCTTACGCAATTCTCTCATGGCGGAGGCTGCGGCTGTAAGATAGCACCATCGGTACTTAGCGAAATTTTGAAAGGCGCTTCTGCAGAGGCGCCGGGAGAATTATTGGTGGGCTACCAAAGCAATGATGATGCTGCGGTGTATGACCTGGGCGACGGCTCGGCGCTTATATCCACTACAGATTTTTTCATGCCCATTGTAGACGATGCATTTGATTTTGGAAGGATAGCTGCGGCGAATGCAATAAGCGATGTGTATGCAATGGGAGGAAGGCCCCTTATGGCTCTGGCTGTATTGGGATGGCCGGTTGATAAACTTCCAGTAGAGGTGGCGAGGGAAGTTTTAAGAGGTGCGCGGAAAATTTGCGCTCTTGCCAATATTCCGCTCGCGGGCGGGCACAGCATAGATACAGCGGAACCGATCTTTGGCCTGTCTGTCAGCGGAAGAGTGAAAACAGAACATTTAAAAAAGAACAATACCGCAAATGCAGGTGACCTTATCTTTCTGACGAAGCCGATCGGTGCGGGAATTCTTGCGACCGCACAAAAACGGGGCGCAATTTCAAATGAACATCTTGCCGCGCTCGTTGATCAGCTTACATCTCTCAATAAAATTGGCGAGGTACTTGGCGGTATTCCCGGTGTAACGGCAATGACGGATGTTACGGGCTTCGGGTTGCTGGGGCACCTCATTGAGATGGCTGGTGGCGCCGGCTTATCTGCGCATATTCATTACAGTAAGGTTCCCGTTATGGATGGGGCCAGGGAATACCTCAAGCAACGGATAGTACCCGATGCCACTTACCGGAACTGGAACAGCTACAGCGCCAAAACGTTTTTTGATAAGGGAGTTGATGTTATGGAAGCATTTAATCTGCTGCCCGATCCTCAAACAAACGGAGGCATTATGTTCACCTGCTCCCCCGCTTCAAGAAGTGAAACAGAGGCAGCGCTAAGCGAACACAACATCGTTTATGCTACCACGTTAGGAAGAATGGTTGAAGCGGAAGAGAAAACGGTTTCTGTTTTCATTTAGTCACGGGACGTTGCAATTCGGCCATCATGCATCTCACACTTCCCCCGCCGATTCTCTCAATGTGAGGAACATCAAAGCTGAGTATCTTCGTTAAATTCTCAATCGTGTTTATTTGCTGTTGCTGAAGGGAATTAAAAGCATTGCTACTCATTGCCAGTATATACTCACCGCTTTTGTTTTTCAGTTGCAGCATGTTGCCTGCAAAATTTTCCATCTGGGCGAAATTTATACTGATCATTTCACGGCCTGTTCCTGATATGATCTCTCTTAATTTCTTCCGCTCCTCCTCTTTCCAAACCGCCTCTTCACAAACAACCGCGAAACCATTCCCCAGGCACATCATTACGTTTGTATGATAGATCAGTTGACCTTCGCGGTCAACAGCTTCGAAAATAAATCCTTCATACCCGGTATGTGAGCAGAATTTTTCGAAAAGTTTTTCCCCGGTCCGTTCAGAGCGGCAAGCGAAGGCGATCTTATTTTTTCTGTCGAGCACAAGGCTTCCCGTTCCCTCAAGAAATTCATTTTCCGCCTCCATCGCTGTCCAGTTTGTAATTTGACCTGCTCCGGTGTAAGCAGTTAATTCTTTCAGGAAGCCGGCTTTTCTTTCGCCTCTTCGTAGAACGGATTGCATCGGGCAAAGGATAATTTCGCCGGGAAGGGATATGAACCAGTTGTTGGGAAAAACGGCATCGGGTAAAACGGGATATGGTTCATCGTGCAACACCAAAACATCAATGCCCCATTCCCGAAGTTTGTTTACCATTCTGTCAAATTCAAGAAGCGCGCGGGAAAGAGCCTCCTCATTGCTTAGGAGAAGTTTATTTTGGAACCGGTTTGAATCTGCAGTAGATGGGTTGTATTGAAAAGCCGCCGGCCTAACCATGGCCACTGCTGAAGAGTATTCAGCATTCACGGGAGCACCACATTATCGATCAATGTAGCAAGCTGATGATCTTTCCCGGTAACTGTATTATCTGCATCGTGCGTGTTAAGCCAGATCTCAACAGTGTTGTATACATTCGTCCATCGTGGATGATGGTTCAATTTCTCTGCACACTCTGCCACCCTCGTCATGAAGGCAAACGCTTCTTTAAAATCTGTAAAGGTGAATTTCCGGTACAGGCTGTGTTGTGTTTGCTGCCACATGGTGAAGTGTTTAAAATAAAAGGTGCTGTTTATTTTTTATTTTATCGGGCTGCATTTCGGTGACCAGTTGTACGCCCGGGATTTTTTTTACCGCCTGCATTAATTCACTTACTTCGGTATCGCTTACCGTATCATTCTTTAGCAGCCACAAATAATCAAGGTGT
Organism: Bacteroidota bacterium; assembly: GCA_023422565.1. GTDB lineage: Bacteria > Bacteroidota > Bacteroidia > Chitinophagales > Chitinophagaceae > Ferruginibacter. Next base: position 87,213 of record JAFAGR010000032.1, on the reverse strand, counting down.
TTCAATTCAGGAAGAAGGTATTCTCCTTCGTATTGGTTGCTGTAAATAAAATGAACGAGGGCGCGGTTAGCCGGTTTGAAATCATAAATCGAAAAAAAATAGTTCCTGTTTTTTTTTCGCAACTGGATCTCCATCGAGTTGTTTATCCGGAAATTCATTCCCAGATGTTTGTTTACATTCCAGGAGAACATGTAGTCCTGCATCGGGCATACTATTCCGAGTATACGGATCTCATCAAAAAACGCGGAGGTTATATCATCATTGTCGAGTTTTAATTTAAGAACTGACATCTGATTTAATATTTAGAAGGTTACCGGTAGAAGAATCTCTTCCTTGCCGCGAATTATTTTAGCCCGCGTTGATTCACCTTTGTTGAATTTGTTCAAAGCTTCCATGTAGGTCATTACGTCTGTTACTTTGTGTTCGCCGAGCTGTGTGATCACATCTCCCGCTTTGATGCCTGCTTTTTCTGCAGCCCGCCCTTCGGTGACACCATCCACAAGTACGCCAGATCCACTATAGGTATAATCGGGCATTATGCCCAGGCTTACCTTAAAGCTGGATTTTCCCATGTTTGGTTCGCGGGTTTTAGTGAAGGCGAGCTTGCCTGCTTCCTGCGTTTTGTCGATCACGTTATAAATATACCTTACTACCTCTAACTGTCCGCTGTAATTTATTTTATCCGCATCATCAGAAGGTTTGTGATAATCAGAGTGTGTTCCGGTAAAAAAGAACAAAACCGGAATGTCTTTACGATAAAAGGAAGTGTGATCGCTCGGTCCGCTTCCTGCGCTGTCGATCTTAATTTTGAAATAAGGATGATCGGAAGTAATAATGGAAGACCATTTTGGCGATGTGCCGAAACCGCCAACGGTAAGTCCGCGCGTACTGTCGTTCAGCCTTCCGAGCATATCCATATTGATCATGTAATTGATCTTTGCGCGATCGCTCAAACTTTCCACAAAATATTTTGAACCATACAGTCCAAGTTCTTCGCCGGAGAAAGCTACAAGCAGGTAGTTGTTATTTTTATTTCCCGACTTTTTTAATAGCCTTCCCAGTTCAAGAAGCGCTGCGGTTCCGCTTGCGTTATCATCAGCGCCGTTATGTATCTGAGGTTCCTTTCCGGTAAATAAGCTGTTATGGTCTTCGCCATAGCCGAGGTGATCGTAGTGCGCACCGAGGACGATGGTATTTGGTGCATTGTTGTTAATAAAGCCAACGACGTTGTGGCCGGTGCGGGTTTTGTTTTCTACCGAAAGCCTGAGTTTTACAGGAACAGACCGGTCATTCCCGGGCAGGAGGTATTTTTCAAGGATATTTTTTTTAACGTACAGCACGGGAATAGAGGCTTGCGGCGTTTTGCTTCTTGCGTCAAATTTCAGGTTGTCCGGAAAGGAAGAGGTATTCACCACAAGCATCGCGTATACCTTCCTTTTTTCGGCGTCGGCAACCGCATCCAATATCACTTTTTCAAGATCGAAGTGAGGCTTGGAATGGTTTTCGGTGAGCGTGGAAGCAAGGTCGAACAAAAATATTTTGTCGGAACTCAATTCTGCATCAGCATAACCGCTTCCTGAATAACCAAGAGGAAAAAATTCTTCCTGTTTTAAGGTGTCTCTTCCTATTATAAGTGAGCTTCCTTCAGCTATCAACCTTCCATCGTTTACAGTGAAAGGCTGCAGGTAGGCATCACCGTTATAAGGACTGACTCCGGCTTTTTTGAATTGCTTGGTAATATAGTCGGCCGCGAGCCTTTCCCCTGCGGAACCCGTCCTTCTTCCTTCAAGTTTGTCGTCTGCCAGATATACTACATGCTGCTTCAGATTCTTTAAGACTTTATTATCCGGAAATTTTTTTTGTGCAAATGCGGGCTGGCCTATTATAAAAAAGAGGAATAAAAGGTTTCTCATATACGGTTTATCATTTAAAGCAAAGTTAAGGAACAGGCCTGAAAGCATTGATGTTCCTGAATTCGTAAACCATTAGTAATGGAATGTTATAATTTCGCCACTCGCTTATTCCAGATTTGAAGAAATTGTTCAACATAGCATTGGTAGGCAACCCGAACAGCGGAAAAAGTTCCTTGTTTAACCTGCTCACCGGCCTTAATCAAAAGGTTGGGAATTTTCCGGGCGTTACGGTGGAGAAGAAATCAGGCTATTCGCGTTTTTCAGAAACATTGGAGGCCAATGTGATCGACCTGCCCGGCACTTACAGCCTGTATCCGAAGCGGGAAGACGAATGGATCTCTTACCGGGTGTTGATGCAACAGGATGAACTTTATCCGGATGTGGTGATAATTGTCGCGGATGCCAGCAACCTGAAAAGAAATCTTCTCTTTTGTTCTCAGATAATCGACCTCAAAATTCCTGCAGTAGTGGCCCTGACGATGGCCGACCTTGCTAAGCGTAACGGAACGGAGATCGATCTCCCCGGGCTCGAAAGAGAGCTTGGAGTGCCCGTGGTCAGCATCAATCCAAGAAAAAATAAAGGCATCCGTGAGTTAAAGAAAAGTGTGGAGCTTGTGGCTTCCAACCTGCAAAAAACTCCGCCGCGAGATTTTATTGAGATCAGCGATGGTAATGCTGCGGCGATTCGCGCGGTAAAAAACTTTCATCCTCACCTGAGTAATTATGCAGCCCTGCACTTTCTTATAAATCATGAGCATTTCACCCTGTTGCCCGCTGAACAGGCAGAGATCGGTCAGGTGAAAACGGATAGCCTGTTCAACGCTACCCGTACGCAGGCCGAAGAAATAATGGAAAGGTATGGCCGGATAAAGCACGTTATGCAGCAAACCGTGGTGGAGGCTGACCCTGTGAAGAAATCTCTGCTGAATGAAAAGCTGGACAACATTTTACTTCATCGTACCTGGGGATATTTAATTCTCCTCGGTGTATTGTTCCTCCTGTTTCAAAGTATTTTCTGGATCGCATCTTACCCGATGGATGCAATTGAGTGGGTGTTCAGCCGATTCTCAGGCTGGCTTACCGGTGTATTGCCTGAAACATTACTCAGCGACCTGTTCATAAATGGAATTGTGGCCGGTTTAAGCGGCATCATGTTATTTGTACCGCAGATCATGATCCTTTTCGGGCTGATCACTTTACTTGAAGATTCAGGATACATGGCACGAATAAGCTTTCTAACGGATAAGCTTATGCGAAAAGTGGGCTTGAACGGAAAAAGCGTGATGCCGATGATAAGCGGTTATGCATGTGCAGTGCCTGCCATAATGAGCGCGAGGAATATTGAGAACAAGAAGGAGCGTCTGCTTACTATAATGGTAACTCCTCTTATGAGTTGCAGCGCCAGGCTTCCGGTGTATACAATATTGATAGCACTGGTAATTCCGCGCGAACTTGTGTTTGGTGTATTGAGTTTGCAAGGGCTCGTGATGATGGGCCTTTATTTACTTGGAACCTTGTTCGCCCTTATCGTATCATGGGTAATGAAGTGGTTCATCAAGTCAACCGAAAGAAGCTATTTCATTCTAGAATTACCGTCTTACCGAAGCCCCAGGTGGAAGAACATGTTCTACACCATGATAAATAAGGCGAAGATATTTGTGATGGAAGCAGGTAAGGTTATTATGGTGATAAGCGTGCTGTTATGGGCTTTGAGTACTTATGGCCCGAAGGAGAAAATGCATGCAGTCACGGGAAAGTATAATCTGCAAATGCATAATGAACCAGAACGGTCAGAAGAGTGGGAGAAAATGCGAAGCACGGGCTATCTTGAAAATTCTTATGCCGGCATGTTGGGCAAGGCAATTGAGCCTGCAATCCGTCCGCTTGGCTACGACTGGAAGATAGGGATAGCGCTCATTACTTCATTTGCCGCGCGCGAAGTTTTTGTGGGCACGATGGCAACCTTGTACAGCGTGGAAGAAAGTGATGCAGACAATAACCGCACGCTTCGGGAGAAGATGCACGCTGCAGTTCGTGAAGATGGCACTAAAGTTTACACATTGGCAACCGGCGTTTCATTAATGGTGTTTTATGTGCTCGCGATGCAGTGTATGAGTACAATAGTAATTGTAAGGAAAGAACTGCGATCTTGGAAATGGGCGATGATACAGGTTTTGTATATGACGGGCCTGGCTTATATAATGAGTTTGATCGCTTATCAATTATTAAAATAAAACATCGCTCAGAATTTTAAATTATTTGTTCATGATTTAAAATCGCGGGCAAAGAGATTACCAATCGAGCTTCCCACTAACGTAGCTGCGTACACGAGGATAGAGTTCACGGTATAGTTCTTCCAATATTTCTTCTTTCCGCGGTGCATTGTTGCGATTGTTATTTATCAGAGCCCAGTCATTGGAACTTAGGGCACGGCTGTCGCCGGAATAGGTGGCCACTTCATCCTGCCAGCGATAGTCTTCACGAATGGAGGTTTGCCCGATATAGCGGTTTGTTTTTGAATCAAGAATAGATACACTCATATCTGCCTCGGCGGTAAAACTTCTCCTGGTGACGTGGAGCGTTGCGTAAACTGTATTATACACCGGCCTTCCGGCGGTATCGCGGCCAATTTCAACCTGCGCACTTGCATTTCTTTGGCTGGTATTTGTGTACGGATATGGGATGTTAAGGTCGCGAAGAACAAGCAGTACTTCCCAGGTATCTTTCAGTTTTTCGCGCCAGGCATCTTCAACTGAATAAACTCGCGCGGGATAGTTTCTATTTCCCAGATCGCGTATCAATGATTCTTCAAAATACTCCCTGCTGTATCGTGAACCGTAGTTTCCCCAACTGCTGTTGAATATCCGTGAGCGGTCATCAACCGGATGAATAACTACATCTACAACAGCTTTGTCAAACGCCTCTTCCATCTTTCTGTTTGCATCTTTATAATTGCTTACGTATCGCGCACTACGGCGGAAAGAGGTGTAAGCGCGCTTGGCATTATCGCGTCCTTCTTTTGCGAGAGCTGCTAAACCGATCTGGTAATATTCTTCTGCTGCCGAATCTTTGGTTTCCGCAAGTTGAACGGAAAAGCTTTCTGCGTTTACAAGTTTGAAAGCAGAAGGTTGATTTACGATAGCATTATATGCTTCCTGAAGTTTTTCATATTCATCAATTATTTTATCGTAACGCGCCGCATCGCGCCCAGATTTTAACGCATCGATCTTTGCAAGGCGGTTTGCTTTTATGCTTTTGTACAATTCGGGGATTGCCTGAACTGCTTCTTCGTTATCGCTGTCTTTATTAAGCTTTTTCACCGCGTCCTGCAAAGCTTTATCTGCATCGCTTCTTTCGAGATATGACTTTCTGCTGGAGGAACAGGCCCCGATAAGAAGTAAAAGGGAGCAGGCTAAAAGTAAATTTTTGATATACATGATTGACAAAGTTAGGGTGATCGATTGCGTATTCAGGCCTCTTAGAATCTGAAGACCTAAGATAGTTTAATGACTATTAAGGCTTTAACCACATATTAACTAAATATAGAAGGAGATCATTATGAAATTAAGCGAGTGAATTACTGCTATCAGGAAATTTTTAAAGCCAAAAATTCCATTGGATTTGACCTCACTTCGGCGTCTCTATTTGAAAATAAACCGGCGGGTACCGAGATTTATAATATCCATGGGGGAATTCCAATTCGTCCATTGCAAATGCAAGGTCCAAATAGCCTCCGTTCATAAATATATATTACCGCTCATCTAATTATCAACAATTTCCCGGTAACAAAATTTCCGCTCAAACGTAATGCTGGCGCGCATTCTTGGCATAATTGGGTAGTCGGATACAACAAGCTACCTGAAAATAAATGGTATTATGTGTTGCATAGTACTAAAAGCCTTTCTATATTTGTGGTGTAATCGGTCGGGATATCCGGATTCCCGGCCGGAAAAAAGAATCTAAAACAAAGAAGCCATGAATATTGAAAATACAGCCAGCCAGATGCGCAAAGGGGTTTTGGAGTTTTGTATTCTCTCGGTGATCAAGCAGGGCGAGGCCTACCCTTCAGATATAATAGATAAAATGAAGGCGGCGAACCTCAACATATTTGAGGGAACCCTTTACCCGCTACTTACCCGATTGAAGAATGCGGAACTTTTGAACTACCGCTGGGTGGAAAGCAACAGCGGCCCCCCGCGCAAATATTTTATGCTCACAGATAAGGGCCTGGAGTTTTATAAGGAACTTGAAAACACCTGGAGTGAACTTGCCAATGCAGTAAAGGCACTCACCTCATAAACCCTCATCAAAAAAAACTGCAACCAAAAAACTTTAAACAATGAAACAAGTTATCAATATTAATTTCCAGGGGCGTGTGGTGCCGATCGAGGTTACAGCCTTCGAGATATTAAAAAGCTACACCGAAAGCCTGAGCCGCCACTTCGCTTCGGAAGAAGGCCGTGATGAAATTATCAACGACATTGAAAACAGGATCGGCGAGCTTTTTCAGGAAAAACTGAAAGATGGTGCAACCTGTATTACAGACGAACATGTTAATGCGGTGATAAACAGCATTGGCCGTCCGGAAGAATTTGATGATGCCCAAACCAACGAGAACGCAGCCCGGGAATCTTTATCAGGCCAGCAAACCCATAACCCGTTTGGCGCTTCGAAAAAGCTATATCGCGATGAAAATGATAAAGTGATCGGCGGTGTTTGTAGCGGCCTTGCCAACTACTTTAATGTAGATGTTGTGGTGGTGCGAATTCTTTTTGTAATACTTGCAGTATCGTTTGGCGTGGGTATTATCCCTTATCTCGTGCTGTGGATAGCTGTACCGAGTTCCGCCTCCACACAAATCGGCGCGAAAAGAAAGAAGTTGTACCGTGATACCGATGATAAAATAATCGGAGGTGTATGTAGCGGAATGGGACATTATTTTGGCATCAACGCATGGATACCCAGAGTACTATTTCTTATTCCCTTCCTAAGTTTTGCATTCCGCTGGGGCCGCTGGGATAATTTCGACAATCTTGTAAACTTCGGATTCAGTCCCGGTGCGTTCTTTATATATGTCATTTTGTGGCTGGTTCTTCCGGAAGCAAATACCACTGCCGAAAAACTAGAGATGAAGGGCGAGAAAGTTGACCTTAATTCCATCAAGAATTCAGTAGTGGAAGAAATGAGGGGAGTACAACTTCGGGCAGAAAAAATGGGGCGGGAAGCCAGGGTGATGGCGGAAGCGAAGAGCAAAGCGCTTGGATCGGAAGCTGCGTCATTTGCACGCAGAAGCGGGAGGTCTTTCGGCGACATCATTGCCTTGTTATTTAAAATTTTCGTCTACTTCATTCTCGGATGCATTGCCATAGCACTACTCTTTGCACTGTTCGGACTGGCAATTGCTGCAATTGGAATGTTTCCATTAAAAAGTTTTCTTCTCGCTGACGGATGGCAAAATGCGTTTGCTTGGGGAACGCTTATATTCTTCATCATTGTTCCCATACTGGGAATTATCACCTGGCTTATCAGAAGGATAACCAGGGTAAAAACCAACAGGAGGGCGATGCGTTTCTCGTTTGCCGCGATGTGGCTGATTGGCTGGATGAGCTTTATCTCTCTGATTGTGTCGGTCGGTCGGGATTTTAGGTCTTCATCCACACTAAATGAGCAAACCATTGCAATGGATTCAACATCCATCAACAAATTGCTGGTGACCAACAATACCGAAGGAAGAAAATATTTTCGTACAAAATGGTTTCGTTTTGAGCCTTTTGAAGACATCGATGAAGACACCGCATATGTAAAGAATGTGCGTGTAGATATTGTGAAGTCGCCGGACTCCTCATACAAAGTAACTCTGATGAAAATTGCAGACGGCCGCAGCCGCCGATATGCAGATACACTTGCCGCTCTGATCGATTTTGATGTGATGCAAAAAGATTCCGTGCTAATGGTTGATCGCGGGATACCCATCACCCGTGAAAATAAATTTCGCAATCAGCGCGTGGTGATCACAATTTATGTTCCTGTGGGCAAGCAAATACGGGTTGATGAAAATGTGCTCGGTTCACATAACATTCGTGTAGACGGGCCATGGGACAGCGATATTGATATGGAGATCGACGGCTCTGAGGAAGGCTGGCAAACTGATGTTGATTATGTGATGCGTGAGGATGGTTTGTATACGCTTGACGGTGAGCCTGCGGATTCGTGGAAATCGCGGAACCGAGAGATTTACAGGGGGCAGGAAAGTTGGGATGATGCGGGTGGATATCGTTACGACAGAGGGAGTTCGCCGGATTCAATGGATGATAACCTTCGTACGCGGGCACGCAACATGCGCGATTCGCTTGACCGCATAAAGCAAAAGATAAATGAGGACCTTCAAAAGGTGGAACAGGATCTGAAGGAAGTTAATGTTGGTGCAGGGCCTACCGCGCTGTTTTACAGTATACCTTCTTTCAACCCGATGATGCTGAAATATTAAACTTCGTTTCTTAGGTTAAAGTTGAATGGCCTGCCTGAAAGGGCGGGCCTTCTTTTTTAGCTTGCGGGTAGGCATTACAGTTACCTACCTTAGGGAGTTTCCATACGAAACCCCCTTCTTGCCCCGTTAAGCACCTTTTTGGGGAATTGACCGGTGTTTTGGATTTGTAGAATTTGGCATTTCTAAATTTACGGGAATGAGTAAACAAAGCATTTTTCAAAAATTCAACCAGTCGTTCAGAAGCGAAGATGATTGTCGCCAGTTTTTATATAACATCAAATGGGCTAACGGCTTTGTATGTAAACGTTGCGGCCATACAAGATGTTGGAAGGGTAGAACCCGGTTTCATGCAAGATGTGTAAAATGCGATTACGACGAATCAGTTACTGCCAATACCATCTTTCACAAAATTCAAATTCCGCTCATGAAGGCTTTTCCGATGTCTTCGCACATTGTCAATTGCCGAAACGGAATCTCAACCCTGGATCTCTCGCGTATTTATGGCGTTGATGAAAAAACCGGGGCAAGATTCCGTTTAAGATGCCAGGATGCAATGGAGGCGTGGTTTCTGGACGAAGTAGCAGAAAAGGAAAACGAAAAACATTCCTCCATGGATGGTATTACATTGATGCATCGCGGTGAGAATCTGAATGGGTTACAGAAGATTGATGTGACGATCGAACAGTACAGTGCCACAGACGGATCGAAACTGGTGATCAGTCAGAGTTCGGTTTCTGTACCCGACAAAATTTCTCCCTGTGAGCTGATGGCGGGTAGCTATATCGGGGAAGTAAAAGATATTCGGGTTTGGAACTTTAGAAAGTGGATGGAAGGAACTCATCATCATTGCTCACCGCACTTCATCCGAAAATATGAACACGAATTTTACTTCAGGTTCAATAATCGTCACCGGTTGGAGGAGATCTGGCATATTTTAATGCGATCGGTAATTCAGCATAAACCTTCTGTCTTATACGGCAGGGCGGCCTGATGGAGGAATCGGATGGTGCAACATCAAAAGGCATGGAATTCCAGTAGTTTTACACCATGAAACTCATCTCCCTCCTGCTCCTTTCCCTCACACCACACCTCCTCCCCGCCCAATCCTTCCTCATCCCATTTTCTAACGGCACACACCAAGGCCTAATTAACGAAAAAGGGATTGTTCTTGTGCCTCCCCAATACGAACGCATCTCATGGGTCACCGGACACTATTTTAAAACCACTGCTACCATTCCGTTGAACGACACCATTGAAACTTCTCCGCGCAATTATTATATACAAAACGACAAGATCACTTTAACCGGCTTATACTATGGCGAAAAACAACTTTTAAAGGATGAACCTTTTTCATCGTATGAAATTTTAGAGACTAAATGCATCATCGCCAGGAGTGATGGCACTAAGCATCGGTTTACCAAAGAACATTTTGAAAAGTATGGAAGACTGCCAAAATTTTTCTCCCTGTTCAATCTTAATGGCGGGAACGTGCATCCAAAAAATTTCAGGTCGCTGCAGTATATTGATACAACGGGGACGCATCCTTCTCATAAAGGGTTTTCACGCTATGTATTGTTTGCCGCCGAGGGCTTTGAAAATGAAAAAGGTATTTTTGTTTACGACGCATTTACACAATCTATCAAAGAATGGCTTGTGCAGGGTTTACATAAACCCAGGCTCATCAATTCAGATGAGAGAAACCATTCATTTTCTTTCACCGATTCAGAGGGCTCAGGGTTCGAAACACATTACAGGGTTTTTTCTGACGGAGAAAATTTCCTGATCGAACGAAAGCTGAATCAGGAGCCGGTCCGCAATGAAAATGATTTCAGCGATCGTATGGGAACTGTTACAATGGAAAGTGATCATCATGTGGCCGTTCCTGACAAGGAACCGCGGATCGATGAGGCCGAGTTACGAAAAAGGTTTCATCCTTATTACACATCCATCAACGATTCACTTTTTTATGTAGTGTTTACTAACGAAAAAGTTTTCATCCCGCTCCCCAAAACTCATTCTCCAATTTTCCTGCGGTCAACCTCGAAACCGATTCAGAATATGCCGGTGATAGTGAAGTCAGGTAAAAACTTTTATTTGGCAGACAGCTCTGGTTTACAAAAAACAGCTTACGACTCAATGATGTATTTTGGAAGCAATTTTTTAGTGTGGAAGAAGATCAGGAATAAGCCTTCTTGCGGAACGATCGATAAAAGCGGAAAGGTGATCATTCCATTAGCGTATGACTCAATCTTGCCGGGCATTTATACGCTAAACACAATATCTGCCGCACACAGCGATTCTACCTTACTCACATTCACTTCTTATCAACAGCCGCAACAACGGGGATTTGAAAAAGGATCGCATACCATTTCAATATCGCAGACCCTGCTTGCATATAAAAGTGGGTCGGCCAGGTTGTTGTCACCAACAAATGAAGACCTGCTACCGATAAAGGTTAACCTGGTCGCTGAGAATTCGATACACTTTTTCCGCCCTGCAAAAACCGATTTTATAGTGATAGAAGAAAAGGGAAAGTACGGAGTTGTAAAAAGGATGGGGAAAACATTGAATGTTGAAATGCATCCTGCGCTCCCACACATACCTGTTTTCTATTATGATAATTATTATGGTATTCCCGGCCTTAGGGTATATGCTTTGTACAACAAGCATTTTGAATTTCAAGGTTTCGGACTACCCAACGGTAAAATGCTGGCGGCTTTGTAATTTATTACCTCTGTTATTCGTATCAACCAACCAACAAACAAACCAACCAACCATTGAACAAAACGCACCCGTAAATGGTATTTCAAATTTTTTGATTTCCGTTGCGTACTTTTGCTGCCTAAATTTTGGGAATGAAACAAACGCCTTTTACAGAAAAACATATCGCGCTCGGAGCGAAAATGGCTGATTTTGCTGGCTTTAATATGCCCATCTCCTATTCGGGCATCAATGATGAACATGCCGCCGTGAGAAACAGCGTGGGCGTGTTTGATGTGAGCCATATGGGAGAGTTTATAGTAAAAGGCCCCGAAGCACTCGATCTTATTCAGCGCATCACTTCTAATGATGCATCAAAATTATCTGCGGGAAAAATTCAATATAGCTGCTTCACCAATGAGCAGGGCGGTATCGTAGACGACCTTCTTGTGTATTGCCTCGAAGAGAATAACTCCTACATGCTTGTGGTGAATGCGGGAAATATTGATAAGGATTGGGAGTGGGTTAACAAACACAATTCTAAAAATGCCGAATTGCATAACATCTCTCCTAAAACAGGATTGCTCGCTGTGCAGGGTCCGAATGCCACACGCGTTATCCAGTCACTAACGGATATGGATATCCTGAATTTGAAGTACTACACTTTTGTAAAAGGAAAATTTGCAGGCATTGATAACGTTCTTATCAGCGCAACCGGTTATACCGGTGCCGGCGGCGTGGAAATTTATTTTGAAGATGAAGGCAATACCGGCGAAGAGATCTGGAATGCGATCTTTAAGGCCGGTGAACAGTATAATATAAAGCCTGTGGGCCTGGGCGCGAGAGATACACTTCGCCTCGAGATGGGTTTCTGCCTTTACGGAAATGATATTGATGATTCTACTTCTCCGCTTGAAGCGGGATTAGGCTGGATAACAAAGTTTACAAAAGATTTCACCGCACGCCCGATTTTGGAAGCGCAAAAAGCAGCGGGACTAACACGTAAACTTGTGGGCTTCGAAATGATCGATAAAGGAATTGCACGTCACGATTATGAAATTTGCGACAAAGATGGAAACACGATCGGCAAAGTTACGTCCGGCACCCAGTCTCCTTCCTTAGGCAAGGCAATCGGCATGGGATACGTGCAAACGGCCTTAAATGCAATTGACTCAGAAATTTTTATCAAGGTAAGAAACAGCCTGCTGAAAGCGAAGGTGGTTAAAGTACCTTTCGCTTAATATTTATGGCCAGGACCACTAAACCGGCTCTCTTCACCTGCCTCTCTCCGGCTCTGCTGCATCTTTATGATGTGAGCAACAGCATCGTGGTTATCATTGATGTGTTGCGTGCCACATCAACAATTGCCACAGTTCTTGCTAATGGCGCAAAAGCAATTGTTCCGGTAGACAGCGTAGCGGAATGCATCCGAATCGGTAAGCAAATTGAAGCAATCACTGCCGGCGAGCGCGACGGCCAAATTGCAGAGGGATTGCAACATGGCAATTCGCCCTTTGAATACCCGGTTGATTTTATTCAGAAGAAAACCCTGGTGCTTACCACAACCAACGGTACGCGCTTGCTGCATATGGCTTTGGAGAAAGGCGCAAAGGAGATCATCACTGGAGCCTTTTCAAATTTCACCGCGGTTTGCTCTCATTTAGTAAAGAAGAACCAGCCCGTAATTCTTGCATGTGCCGCATGGAAAGATAAAGTGAATATTGAAGACACTTTGTTTGCAGGGGCTGTGATAAAAGAAATGGGAGATCGGTTTACCTACAATTGTGATGCTTCTCATATCGCACTGAATCTTTATCAAAGCGCAGAGCCAGACCTTTACGAGTTTATGAAAGCGAATAACGCTTCACACTACCAGCGTCTTACAGGCTTCGGGTTAGAAAAAGACATTCGCCATTGCCTCACTGCAGATACCGCACATGTGTTACCGGTTTATACCGGCGGCAAGTTGGTGAAAGGAACAATTTAACAGCAATTTCTCCACAACATATTCCAAGCAGGCAAAAGGCTCGGTTATTTTCCTTTACTTTTGCAAATTGGCCTTTTCTGAACGGCCCTGCGTGGGCATTTCAGAGAATCCTTTACCCTTAATTTCAGCATGGCACTACCGCATATAATCAAACATATTTATAATAACGGCACCGATGAAGTGATCCGCAGAGGAAAGAAAATTCACGCGCTGGGTTATGTTGAGCTTATTGAGCATGATGAACTGCTTAGCTCAGTGGTGATGCGGGTTCGCGATGATATTTACAACACGTACTACAAGGTTAGCATTCAGAAATACACCGACCCGAAACTTATGGCGTTGCGCTGCGGCTGCCCTTATAATCTGGGGGAAATATGCAGGCACGAATCTGCCGCTTTATTTCGACTGCAAGATCTGATAGATAAAAACCAACTGGGTGTTTCAGAGATACAATATGATCAGAATCATACCATAGCGAAAATGAAGCACATTGATCTGAAGATCATTAAAGTGCTTTCATCTTCCGCCATTTACGACCGCGCGGAAACTCTTCTAAGAACAACCAAGGCCAACATCACTAAGGCCGCCGACGAAAGAGTGGAAGCGGAATTGACGATCGATGGACAAACATTCCCTCTGGTCATCCAAAAAAACGACGAAAGAAATTTCGACACATCATGTAGTTGCGATGAAACGCAACATCCCTTGTGTGTTCACAAAACATTGTTATTCGTTCAACTCTTAAATGCGTACGGTCCGTACTATTTTGAAACCATTCGCAACTGGGATAAGGAGAAAGATAAATTGCTCCAGATCTATGGTTACAGGCTGAACGATGATCTGGATGGCAAATTTGAATTCACCTACAAAGAGGGGAAACCTTTTTTGAAAGTTCTCGATCCGTCAATAAAAAGAGTTGCAGCCACAACCGTTGCAGCAAGGCCGCTTCAGCCTGCCATTAAAACCGAAAAAGAAGTTGTTGCAGAAGTAGCAACGGAAGTGGAAGAAGCCACAAAAAAACTCGGCATCGTATTCAATTTTAATGCGAAGACCTATCCCGGTTTTACTGTTGATCTTGTACAAGGAGAGCCCGACGAGTCTAATACGGCATTCACCGGAAAATCGGAGGCAATTGATCTTTCAAAGTTTGTAAACACTGAAATTTTTTCAGAAGAAGATAAGCAACTCTTACAGCAGGTACGCAAACTTCAGGATAATGAAGTGAATAAATACCTGAACAGGAATTCACCTTTCAGCGGCATTTGGGAAAACATAATTCATACAGATGGAGAAGATCTTCCCGATGAAACGAAAAGCCTGATCACGGAATACTTCCACCCCAAACTGAAGAAAATATTTGCAGAGCAGGGAAGCAGCCACTTCGTCTACCGGTTACCGTTAGGTAAGACATTTAAAACATCAAACCTTGAAACCATTGATCTTTCAGAGACATTTATCGAACCTGTTTTCAAGGTTATCGCCCAAAATGGTGGTTTTGAATTGAACTGCATGTTTAAGGCTGACGGGCAATTGGTGCCAATATCGGAAAATGAGTCTGGCAGCAGCCTGATGGTAATATATAACAATACCGCCTATCTCTGGAAGAATGCCGAAGATGTGCTGGAAGTGGAGCGTTTTGCACGCAAGGGCGGTATAAAACTGAATAAAACTTCATGGTCTGCGCAAATGCAGCAAACCGTTCTGCCGCTGGCAAGGCAATACCAGGTTGAGTTTGATAAGTCGCTTGTAAAGGAAATAAAAGCGTCTAACCCGGAGGTTAAATTGAACCTTGTTGAAAAGGGCGACTACCTTGTTTTTCAACCCGTATTTTCCTACAACGGTTTTGATGCAAAGCCGTCAGACAGGGAAACACTGATCATTCCCGATGGCGATAAGATCGTTCAGGTTTCCCGCAACCTTGAAGCGGAAGAGGCTTTTATATCTAAACTTGAAAACCTGCATTCACTTTTCATGAGGCAGCCCGATGGCACCCTCGCATTGAAGGGCCCGGATGTTCTCAAAAACAATTGGTTCTTCCTTTTCATGGATGCCATGAAAGACATGAAGGTTCCGGTATTCGGGTTTGAATCTTTAAAAAACTTCAGGTTCAATACAAGCCGTCCCAAAACTCATATTCATATGAGCAGCGGGCTTGATTGGTTTGATGCACGGGTAGACATTGATTTTGGTGAACAGCGTGTAGGCATTGCCGATATTAAACGGGCACTCGCATCAAAGCAGTCTTTTGTTCAGCTGGGCGATGGTTCTCTCGGCATCCTTCCGGAAGAATGGCTGAAGAAATATTCCTTGCTCTTTAAAGTGGGTGAAGGGAAGGAAAGCAACCTTCGTTTATCAAAGTACCACCTGAGCGTAATAGATGAATTGTATGAGAACAGGAATGAGGCGGAATTGACCTTTGCGTTGGATGAAAAGTTTGAGAAGCTAAGGGCATTTAAGAAAATTCCGGCCACTTCGCCACCTGAACATCTTGAACCGGTATTAAGGCCTTATCAACTTGCGGGCTTCCGCTGGTTAAATTATCTGCATGAGGTGGGATGGGGTGGAATTCTTGCCGATGACATGGGTTTGGGTAAAACCGTGCAGGCACTAAGTATGCTGCAGCATTTTAAAACTGACAATGGCGAACTGCTGGCGATTGTAATTTGCCCGACAACTCTTATTTATAACTGGCAGAACGAGGTGAAGAAATTCACACCGGAGATCACCTGCACAATTCATCACGGAAACACAAGAAGCCGGAACATTGAAGAATTAAAGAAGAACAACATTATAATTACAACCTATGGCACACTCCGTAGCGATATAAGCCTCTTTCTGAAATTTAAATTCGATTATGTAGTGCTCGATGAAAGCCAGGCGATAAAGAATCCATCTTCAAAGGTTACAAAAGCGGCAAGCCTGCTGACCGCCACCAACCGGCTGTGCATGAGCGGAACGCCCCTGCAGAATAACACCTTTGATATTTATGCTCAGATGAATTTTTTGAACCCGGGTTTGTTAGGTTCAGTAGAATATTTCAGAAATGAATTTGCAAACCCGATAGATAAGTTTGGCGAGCAGG
Source organism: Bacteroidota bacterium (assembly GCA_023422565.1). Classification (GTDB taxonomy): domain Bacteria; phylum Bacteroidota; class Bacteroidia; order Chitinophagales; family Chitinophagaceae; genus Ferruginibacter. Next base: position 71,044 of record JAFAGR010000032.1, on the reverse strand, counting down.
AACAAAAGGAGCATTTACGCAAACTGCTTTACCCTTTTATTTTGCGCCGCACAAAAGAGCAGGTGGCAAAAGACCTTCCTGAGAAAACCGAAACCATTCTCTTTTGTGAGATGGACGGAGAGCAGCGTAAAATCTACGATGCCTTTAGAAATTCTTACCGCGAAAAAATATTGGGTACCATTGATGAACAGGGAATCGACAAGTCTCAGCTCACCATCTTGCAGGGCCTGATGAAACTCCGCCAGATCTGTGATAGCCCGGCGATATTGAATGAGGAAGAAAAGTTCCCCAATCATTCCATCAAGCTTGACGAACTTGCCAGGGAGATCGCTGAAAACATCGGCGACCATAAAGCCCTCGTCTTTTCCCAATTCCTCGGGATGCTTGGCCTCATTCGCGAGAAACTAACGGAAATGGGTATACGCTACGAATATTTTGACGGAAGCACTTCATCGGCAGACCGGGAGAAAGCTATTCAAAGTTTCCAGAACGATGAGGAGGTACGCGTGTTCCTGATTTCTTTGAAAGCGGGTGGCGTCGGCCTTAACCTTACGGCAGCAGATTATGTATATATAGTAGATCCCTGGTGGAACCCGGCTGTGGAGCAACAGGCAATCGACCGTACTCACCGAATCGGCCAAACGAAGAACATTTTTGCTTACAGGATGATTTGTATTGATACAATTGAAGATAAAATTCTGCAGCTTCAGGAGAAGAAACGCGCGCTTGCCAAAGAATTGATAGCCGACGAAACCGGTTTCGTAAAAGCACTTACCAAGGCGGACGTGGAATATTTGTTTAGTTAGGTTGACCGGAATCAGGAAAGAGAAAAACAATTGGTTCAAAAATCGTTTCAGTCGTTTTGAAAATTGTTCAATCTCCTTGAACTTCTGGATCTTCTTTGTGGAACTCCGTGACCAAAAGAAACTTCGAAACCTAAAAGGGAAGGCCTGCTTTTTCAAAATTCTATTCTAGTATAGACTCCCAATCAAAAATCCCCGAAGTTTTCACTCCGGGGATTTCTTGCCATTTTGCATCTGCCTTACGAGGCGATGAAGTTTTTTAATCTTCGGAAGTCACGGTTGGTGTCCGAAAAAAATAAGCTGCTTAAGGCTTCAGAGAACGCTTTGAGTACTGTGTTTAAGGTAAAAACCTTGGGTTCATTTCTTTTCATATGAGTAGGATTTAAAGACAAAACAAACGTACAATCTCCCCTTCTCTCAGTCAAGCGCAATTTTTCTGAAATTTCCCGTCGGTAAATTCCGAAGCGAAATAGTTATTTATACATATCCGCCCTTCTCCTTCTTCGGTTCACTTTTTTATAAAATTTGATTGGATATATATCCGGATTCTGCCGAAACTTGTTCAAAAAGGTTCGGATTGCGTATACGATCGGGTGCTCACTGGTGTAATTGTTCATATTAACTCCTTTTTCAATAGGTAAACGATAATGTTATAAAAATTATTGCCCTCCCTGTTGGCTAACGGGGAAGGCAAGGATAAACTTAAGGAAAAAAGAATTAATAATTTGTTAATAGTCAATAACCTGCTCCTGCATTTCGGGAATTTCCCTCCATTCATATTGCTGGTTGCGGAGTTGGGGTTCGAAACCGGCCTCGCGGATGGCGGCCTGAATGGTCTCGCTGGTGAACCGGTGAGGCGCACCGGCAGCACTCACCACGTTCTCTTCAATCATAATGCTTCCAAAATCATTTGCCCCGGCATTCAAACAAACCTGTGCGATCTGCTTTCCTACCGTAAGCCAGCTTGCCTGGATATTAATTACGTTTGGAAGCATGATCCTGCTCAGTGCGATCATCCGGATATATTCTTCCGGCGTGGTGAGATTATGAACGCCGCGGATACGGGCCAGCAGGGTGTCAGCGTCCTGGAAGGTCCATGGAATGAAAGCAAGAAAGCCTTTTGCTCCCTCCGGTTTACGGCTCTGCACTTCGCGGATCTTTACCAGGTGTTCAAACCTTTCCCGTACCGTTTCCACATGGCCAAACATCATTGTAGCAGAGGTGGTGATGTTAAGTTTGTGCGCTTCATGCATAATGTCAAGCCATTCCTGTGCGCCGCATTTTCCCTTACTGATTAGGCGTCTAACCCTATCCGTTAGTATCTCAGCTCCTGCCCCCGGCAAACTGTCCATCCCCGCCTCTTTCAAGGCTTTCAGCACTTCATGGTGCGTGCTTTTTTCAAGCTTGGTAATGTGTGCAACCTCCGGTGGCCCCAGAGTATGAAGTTTTATATTTGGAAAAAGCGATTTTAACTCGCGGAAGAGCCCGGTGTAAAATGAAAGCCCCAGTTCCGGATGGTGGCCGCCCTGCAACAACAATTGATCTCCGCCATACCTTATGGTTTCTTCGATCTTCTTTTTATAAGTTTCTATATCAGTGATGTAAGCTTCGGCGTGGCCTGGTATCCTGTAAAAATTGCAAAACTTACAATTTGCAATGCACACATTGGTAGTATTCACATTGCGATCGATCTGCCAGGTTACCTTCCCGTGCGGCACCTGCTTCCTTCTCAGCGCATCGCCTACAGCCATAAGATCAGCTAATGCAGCATTTTCATATAAAAAGATCCCTTCCTCAACAGAGAGAAACTCAAAATTGAGCGCCCTCGCCAAAATGCCTGAAACGTTCATGGTACTGGTTGTTTTACCGGTTGTAAAAACCGCACAAAATTACATTGCTTTCTCCGTAATTTGGCTAACCACACTTATGCGAGTATTATGTATTCTGTTATTAATGTCCATCTGGGGTACGGGAGCCCGGTCCCAAACGGTTAAACATGCTGATGATGCGCAGTTACTTGCCACAATACCGTTTAAAATGTATCATGGCGGCGTTATCATTCTTCGCGCAAAGTTTGAATACGTTCCGGATAGTTTGAACTTTATCCTCGACACCGGCAGTGGAGGTATTTCCCTTGATTCCGCCACATGCGAAATACATCATATACCTACGCGATTAACGGATACAACTATACTGGGGATCGGGGGCGCCCGGCGGGTACACTACTCATTCGGGAAGACGCTTAGGTTTCCGGGGCTCGAGGTGAAAGACCTTAACTTTCATATAAATAATTATGAGGTGCTCACAAGCGTGTACGGGGAGAAGATTGACGGAATAATCGGGTATTCCTTCCTCAGCCGCTACATCGTGCATATCGATTATGAACAACTTTTAATGAAAGTGTTTTCTCCGGGAAAATATTCATATCCCAGGCGCGGTGCCACGCTCTATCCACAGTTTAGAAATATACCGAACCAGGAGTTTACGGTGAGGGATAGACGAAAAGTAAATGGCAATTTTTATTTTGATACCGGCGCCGGACTTTGTATTCTGATGAGTGAACGGTTTGCTGAAGACAGCAGCGTACTGCTGGCCAGGCGGCAACCCGTTTATACGCAGGCGGAGGGCATGACGGGCCGGCTGAACATGCGCCTCACGGTAGTTAAGGAAGTAAGGGTCGGCAGGTACCGCTTTCGTGATGTGCCGGCTTACCTGTACAACGATGTAAGCAATGTTACCACCTATCCCTATTCAGGAGGGCTTGTAGGAAACGACCTGTTGCGCAGGTTCAATACCACGCTTAACTATCCCGCGAAAGAAATACACATTGTGCCGAACAGGTTTTATAAAGATGCATTTGATTATGCATACACAGGGCTGGGCATTTATTTTATTGACGATAAAATTCTGGTAATGGATGTGATCAAGGGCTCACCCGCAGAGCAGGGTGGGTTTTTGGAAGGCGATGAAATAATGGGAATTGGTGCAAACTTCAACCTTAATATTCAGGAATATAAAGCAATACTTCAGAAGCCAAACCAACTGCTTAAAGTTTTTGTAATACGTAATGGCACGCTTATGGAACTTTTTCTTAAAACAAAGAGTATTCTTTAATTGCCCCCTAAATTTGCCGGTATGATAAATTTTGAGCGGTTTACGCTGAATAATGGTTTACGCGTAATTGTGCATGAAGATAAAAGCACACCAATGGCTGTGGTGGATGTGATCTATGACGTGGGCGCGCGCGACGAAGAGATCGAACGGACAGGTTTTGCGCATCTTTTTGAGCACCTCATGTTTGGCGGAAGCAAGCACATTCCTGTATTCGATGAGCCGCTTCAACTGGCAGGCGGTGAAAACAACGCATTCACTACAAACGACCTCACCAATTATTATTGCCAGCTTCCTTCAGAGAATATTGAAACGGCATTTTGGCTTGAAAGCGACAGGATGATGAGCCTTGCCTTCAGCGAGAAGAGCCTTGATGTGCAAAGAAAGGTGGTGAGCGAGGAATTTAAAGAGCACTATATAAACAAACCCTATGGCGATGTGTGGCACGAGATGAGGCAGCTCGCTTATAAAAAACATCCTTACCGCTGGATGACGATCGGTAAAGAACTGAAACATATTGAGGAAGCAACCCTCCAGGATGTGAAAGATTTTTTCAGGCGGTTTTATCATCCTGCCAATGCGGTGCTGGTGGTGGCAGGAAATGTGGAATTGAACCAGGTGAAGGAACTTGCTGAAAAATGGTTCGGCCAGCTTCCTGCAGGCGAAAGAACGCCGCATCGCTACGAGCCCGAGCCTGTGCAAACAGAACCGAACCGGAAGGTTGTAGAATCGGAAGTGCCGCTTGACGCCTTATATAAGTGCTGGCACATCTGCTCGCGCACGCATCCTGATTATTATGCCACAGACCTTATCACTGACATGCTTGGTGGTGGAGGCTCTTCGAGATTATTCCAGTCTCTCGTAAAAGAGAAACAACTTTTCAGCAACATTGAGTGTTATCACTTCGGTTCCTCTGATCCCGGCCTTCTTACAATTGAGGGTAAAATAATTAAAGGAGTTCGCATTGAGGATGCTGAAAAAGCGGTGCTTGAAGAACTTGAACGGTTCCAACGGGAAGGCGTACCCGAAAATGAACTTGAAAAGGTGAAGAATAAAACCGAGAGCGCTATGGCTTTTGAAGATATGAGCCTCATGAATCGGGCAAGCAGCCTGGCGATGTACGAACTTCTCGGCGACGCCGGCTTAATTAATACGGAGCTTGAAAGATATCGTTCCGTTTCCCCTGAAGATATACTTAGAGTGAGCAGGGAAATTTTTAAGGAAACAAATTGCAGCACCCTGTATTATCTCGCTAAAAACAAATCTACCTCATGAACAGGAAGCATGCTCCGGAAATAAAGAACGCGGTTGATTTCAGCCTTAAGCTTAAACCCTACGAATATTTTGAATTAGACAATGGAATCCCTGTGTACGCAGTGGATGCCGGCGCGCAGGATGTGGTGCAACTTGAAATGGTCTTCTACGCGGGTAATCAGTTTGAAGAAAGAACAGGAACCGCCTCAGCCACGAATTTTTTATTGAAGAACGGAACCCGCTCCCGAACGGCCTTCCAGATCAATGAAGACTTTGATTATTACGGCGCTTATTGCAGTCGCGCCTGCTATAACGAAACCGCCGTGGTTTCCCTGCATTCTTTAACCCGCCATTTGACTAAAGTACTGCCGGTGCTGAAAGACATGCTTACCGAATCGGTTTTCCCGGAAAGCGAACTGGACATTTATAAACAGAACTCACAACAGAAATTGAAAGTGAACTTGCTTAAATGTGAGTTTGTGGCGGGGCGAATGATAAACAGTTATCTCTACGGTGCTTCTCATCCCTACGGCCGCGCCACGCAGATGGAAGACGTTGAAAAAATCTCTGTTGAAGAGATCAGGGCCTTCTATAATCAATATTATTTATCAGGAACCTGTGCCATTTTTATCGCAGGAAAACTTCCTGCAGATACCAGGAAAATGTTGAACGAACATTTCGGTAGCCTGGGTGCCGGTAAACCGTCCTTCATCTCCGCAAATATTCCACTGTCTCCTGCAGCAGAAAAAAAATATCGCATCACTAACGATGAAGCCGCAGTGCAGGGGGCGATCCGCATCGCTTCACACTTTCCCAATCGTCATCATCCTGATTTTAAAAAAGCAGTTGTGCTTAACACGATCTTCGGCGGATTTTTTGGATCACGTTTAATGGCCAATATTAGGGAAGAGAAAGGATATACATATGGTATTTACAGTTACCTGCAGAACCACATAAGCACCAGCGCATGGGTGGTAAGTACCGAAGCAGGGAAAGATGTGTGTGAACCGGCCATTGCAGAGGTTTACAAAGAAATGCAAAGGCTGCGGGAAACTCCGGTGGATGCAGATGAACTGCTGCTTGTGCAGAATTATCTTCTGGGCACGGTGTTGGGAGACCTCGACGGGCCTTTTCAGATAATCGCAAAGTGGAAGAACATCATTCTGAATAATCTTGATGAATCATATTTTTATGATTCCATGGAAGCAATCAGAAAGGTTGATCCGAAGGAATTGCAACAGCTTGCGAATACTTATCTTCAGCCTGAAAAGTTTTACGAGCTTGTTGTGTATTGATAACTTAATAAATCGGTTATGCAGTTTATCATCCGCCTCTTAATTACGGGAGTTGTAGCATTCGCTTTATCAAACTGGCTTGCCGGTGTTCATATGGACGGCTTCAGTACAGCCGTGCTTTTTGCCCTGGTTCTGGCAGTGGTAAATGCGCTTATCAAGCCACTTCTTATAATTTTGACCTTGCCGATAACCATACTTACATTAGGTTTATTTTTATTTGTAATAAACGCCCTCATTATTCTGCTTATAGATAATATGCTGGATGGCGTAGAGGTAGATGGCTTCTGGTGGGCCTTGCTCTTCAGTTTACTGCTTTCCATTATTTCCACCTTTCTCATTTCCCTGCTGGATAAGGATAAATAGCACCGGATCGTTGCAGATGGCTTTCCGCATTCTTCAATTATGCGCCTGACCGCTGTGCCTTTTTCTTTTTAACTTGCTGCCTCAAAACCCCGTTCATGCATTTCGATAAGAGAGACCTGGCAGATGATAAGCTGGAAGAATTATACAGAAGCCTCCTTTACCCGCGGCTTATAGAAGAGAAAATGCTGGTGCTGCTCAGGCAGGGCAAAATATCAAAATGGTTCAGCGGCATCGGGCAGGAAGCCATTGCCGTGGGGGCCACAATGGCCATGCAGCAAGATGAATGGATCATGCCTTTACACCGAAATCTGGGTGTGTTCACTACGCGAAACATGCCGCTGAACAAGCTGTTCATGCAGTGGCAGGGAAACAAGGATGGCTACAGTAAGGGAAGGGAAAGAAGTTTCCATTTTGGTTCAAAGGCGCATCATGTATGCGGAATGATCTCGCACCTCGGTCCCCAGCTTGCCCTTGCAGATGGCGTGGCCCTGGCTTATAAATTAAGAAAGGAAAATAAGGTGTCACTTGCATTCAGCGGCGAAGGCGGCACGAGCGAGGGAGATTTTCATGAAGCGCTGAATACGGCTGCCGTGTGGGATCTTCCGGTGATATTCATAATTGAAAATAACGGTTATGGCCTTAGCACGCCTTCAAGCGATCAGTTCCGTTGTGAAAGCCTTGTTGATAAAGCGATCGGCTATGGTATGGAAGCGGTAAAAATAGATGGAAACAATATTCTTACTGTTTACGATACCATAAAAGGTGTCCGCGATTATTCCATTAAAAATAAAAAGCCTTACCTCGTTGAGTGCATGACTTTCCGTATGCGCGGCCATGAGGAAGCAAGCGGTGTGAAGTATGTTCCCAAACATCTGTTTGAGGAATGGGAGAAAAAAGACCCCGTAAAAAATTATGAGGACTGGCTTGTAAGTGAAAAAATTTTTAGTGCAGACAAGATCGCGGCAATTCGTGCGGAGCTAAAAAATAAGATTGAAGCGGAACTGAGTATGGCCTACACAGCTCCTGCAATAATTCCTGATACGGAAGAAGAACTCCGCGATGTATTTGCACCGGTTACGCCTAAACGAAATTTAATAATCAATAATTCGGATGCAGATTATCAGCTGAACAATGCAACGGAAAATGTTAAGTACATCTCTGCAATAACAGATGCGCTAAACCTTAGTATGCAGCAACATCCTGAACTGGTAATCATGGGGCAGGACATAGCCGAATATGGCGGGGCATTTAAAGTAACAGAAGGCTTTGTAGAAAAATACGGAAAGGGCAGAATACGAAATACACCGCTTTGTGAAAGTGCTATCGTCGGCTCTGCACTGGGCCTCAGCCTTGAAGGAATTAAATCGGTAATGGAAATGCAGTTTGCCGATTTCGTTACCGTGGGCTTTAACCAGATCGTGAACAATCTTGCAAAAATTTACTACCGGTGGGGCCAAAACGCAGATGTGGTGATAAGAATGCCCACGGGCGGCGGTGTGGGCGCAGGGCCTTTTCACAGCCAAAGTAATGAGGCATGGTTCACGCATGTGCCGGGTTTGAAAGTGGTCTATCCTTCAACTCCGATGGATGCAAAGGGTTTGCTTATCGCATCAATTAACGATCCTAACCCGGTGATGTTTTTTGAACATAAAGCATTGTACAGAAGTGTAAGCGGGCCTGTTCCTGCTAACTTTTATGAAATTGAAATAGGAAAGGCAAGGCATGTTCGGGCCGGGGAAGAAATTTCCATCATCACCTACGGCGCCGGGGTGCATTGGGCAATAGAATATGCGGATAAGCATTCGAACGTGTCAATAGATATCCTTGATCTCCGCTCACTTGCGCCGCTTGATTACGATGCAATAAAACAAAGCGTGGAAAGAACCGGCAAGGTTTTGATCTTACACGAAGACACGCGTACGGGCGGAATCGGCGGTGAAATAAGCGCGTGGATATCGGAACATTGTTTTACAAGCCTCGATGCTCCGATAATGCGGTGCGCCAGCCTGGATACGCCCATACCTTTTAATCTCGCGCTGGAAAAGAATTTCATGGCTTATTCGCGGTTGAACGAATATGTGGAGAAACTGCTGAGTTATTAAACAAAGGCTAATAAAAAAGTCCGCATTTTTTTTTGCGGACTTTTTTAATGTGTGTCAAAGTTTTATTTCAATGTCATCATACCAAAACGTGTACGCTTCTTAAACAATTTAATGAGGTCAGAAGTTATCAGGTATTGGTCAGTTGAAATCCTGGTTGTATTTCGTGGAATAGGAATATAGTTTTCATCCTGGTTGCGGAAGATCGCCTGCCTGGTTAACTGGCCTTTGTCGTTGATCGTTGCAGCGGCAAGAACGGCTTTCTTAAACTTCATCACGTCATCAGGTTTCTTCTCAAGTTCCCTTTCTATGTTGTCTTCATCATCGTTATAAATCAGCACCAGGTTGTCTTTATAAATTATAGGGAAGAAGCCAAGGAAGAAATCGGCGTTAGTCATCTTTTGGTTTTTCGGAATTCTTGTGAAAGTCGCCTTTCCATCATTACTAATGTTGGTGTTAACAATATCGCCATAGGTATAGTAATATGTGGTTTTTGTAAAACCTTTTGAATCGGAAGTTGTTCTCACCACCAGTTTATAATACTCGCTTACAAGATCAACACTTCCATTTTCACGCTCAAGGATATGCCTTAGCCTGAAATTGGAATACAAGCCCGGATCGCTTGATTTTGTAGAAGCGTACCCGTCTTTGTCTACAAGCTCCAGCAGGTCTGTAGGGAAGTCGATCATTTTCGGATTTTTAACTTCTACAGTTCCGGCGGGGATAATTGCATAGAACGCTCCCGTAATGTTTCCGTTGTGTTTTTTCTTATACAAACCGGAGATGGTAAGTGAACCGTTCTTGTTGCTGATGATGCGGGTTCCCTGTATGTACTTGTTTGCAAGATCAAAACGCAGTTCCTTATCTTTTTCGGATTGCGTGAACACTACCATTTTATATGCGTATGAAGGGATCTTAGATCCGTCTTCACGAACAGATTCGCGTGATATTTCTTTTTCGTAATGCTTATATGCCAGAAAAACTTTGCTGTCGTTGGTAACATCCACATCATATACGTCGAAAAACCTTTGTTCGATAGGAAGTTCAATTTGTTTACTCCAAACTTTTTTCAGGTCTGTATCAAAAATGCCGAAGTAAAGTTTTTCATTTTCCTTTTTTCTCCATGGGCCTTCCACCATCAGCAACACTTTTGAAGAGTCTGCAGAGAGCTTATAGGTAGCGGTGGCCTGGTCATTTCTTTTATCTGATTCAAATGTGCCAAGGGTGATCTTTGAACCGACCTTCAACGTTTTTTCATCGATTTTCAGTGCGTTGAAGGAAGTTGTTTTAGAATCATTATCGTACTCGGTGTACATTAAAAAAATATTATCGCCGTACTTTTCAAAACCTCTTAGTGTGGCATTCTTATCATCTTTGAGCTCTATGTCTTCCGTTTTAATTTCCGACATGTCTTTTGACACCAGGATGAGGCTTGGTATGTATTCAACGCTTCCCCACTTTTTCTTTGGAGTCAATTTTAATATGAGAAAATTTCCGTTACTTACCGGAACGGCATCATCAAAATCATATTTCAATTTTGTGTTATCTCCCCATTTTACATCAAACTTTTGCGATCTCGCTTCGTTCGTAGGGAGAGTAGTTAGGGTTAGCGCAACAAGGGCAATTCCGAAAAAATGTTTCATAATAAATTTATTGTGGTGGCAAACATATAAAATATAAGCTCATCCATTAACTTTGATTTAACAAAAAACTAAATAATGATTTTTCGCTCTTTAATTGTGGCCCTGTTCTGTATTGTCTCCCTTGGTACAAGCGCGCAGGAAGTGGTCTATTTCAGCGACAGTACCGCTAATTCAGGCAAAGGCCGGAAGAAAGCAAGGTCGACTGAAATGAATGTGGTAAAGATCTCTCCGCTTGCTTTTTTGGCAGGCATTGTTCCAATTTATTATGAGAGAGAGATAAAAGATTTTCTGTCTGTTCAGGTTGGAGCAGGCATTACAATGAAGAATTACATCCGCGGGTGGACAGGCACCATGGAGATGAACGAGCCAAAAGTTACCAAATCAACCTGGAACGGGGTGCCTTCAAGCGATGAAAGCATGATGGAGGTAAATGATTTTGAAGAACGTACATATTCAACCGGGTATCATATTTCTATACAACCCCGGATCTATTTTGAAAGCGAGGGGTTGGAAGGCCCTTTTATCGGTTTTGCATTCGACAAAAGCCGTTACAACTTTAGTACAAGAAAAGTGTTGACAGGCCCGGGTGTATTTAATGTGGAATATACCAATGAAACCTTTAAAGAGTATGATGATTTCATGGATTTCAATGTGCACTTTGGCAGCCAGTCTCTTTACGATAGAATTTCACTTGAATACTCTGCATCAATTGGACTTCGTAATTTTAAAGGAAAGCGCTATGCATTTAATTATGGTGAAGACGGTGGCATAATAGACGGTAGCCAGGATGTGAAAAGAGTTGGCCCTGTGTTCGGGCTCACCTTAAAACTGGGCTATCATTTTTAATCGGCGATTGATCTCATGCTGTCTTTCCTTAACCCCCTGTATTTGCTGATGCATAATATATAAGATCACGAAATTCAGTATTTTTTCGTGGCCCTATGAATTCTTAAGTATTCCTCTGTATGAAACCTCAGTTCGACCTCAGCGCAAGCTCCATTGGCGTGAAACCCCTTCGTAATATAAAGCGCAAGTCTTTTAGAGAATTTCAAAAAGCTTTACCGGACAGAAATGGCTCCAGCCTACTGACTTTTTACAAATTTCATTGATATCGAATTCACGCAATGCCTTGTATCCTTATCCGTAAATCCTTCCCCTAAAAACACATGCCCGAGATGGCCACCGCAATTGTTGCATACGATCTCCGTACGCATGCCATCGGCATCCGGAATGCGTTTAACCGCGCCCGTTATCTCATCATCAAAACTCGGCCAGCCGCAATTTGAATTGAATTTATCTTCCGATCTGTAAAGAGGCGCATCGCACCTGCGGCATATGTAGGTGCCTTTTTCTTTGTTGTTATTGTATTCGCCGGTGTATGGCCTTTCTGTGCCTTTATGAAGAATCACCGCTTCTTCTTCGGGAGTGAGTTTGTTGTAATTCATAGTTTTTCTTTTTGTAAGATCACCTTCAGTGCCTGGAGATCCTGTTTCGCGAAATACATTGGTAAGATACGGCCAGTCGCTTTGATTTCTGAAACCGGAATGAAGAGGGGCTGAAAAATTCTGCCACTGCTTGTAATGATAAAACGCCTGCAGTACATAGGTATTGAAGGTGAGTTCGGAGCTTGATTTTGTGAATTCGTATGTGGGCCTGTACCGCACTAAAAAGGTGTCGAGTTCTTCGCCCTTCATCCCGGTAATGCGGCTCACAAAATTTGCACTGAAGCGATGGTTCACATATTTCTCTTCTTCCTGCGCGATCAATCTTTGCTGAAAACTTCTTAACTGCCGCGTACGCCTGAATCGGAAAATGTTGATGAGTTCGTTAATGTCTGCACCTGCACCTCCGCCGGGCACAAGTGAGGTTTCAAGCCCGGGCCTTTCAAAATTGAAAACATCTGCATAGTTCTCCCGGTTTTCAATAGAATCCTGCCTGTATGTTTTTGAAAAAACCTTCACCTCTTTCAGCGCCTTGTACTTTGTGGCGATGGGCATGGCCAGTGAAATGTTGAAGCCCTCACGGTCTGGGATAGACGAAACGGCAAATTTTCGGGTGGGTTTTTGGTTGTATACGAAGCTTATACTGTCTCCCTCATTCACCCAAACCTGGTACTGGCCGAGAGAATCGGTGACCGCGAAGAGCCCGCCCGTACTAACAACCCGCACATCTTCAACTACATTTACCTTGCTGATGTCGTAAACGGTGCCCTTCACAAGAAACTGTCCCGAAGTAGTGGCGGGAGATAATATCAACGCGAGAAAAAAACCGGCCATCGCGGCAAGCCCTGATCTTAAATACCAACCCATAGCGGGCAACAAATTAAGAAGAAGCACCCGTTAATAGGAGGGGTTTAACGTGGATTTTACTTTTTTCACCCATTTCTCCACCTGGGTGGGATAATGCTGTTTTTCCAGCGCATGAATTTTTTCCGCCAGGGAATCCGGTGTGTCTGAAGCATCCACCTCGCATTTGGCCTGGAAGATCATGTCGCCATTATCATAATGCTCATCCACATGATGAATAGTTATACCACTTTCGGATTCCCCATTAGCAATAACCGCTTCGTGCACATGTTGTCCATACATCCCCTTTCCCCCATATTTTGGCAAAAGCGCAGGATGTATATTAATTATCCTGCCCGGATAGGCGTCAATGAAGTTTTGAGGAATCTTCCACAGAAATCCGGCAAGCACCAGAAGGTCAGCCGAGGCCTTTATTTCCTCAAGGTACTTTCCGCCCGAAAACCCCGCCTGTTCTATCATTAGCACAGGAATTCCTTCTTTTTTTGCCATTTCAATTACGCCTGCTCCCGGCTTGTTACATATTATTAATGTAACCTGTGCTTTTTTAGCTTTTGACGGGTTGTGGTGGAAATGGTTCACAATATTGGCAGCGTTGCTCCCTTTTCCCGAAGCGAATATGGCAATGCGCACCGCTGGGTCCCTTTTTATGAGCCCGAAAGCCTGTAGTATTTTCTTCTCATAACGCCAGAAAAATTTGAATTGCCCGAAGATGAAGCCGAAAAATAAGAGGAGGATCTGGTAGCCGATCAACAATACTCCCAGTTTCAGAAGCCAGAATTCCAGCGACCAGGCCCTGATGTCGAGCCAGGCAGTGATTCGTGCAGTGATAAAGGCGGCAGTTGAACCTGTTACGGCAAAGGTGATCATCACCCAAAAAAACCTCCATCCACTAATACCCCACTTTTTCTGAAGTTTTGTAAACATTTTGCCAATTTCCTGATTTCGGCAAAGGTGCGGTGGAATGGTGATTATAAAAAAAATGTGGGCATTTATTGTGATTACATTAGCATGACAAATAAAAAAATTCATGCATGCTAATCGGCTGAAACACAAGCCAGCACTAAGGAAAAAAAATTAAGAATTGTTAGGTTTATGTCATATTCCTGTCTTATGTTTGCACCCAAATCAGGAAATTTTCCACATTAGCCCGAACTGTCATGAGTGTATTTAGAAAATTCTTTAACAAATTCTTCGCAAGTTCTTTCCTCATAATCTTGATTTCTACTTCGGTTTCCGCACAGGATGGCGAAGCGTTATATAAGGCCAATTGCGCCAACTGTCACAAGCCCGATGTTGATTTTACGGGCCCTGCACTTAAGGGATGGAGAGACCGTGTTCCTGAGGGAGACTGGATCTACAATTGGATCCACAACCCGGCGAAAATGATCGATACCGAGCCTTATGCAAAAGCGATGGCGGCAAAATGGAAACCGGTGATCATGACTCCCTTCGCTCAGCTCTCGAAAGAAGAGATCGATGCGATAATGAAGTATGTGGATGATTACACGCCTCCTGCCGCTCCCGTAGCTGCTGCGGGTGAAACGGCGCCGAAGGAAGACAATTCATTAATATATGGTATACTCACCCTGGTGCTTGCACTGGTGGCTTTCATATTATTGCAGGTAAACAGTAACCTCCGCAAACTCACCGACGAAAAGGAAGGAATAAAACGCGGCGAACCTGTTCCGTTCTGGAGAAATAAAACCTACCTGATGGCAGGTATATTATTATTGTTTGGAGTGGGTGGTTACTGGACGATCAACGCGGCCATCGGTCTCGGTCGTCAAACAAATTATCAACCTACACAACCTATTTACTATTCACATAAAGTTCACGCCGGTGTAAACCAGATCAGTTGCCTGTATTGCCATGGCGGTGCGCAAAGCGGTAAACACGCGAATATTCCATCAGTGAACGTTTGTATGAACTGCCACATGGCGGTGAAAGAATATAAAGGCGACCCGATCGTTCGTGAAGACGGCGTACAGGTTAACGGAACAGCGGAAATTAAAAAGCTGTACGCCTATGCAGGATGGAACCCTGATAAGAACGAATACAATCCTGATAACAACGGTGATGGAATGCCCGATGGCTCAAGGCCTATTGAATGGGTAAAAATTCACAACCTTCCTGATCACGTTTATTTCAACCATAGCCAGCACGTAACTGTTGGAAAACAACAATGCCAAACCTGCCACGGAAATGTGCAGGAGATGGATGAAGTTTACCAGTTCGCTGATCTTTCAATGGGATGGTGTATCAATTGCCACCGCGAAACAAAGGTTGACTTCCTGGACAAGGAAACCGGCGAGGGCAACAGGTTCTACAGCATTTATGAGAAGTTTCATAATGATTTGAAGGATAATAAAATGGATAGTGTTACGGTTGGCCACATCGGTGGAACTGAGTGCCAAAAGTGCCACTACTAATTGCCTGCCTTATTTGAAATCAATTTAATCACTAAACAGCCCTCGGGGGCCTGGGGTATATGAGTCAAAAAAAATATTGGGGAAATTTCGGACAGTTCAATCAGTCGGATGCTTCCAAAGAAGCCGCAGCAAATGAGTTTGGGGAAGACCTGCTTCCCGTGGAAGAATTGAATGAAGGCTTGCTTGATGGAAAAACGCCCCGACGTGATTTTTTAAAATATTTGGGATTCAGCACGGCGGCCGCAGCTCTTGCAGCAAGTTGCCAAACACCGGTTCGTAAAGCGATTCCTTATCTTCAAAAGCCTGATAATGTAACCCCGGGTATCGCGGACTATTATGCCTCCACCTTTGTAAACGGCGGCGATGCCATCAGTGTGGTGGTTAAACAAAGAGAAGGAAGGCCGATAAAAATAGAAGGCAATAAATTATCATCAATTACAAAGGGCGGAACCAATGCAAGGGCACAGGCTTCCGTACTCGATCTATACAATACTTCACGTCTTCGCCACCCACTGCAACGCTCGGGTAGCGATTACAAAGAGGTAAGCACTTTCGACGCTTTTGATAACATGGTCATGCAGGCCATGGCCAATGCGGGCGGAAAGCAGGTGGTACTGTTAACGTCCACCATCAACTCACCTTCTACCTTGCAGGTGATCTCACGTTTCCTGGCAAAATACCCGGGAAGTAAACACGTACAATACGATGCCTTCAGCAACAGCGGTATGCTGCTTGCCAACCAGGCAGATTACGGCAAACGCCATATTCCTTCCTATCATTTTGATAAAGCAAAAACGATCGTTAGCCTTGGGGCTGACTTTTTAGGTACATGGATAAGCCCTGTTGAATTCAGCGTGCAATATGCAGCGGGCAGAAAAATGGCCGCAAAAAATCCGCAATTAAGCAGGCACATACATTTCGAAAGTTTTATGAGCCTCACCGGTTCAAATGCCGATGACCGCTTCATGCACAAGCCTTCCGAAACGGGCGCAATCGCATTAGGCATCCTTGCAAAACTGGGTGGCGGCGTTTCAGCTCCGAATATTTCAGATGCGAACACTAAGAAAGGAATCGACCTAGCTGCTGCAGCACTTAACGCCAGCAAAGGCCAGGCTCTTGTGGTTTGCGGAAGTAATGATCCGGCAATTCAATCTGTAGTTAACGCGATCAACGAAGCGATCGGCGCAAACGGAACCACCATCAACCATGGTGTTTCCTCAAACTACCGTATGGGCGTAGACGCAGATATGGTTACGCTTGCAAATGATATCCAGGCAGGAAATGTGGGAGCGCTTTTGGTGTACGATTGCAATCCTGTTTACTCATATGCAGACGGAAAGAAACTCGGCGAGAATATGCTGAAGATTCCGGTAACGGTTTCTTTCAATTCCACGATGGACGAAACTACCGAGTACTGTAAATATGTTTGTCCCTCTCACCACTGGCTGGAAAGCTGGGGTGATGCGGAACCAAAAACAGGTTACTTCTCAATGATGCAACCTGTGATCAATCCTTTGTTCAAAACAAGGGCCTTCCAAACCTCACTGTTGAAATGGTCCGGCGCATCTTCTGCACCGGTTGCTATTATAGACAGCATGGCACCGCGCCCTGCTTTGAATATCACCGAGTCTGATTACGAAACTTTCTTCAAGAATTTCTGGATGGCCAAACTCGGTGGCGAAACAAATTATAATAAGGCATTGCAGGATGGTGTGGTAGAACCGGCAGGGGCTCAAAGCGCTTCTGCAACTGGCGCATCTTCCGATACAACTTCAGTATCCGATTCGCTTAGTGTAGGCATGCCCGTTATCACTTCTTCGTTTAGCCGTGGCAGTTATAACAGTGCAGGCTTGGCCGATGCTGCAAACAAAGCGGGAAGCGGAAAGGCCGGTAATATTGAAGTGGTGTTTTATGAAAAAGTAGGTGTGGGCAACGGTAGCCAGGCAAACAACCCATGGCTTCAGGAATTGCCTGACCCCATTACTAAAGTAACCTGGGACAACTACGCGATGGTAAGCCCTGCGCTTGCGAAAACGCTTACAGGTATTGATGTGATGGGCAATAAAAAACATGCTGACGATTATGAAGTTCACCCTGAGAAACCGGTGGTGAAGCTTACCATAAATAACAGGAGTGTTGAACTACCGATCATGATCGTTCCGGGAGTTCATCCTTCCACCATTGCCGTGGCTGTGGGTTATGGCCGTGAAAGTGCCAATAAAGATCACACCATTGAGCGCATCGGCCGCTCGGCTTCAGGCGCGGGTAAAAACGTTTATCCCCTGATCGGTTTCGGCGGGGCTTCCTTCCTTCATAATGCGGTGGCAACCGCGGAAAAGGTAAGCGGTAAATACGCCCTTGCGCAAACGCAGGTACACGGTTTTACCGAAGGCCGCCCGATCATTTACGAAACGAGCCTTACCGCGTATAAAAAGAATCCAAAAGAATTACTGTCTCACATCCGCGAAGAAAAACTCGCGCTTACTGCCTTCGGAAGTAAGGATTATGTGAAGGATGCTACCATGTATCCCGATCATGAAAAGCCGGGCATCAAGTGGGGAATGAGCATTGATATGAACACCTGTACCGGTTGCAGCGCCTGTGTTATCGCCTGCAATGCGGAAAACAACGTGAGTGTGGTGGGTAAAAAGGAAGTGGCGCGTTATCATGATATGCACTGGTTGCGTATCGACCGTTACTTCACCGGAGACCCTAACAATCCTGAAGTGGTTTATCAACCGATGCTTTGCCAGCATTGCGATAACGCTCCGTGCGAAAACGTTTGCCCTGTATCTGCTACCAACCACAGCAGTGAAGGTTTGAACCAGATGGCCTACAACAGGTGTATCGGAACAAGGTATTGCGCAAACAACTGTCCATATAAAGTAAGACGTTTCAACTGGATGGACTATAACGGATCAGACAGCTTCGCTAACAACCAGAAGCCGATGATCGGGCCATACCTTGATGAGGTTACCGAGCAAATGAACGACGACCTTACACGGATGGTGTTGAACCCGGATGTAACCGTTCGCTCACGCGGTGTTATGGAAAAATGCTCTTTCTGCGTACAGCGCCTGCAGGATGTTAAGCTGGAAGCGAAAAAGCAGCAAAGCTCTTCCGTGGTAAGGAATGTGCAAACAGCATGTGCGCAGGCTTGTCCTACAAACGCGATCACTTTCGGAAACGTGAATGATAAGAAGAGCGATGTGTATAAACTAAGGAATGTAGAACAGGCAGACAGAACCTTCTACGTGTTGGAACAACTTCACACGCTTAGCAATGTGAGCTATATGGCGAAGGTGAGAAATACGGACAGGGAGATTGGTGCAGCTCATGGCCATGCGGAAGAAGCTCATGGCGCATCGGCACCGGCTGCGCATTAACAACAGGCAAGTAAAAATTTAAAAAATAAAAAGTAAAAATTAAGAGCGAAGGAATTTCCAACTTTTGACTTTGGACTTTTGACTTTATACTTCAGAATATGTCATTACTCAAATACGAATCGCAACAAAGGGAACCGTTGGTGAATGGTAATAAAACCTACCACCAGGTTACGGAAGACATCATCAGCCCGATAGAGATGAAGCCCACTAAGTTGTGGTACATTGGTTTCTGGATTAGTGTGGCACTTCTGCTTTTCGGGGTGTACAGTGTTTACCGCGAGGTTACTTATGGTGTCGGCCAGTGGAACCTGAACAAAACCATCGGCTGGGGTTGGGATATCACCAACTTCGTATGGTGGGTAGGTATTGGTCACGCCGGAACGCTTATCTCCGCCATCCTTCTTCTTTTCCGCCAGGGCTGGAGAACAGGTGTGAACCGTGCTGCTGAGGCCATGACAATCTTCGCGGTTATGTGCGCAGGCCAGTTCCCGATCTGGCACATGGGCCGTGTATGGATGGCCTTCTTCGTATTGCCTTATCCCAATACACGTGGTCCGCTGTGGGTAAACTTTAACTCACCGCTTCTTTGGGACGTATTCGCGATCTCCACTTACTTCACCGTTTCATTGTTGTTCTGGTATTCAGGCTTACTGCCTGACCTGGCAACAGTTCGTGATCGCGCAAAAACAAAACTTCGTAAACTATTATATGGTGTTGCCGCTTTCGGTTGGACGGGCAGCACAAAACACTGGCAGCGCCATGAGTCTCTTTCACTGGTACTTGCCGGTTTAAGTACACCGCTTGTATTGAGTGTACATACGATAGTATCTTTTGACTTTGCCACCTCGGTAATTCCCGGCTGGCATACCACCATCTTCCCGCCCTACTTCGTTGCGGGTGCCATCTTCAGCGGATTCGCCATGGTGCAAACGCTGTTGATCGTTGTTCGCAAGGTGATGAACCTGCAGGATTATATCACCCTGGGCCACATCGAGGCGATGAACAAGGTGATCGTGTTAACAGGTAGCATTGTGGGTTGCGCATACCTGACGGAGCTCTTCATTGCCTGGTACGGCCAGAACCCGTACGAGTGGTACGCGTTCAAAGAGAACAGGGCTAACATTATGAGCCCGTACGGATGGAGCTACTGGTTGATGATGTTCTGTAACGTGGTTTCGCCCCAGCTTTTCTGGAGCCGCAAACTGCGCCGCAACATTACCGTTACCTTCTTCATGAGTATTATTGTAAACATCGGAATGTGGTATGAGCGTTTCGTGATCATCGTTACTTCAATTTACAGGGACTTCCTTCCTTCGAGCTGGAGTAATTATTACAGTCCGACCATTTACGAGATCGGATTCTACCTCGGTACGTTCGGGTTGTTCTTCACCTGCTTCTTCCTGTTTGCAAAATACTTCCCGGTAATTGCCGTGGCGGAGATCAAATCAATTTTGAAAACGAGCGG
This sequence comes from Bacteroidota bacterium, assembly GCA_023422565.1. Taxonomy (GTDB): domain Bacteria; phylum Bacteroidota; class Bacteroidia; order Chitinophagales; family Chitinophagaceae; genus Ferruginibacter. Next base: position 50,890 of record JAFAGR010000032.1, on the reverse strand, counting down.
TGAAAATTATAAGGCGAAGATGACCGAGATAGAAAAAGCGGATCCCGATCGTTTTTACCAGGAGGAAGTTGGCCATGCGCACGCGCATTGATGCTAACGGTGTAGGATAAACGAAAATGAAAGAATGCCGGTTTCGGCCGGCGAAAAATAAAAGCTGAAAAATATGGCTGGAGGAATTAAAAAATTTGTGGTGGGGGCTTTTGATGATGAAGCCGTGCTGTTTCCTGCCGTGAAGAATGTTCGTAAGGCGGGCTACAAGATCCACGATGTGTACACACCTTTCCCGGTGCATGGCCTTGATCATGCAATGGGCATCCGCGAAACAAGCCTGCACACCGCCGGTTTTATTTACGCGGTTGCGGGAACCTGTACCGCACTTGGTTTCATGAGCTGGATCTTTACGAAAGACTGGCCGATAAACATCGGTGGTAAACCTTTCTTCGCGCTCCCTGCATGGATACCCATCACCTTTGAATTGACGGTGTTGTTTTCAGCGGTGGGCATGGTATTGACATTTTGCTATCTCTGCCAGCTGTCGCCTTTTGTGAAGAAGCACCATTTCCATCCACGTGCAACCGATGATCTTTTTGTTATGGCAATTGAGTGTACAGACAGAACCAACGACAGCGAGGTTCAACAGTTTTTACAAAACGCCGGCGCCACTGAAGTGAATGTGCAGGTTGCCGAAACAGGCTGGTGGCTTGGAAGATATGATCGCGAACAGAAATTGTATCGCGACGAAATAGGATATTGATTTAAGATGCTATAATAGTAATAAGCGTACGGATGAAAAAGTTTAAAATATTCAGTGTTTTGGCAATTGCCGCCGCAAGTGCAACTATCGTTGGATGCAATGCCGGCGGAAATAATCCAGGCCGCGTTTATATGCCGGACATGGCCTATAGCAGGGCGTACGAGGCTTATGCAGGCCACGATTCATCAATAGTTACTACTGACGAATCAAAGCGCGGCGGGAAGGCATTTTATTATAATGCGCACCCCGTGCAGGGCACTGTGAAAAGAGGCGAGGAATTGCCTTACACCGGTTCGAATGACAGCACGGGATACAGGCTCAGCGCATCTTTGCAGAACCCGATAAAAGACATGAGCATAATTGAAATGCCTGAAGCACAGCGCCTGTGGCAGATCAATTGCGCCATATGCCATGGAGATAAAGGTGCAGGAAACGGTCCATTATCTACCAGCGGGAAAATTGGCGGTGTGGCCAACCTTACACTTCCCAATTATGTAGCAATGAGTGATGGAACCATGTTTCATGCCGTAACGTATGGAAAAGGGCTTATGGGAAGTTATGCATCGCAATTAGACAGGCGCCAGCGTTGGATGGTGATCAATTACATCCGTACGCTGCAGCCGGCGGCAGACGCTACAGCACCTGCGGCAACAGACACAACCAAAAAAGGATAACACAGAAAAATACTTTTTAGATGAATCATCAATTTGAATTACCGGGCAGTTACAAAAAATGGACACTGGGTTTAATTATCGCCGGTATCATCGCATTGCTGTATGGCTTTATCATGTATCATCCGTTTGCACATGCAGGCCACGGTGAGAATGTAAACAGCACACGCTTCTGGGCTGTGCTTTTGCAAAACAGCGTGTACTTTCTGCTGGTGGTGAACGCAGCAATGTTTTTCCTCTGTGTTACCACCATGGCAATGGGCGGATGGCAGGTAGCATTCCGCAGGGTTACCGAGGCTATTTCAAGCGCGGTGCCGGTATTAGGTGTGCTAACTTTAGTGATCGTGCTTTCAATTGTTTGGGGCGGACGTACAGATATTTATCATTGGCTTGATAAAGATGCTGTAGCTCACGACGCCATATTGAATGGAAAGAAAGGATTTTTGAACCCCATATTCTTTTCTGTATTCTCTATAATTTCTGTTGGCCTGTGGTGGTTGCTCGGCAAGAAAATGCGCAGCCTTAGCCATCAAACTGATAAAGGCCCGATGGATTATGAAACTTCAAAAAAATGGATATGGGACAATACAGTTTGGGCATCACTGTTCACCGTAGTGTTTACGCTTTCAGTGGCTTCTACATTGCCATGGCTTTGGCTGATGAGCATCGACGCGCATTGGTACAGCACCATGTATAGCTGGTACACCTTCGCAAGCACATTCGTGGCAGGTATTGCGCTTATTGCCTTGTTTGTGGTTTGGCTGAAGAACCGCGGACAGCTTGAGTTTGTTACAGAAGAGCACCTGCACGATCTCGGTAAGTTCATGTTCGCGTTTTCTATTTTCTGGACCTATCTCTGGTTTTCACAATACATGCTCATCTGGTACAGTAACCAGCCTGAGGAAACAAAGTATTTTGTAGAAAGGATAGGAACGGCTGAAAAGGCTGGTCCCTATAAAGGCATTTTCTTCTTTAACCTGATCGTGAACTTCCTTGCACCGCTTTTGATATTGATGAAGAAAGGAACCAAGCGGAACTGGACCTTGATCACCTTCATGGCCGTGCTTATCATCTTTGGTCACTGGATAGATTTCTACCAGATGGTGATGCCTGGAACGATGCGCGACCATGCACAGCTTATGCCTTTTGAATTTGGAGTTGCATGTCTTTTCATCGGGCTTATCATGTGGTCTGTAGGAAGATACCTCACCAAATATCCATTGAATGCGAAATATCATCCTTTCATGAAAGAAAGTATGATACACCATACATAAAAAAGAAACAAGAGAAAATACAAAACTGAGCGGCATCTCTTTATAGAAAGAGAAACAAAAACTAATAAAAAATGAAAGATCTGTTTGTGGTTGCCATAGTTGTCATGATCATTGTGGTTATTTTTCAAATAGCCAAGGCAAGCGAGTATGTGAGTATACTTAAGGGCGAAGAAAAGTCGAGGAAACAAAACAACAAGATCAATGCATTCCTGATGCTGGTCTTCCTCGTTCTCGGCCTTGCCGGCGCATGGTACTGCAATCATCTGTATTATGGGAAAACATTGTTTCCACAAGGGTCCGCATCTATCGAAGGAGAAGAGATCGATTCTATGATGATGGTTACTATCGCCATCACCGGTGTTGTATTTGTGATCACGCAAATTTTGTTATTCTGGTTTTCTTATAAATACCAGGAAAGCGATACCAGAAAAGCATACTTCTTTCCGCACAACAACAAGCTTGAAATTATCTGGACAACCATTCCTGCATTAACCCTGACCATACTGATCGTTATTGGTTTAAAATTCTGGTTCAAGATAACAGGCGATCCTCCGAAAGACCATCTTTTGGTAGAGATAACAGGCCACCAGTTTGGCTGGGATATGCGCTACCCGGGTAAGGACGGAATTTTCGGGCAGAAGAATTTCAAACTTTATAACAAACCATCCGGTAACAGTCTTGCCGTTGATTTTAATGATCCGGAAAGCCATGACGATATCCGCACCACTGAAATGCGTATTCCCGTAGGCCGCCCGGTGAAACTGGTTATTCATGCGCAGGATGTGATACACAGTGTGGGTTTGCCTCACTTCCGCCAGAAGATGGATGCAGTGCCCGGTATTCCTACCACACTCTGGTTTACGCCAAAGTATACCACAGAAGAGATGAAGGTGAGAACCGGCAACCCGAACTTCGTTTATGAAATTGCATGCGACCAGATGTGCGGTAATGGCCACTTTTCAATGAGAGGCGTGGTGGTTGTAGATACTGAAGAAGGATATAACAAATGGCTTGCGTCGCAGAAGCCGGAATATTTTGCACTGTTTCCTGATAAAGCCCCTGCGGCAGCTCCGGCCCCGGCAAATACTACCGACACGGCAAGCGCACCATTGGCACAGGCAGCAGTTATTAACTAATAGGTTTTTTAATTTATTTATATTATGAGCAGCGTAGTTTCCTTGCACGATTCACACCTACATTCCGGCCATGATGCCCATCATGAGCATCATCATCATGAAACATTCATCACCAAGTATGTTTTCAGCCAGGATCATAAAACCATTGCCAAGCAGTTCCTGATCACAGGTATCATTTGGGCGATAGTGGGTGCGTTGTTTTCCGTGATCTTCCGTTTGCAGCTTGGTTTCCCCAACACTGCATTTCCATTTTTGGAAGACCTTTTAGGAAGCTGGGCTCCGGGTGGAATACTTTCTCCGGAATTTTACTACGCTCTCGTAACCATGCACGGAACCATCCTCGTGTTCTTCGTACTAACGGCGGGGCTTAGCGGCACTTTTGCCAACTTCCTTATTCCGTTGCAGATCGGCGCGAGAGATATGGCCTCCCCGATGCTTAACATGCTTAGTTACTGGTTCTTCTTTATCGCTTCAATTGTAATGGGCGCCTCTCTCTTTGTACAAACAGGCCCTGCATCGGGCGGGTGGACAATCTATCCTCCACTGAGCGCACTTGGCGATGCATCCCCCGGAAGTAAAATAGGAATGGACCTTTGGCTGATATCAATGGCGCTGTTCATTATCTCCCAGCTACTCGGAGGTTTGAACTACATCACCACAATTTTGAACATGCGCACCAAGGGCATGAGTATGACCCGCCTTCCGCTTACGGTTTGGGGATTGTTTTTCACTGCAGTGCTTGGCGTTCTTTCATTCCCTGTATTGTTATCAGGCGCTATACTTCTTCTTTTCGACCGTAACCTTGGCACGAGCTTCTTCCTCAGCGACATCATTGTTGCGGGTAAAGTATTACCGAATGAAGGTGGAAGTGCGATCCTTTTCCAGCACTTGTTCTGGTTCCTTGGCCACCCGGAGGTGTACATCGTTATTCTTCCTGCCATGGGTATGGCCTCTGAAATTATATCGGTTAACAGCCGTAAGCCGATCTTCGGTTACATGGCGATGGTTTTCTCATTCTTTGCCATCACCATCCTGGCCTTCATCGTTTGGGCGCATCACATGTTTGTAACGGGAATGAATCCATTCCTTGGGTCGATATTCGTATTACTTACGCTGCTGATCGCGGTGCCCTCCGCTATCAAAGTGTTCAACTGGCTTACTACGATCTGGCGCGGTAACATCCGTTTCACGCCGGCGATGCTTTTTGCCATTGGCTTTGTGAGCATGTTCATCAGCGGGGGCTTAACAGGAATTTTCGTAGGTAATGCCGCGCTTGATATTCAGCTTCACGATACCTATTTCATTATCGCGCATTTCCACCTTGTAATGGGTGTGGCTGCCTTCTTCGGAATGTTTGCCGGCATCTATCACTGGTTCCCTAAAATGTACGGCAGGTACATGAACAACACGCTTGCCTACATTCACTTCTGGATAACGCTGATTGGCGCGTACCTTATTTTCTGGCCGATGCACTACACGGGTTTAGCGGGTATGCCTCGCCGTTATTATGATTATTCAAACTGGGAATCATTTAAGATGTTTGACGGACTGAACCAGTTCATCAGCATAGTTGTGATTTTGGTTTTCCTTACACAGTTGCTTTTTGTATTCAACTTCTTCTACAGCATCTGGAAAGGAAGAAGAGTAACCGAAGAGAATCCATGGAAAGCAAACACGTTGGAGTGGACAACGCCAATTCGCCCGGGCCATGGAAACTGGGTGGGAGAAATTCCGGAAGTACACCGTTGGCCATATGATTACAGTAAAGATGGAAAAGACTTCATCACACAGGTAACCCCGGTTACTGAAGATGAAAGCAAGCATTAATTAAGTTCATTAAAATAAAGGGTTTGTTTCCCGTGGCAGATGAGGAAACATGCATGCAGAAATGGAGGAACGGAACCATACCATAGCCAATTCAACATCATTTGCATTGGCGAGCAAAGTGAAAGATTATTTTCAACTGATCAAGTTCACTTTAAGCTTCATGGTGGTGTTCAGTTCGGTGATCTCCTTCCTTCTCGCACCCAATGTTGAATTTCATCTGCCAACAGTTCTTTTATTATTTGTTGCAGGCATGTTCATTACCGGCTCTGCCAATGCGATAAACCAGGTGCTTGAAAGGGAAACCGATGCCATGATGCGCCGGACTTCAAGCAGACCGGTGGCAGCAAAGCGGATGTCGGTTCAGGAAGGATATACCTTCGCGGGCGTTTGCGCAGCGGCGGGTGTAATGATGCTCTGGTATTTTTTCAATTTCACCAGTGCGGCATTAGGGCTGTTCAGTTTAATTCTGTACGGTTTTGTATACACCTATCTGAAAAAAGTGAACAGCATTGCGGTATTGGTAGGTGCAGTTCCCGGTGCCTTGCCCTGCCTTATCGGCTGGGTGGCAGCTACCAATGAATTTTCAATTGGAGGTTGGGTGCTGTTCTCCATACAATTCCTTTGGCAGTTCCCCCACTTTTGGGCGATCGCCTGGGTAGCGCATGAAGATTACAGCAAGGCGGGTTTTAAACTCCTGCCAAGCGATAAAGGCCCGACGAAGTTCACGGCGCTGCAGGCTATCATCTACAGCATGTTGATGATACCTATCGGCTTGCTGCCTCACATGGAACTGCCGGGCGTAAAAGATTTTCCGATGAGCGGAATGGTGAGTATGTGGATAGTGCTGATCTGCAACTTGGCAATGGTACTTTTGAGCGTGAACCTATACCGGAAGATGGATAAGAAGTCTGCACGGATGGTAATGTTTGGAAGTTATATTTATCTAATGGTTGTTTTCTTAAGCTTGTACGCGAATAAGCTTTAAAACAGCTAAACCGAATTTTGAAAAGTATGAATACTGTGGCGCTGGAACAAAGAAATAAGATACATCCCTACAAGTTTACCTTGTGGATGGGTATTGGAAGCATATTGATGATGTTCGCCGGCTTAACGAGCGCACTCATCGTAAAGAAGAACCTGGCCAACTGGATCAGTTTTGAGATTCCGGTGGCGTTCTGGTACAGCTCTTTGGCAATAATATTAAGCAGCGTAACCATGATACTTGCCGGCCGTGCTTTTCGGGACAGGCATATGAAGCGTTACAGGCAATTGCTTTTACTTACCGCATTGCTTGGTATTGTATTTATGGTTTTACAAACCATTGGTTTCACCAATATGTGGAACCAGGGTTTAACAGTGAATGCAACCGTTTCGGTTTCCTTCCTGTACGTTATCGTTGGGCTTCACGCCCTTCACGTACTCGGCGGAATAGTTGCGCTGATAGTGATGGTGCTGAAAGCATTCAGCAGGAAGCAAAAGGTATACAGCTCGGTTCCCGTACAACTTGCGGGCACTTACTGGCACTTTGTTGACTTGCTTTGGATATACCTGCTGGTGTTTCTGGTGATGATCAGGTAACCGGCGGAAAAAATGATTTGAAAAACTTAGAACTCAATTAATATGGCAACAGGAACAATTCCTGCGGGAACAAAATGGTGGAGCGGGGGAAAAAGCCCTTACAACGCCAGTTACGGAAAGGTGATGATGTGGTACTTTCTGATGAGTGATGCCTTCACTTTTGGCGCTTTTCTTATCAGCTACGGCACGGTGCGCTTAAGTTCAAACTACTGGCCTGACCCAAACCATGTATTTAACGCTTTCCCTTTTGCAGGGCACGCGAACCTTCCGCTGGCATTCGTGAGTTTGATGACCTTCATCCTCATCTTCAGTTCGGTTACCATGGTACTTGCCGTACATGAAGGCCATAAAATGAACCGCAAAGGGGTGGAGAAATATATGATTCTCACCATTCTCGGGGGTATCGCCTTCCTTGCCTGCCAGGCATGGGAGTGGACGCATATGCTTACCGGTTCAATGGATGTATTGGTGAATGGCAAGATTGAGCAATGGCCAACAACAATAATGAGAAATGCATATGGGCCCCTTGTTGAGCACAATGGGCAGATGGTAGCCACGCCGGGCCCTGCGCTGTTTGGCGGGTTCTTCTTCGGCATCACCGGCTTTCACGGCTTCCACGTATTCAGCGGGGTGATCATCAATATCATCATGTACATAAAAGTTCGCCTTGGCCACTTCGATCAGCGCGGGCATTATGAAATGATCGAAAAAGCCGGACTTTACTGGCACTTTGTAGATCTGGTGTGGGTGTTTGTATTCCTTTGCTTCTATCTGATTTAATAAAAAAGAAATAACTGAAAAATACTATGAGTCAGCATCATTCAATATCGCCATCACCGGAAATTGCATACCCGGTTGAACATCACGGCAGCACGAAGAGAATTTGGAAAACTTTCTGGATCCTTTCTGTGATCACCATCGTTGAATTAGGTATCGGCCTCGCCATTTATAATATTCACAAAGGGCCGAACCCGAGCGAAATGCTTGTTATGTTCTTTAAAGGCGCGGTGTGCATTCTAACGCTTGCGAAGGCTTACTACATTGTTGCCGTATTTATGCACCTTGGCGATGAGATCAGGAATTTCATCATGTCTGTCGTAGTTCCGCTGTTGCTGTTCATTTGGTTCATAATTGCCTTTTTGATGGATGGTAATTCTTTCAGGAAGTTACGTAATACGAATGCGTATACTATTGAAGAAGTAAAAACAGCGCCTGCTCCGGCCGCGATAGAGAAAGGAAAGAAAGATTAGGAATACTTTTTATACCGAATAAATAAAACCATCGTTTCGCCTGATTGGAACGATGGTTTTTTACTTTTGTGATGTTATGAGAAAGTCTGGCTTGCTGGCACTGTGTGTTGCGCTTCTAATTCCATTATTAGGATACTGGTTGATAAAATATTACGGGAAGGATGCTGCTAATCTCCCGGGCCGCTACTTCTATGATAGTGTAGCCGTAAAGGATAATGGAAAAAATGATACGCTATGGCATAAAGTGAAAGACATGCACTTCACCAACCAACTGGGAAGGGAAGTGAAACTTTCCGACGCCGAAGGGAAAGCGATTGTAATGAATTTCGTTTTCACTCGTTGCCCCGTGGTTTGCCCCGGGCTTACGCGTAGCATGAAGAAGTTGCAAGACAGCTATGTGAAGAACCCCGGCATTGTTCAGTTCATTTCTGTTTCTGTGGATCCTGAACACGATAGCGTGCCCAATCTCCGGAAATTTTCAGACAGGTTTAATGTGAATCACGATAACTGGTGGTTCGTCACCGGAAACAAAACGGAGATTTATGATTTTGCCATCCAGGAAATGAAAGCCAACATTGCAGATCCCGGAATTGACACGGCCTTCATACATACCGAAGATTTTTTCCTGCTGGATAGGGACCGTGTGGTTCGTGGTTGGTACAGTGGTTTCGACACTGTGGAGCTCGCAAAGCTTGCCCGGGATATTCCGGCTTTAAGCCTTGAGAGAGACAGAAGCAAATCGTCACTTAGCAGAATAATCGCCCCTGCACTCCCTGCTGTGCTGGCGGGCGTTGCCGTATTGTTTATTGTTTTTCTATTATTCAACCGAAAAAAAGGTAAAAGAGATGCGTGAGTTGCCTGAAGCAATTTTGAAGAAGAATGACAAACGTGCGCGGGTAATTATCGGAGTCGTTTCCGTGATCGTTTTTTGTGCTGTGTTGATGTTGGGAAGATTCACTGTTGAAGTGAGCCTGCCCTTTGACGAACATCTTTTCGCATTTGCGAACGCAACGATCAATTCGGCCGTTACTGTTTTTTTGTTGTTTGCACTGATTGCCGTTAAGCAGAAAAAATATATCGTGCACCGAAACCTCATGCTGGGTGCAATGGTTCTTTCGGTTCTGTTTTTAATGAGCTATATCTGCCATCACCTGTTCACCGATCCCACCTCATACCCGCCCGGAAATAATACGGCAAGAACCATTTATTATATCCTTCTCGCCACCCACATTCCACTTGCCGGTTTAATTCTTCCGCTGATCTTGTTCACCGCATATCGCGCACTAACGGGAGAGTATACACGCCATAAGAAACTTGCGCGCATTACTTGGCCGGTATGGTTTTACGTGGCTGTGTCTGGCGTGGCTATTTATTGGATGATAGAACCTTATTATTAGTTGGTAGTTGGTAGTGCCGACGTCTCGATCGTAAATCGTACATCGTACATCGTACATCGTAATTCGTACATCGTACATCAATTCATTCCAATTCCTTCGCCGGATCCCAGAATATCTCTTTGAAATTCACCACTGCATCATCCTTCACCATTACGCCCTCCTTTTTTAGAAGTTCTTCCATTTGTGTTGGTGATGCAAAATGAAGTTTACCGGTGAGATGTCCGTTGCGATTTACAACACGTTGCGCAGGTACCTTGGGTTTGCATTGGTGCGAAGAACTCATCGCCCATCCTACCATTCGGGAAGAAGACGCCGCTCCCAGGTAAGAAGCAATTGCTCCGTATGAGGTAACACGGCCCTTTGGAATTTGCCTCGCCACATCATACACATCCTGAAAAAAATTCCTCGTTTCAGGTTTGTAAGCCGGCAGATCTTTAATCGATTTTTTCTTCACCTTTTTGCTTTCTTTTTTCAAGCAATTGTTCGCGCCTTGGTGAGGGCACGTTCTTATAATCATAAGGACAGTTCAGGCATCCGTTGCCGCAACAGTATCCCCTTTCCAATAGGTAAGCTGCCGGGAGAGCGGCAAAGCTTTCGCTGTTATACAAGGGTTCATCGCCATCATCCTTTTTCCTTATCATGAACGAATTTTTTGAGCGTTTCATCTTCTTCCGAAAGGGATTCCGGAAGAGAGAACATAACATAATGGATGCGGTTGCTTTTTGCTATATCCATCTTTTCATAATGCGTAGAGATGAGAAGTTCATCGGAAACTTTTTCTTCGCCATACACATTTTCGCTGAACTTATGAAGGGTGCAACCGTAAAGCCTGATCACCTCACGGGTAAATTCATACAATACCGGCGAATCCGTTTTTAAATGAATAATTCCTCCGGGTTGAAGGATCTTTTGATACAGCCTCAAAAACCGCGGGTGAGTTAGCCTCTTTTTCGCTTTTGATTTCCGAAGCTGCGGGTCGGGAAACGTGATCCAGATTTCAGCAACTTCGCCTTCCGCAAAATAATCAGGTAACATCTCGATCTGCGTTCTAAGAAAGGCCGCATTTTTTAAATTCTGATCCAATGCCGTTTTCGCACCAATATACATTCGGTTGCCCTTCACATCAACCCCAATAAAATTCTGATCAGGGTGGAGTTTAGCCAGTCCTACCGTGTATTCTCCCCTTCCGCAGGCAAGCTCAAGCACAACAGGATTATTATTTCCAAAAAAGGCATTCCATTCACTCTGCATCGCGGGAGGGTACTCAACCACGTTGGGAAAGGTCTTGATCTGCGCGAACCGAAACAGTTTTTTCTGGGCCATAACAACAAAGTTGCAAAGTCGTGAATTTTTGCCAAGGTATAAGGCCGTTTGTTTAGGAGAAAATGAAAAAAAGGCCGCATACATTGGAAATGTTACATATTTATTTTAATTTGGAATAACCGTTTTATATATATATGAGCAATGGAGCTGTCATACAAAAATTCATCGGAGATTTTGGTTTGATGCAACCGGACGGTATAGTTGGGTTTGCGGCAAAGATCAAATTTCACATGAACGGGCATACTAAAACCAGGTATACAGAGGTTCAGATCCTTGTAGGTGACAAACTGAATACAATCTACCTGATAAACCCTGACCTGCCCTTTGAAGACCTGCCGGACACTTTCATGGCCAAGGCTTCAACGTACAAGTATGTGCCAAAAGATCACCTTTCAGTTATCTCACGCGATGAGCCGGAGAACTTCGTGGAGATATTCCCTGTAATAGTTTAGCCGGAAATGATTTTGTACCTTTGCATGCATGCAACCTCCTAAACCCAGTTTTTTTCGGGTGTTCAATTGCAAATGCCCAAGATGCAGGAGAGGGGATATGTTTCTTCACTCCCACCCATACCAGAAAGGCTTTATGAAAATGCCCGACACTTGTTCGGTATGCGGCCAATATTTCGATCTTGAACCGGGGTTCTATTATGGCTCGAGCTATGTGAGTTACGGACTAACAGTTGCATTTAGCGTAGCCACCTTTGTGGCCTGGGCCGTATTAATTGGCATTTCTTCGCAAGACAACCGGATCTTTTACTGGCTCATCACCAATGGCGTCTTATTACTTGTGCTTCAGCCATACTTCATGCGATTGTCGAGAGCGCTCTGGCTATGGATGTTTGTAAAATATAACCGTAATTGGCAAACAACTCCGGCGCCCAAACCGGAAAGAATTAATGAATCGCAAAAGAACGCCTGGTAAGGGTAATTTGAAAGCAGAGTTCATCATGCACCGTCGCCGGCACTAACGGCAAAATCATACTACAAACTAATTTTATTTGAAAATTTCATAACTTTAGTTTGATCTCTTTACACATTTTCGAATCTACCAAACTTGTCGGCATGAAGAATATTTACGCAAGCAGCAGCGTCTGCAGAGTAATCTGCACCCTCGTATCAGTAATATTTTGCCACACAGCTTTCAGTCAGAACTGGTATGTGAACGATGGGTCAACCACAGGCGATGTATACACGAGCGCTGTGGGTAACGACGCCAATCCCGGTACGGCAGCGCAACCTTTTGCCACAATTGATACTGCCATCGCCCGTGCCTCGGCCGGAGATATCATTTGGGTTGACGCAGGCGATTATTTTGAAGATTCGGTTTACATAATTAAATCACTTACGCTTAATGGCGCCAAAGCCGGTGTTCCCGCAGGCCCTGCCGCGGTTCCCGTAAACCGTGGCGTAAATGAAAGTTTTCTCACAGGCGGAATTTTTGTGGCGCCTTCAATAGACAACGTTACCGTTGATGGATTTACAATAAATATTGTGGCGCCGAATTTATGGGGCATCATCTGCCGGGGATTGAACACGCGGATCCTTAATAATATGACCCGTGCCACGCTGGATATTTTTTCCATCCAAATAGGAATTGCCACCCGGGCAAATGCACCGGGTCGCCTTCATAGTTACGAGATCAGAAACAATCATGTATCCGGAAGCCGGTACGGAATATTTTTCGACGGACAGTTGGATAGCCCCTCAGATATATTTGATAATTATGTAACCGGAGCTTTCCAGGCTGCTGTTGCAGTTACGGGCAGCGACGGGCATCACTACCGCGGCAATGTGCTGGAGAATAATGTGCAGGGCTTCCAGATTGAAAAAGGAAATATTCTTTTTGAACGCAACACCATTCGAAACTGCATAACCAATGGAGCACGGCTTGCCGCTACCCCGGTAACTGCAGGAAACTCTTTTATAAATAATTTCTTTCAGAATAATAATACTGCCATCAATTTAACCGGCGATGATGCAGGCTCGGTAAACAACAGCGCTAACTATAATTCTTTTACTGGAAACACTTTTGACATTGTTAACTCGCACAGTGCAGAGTTCAATGCTACCTGTAACTGGTTTGAAAGTACAGATCCGTTGGTGATAGCATCAGGCATTTCCGGTAATGTTCGCTTTACGCCCTTTTTGTTTGATGGCACAGATACTGATCCGGCCACTTCAGGTTTTCAACCGGCTACAACCTGTGTGGTAGTGCCTGTTACGTTATCCTCTTTTACCGGGTACTGGCAGGGTAAAAATGCCATGCTGAACTGGGTGACGCAAATGGAAAGTAACAACCGTGGCTTTGAAGTGCAACGAAGTTTAGACGGGCGTAATTATTCTTCCATCGGAATGGTGCAGGGTGCCGGCAACAGCAGCTCGGTTCGCACGTACCGGTTTGAAGATGCACAGGCAGGCGGCATTCCGGGATACATTCATTATCGTTTAAAGCAACTTGATTACGATGGAAGGTTTTCTTTCAGTAATGTTGTTTTGCTGAAAAATGAAAACCACGGTATATTTACTATCTATCCTAACCCTGTTAAAGGAACCATGTTCGTTAAGCTGGCAGAGGGATTAGCGGAAGCCAAGAACTATCGTCTTTTTAATAGTGCCGGGCAATTGATCAGGGCCGGCATGGTTACCGGAGATGTTTTTTCGATTAATGCGGAGAACTTCCCTGCCGGAACCTACCTTTTGAAACTTCTGGATACCAAAGGAAAAATGCTGGCCCGCGGTACGGTGCTGGTAAATTAATTATTCGTCATTTCTTATGAAGCAACAGGCAACAGCGTTTGCCCCGCTTCCATTTTAGATATTAAATTAATAAAGACATGGCATCAAAAGTTGGGCTTGATAAACTGGATTTTCAGATCATCAATGAGATGATGGAGAATGCAGAAACGTCTTACGCCGAGCTGGGCAAAAAACTTGCAGTAAGCGGCGGAACTATTCATGTGAGAATGAAGAAGCTGCAGGAAGTGAATATAGTAAAAGGCACAAGGCTTAACGTAGATATAAAGAGGCTTGGATACGACATTACTGCGTTCGTTGGAATTTTCCTTGAGAAGAGCTCCATGTACAACGAAGTGGCCGCCCAACTGGTACGCATACCCGAAATCATCAGGCTGAACTATACAACCGGCAGCTATAACATGTTTCTTGAAATTGTATGTAAAGACATTTCACAACTCAAGCAGGTTCTGCATGGTGAATTGCAGAACATAAAAGGCATTGAAAGAACTGAAACTTTTATTTCTCTTGAAGAAGGGTTTGTTCGAAAAGTAAAAGTGGGCACCGCCGTTTAATTCCTCACATCATAGGCATCGCGCAGCCCGTTGCCAAGCACGTTGAATGCTAGCACGAGGAGCATGATCACCACGCCCGGTATAAGGGCAAGTAAAGGTTTGTGCGTGATCACAAATGTGTAATGCTCTCTCAGCATCAGCCCAAGGCTGGGTTGGGGAGGTTGAATGCCGATCCCCAGAAAACTTAATCCCGATTCGATCATGATTGCGCTTGCAAAGGTAGATGCCGATAAAACCATTACCGGTCCTATGATATTTGGAAGTATGTGCCGGCCAATGATCCTTGTATTACTGAAACCCAATGCCCTTGCCGCCTGTACATATTCCAATTCTTTGGTGGCCATCACCTGTCCGCGCACCAGCCTCGCCACCTGCACCCACAGTGTAAGCCCGATAGCAAGAAATATTTGGAAGAAGCCTTTCCCCAATGCCATGGTAAAAGCAAACACGAGAAGAATGGTAGGGATACTCCACGTTACCAGTATGAACCACGAGACCACTGCATCCGGTTTGCCGCCGAAGTAGCCGGCTACACTGCCGAGAGTTACACCAAGAAAAAGGCTCACCAACACTGCGATAAAACCAACGGTTAGGCTTATACGCAAACCGACAATAATGCGGCTGAGGATGTCACGGCCGAATGTATCTGTGCCGAGATAGAAAGTTTTGTTTACGATGCTCAGTTTTTCTGAAGGAGAGAAGGCGTAGAATCGCAGGTCCGATGTATCGGTATCAATGTAATGATCAACGCGGTAGCCCTTCCCTTCTTTCTTAAAACTTTTGATCGGGATCAGCTCTGCATTTGTTTGACTGCCGAAAGCGAATTTTTTGAGAAAGGATTCTTTTTCTCCGGCAGTTTCAATTTTTAAAAATTGGGAGGAGTATCCCGGAGGCATTCCCTGCAGTTCGAGGAGCTGGGTGTTGGCATTGCTCGTTTTGTCCGGCGCAATCACGTAAGCGAATATGGCCAGAATCACCATCAGTATTATGAAGAACAGCGAGACCATGGCCGGCTTGTTTTTCTTCAAAAGATGGAATGCAGACATCAGGCTAAATTATGTATTATAGGGGAAAGGTTGATCTTAGTTCCTGGTTCGTAGTTCATGGTTTGTAGTTCTTGGTTCGTAGTTCCTGGTTCTCAATTATAGTTAGCGGCTAATTAGTCAGCACATCATCACATCATCACATCGGCACATCATCAAATCAAACCCTTCTTCCTTTCCAATCCTGCTTACCCAACATGCCGAGGAAGCCGGCAAAAACTGTGTACACAATGTGAAAGGGTTGTGCGAGGGGAAATAACTTCATCATTGCACTGCGGTTAAAGAATTTGGCCACAGGTTGCAGGAAATACATTTCTGCGAGCGTTTTTATAGTTAGCGAGAGAAGCCAACTGATAACAAAAAATTGCCAACTACCGGTAAGGCGTGTACGAAAAAGAAATGCGACAAGAGGAGTTATTACAATAGCCGCATTTAACACGTAAACAAATAACAGCACCAGGGTTGTATTGTGGTTTTTGTAGTGCGAAGTTTTTCCGGCCCAGCGAGCTCTTTGCCTGAGGAAAGCCCGGATGTTGGGCGCGGCCGCAGTTTCAACGATCACTTCACTGCTTTTTAAATAATGAATTCCATCTTTATTCACTGACGCTACCTTTTCCATAAGCAGCATATCATCTCCACTTGCAATTTTATCGATGCCTTCAAAGCCATTTACTTTATAAAAAGTGTCGCGCAGGTAGGCAAGGTTTGCTCCATTGCACATGTAATGCCATTTGTTTTGAAGCGCGGCACCTGTAATTCCCTGCAGGCTCATAAAATCTAAGGCCTGGAAAGTTTCAAAGAAGTTTTTCGGTTGTGTGGTGGCCACAGGCATCACCAAAAACTCACAGGAGTAAGCGGCGAAGTAGGCGGCAATGGATTTCAACCACCCGGGTTTAAGGCGGCAGTCGGCGTCGGTGGTCACAATTATATTTCCACTTGCAATGGAGATCGCCGTTTCGATGGCCTTTTTTTTATAGGCAATCACGGGTTCCACAATATGATCGGCAAGCATAACCAGCCTGATGTTCCCGCCCGCTCGCTTTACAATTTCCGGCGTGGAATCGGAAGAATGGTCGTCGATGATCAGTACTTCAAAACATTCGGCGGGAAGTTGCTGAAGTTGCAGGTCGCGGATAAGTGCAGGGAGGTTTTCTGCCTCGTTTCGGGCCGGAATTATCACCGAAATCAACGAAATTTTGATGGAGTTGTCGGCTGAATGATAGGATGGTATTCGATTCCAGGCGTTGCGGTAAAACAACAGCAATGCGGCATAGGAAACTGAAATAAGCAGTAAAAATGCCGACAATATGATCATGTTGAAACCGGCAATTCAGTACAAGAGTTCGACCCGCCCCCGGCGGGCAAGCCACCGATGAAGCCGGTCCATGTACTGCCGCCTGGCTCAAAAATAATTTTTTTAAACCAGTTGAAGCCGTAACTTTATGTAGTTGCATAAACAACGGTATGTCAAACAACCAATTTAAGAAAAGCGAGCTTTATAGTTTTATCACCGGCAAGGCGAGTACGGCCATAGGGCGCCGGCTACAGAAAAATTTTAAGCAGAATAAAATCGACATCACTATTGAGCAATGGAGCGTGTTGTATCATTTGTGGAAGGAAGATGGTCAGAGCCAGCAACAATTGTGTGATGCTACATTCCGCGACAAGCCAAGTATCACAAGGTTGGTAGATAATCTTGAAAAACTATCGCTTGTAAAAAGAGTGGCAAGCAAAGATGACCGGAGAATTAATATGATTTATCTCACTCCCGAGGCGATGGCGCTGCAGGATAAAACGATGGAAGTGGCTAATCAAACTTTGAATGAAGCATTGGAGGGCGTAACGAATGGCCAGGTTGAAATTGCGAAGGAAGTATTGCAAATGGTGTATGAAAATCTTAAATAGAAAAATTAAAATCATAATACAATGAGCACAGATATCAATCAAAAATTGTTGAAGGGAGGTGAATGGCTGATAAATGAAAGTGCGGCGGAAGAAACCTTCACGCCCGAAGACTTTTCCGAAGAGCAGGTGATGGTAAAAGATATGTGCATACAATACCTGCAAACGGAAGTGTTACCCGTGGTTGACCGGATAGACGCGATGGAAAGCGGACTCATGCCTTCCCTGATGGAAAAGGCCGGAGAACTTGGATTGCTTGGTGCATCCGTACCCGAAGAGTTTAATGGCATGGGAAAAGATTTTGTGACCTCAACGCTGGTGAGTGAAGGTCTCGGTGCAGGATATTCATTCAGCGTGGCCATGAGCGCACACGCAGGTATTGGCACCTTACCAATATTATATTTTGGTACCGAAGCGCAGAAGAAAAAGTACATTCCGAAGTTAGCCACAGGAGAATGGAAGGGAAGCTACGGACTAACGGAGCCGGATAGCGGCAGTGATGCCCTGGGTGCAAAATCAACCGCAGTATTATCGGCTGATGGGAAGCATTATCTTCTTAACGGTCAGAAATGCTGGATCACTAACGGTGGTTTCGCAGACGTTTATACCGTGTTTGCAAAAGTGGACGGGGATAAATTCACCGCATTTATAGTTGAGCGCGGTATGGAAGGATTTACGCAGGGCGCCGAAGAGCATAAGATGGGAATAAAAGGGTCGTCCACAGTTCAGTTGTATTTCCAGGATTGTAAAGTGCCAGTTGAAAATGTGCTGGGAGAGATCGGCCGTGGCCACATCATCGCTTTCAATATTCTGAACATAGGAAGATTGAAACTGGCCGCAGCCACATTAGGCGGAGCGAAAATGGCGATTACTAACGCTGTCGAGTATGCGAACACACGTGAACAGTTCAAACTTCCGATAGCAAAGTTTGGTGCCATCCGTTATAAACTCGCACAGATGGCCATTCGCGCATGGGTTTCCGAAAGCGCCTTGTATCGCACCGCAAAGTGGATAGACGAAAAGGAACATGAACTTCTCGCCGGCGGAAAACCTTTTAATGAAGCATTGCTTGGTGCAGCGGAAGAATATGCGATTGAGTGCGCGATGTTGAAAGTTGATGGAAGCGAGATGCTGGATTATGTAGTGGACGAGGGCGTGCAGGTGCACGGTGGCAATGGATACAGCGACGAATACAATATAAGCAGGGCTTATCGCGACAGCCGTATTAACCGCATCTATGAAGGTACGAATGAGATCAACCGCCTGCTAACGGTAGACATGATGCTTAAGCGCGCCATGAAGGGAAAGCTTGACCTGATGGGCCCTGCAATGGCAGTGAGCAAGGAGCTGATGAGTATTCCTGAGTTTGGAAATGAGGATGAAGGAATGTTTGCCGCAGAAAAGAAGGCCGTACTGCAAATGAAAAAGGCAATACTTATGACGGCCGGTGCTGCGGTGCAAAAACTGATGATGAGTTTAGATAAGGAGCAGGAAATTTTGATGAACATTGCAGATATGGCCATTGTTACTTTTCACGCAGAAAGCGCGCTGCTTAGAACGATGAAGAAGGCTGAAAAATCAGGTGTGGAAGCCGCATCTCTTGAAGCAGATATGATGCGCGTTTATCTTAACGATGCGTTGGACATTGTAAACAAAGCGGGCAAGGAAGCCATTAACTCTTTTGCAGAAGGCGATGAACAAAGAATGATGTTATTGGGATTAAAGCGTTTTACCAAATTTGCTCCCTTCAACAGTAAGGAAGCAAGAAGGCGGATTGCGGCAAAGATGATCGGAGAGAACAAGTATAGTTGGTAGTTCGTAGTCGATAGTTTGTTGTCATTAATCTCGGTGGGAGATCTGCGCTTTTCTGAGCAATAAATGGTTTCCTGTATTTTCGAAGAAAAATAGATTTAATCTTAACTATTTGAACCGGCCTTATTTGGCCGGTTTTTTTATTTTTAGCAAAACTGGACAAATGAATTACAGGTTCCCCGTATCATTAATGATTGTTTTACTTGCCTCCGTTAATGCGTATACGCAAAGCAGGCCGCCTGTGTTGAAAATAGTGTCTCCGCGCGGTAAGCAGAAGGTAACTCAAGCCAGGCAGTTTATTACGGGAGTAACCTGCCCCGGCTGTTCACTATCAATAAATGACTCAATGGTAAAAGTGTACAAAACCGGCGCCTTTGCCTATGAGGCTAAACTTACTTTTGGGGAAAACAGTTTTAACGTAGTGGCAAAGCATGCGAACAAAGAAGTGTCGGAAAAAGTTTCCTTTACATTAAATACTCCCGATCCGGTACGGCCTGTGAGGACTCCGGCGATCGGCTATATTAAAATCTATCCGGAAGGGAATCTTCAAATGATCGCGGGAGATAAAGTTTCTTTTGAAGTGAAAGCCTTTCCAAACAGCATAGTCACCGCAATGGGCCAGGTGTTACATGAGTTACCCGCTGAAGGTGATAGTTCAAAAATGGGATTGTATTATGGCAGTTATGTGATACAGCCTTCTGATTCCTTTTCGTATAAAAACATCACGGTTAAATTGGTCGCACCGACAGGAGAAACTGTGCAGAAAAATGCAGAAACCGGAATAAGCATCATGTCGCCCTATGCATCAAAAGTTGTTCGCACAAAAGGAAGGCTTGCACATCTCGAATTTGGATTGGGCGATGACCGGCTTGGTGGTGCGAAGATCGGCTATCTCGATAGCCTGATTCCGCTTGAAGTAACAGGCAAAATTGGAAAGGACTATCGTGTAAGGCTTGCTCCCGGCCGCACGGCATACATTGAGGATGATCTTGTTGAACTGATGCCGGTCGGTATTAATTTGAAACCTTCACTCACCGGAAAATGGACGGTTAGCGGAGACGGCCGGGCGGATTATGTAAAAGTTGGCCTTGAGAGAAGGCTTCCTTACCAGTCCATGCAAACCGTGGATCCTTCGGGGATAGTGGTCGATCTTTTCGGAGCCGTGAACAATACGAACTGGATCACTCAATTGCAGAGCGTGAAAGAAATTGCTGCGGTTGATTATGAGCAGGTGGCAGATGAAGTGTTCAGAATAAAGATCAGGTTGAAACACCGCCAGCATTGGGGGCATTCCATTTACTATGAGGGCAATCAACTGGTGATACGAGTGAGGCATCAACCAAACTCACTGCAGTTGAAGGACCTGGTTATTGCCGTCGATGCAGGCCATGGAGGCAGAAACACAGGCGCGGCGGGCATTACAGGCTCTATTGAAAAAGATATAACTCTCGCCATCTCGCTTCAATTGCAAAACGAATTGCAGAAAGAAGGGGCAAGGGTGATCATGACGCGAACCCGCGAGCAATTTTTCGATAACAAGGAAAGGATATTATTTTATCGCGATAGCTTGCCCGATTTGCTGGTAAGCGTGCATTTAAATTCTTCAGCAGATCCTGTTAACGTAGGAGGCACTTCCACCTTCTATCGATACCCGGGCTACCGGCCTTTAAGTGCAT
The DNA here is from genome assembly GCA_023422565.1 of Bacteroidota bacterium. GTDB lineage: Bacteria > Bacteroidota > Bacteroidia > Chitinophagales > Chitinophagaceae > Ferruginibacter. Next base: position 29,937 of record JAFAGR010000032.1, on the reverse strand, counting down.
TCATTCAAAAGAGGATGCTTGAGTTGGGACTGAAAGATTATGGCCTGAACGGATCCTTCAATTTCATGCTGAACAGTCCGACGGAATATCCCAACGCACTTGCTGAAACGCTTTTCCTGAGCAATCCGGCTGAAGAAGAACTGGCTCTGGATCCTGCTTTTCAAAAACAAATGGCGCAGAAAATTGTTGCGGGTATTAAAGATTTTCTTAACGCAGCCGGTGTTGAGGGAGAAAGGTAAATAACCGGGGAAAGAACGGGAGTTTCGTAACTTTGCGGCACAATTACAAATTAAAATGTCTACTGATATAAAAGACGCACCCGCGCTCACTCCAAAAGATTTTGCTACCGACCAGGAAGTGCGCTGGTGCCCGGGTTGCGGTGACTATTCTATTCTGGCACAGGTTCAGAAAATAATGCCCGGGCTTGGAATTCCGCGTGAGAATATTGTGATCATTTCCGGCATAGGATGCAGCAGCCGTTTCCCGTACTACATGAACACATACGGCATGCACAGTATTCATGGCCGTGCAACTGCGGTGGCGAGCGGATTAAAGGCGGCGCGCCCTGAATTAAGTGTGTGGATTGTAACAGGCGATGGCGATGGGTTAAGCATTGGTGGGAACCACACCATTCATTTGCTGCGCAGAAATTTTGATGTAAATATTCTTTTGTTCAATAACCAGATCTACGGTTTAACCAAGGGGCAGTATTCTCCCACTTCGGAAGAACATAAAGTGACTAAGAGCACTCCATCAGGATCTATTGATCATCCTTTCAACCCCGTTGCGCTTGCCATGGGTGCGGATGCGAGTTTTATTGCGCGCACCATGGATCGTGACCCAAAGCATCTTCAACAAATGCTTCTTCGCGCACAGGCACATAAGGGTGCATCCTTCCTGGAGATCTATCAGAACTGCAACATTTTTAATGACGGTGCTTTTGAAATATTCACGGAGAAAAGTTCAAAACCCCAGGAGGTTGTTTTTCTTGAACATGGCCAACCCCTGTTGTTTGGAGAAAATAAGCAACGCGGCATCAGGCTCGATGGATTCACTCCTGTGGTGGTTGATGCAAACCAGGTAGCGGCAGACGAACTTTGGATTCATGATGAAAAAGATTTCGGCAAAGCGCAGATACTCAGCCGCATGTTTGACAACCCGACTGCGGATGGCCATTTACCAAGGCCTTTCGGAGTTTTCTTTGAAACGGAACGAGCATGTTACGAAGACGTGATGAGCATGCAAATTGAGGAAGCCATAGCATTAAAAGGCGAAGGGAACCTGGACGCATTGTTGCGTGGAAAGGAAACCTGGACGATAAGCTAATGTCAATCGTTCGTGTCCCACCGTCAATGGTTCGTGTCTCAGGTCAATGGTTCTTGTCTCACGAACCATGTATTAATACTCCAAAAATCCCTTCATCAAAAGGCTTTCCGCGATCTGAACTGCATTTGTAGCAGCACCCTTTCTAAGGTTATCGCTAACGATCCAGCAATTCAATGAATTCTCGCGGCTCTCATCCCGCCGGATACGGCCAACAAAGGTTTCATCTTTATCACCTGCGGTTAAGGGCATGGGATAGATATTTTTCGCAGGATCATCCTGAACGACCACGCCCGGGGCGGCAGATAAAATATTTACCACATCTTTCAGATCAAATTCGTTCTCAAATTCAATGTTCACACTTTCACTGTGCCCGCCGAGCGCGGGTATGCGTACACACGTTGCCGTTAGTTTGATGGAATTGTCACCCATTATCTTCCGCGATTCGTTCACCATCTTCATTTCTTCCTTTGTGTAACCATTCTCCAGAAATGAATCAATATGAGGGAGTGCATTTAGGTCTATTTGGTGCGGATAGGCTTTTTCCCCCTCAATTCCCTTCCGTTCATTCATCAATTGATCCACCGCCTTTACGCCCGTACCGGTAACGCTTTGGTAGGTACTGACCACAACTCTTTTTATCCGGTATTTTTTATGAAGCAGGTTAAGCACCAACACCATCTGAATTGTTGAGCAATTCGGGTTCGCAATGATCATGTCATCCTGCGCAAGCACATCGCCATTTACTTCGGGAACAATCAATTTCTTTTGCGGGTCCATCCTCCATGCGCTGGAATTATCGATCACTTTGATCCCCGCCTCTGCAAATTTTGGCGCCCATTGCAGCGAGGTGTTACCTCCCGCTGAAAACAGGGCCAGTTGCGGCCTTCGTGATATCGCTTCATCCATCCCCACAATAACATGTTCCTTTCCCATAAAAGAAACCGTCTTCCCTACCGATTTTTCCGAAGCTACGGGTATCAATTCTGTTACAGGAAAGCTCCTTTCTGCCATTATTTTTAGGATCTTGTTTCCCACTAATCCTGTTGCGCCAACCACCGCTACTTTCATCGGAATATAAAGTTTATCTGCTTTGCTTTGAGTGAATACCCCAAAATTACGCCCTTAGGGTATTAATATCCCATTACCGTTTTTTGGCGAGGGTAATTTTTAGATTTATCTCTCAAAATCCTACTTTATGAAATGGTTAATCATGTCGGCCTTCCTGGCCTACCTGCCTGCCACTGCGCAGGTTTCAGAGAACTATAACGATGGTAATTTCACTTCAAACCCGGCATGGTTTGGAGACGGTTCCTCTTTTAGGATCGAAAACGGTTGGCTGCAAAGCGCGAGTACCACTGAAGATCACAAGTTTTATTTGTCCACGCCCAATTCACTTGCTTATGCAGAATGGACTTTTACGGTTAAACTTGATTTCTCCACTTCATCATTGAATTATGTGGATGTTTTCCTTATCTCTCATGATGAGAACCTTCTGCAACCCGGCAATACCGGTTATTTTGTAAGGATCGGTTATACTCAGGATGAGATCAGTCTTTACCGAAAGGATGCCGGCGGAGAAGTGAAACTCATAGATGGGATTGACGCTTCCATAGCGGGCACCTCAAATGAAGTGGAGGTTCATGTAAGCAGAAGCCCGGGCAACAGGTTTATGCTATTTAGAGACATCGGGCTTTCGGGTAATTTTTTTGCCGAAGGAAGCATGGTGGATTCTACCTATAATTCTACTTCTCATTTCGGGTTTGTGGTTAGGCAGGGGAGCAGCAGTTTCTTTCGAAAACATTTTTTCGATGATATCACAATCGGCGCCTTTATTCCGGATACTATTTCTCCTGAAGTATTCCGCGCCACACCTTCCTCATCTACAACCCTTATTGTGGAGTATTCAGAAGTTGTGGATCCCGCGCAGGCCTTATCACCGTTAAACTATTCCGTAAACGGCGGAGTGGGCCTCGCCAGAGGGGTTGAATCAGATCCCTTCGATCCGAAGATCTTTCATCTTACATTTTTCAATCGATTTCCCGAACGGCAGGAACTTCGTTTATCCGTAACCGGTATTTCAGATCTTGCGGGCAATCCCATCCGGCCAGGTTATTATCCCTTTGCTTTTTTCAATCCTGCTTTTGGCGATGTGTTGATACACGAAATAATGGCTGATCCCACTCCGCCGCAACTACTGCCTGATGTGGAGTGGGTTGAACTTCGTAACAATTCCGGGTTCACCGTCTCTCTTCACGGTTGGAAGTTTTGCAGGTCATCGGTATGCATTACACTTCCCGCCATCGTTTTGCCCGCCGATAGTTCAGTAGCCATCACTTCGGCTACGAGGTTACCTGAGTTAATGCCGTTTGGGAGGACAATTGGGGTTACAAGCTTTCCTTCCTTAAATAACAGCGGCGATGTGCTAAGTGTTTATTCACCTGAGCAAAAGTTGATTCACGCAGTAAAGTATTCCGATGCCTGGTACAAAGATGAATTCAGAAAACAGGGAGGTTTTTCTTTGGAGATGATCGATCCGCAAAGGTTCTGTCTCGGCAGCGAAAACTGGACTGCGAGCCGCAGTGCAACAGGAGGCACGCCGGGGAGAATAAATTCTGTTGCCGGTATTGTGGCTGATGAAATTTTGCCTTATCCTCTTCGTGTACTCGTAACAGATAGTATGAACATTGAAGTGGTTTTTAACGAAACTGTAGACAGTGTTTCATCCGCCCGTGCAAATTATACTATCAGCCCGGTTGTAGATGTTTCGGAATCAAAACCCGTATCGCCTTTATTTAACAGTGTTAAACTGCAGCTCTCCGCTCCCTTGCAGAGAGGTGTATCATATTCGATTGCAGTCAGCGGGGTGCAGGATTGTTCGGGACTAACGTCTGCACACACTGTTTTGAATTTTGGGTTGCCCGAACTTCCGGCGCCCGGAGATATAGTGGTGAACGAAATATTGTTCAACCCATTTTCGGGCGGGGTTGATTTCATCGAGCTATATAACAACAGTAATAAAATAATTGCGGCTAATTCATTACTCGTGGCCAATCGAAATGAGGCAGGCGAACTTAATAGCCTGGTTCCCATTATCAATGAACCACGGCTCATACTTCCCGCGGGTTATTGTGTTCTTACCGAAGATCCGCAGTTGGTAAAGCAACAATATGTTTGCGGAGAAGATGAAAGTTTCATCACTCTTTACACGCCGTCCATGCCTGATGATGAGGGCGAGGTAGTTATTCTGAACTCCGTTGGTGAGTATATTGATGAGGTGAACTATACTGACGATTGGCATTTCCCCCTGATAAGTAATGATGAAGGTATCTCGCTGGAGCGCATTGCATACACCGGAAGTTCCGTAGATCCCGGCAATTGGCACAGCGCAGCTTCCACCCACGGATTTGCCACACCGGGACTGAAAAATTCGCAAAGCCGCACGCTTCTTGCCTCCGCGGCGGAGATCAATGTAGAACCGAAAGTAATAAGCCCCAACAGTGATGGAAGGGACGATTTCACCACCATTAATTATGGACTAACGGCAAGCGGCTACACCGCAAACCTCACTATCTTTGATGCAGGCGGTCATGTGGTTCGCAGGCTTTGCCGGAACGAATTATGCGGTGCAAAAGGCTTTTGGAAATGGGATGGACTTGGCGATGAGGCTAAAGTGCTTTCCACCGGTGCGTATATTATTTTTATTGAATTGCTGAATCCCGCCGGAGACAGGCTGATCTTTAAGAAAGTCGTTTTACTGGCAGGAGAAACTTTATAAAAATTAAAACCCTTTATTATGCACAACAGGATCTTCACCGTTCTGATGGCCTCATTGTTGTTTTCAGGTACCGCAATCAGCCAAACAAAAAATATGGAGATAAAACAGTATAGCTGGCCCGATGTTGCGCCGCCCGCTGCCCACAAACAGCCAAAGGAAATGGTGGCTCATGGCGATACGCGCATTGACGATTACTATTGGATGAATGATTTTTTCAAGAAAGGGCCAGACAGTACAAGGGTTGTAAAATACCTCACGGAAGAGAACGCCTATTTTGAAACGATGATGGCCGGCACTAAAGAATTGCAGGAGAAGCTTTACAAGGAAATGCGCCAGCGGATCAAAGAGAAAGATGAAAGCGTACCCTATCTTAAAAACGGCTACTACTATTATAGCCGGCAGGTAGAGGGGAAGGATTATTTTGTTTTCTGCCGGAAGAAGGGGAGCCTGGATGCACCGGAGGAAGTGTTGCTTGACGTGAACCAGATGGCGGAGGGCCATGAATATTTTTCAGCAACAGGCTTTGAAGTGAGCCCTGATAATAAATTGCTAGCCTATGCAGTGGATACAAAGTCGAGAAGGGAATACAGTATCTATATTAAAAACCTTGAAACCGGAAAGTTATTTACTGACGTGATCCCCGGAACAGAAGGTGATCCTGTTTGGGCTGCAGATAACCTCACCTTGTTTTATAGTGCCAAGAATCCGGTAACGCTTCTGTCAGAAAAAATCATGAGGCACAAACTTGGCACTGAAGTGAAGAACGACCTGATTGTTTATGAAGAGAAAGATCCCACAAATTACATCCGTGTTTTTAAAACAAAATCGGATCGTTTTATTATGATTTATTCAGGCGGAACCATGTCAACTGAAATGCTTTACATAGACGCCGCCAGGCCCGAAAGTGCATTTAAGGTTTTCCAACCGCGAATGAAGGATGTGCTGTACAATGTCGATCATGCAGGCGATAGCTTTTACATCCGTACAAATCTCAACGCGAAGAATTTCAAGATAATGGTAGCGCCGGAAAGCAACACCCGGGTGGATGCCTGGAAAGATTATCTTCCGCATAACGATAAGGTGCTCATTCAAAATTTTGATGTGTTCAAAAATTTTATGGCTGTTTCAGAACGCAAAGATGGTCTTACGCAGTTGCACATAATTGATACCCGCAATGGAGAGGCGCATTTTCTTTCATTCGGCGAACCCACCTATGCATCCGGTTTGGGATATAATCCCGGCTATGAAACCGAGTTGTTAAGGTTCAATTACACTTCGCTTACAACTCCTCCATCTGTATATGATTACAATATGGCCAGCCGCAAAAAGGTGCTTTTAAAACAACAGCCGGTTCTTGGCGATTTCGATCCGGACAATTATGAATCGGAAAGAGTTTATGCCAAAGCGGATGACGGAACCACTATTCCCATTTCCATTGTTTATCGGAAGGGATTTGTAAAAAATGGGAAAGCACCGGTAGTATTGTATGGCTACGGATCTTATGGCGCCAGTATGGACGCGTCATTCAGCAGTACACGTTTGAGTTTGCTGGATCGTGGATTTGCATTTGCGATTGCGCATATACGTGGCGGTCAGGAAATGGGAAGATATTGGTATGAAGACGGGAAGATGATGAAGAAGAAAAATACATTCACAGATTTCATAGCTGCAGCGGAGTATTTGATCAATAATAACTACACGTCAAAAAGCCATATGTATGCAATGGGCGGAAGTGCGGGCGGCTTGTTAATGGGTGCAGTGGTAAATATGCGCCCTGACCTTTGGAATGGAGTGATAGCGGCCGTGCCTTTTGTGGATGTGGTTACCACAATGAGCGATCCTACAATTCCATTAACCACCAATGAGTACGATGAATGGGGAAATCCGGCCGACAAGGATGCTTACTTCTATATTAAATCTTACTCGCCGTACGACAATGTAGAAAAGAAGGCCTATCCGAACATGCTAATTACAACCGGCTTGCACGACAGCCAGGTGCAGTATTTTGAGCCGGCTAAGTGGATCGCAAAACTTCGGGTACACAATACCGGTAGTTCCAAGCTGATGATGTACACCGATATGGAAGTTGGCCACGGCGGCGCATCCGGAAGGTTTAAATCATTAAAAGACAGGGCGAGGGAATATGCTTTCTTACTGGCCCTCGAAGGAATTACGAATTAAGAAATTATAGTGGAAGACGTTACAGTTTCACGCTAATTAAAAAAGCCCGCGATTTCAAGTCGTGGGCTTTTCTTTATGATTTATCCGGAATTTTTTGAAGATGAATTTTGACGGCGTGATAGCCGGCCACCCCGAAGAGTATTGCGGTTAGCAAGATGCTGATCAGGTTGTCCATTGTAAAAAACATCTGGGCCACCAGTATTCCCAATATTTCAGCAAGGATCCAGGCAACTATCGTGATAATGATCCACCGCGTTGAACTAAGCCCCTTCTGTTCGGCAAGAGCCCCGTTTTTCTTCGATAAGAAGAACAAAAGAATTATCTCGATCATCTCAACAGGTTAAACCAGGTCAATATCAAAATTTACTAGCTGCACAAATTCACTTAACCTGTCGTCAATATCCTGTTTGGTTATTTCCTTCAAACGATCCGGACCGAATTTTTCAACGCAGAAACTTGCCATCGCGCTTCCCACAATGATCGCCGTTTTCATATTGGCAAAACTTATGTCTTTTGTTTTGGCAAGATGGCCGATAAAACCTCCGGCGAAGGTATCGCCTGCACCTGTAGGGTCAAACACCTCATCTAACGGAAGCGCCGGAGCGAAGAATACATGATTCTGATGAAATAGAAGAGCGCCATGTTCTCCCTTCTTTATTATCAGGAAACGCGGCCCCATATTCAATATTTTTTTCGCAGCTTTTACAAGTGAAACTTCACCGCTAAGCTGCCGCGCTTCTCCGTCGTTTACAAGCAATACATCTATCTTCTTCAAAACCTCAAGAAGGTCGGGCATTGAATTATCCATCCAAAAGTTCATGGTATCCATAACTATCAGCTTCGGGCGAACCTTAAGTTGGTTGATCACGCTCATTTGTAATGAGGGCATGAGGTTACCCAACATAAGAAATTCCGCTCCCTGGTATGAATCCGGAACAACGGGGTTGAAATCAGCCAGTACGTTAAGGTCGGTAATCAGCGTATCTCTCGAATTCATATCAATATGATATTTTCCACTCCAGAAAAAAGACTTCTTATCCGGAACCACTTCCACACCATCCATCTGCACGCCGCGGGAGGTCAGGGAAATTATTTCCTCCTGAGGGAAATCGTTTCCGATGATTGAGATCTGCTGCACCGGTTTTAAAAAATTGCTTGCCGCATAAGCCACATAAGTGGCAGAGCCGCCAACTATTCTGTCCACTTTAGCAAAAGGAGTTTCAATAGCATCAAAGGCCATAGTGCCCAGGGTGATGAGAGACATATGTTTTATTTTGTTGAATGTAAAAACGCAGCAAAAGTACCCGATTAATTTTTGTTTTTATACATTAGGCCTGTTTTATGCTATTTTTTCGTGTATGCTTCTTCGAATACATCCTAAAGACCCCCAGCCGCGCCTGGTAAAACAGGTTGCGGAAACCCTGAAAAAAGGTGGCGTGATCATTTATCCGACGGACACCATTTACGGATTGGGCTGCGATATATTTCAACCAAAAGCGGTCGAACGTATATGCAGGCTGAAAGGGATTGATCCGAAGAAAGCGCAGTTATCTTTTATTTGTCGCGATCTGAGCCACCTTAGTGATTACACGAAAAGCATAGGCACGCCGCTTTACCGAATGCTGAAACAATATCTGCCCGGCCCTTTCACTTTCATTTTGCCCGCGAGCAAGGAAGTGCCAAAGGTGTTACACACAAAAAAATCTACCGTAGGGTTACGCATACCCGATAATGAAATATGCAGGCACATACTTGATCAATTGGGTAATCCAATTCTTAGCGCATCCTTGCCGGGCGATATGGTGGAAGAATACACTGATCCTGAAATAATGCATGAAAGATTCGGTGAACAGGTTGAATTAGTGATTGATGGCGGGCCGGGGGGAATGATACCTTCAACTATTGTAGACTGTACTCAGGAAGAGTGGACAGTTGTGCGTGAAGGTGCAGGGGAATTTGATCGTTTGAAATAGAACAATCGCCAAGCATGGAAAAGGATTTGCGATGATAACGGCATATGCCTTTTTCTTTGATCGCGTCCCGGTGAGCGGGAGTTCCATATCCCTTATTCGAATTCCATCCGTAATAAGAAAACTCGTGATGAAGTTTCTGCATATACTCGTCGCGGTAAGTTTTTGCAAGAACACTTGCAGCCGCTATTGAGGTGAAAAGCCCATCGCCCTTTACAATGCATTTATGCTTTGTATCCCTGTATGGCAGAAAACGGTTTCCGTCAACAAGCAACAGGTTAGGCCTTCGTTTTAAATTGTCAACCGCAATGTGCATGGCTTTGAAAGACGCCTGCAAAATATTAATACGGTCAATTTCATCATTATCTACAAAGGCAACAGAATATGAGATCGCTTCCCTTTCAATTACCGGACGCAATTCATTTCGCTGCTCTTCGGTAAGTTGCTTGCTGTCGTTTAACAAGGGATGGAAAAATGTTTTTGGAAGAATTACTGCAGCGGCTACAACAGGGCCTGCAAAGCAACCACGGCCGGCCTCATCAAGCCCGGCTTCCACCTTGGTTTTATAAAGGAAGGGTTGCAGCACTGCGGCAAAAATATCCGCTTCCGGCCAATTTGGTCGCAAGCTTTTTTGCACATTCATCCAAAAGGTCAGGCATCACGGCAGTTGCTATCTTTGCAAGGCTATGAGAAAAGTTAGTGAACAAGACAAGGGGATAGCCAGGTGGCTGATGATCGGCGTTATTATGATCGTTATCCAGGTGTTGATCGGAGGAATTACAAGGCTTACGGAATCCGGATTATCTATAACAGAATGGAAGCCAATCACGGGCGCCCTTCCGCCATCGAATCGGGCAGATTGGATGACTGAGTTTGAGAAATACCGCCAAACAGACCAGTTTAAATATATAAATCAAACCATTACTCTTTCAGAATTCAAGTTCATTTATTTCTGGGAATGGATGCACCGGCAATGGGCCAGGCTTCTGGGCGTTGTGTTCATAGTGGGCTTTGTATATTTTTTAGTTAGGAAGAGATTTAAAAAAGGAATGGTTGTTCCCATGATCATCCTTTTCCTGTTGGGAGCCTTGCAGGGTTTGATAGGATGGATAATGGTGGCAAGCGGACTCGTACCTGAAAAATACTATGTAGGTCATGTTGAACTGACCACTCATTTTCTTGCCGCGCTCATACTTCTGGCCTACACCCAGTGGTTTGCCATGAGCATGTCGCCCACGTATCAGGTCCGCGTTCAGTCATCCTCAGTAAAGAATTTTCTCTGGCTTATTCTGGTATTGTTATTCATTCAGCTTGGTTATGGGGGATTCATGGCCGGCCTTAAAGCCGCGCAAACAGCACCCACATGGCCTGATATTAATGGAGCGTTTGCGCCGGCAACCATGTTAGAACAGAATCCGGTTTGGCTCAATTTTGTTAACAATCCGCTTGCGATACATTTTGTGCACCGCGGCCTTGCTTATCTTTTGCTACTCATCATAATTTTATTTTTTATACGTTCTTACAGTGTGCCCGGAGGCAACTTGTTCAGCCGGCTTCGTACGTTCCTCTTAATTCTTACCTTAACTCAGGTGTTGTTAGGAATATTTACTGTGCTGAACGGAACCAATCCGAAAAACCTGATCTGGTTCGGTGTAAGCCACCAGTTTGTGGCGATGCTAATGGTGATGTGCATTACTGCTTTGCACTACATTACGGTGAGGCATAGACGATAACGAAAGTTTTTAAATGAAGAAGCTGCTCAATAATATCACACGTTTTTTTCCGGTGCAGCTTTTCATTTTGCATTTTAGAAAGTACCAGTTGCTTTTAATTTTCTGGTTCATTTTATACAGCACCATAAGCGGTGGCTTCCTGAAAAATTTCGGTGCCGATGCCCTGATGCTTGCGCCGGAATATATGGGCAGGGTCGATTTTGTGGGCACGCTTATAACAGGCCTTGCCATGGGCGTTTTCATAATGAGCTGGCATATCACCACTTTCATCTTACACAGTAAACGTTTTAAGTTTCTGGCTACTACCTCACAACCTTTTTTAAAGTATTGCATTAATAATTCGCTGATACCCTTAGCTTTTCTGGTGGTTTATATAATCACCATGGTCCGTTTTAATGATGATGTTGAACTTAAACCTCCCGGTGAAATTCTCGCAATGGTTGGAGGCCTTCTCTTTGGTATCGCATTAATTTGGGGTATTTCTTTTGCTTATTTTTTCGGTGCTGAAAAAACCATTGTGCGAAGAATGGCGCCACTTGTGGCAAATCCGGAACTTTTCAGGAAACACTTTTCAGATGAGCATGCCTGGGCTGAGGACATGGGGCGGCGCGTAAACTTTTATCTTACCTCCTCGCTAAGGCTGCGCAAACCGCGGAATGTTGGGCATTACCGCCAAGATTTTATCGAGAAAGTTTTTAAACGCCATCACCTCGCCGCGATTGCCAGCATCATGCTTGCGTTTTTTTTCCTGGTGGTTGTCGGCTTCCTTCTAGAGTACCCGCTGTTCGAATTGCCGGCAGTGGCAAGTGTGCTTGTTTTTTTCGCTGTGATGATCGCGGTTATTGGCGCACTAACTTATTTCCTTCAGTCGTGGAGCCTGCCTGCTGCCATCATACTGATAATATTTATAAACTACCTCTACAAAAATGAATATATCGACCCAAGGAATAAAGCTTACGGATTAAGCTACTCGAAACAACAGCCCCGTGCTGCATACAATCAGTCATCCCTGGCAAGTATGTGTACGCCGTTAAAAATTGAAGAAGACCAAAAGGAGATGCTGGAAGTATTAAAGCGTTGGAAGGAAAGGCAAAGAAATGAAAAGCCTGTATTGGTATTTGTAAACGTGAGCGGGGGCGGATTAAGAAGCGCGGCCTTTGTACTAAATTCTCTTCAGCAAATTGATAAAACGCTTGGCGGCCGGCTGATGGACAATACCTTTCTCATCAGTGGTGCCTCCGGGGGCATGCTGGCCGCAACTTATTACCGGGAATTGTATCGCCGTAAAGTGAATGGAGGTAAAATTAATTTATATGACCGACGGTATGTGGATGATATTTCAGGAGATCTTCTTAACCCAATATTTTCTTCAATGATAGCGCGCGATATTTTTTCACCGGCACAAAAGTTTTCTGTCGGTTCAGAAAAGTATGTGAAAGACCGTGGATATGCGTTTGAAAATAAACTGGCAAACAACACGCGGGGATTTCTCAATTTCCAATTAAAAGACATGGCCGAAGATGAAAGGAATGCAAAAATACCTTTGGTGATCTTTAACTCGGTTGTGAAGCGGGATGGAAGAAAGATGATGATCTCAACCCTGCCATTGAGTTTCATGATGAAGCCACGAAGTTTGCATCAGGATGTTAGCGCCAGCCCCGATGCAATAGACTTTGCTAATTTGTTTCAGCATCGCAACCCGATGGACCTTAGGGCGCTTACCGCTTTAAGGATGAACGCCACATTTCCTTACGTATTACCAAACGTTTGGCTGCCAACTGATCCTGTAATAGATGTGATGGATGCCGGCCTGCGTGACAATCACGGTATTGAAACAAGTTTAAGGTTTATTGAAAATTTTGAGGGTTGGATAAAAGAGAATACTTCCGGTGTACTTATTCTGCAAATAAGAGATAAACTCATCGGAAACTGGCAACATCCTTTTGAAACCAATTCTCTTACGGACATGTTGGTGAACCCCGCCACAATGCTTCAACACAACTGGTACAAGTTGCAGGAGTTTTCGCAAACGGATCAGTATAATTATTTCACCGATTCTACAGGATACAAGATCCATCGTATAAACATGGTTTATATTCCTGAAAAGGAAGACAAGGTTGCCGCTTTGAATTTTCATCTTTCGGCGCGCGAAAAACGTGACATACAACAATCCTTCAATCATCCTATTAATCAGCAGGCGCTAGAGGAGATCAGTAAAATTCTGAATTAAGGCTTGATCAGCCGGAAGGCATGTTCTATCACTTGTATCTCTATCCACTCTGAAGTTTCTATCGGTTCGCCATCCAAATGCAAAGGAGCCAGCCCGGGATTGTGCAGAGTGAGTTTTTTGCACTGGAAGTAACTGATACCTGAAGGTTTTTTAAGATCTGCCGGCTGCATAACCTTACCTGACCGGATCTGCCGGGCTATCTGGTAAAGCAATGCAATTTTGTTCATACGGTTAACCACTACTACATCCAGCAGCCCGTCATTCAGGCTTGCCATGGGTGCAATGGTAACGTAATTACCAAACTGGTTGCTGTTGGCGATGCTTATAAAATACGCATCTGTGCTGAATTTAAAAGTTCCTGTATCTACAGAGAATGGAAATGGTTTGCTTAGAAAATAGTGTCGAAGAGATTTTTTGAGATAGGTGGTTAAACCTCTTTTTTTTACAGTGGCAAAATCATGTGCAATGATCGCATCAATACCCACACCGCTCAACATACAACTGAATTTTCCGTTTACGGTAAAAGCATCTGTCCAAGCGGGGTGCCCATTTAAAGCAATTTGTAAAGCCTTTTTTGTTGAGTAAGGAATTCCGGCTGCATAGGCGAGCCCATTTCCGGAGCCCATAGGGATAATGCCGAAATTTACATTTAGATCTCTTAGGCCGGATACCACCTGGTTCACCGTACCGTCTCCGCCGCATATCAACACATCTGTTATTCTCTCGCGCTTTATTATTTCATGAAAGGAAGAATAATTTCCATCTTTTGCGGTGTGTTGAATTTGAAAAGAGAAGTTCGTTTTTGAAACTTCTTTTTCAATCGTTTCACGAAGCCTCTGTTTATTTCCCGTTCCTGAGATCGGGTTAATAAAGAAAATGATATTTTTTTGAGGGTTCATAGCGGTATCAGGCGCCGGGATTAAGCAGGGCCCAGAGTTTATCTTTCAACTCTACTATTCCCTCTCCTGTAACAGATGAAATGAAAACATGTTCAACCGTTTTAGGAAGTTCTTTTTTGATTGCATTCTTCAATTCCTCATCAAGCATATCCGATTTGCTTATTGCAATTAAGAAATCTTTTTGCAGCATTTCAGGATTGTATTTTTCGAGTTCATTTCTTAATATCTTAAACTCTTTATTGTGATCCTTACTATCAGCCGGTATCACAAAAAGTAATACCGCATTCCTTTCAATGTGGCGTAAGAAACGATGGCCAAGACCCTTGCCTTCTGCAGCGCCTTCAATTATGCCGGGAAGGTCAGCCACACAGAAACTGCGCCCCTCACGGTATTCAACCATGCCCAATTGCGGAACAAGTGTGGTGAAAGCATAGTCCGCGATCTTTGGAGTTGCCGCCGTGATCCGGCTTAGCAAAGTGGATTTACCTGCGTTAGGGAAGCCAACAAGGCCAACGTCTGCAAGCACCTTTAATTCCAGGATCTTTATTCCTTCCACACCAGGTTCTCCCGGCTGTGCATAATCAGGCGCCTGGTTAGTGGCTGTTTTAAAGTTTGAGTTTCCAAGGCCTCCACGACCTCCCTTCATCCATATTATCTCCTGGCCATCTTGAAGTATCTCTGCTTCTTTTTCACCTGTTTCCTCGTCACGTGCGATGGTTCCCAGAGGTACTTCAATAATAATGTCTTTCCCATTTTTTCCGGTAGAATTGTTACCGCTTCCATTGCCGCCATTCTCGGCCAGTACGTTTTTGAAATAGCGCAGGTGGAGCAAGGTCCATAATTGTGAATTCCCACGCAGGATGATATGTGCGCCTCTGCCTCCATCGCCCCCATCGGGCCCGCCTTTTGCAGTCAGTTTGTTGCGAAGAAAATGTTTACTGCCTGCACCGCCATGGCCGCTTCTGCAAAACACTTTGATCTGGTCAACGAAATTTGATTTTTCCATTGAAACAAAGGTCAGAAAAAATTAAGCATTAAATTTATTATCATGACGTATTGTAAAAAACTATTCATCCCCGTTTGCCTTCTGTTCCTTTTGAGTTGCGGCAATTCAAGAGTGAGGAAAAATGAAAGCCGCAAAGATTCCACCCTGTCCTCCTCCCTGATGCCCTTGCCAGACAGTATCAAGATCGCCGACAATTCCGGTATAACGCCTGTTGAAAATGAGGGAAAGATTGCAAATGGAGATACGGTGAGGCCTGAACAAAATGATGAGGTGATTCGGTACGGAGGCTTCAAGAAAACGCCCGCATGCATTCGTGAAATGATCGCGAAATTTACAAAAGAGGAAGTGACGAACCCGCCGAGAAAAATTTATCAATATGATTATAAAGGACAGATCGTTTTTTATGTTCCGGCCCTGTGTTGCGATTTTTTCTCTGACCTGTATGATATGGATTGCAAGCTTATCGGCCACCCGGATGGCGGTTTTTCCGGCAGGGGCGATGGGAGTTTTCCGGATTTTATTAAAGTGAGAAAGCACGAGAGACTGGTATGGGAAGACGGAAGATAGTTTGTGGCTGGTAGTTTGTAGTCATTGCTGTCCGGTAGAAGAATCACAGAATCTTCTCAACCTAATGTCAGTCTGTATAGAATAGAGTAGCGCAGGAGTTACACGGAGAAAGTAAAATTATTCTTTGTGTAATATCTACCTCTGCTGCTTCCTGACGATGATGATACCGGTAAGTATTATCTTTTCCAGGGTTTATAATTTGCATTATCCGGTGTGTAAAAATCAGGCACCTCTCTTAATGGTTCACAACTCTTAGAATACTGCATCATTTCTCCGGGCAATTGCTGATACAGTTTCGTACCTTCTGTTTTCCAGTTTATCATTTCATCGCTCACTTCCTTTATCTTTTTTGCAGGGTTACCCACTATCAAACTTCGCCTGTCAAACTTTTCATCCTGCTTTAAAAAAGACAAGGCGCCAACTATACATTCATCGCCAAGGACAACGTTATCCATGATCACGGCATTCATTCCCACCAGGCAATTCCGCCCGATTGTGGCCCCATGAATAATTGCACCGTGCCCGATATGCGCGCTTTCCCGCAATAATACGGTGGTTCCGGGAAACATGTGAATCGTGCAATTCTCCTGTACGTTGCAACCATCTTCGATAATTATCCGGCCCCAATCTCCTCGGATCGCCGCGCCCGGACCCACGTAAACATTTTTTCCGATTACTACGTTACCGGTAACCGCAGCCTGCGGGTGAATGAAAGAAGATTCGTGAACTACAGGAATAAATTCTTTGAATTGGTAGATCATGATAAAAAATAGATGATCAAACTAATGGTTTTCCTGTTCGAAAGCATGTTCCTTTAAACAATGCTACCAGGTGG
The DNA here is from genome assembly GCA_023422565.1 of Bacteroidota bacterium. Classification (GTDB taxonomy): domain Bacteria; phylum Bacteroidota; class Bacteroidia; order Chitinophagales; family Chitinophagaceae; genus Ferruginibacter. The sequence goes on along the minus strand of JAFAGR010000032.1, from coordinate 13,415 downwards.
CCCTTTTGATTGAATACACTGATATGATATAAGCCTGTTGTTTTTCCGTTGTGGATCTCTTTGGCCTCCGCGGTAAGTACGTCGCCCACGTGAACAGGTTTTGTAAAATTGATCGAGGTGTCAAGCGCAACGGAAAGATTATTCCGGTTGTTGCAGGCAAAGGCAAATGCGCTGTCGGAAAAAGAAAATGCAATACCTCCATGCACTATACCAAAACCGTTTATCATTTCAGGGCGCACGGTCATTTCAATTTTACTATAGCCATCTTTTATTTCAAGCACGCGTATACCAAGCCACTGGCTGAATAAGTCATGCTTCATCATATGGTCAACAACCTGTGCTGATGTGATCGATTCCATGGTAAATCAATTTCCTTTGAAAACAGGGGTGCGTTTTTCAATAAAAGCGTTTACGCCTTCCCGGTAGTCATTCGAGGCGCCGGCTTTCATCTGGTATTCATCTTCGAGATGTAACTGTTCTTCTAAACTATTTTTCATTGATGAATTGAGCGCCTTTTTAGTAAGGCTTAATCCATATGTGGGCATTTCTGCAAGCTTCGTTGCGATTTCCTCCGCGGCCGCAAGAAAATTTGCATCTTCCAATACTTTATAGATCATCCCCATTCTCTCTGCCTCTTCAGCCGAAATTTTATCACCAAGCATTGCAATTGCCGAGGCTTTTTGAAAGCCAATTAATCTTGGCAGAAAAAAAGTTCCGCCACTGTCAGGTATCAATCCAATCTTTGAAAATGCCTGTATGAAGGAGGCTGATTTAGAAGCCAGGACCACATCGCAGCACAGGGCAATGTTAGCACCCGCGCCGGCAGCTACTCCGTTTACAGCCGCCACCACAGGAAGTTCCATATTGCGGATACGCGTGATAATCGGGTTGTAATGCTCGCCTAAAATTTTTGAGAAAGCTATTGGGTTTTCGCCGGATACTTCTCCGAGGTCCTGCCCTGCACAAAAGGCCTTGCCGCTGCCGGTGATGATTATGCAACGTATCGTTTTGTCTTTCGCAATCTCATCGAGGTATTGCTGAAGCTGAAGAGCCATTTCGCGGTTGAAGGAATTGAATTTTTCAGGCCGGTTAAGCGTAAGTATCACCAGGCTTCCCCTCACTTCTTTAATTATCGTGTTCATGCAATAAAGGTAAGGATTAACAAAACTGTCAATGGCATTTGAAATAATCAAAGGGCTCTTTGCATTCATCACATTGATAAAGGGCTTTGCAGGCAGTTGAGCCAAACTGACTAAGCAAGGATGTCCGCGTGGAATGGCAATGAGGACATTCTTTTGGAGAATCTTCTTTTCCCTGCGAGGGGTTCGGGGCAGCGATACCGTATTCTTCGAGTTTTCGTTTACCGGCCTCTGTCATCCAGTCGGTCGTCCATGCGGGAGACAGGATTGTTTTTACAGTGAAATTTCGGATGTTGTTAAATGCCAGATTCATTTTGATCTGGGCCGCAATCATATCCATTGCGGGGCAACCGGAGTAAGTAGGCGTGATTTCAATTGTAACCAGTCCGTTATCAACAACCACATTTCTTACAATGCCCAGATCGGTTATACTCAGCACGGGAATTTCCGGGTCCGGAATTTCTTCCACCAATTTCCAAATGCGTTCTGCAGAAATTTCTTCTATGGTATTTGGTGCTACCATTCCGCGTTAGGATATGTTCTTTGCAGATATTGCATTTCTGCCAGTACATAACCGAGATGTTCGGTATGAATGCCTGATTTTCCGCCGGATTGCATAAATGTATTATCTGAAGGAACTTTAAGAGTGGCTTCATTTAAAACTTCATTGACGCGCTGCATCCATGGCTGCAATAATTCTGAAAGTTTGAAACCTAACACTTCTGCAGTTTCAAATGGCGCGGCTTGAAAAAGTTCGCCGGTATACATCCACAATTCTTCGATGGCACGATTCATTCTCCAATTACTTTCTTCAGTTCCATCCCCCAGCCTCACCACCCATTCACTGCTCCAGCGGATATGATAGGTGATCTCTTTTAAAGATTTCTCTGCGATCGCTGAAAGTTGTTCGTCGGAAGACTTCATCAGCTTTTCAAAAAGCAAGCCTTGGAATGTACTGTAAAAAAATTGGCGCAACACGGTCACAGCCCAATCGCCTTTTGGCAATTCAAGCAAAAGCAGGTTTGAAAATTCCCGTTCCGTTCGGAGATAAGCAAGCGAATCTTCAGTTGCGTTCAGCGATGGATCGATCTGATTTATTTTTTCGGCAGCGTATTGGTACAAAAGCCTTGCCTGCCCGATAAGGTCAAGTGTGATGTTTGTAATGGCAATATCCTGCTCCAGCACCGGGCCATGTCCGCACCACTCGCCGTTCCTTTGAGTGAGAATAAGATTATTGTCTGCAAGGTGCAGGAGGTATTGAATAAATGGATCTTTACTTATAACTGTTTGAACACTCATCAGGTTCTTTTATCGGGTTTTAATTTACATGTGTTTCACTTCATCCGGCAGGTCGTAAAAAGTGGGATGCCTGTATATCTTATCACCGGCCGGTTCAAAGAGACTCTCTCCTTCCGAAGGGTCTGATGCATGAATGTTGGTGCTTTCCACAACCCATATACTTACGCCTTCCTGCCTGCGCGTGTACACGTCGCGTGCGTTCTCAATTGCCATGGTTGCATCAGCAGCGTGAAGGCTGCCCGCATGCTTATGATCAAGCCCTTGCTTGCTGCGAATGAACACTTCCCAAAGAGGCCATTCAATCTTTTTGTTTTCACCTGCCGGTTTGGTTTCCGAAGAAACCGGTGAAGATGCGCCTGCTAATTCTTCGGGAATATCTCCGTAAAAAAATCTTTTAACCTGAATATGCATGTGGTGATGTTTTTTAATTCTTAAGCAGCTGCCTGTTTATTTTTCTTTTTTTCCGAATGAGCAATCGCCGCGGCCCTAACCCACTCGCCCTCATTATGTGCGTTTATGCGTGCCCGTAAGCGCTCCTTATTGCAGGGGCCATTTCCTTTCACTACATTCCAAAACTCGTCCCAATTGATCTCACCGAAATCATAATGCTTGCGGCTTTCGTTCCATTTTAAATCAGGATCAGGCAGCGTCATCCCAAGAAGTTTTACCTGCTCGGCGATCATGTCCACAAAATTCTGGCGAAGCTCATCATTGGTTTTTCTTTTTATCTTCCATTTCATGCTTTGGTCGCTGTTAGTGCTCTCGCTGTCCTTAGGCCCAAACATCATCAGGCTCGGCCACCACCACCTGTTTATAGCATCCTGGCACATTGCCTTTTGCTCTTCCGTGCCTTTGCTTAGCACAAGTAAAGATTCAAAACCCTGGCGTTGGTGAAAGCTTTCTTCCTTGCAAATTCTTACCATAGCCCTTGCGTATGGCCCATAAGACGTTCGGCATAGCATTACCTGGTTCAATATTGCCGCACCGTCTACAAGCCAGCCAATTGCGCCCATGTCTGCCCACGTTAACGTAGGGTAATTAAATATTGAGGAGTATTTAGCCTTACCGGAGTTAAGGTCGGCGATCATTTGATCACGGCTTGTGCCCAGGGTTTCGGCGGCCGAATAAAGATATAGCCCATGCCCTGCTTCATCCTGAACTTTTGCAATCAGAATAGCCTTTCTCTTTAGCGAGGGCGCGCGTGAGATCCAGTTTCCTTCGGGCAACATGCCCACAATCTCGCTATGTGCGTGCTGGCTAATCTGGCGCGTATTTGTTTTTCTGTATGCTTCCGGCATCCAGTCCCTCGGTTCAATTTTTATTTCTGCATCAATTTTATCCTGGAATATCTTTTCCAATTCTAGTATGGACATAGAGCATTTTTAGATTGTAAATATACAAAAACTAACGGATGTTAGTTTAATTACCGTGCGTCAAAATCTATGACCACCTTATCTGTTCTGGGATGAGACTGGCAGGTTAACACGAAGCCTGCTTCAACTTCATCTTCTTCAAGTGCGTAATTCACATCCATATCTACCTTTCCTTCAATCACTTTTGCCCTGCAGCTGCAACACACCCCGCCTTTGCAAGCATAGGGCAGATCGGCACCCTGTTGAAGGGCCGCATCCAAAATACTTTCGCCTCCCTGCGACAGGTTGAAATCAAAGGTTCTGCCATCAAGCTTTATAGAGATGTTGCTCATCTTGCCGACGGTCTTTGTATCAATCTTTACAGATGATTTTTCTTTTACAGTTTCGCCGGGTACAGTGAAAAGTTCGAAATGGATCTTTGACTTTGGAATGCCAAGGCCCTGAAAGAACTCCGAGCTTCCGAAGATCAGGGCTTCGGGTCCGCAGATGTAGATGTTGTCCATTTTTTTATAATCGACAAGCCCGGCCAGGGCGCTCAGTTTGCCCGCGTCTATTCTGCCATGATGAAGTGGCACATCGGTTACCTCCCGGCTTAATATGTTGATGAAATTAAACCGGTGTAAATACTTGTTCTTTATTCCTTCAAGCTCTTCAAAAAAGATGATTGAGTTACGGTTACGATTACCATAAATGAGAGTGAATGTGCTATCAGCCACGGTGGCAAGCGTATGCTTAATAATTGATATTACGGGCGTGATGCCGCTGCCAGCTGCAATTGCGAGATTATGTTTAGCGCCTTCACCAAGCCGCGCATAAAAATTTCCTGTGGGAGGCATTACCTCAAGTTCATCTCCGGCTTTCAACTCAGCATTTGCAAAATTCGAGAACCGCCCCCCGTCCATAGCCTTTACGGCAACCTTAAGTTCCTTCTCATACGGTGCTGCGCAAATTGAATAAGACCTGCGGATCTCCTCGCCATTAACCACCTGCCTGATGGTGATGTTTTGTCCTTCGCGAAAAGACAGGTATTCCGAAAGTTCGGTGGGAACATCGAAGTTGATCGATACACAATCGGGAGTTTCTTTTCTTATTTGTTTGATCTTAAGCTTATGGAAATGCACTGCCATGTTTATTTTATTATGCCGTTTAATAACATTTTGGTCATATCGTTTTCGAGAATCGTTCCGGAAACGCTTTTTTTGTTTCGATGCCATGATTCGAGGCCGCGCACTGCAGATAAAATTGTCAGCACAGCCACTCCCGCATCCACTTTTACAAATTCGTTTCTTTTTATCCCGGCCTCAATTATTGAAGTCATCTTTTTCTCGTAATTCTTTCTTTCTTCGAGATAGCTTTTAAATGCAGTCGGCGGCAGGTGTTTCCATTCGTGGCCGGCAACATACTGTTCATCGAACTCTGAGATCATGATGCGGATGTGGTAACGTATCAGGCTTTCGAGCTGCAGTGCATATGATTTTGTGCTACCCGCGATCTCGTTAATGTTCTTCACATAGCCTGAAGCCACTCCGGCGCAGATCATTTCAAGAATTTCGCCTTTGGAAGTAAAGTGATTATACAAACTTGGGGCTTCAATTTGAAGAGATTCGGCAAGTTCCCTCATACTTGCATTCGGATAGCCTTTCTTCCTGAAGAGATGAGCAGCCTTCTTTGCGATTATACCTTTTCTTCCGTTCTTATCAAGAGCTTTTATCTTAGCCATCAGTTAAGCAAAACTAACGCATATTAGTTTTTTCGTCCAATAATATTCCTTGGAAAGAAAATACCTAATTTTGGCGGTCAACTTTTTTATATGCAGCTGTCTCCTGTCGATACTTTTGAAACACTTTCTCCAGAGAAGTTTAAAGCCGGCTATTACAACAAGATGAAGCCTGTTGTAATAAAAGGTTTGGCAAAGGAATGGCCTGCATATACTAAATGGAATTGGGACTATTTTATTGATGGAGTAGGAGAGAAGGAGGTAGGCGTTTACAACAATGTAAAAAGCGATTCGTACACGCCCATTAATACCGCGGATGCATACATGAAGTTTGGTGATTATTTACGGAAAGTGAAAGCAGGCCCCCTTGACTTAAGGATTTTTCTTTTCAATATCTTTCAGCACGCACCCCAGTTCACAGCTGATTTTACATGGCCGGATCATATGATGAAAGGCTTTGTGAAAAAGTACCCGATGCTTTTTGTGGGAGGCGAGGGATCTATTACCCATATGCATTTCGACATTGATCTCAGCCATATTTTACATACTCAGTTTATCGGAAGAAAAAGGGTTCTGCTTTTTCCTTTCGAGGAGCAACACAAATTGTATCGCAAGCCCTGGGAGGTGCTCAGCCTCGCAAATTTTGCAGGGTACAACAAGGATTTTGATTACGAGAATTTTCCTGCAGTAAAGCTGGCTAAAGGGTATGAAGTGATCCTTGAGCATGGAGATACCTTGTTTATGCCTGCAGGGTACTGGCACCATATGGAGTATATTGAGGCGGGTTTTGCCATGAGTTTGAGGGCGATGCAGGAAGGAGTGGCAGGAAAGTTACACGGGGTTTGGAACCTGTTTGGGATGCGTGGCATTGACACCCTGATGAAAAAGACGGCCCCGCAGTGGTGGTTCCAAAGAAAGAAAAAGCAGGTTTACGCCGATGCAAACCGCCTGCTGGCCTCAATTTGAGAAAAATTGTAAAAAAAATTATAAACTTTAAGGAAAAGTATTATTTTTACAACCTGCTCGAATAGCCCTTCCAATATTATCTTATCAAAGGACCGGTAAAGATTTCACTATCCTGCGTTCACCGCAATTTTCACATTTGTATTTTTTAGTTTGATTTAATTATAATAGCCTCAAAACTTTTTTTCTTGTGGTTTCAGAGGTAAGCAAGGCCGGTGATTTTTATCACTGGCCATCTTTTTTATATGTCGCTTGCCCTGTTAAGAAATTTGATGACGGGAGATAAAACAGAAAAGGTTTTTATCAGCAGTTTCTCATCGCGCATAGCAGTCAAATCCGCATCCGGCAAGGGTTTTTGAAAAACGAAGCTTTTCAGTTTCATCAATTCGGCGGCGGGGTTATCGGTATCGTAACCGCGTGGCAGGCGCTTTAAAATCTCGTCTTTCGATACTCCATCCGGAAATTCGGCCCGGAAGGCTTTGGCAGATGTAATACTTTTCCATTCTTCAAAATTGTAGTCAATTTCCTGGCGCACCTTGCGGAGTTGTTCACCATCGGGTTGATACAAGCCCCCGGCAATTATGCTTTTTCCTGGCTCGATGTGAATGTAGTATCCGGCCGTGTTTATTTTTTTGCCGCCCCGGTTCATGTATGCGCCGATGTGGGTTTTATAAGGAGTTTTGTCTGATGAGAAACGTATGTCGCGGTACTGCCTGAAGATGCAGTCTTTCGCTTCAAGCGTTTTTATGTCTGTATCCAACTTGCCGATGCCTGAGATAAGTTTTTCCACCAAAAGGGTGAATTCATTCTTTGCGATTTCAAATTCGTGGCGGTGTAGGGTAAACCATTCGCGGTTATTGTTGTTTTTGAGCCGTTTAAGAAAATTCAGAATATTTTGTTGCATGATAAATAGGTTAACCGACTAGCCCGGCGTTTAATTACACGTCTATCCATATAATGCGCAAGCTAATCACCGGCGCAGATTTCAGGAATTACCTTCTATTTTGAAGCCATAAAAATCAGTGAATCAGGCCAGCCTTAGGCAAATTTTGATCCCTAAATGGGTCCGAATCTATTATTTATGTGGCCTGAAACGAGAACTTTTTTGTTAACCCGATTAGCCAGAAGCCTGCGAGAAGGGTTTTTATGTTCAACAACTCACCTGCAAGGCGCTTTTGCAACTTAAATGGTTAATCGGAAGCCGGTTTCTTCTTTTCCTGTGTTATAGATGATTCAAAATCAGGAAGCGTTCCGAAGCCTTTGGCTACTGCTTTTTGCGCATTAAATGGTTAGCCGGGCGACCACTTTAATTTTGGAGAACTCAGATTATTATGATTGATTTTAATTATGGCTCTGCCGTTCGTTAAACTGTGTTTGATTCTCAAAGCCGCTCTCAGCACTACTTTTCGCCCTAAATGGATAGACGTGTAATATTTGATACCCCGCGCCGCAGTTTTCAAAGTTTATCCTCTACTTCCATAAAAAAAGGAACCAAAGCGGTTCCTTTCTGATTCTCATTTTTATTTTACTTCACCCACGCCCAATTCTCCCCGCTCCTGATCCGGTAAAGTGTCATTTCGCTCACTTTGTACTTATCAGCCATTTGCCGGTACGTTAACTTCCGCTTGGGATTATTTATTGCTTCCTTAATAGCTTTAACCTGAGCAGTGCTTAACTTCAACCCTGCAGTGCGGCTTGCCTGTTTTTTCTTATACGCTATCTTTTCAGGACTCTTCTGCTGGTGATCACTCACTTCCTCCTGGGTTGCCCAACGAAGATTTTTTGCAGAATTATCCTGTTTTTTGTGGTTGATGTGAAGAACATATTTGAATTTGGGAGACTTCTTCGGGCAAAACAACTTGGCCACTTCACGATGAATATAGATCGTTCCGTTGCCATCTTCCACATGCAAATTCAAAGTGCGGTAGCCGGAAGTGATTGACCCGCTAAGTAATTTACCATCCTCGGTGATATCTGTCGTATAACTCGCCGCTCTTCCGGCATTTGATACAGCATATTTTTTGCGAAGATTCTTGTAACCGGCAAATTGCATTTGTTTCCAAACTTCCCCGGGTAGTTTCTTGATCATTAGTTATGGTTTTACGTGAGCCAATTTACATAAATGTAACACAAATTGTACAATAAATATAGCGATCAGGTTTACTATGTAGGTAACATTTTTAAGAAATCTTCTTCAGAAATTATTTTAATGGCAGGCAGCTTTTTTGCCTTTTCTAACTTGCTTCCCGCATTTTCACCAACCACGAGGTAATCTAATTTTGCACTTACACTGCCTAAAATTTTTCCACCGAGTTGTTCCACCATTTCTTCGGCCTCACTGCGCTTCAATTTTTCCAGCGTACCGGTAAACAGAAAGGACTTACCGGAAAGCCCGCCCTGTGGTATATCTTTTTTCCGGTTCTGAAGCACCACGCCAAGGCTTTCAAGTTTGTGAAGGATCGAGAGGTTGTCAGGGTTGTCAAAAAAATGCCGGATGCTTTTAGCTACTTTTACGCCAACGTCTTCCATTTTCTGTAGGTCTTCTTCATTCATATCTGCCAGTTGAAGAAGATGGGTGACGTTATGAGCGAGAGTTTTTGCCGTGGTTTCGCCGACATAACGGATGCCGAGTGCATATATGATACGGTGCAGCGGTTGTGTTTTGCTGTCTTCTATGGCCTGCGATAGAGTGGCGACAGATTTTTCGCCCATTCCTTCCAGCTGCCGTACCTGCGCAAAATCCAGCGTATACACCCCCGGAATATCCTTTAGCAATCCCAGTTCGAAAAAGCGGCGCACGTTTGCTTCTCCCAGGCTGCGGATATCCATCGCATCCTTACTTACAAAATGTATTATACCTTCCACAACCTGTGCGGGGCAGTTAATATTTATACATCGCCAAACCGCTTCATCTTCCGGTTTGAACAGTTCATCGTTGCATACCGGGCAGTGCGAGGGGAAGGCGATCTTTTTTTCTTTGCCGGTTCGCAGGTCGGGCAGGCTCTTTACGATCTGCGGAATCACATCGCCGCTTCTTTCAATTAATATGGCGTCACCGATCCGAAGGTCCTTTTCCCGAATGTATTCTTCGTTATGTATCGAAATACTTGACACCGTTACACCGCTCACCTGAGTGGGTTCAATCTTGGCCACGGGGGTTACTGCACCCGTTCTTCCCACCTGGTAGGTAACTGCCAGAAGTTTGCTCGTTGCCTGCCTTGCTTTAAATTTGAAGGCAATAGCCCATCTCGGATGATGCGAGGTCATGCCAAGCCTTTCCTGCAGGGCAATGTCATTCACCTTTATCACCATTCCATCTATCTCATAGGGAAGATCATCGCGCTTTTGTTCAAAATACTGTGCGTATTCTAATACCGCCTCTATGCCTTTCACCACCTTCATTTCTTTAACGGGGCTTCTAAAGCCAAGGTCCCAAAGCATTTGCAATGTGCCGCTGTGTGTGTCAAGAGCAGTGTGATGCGGTTGCAACTTGATATTTTGCACAAAGCCCGCGTGGTAAACAAATGCTTCAAGATGACGGCGGCCCACTTCTGCCGGATCTTTTATTCGTAAGCTGCCGGCCGCCGCATTGCGTGGGTTGGCCAGCGGCGGCAGGCCTGCTTCAGCCTGCAATTCGTTAAACTGGTTGAAATGCTTTTTGGTCATCAATACCTCGCCCCGAATCTCGATCTGTTCAACACCATAGCTTTCAAGATCCGTTTTTAGGGGAAGCGAACGAATGCGTTTAATGTTAACCGTTATATCGTCTCCCGTTTCCCCATCGCCCCGGGTTGCAGCCCTCTCCAATACGTTGTTGTGATAAATAAGCGATATAGAGGCTCCGTCAAATTTTGGTTCTACGCAATATTCAATTTGGTTTAATCCGCTGCCTTCCCGAACGCGACGGTCCCATTCGCGAAGGTCCTCCTCATTGTATGAATTTTGCAGCGAGAGCATGGGAACCAAATGCTGAACCTTTTTGAAATCTTTTATTAGCGCGGCGCCTACACGCTGTGTAGGTGAATCGGGCGTAATTGAAGATGGATTTTTCTTTTCGTATTCTTCAAGCCATGAATAAAGCCTGTCGTATTCCGAATCTGAAATGAGCGGGTCGTTATGCACATAATACCGGTTTTCATGAAACCTCAGTACCTGGCGGTAGGCCTCGATATCCGCTCCTATTGTTTCGTCCAGTTTTTCCGGCGGAGTATTGAGAAACTTTTTAGTGGCCGACTGCATTTTTTGAATGAGCGATTTTTCCATGGAGTTCAAATGTAATAAGATGAAGGGAGGTTAAAAAAGAGAAAATATCGCTGACTTTAGTACCTCCGTAAAAGGGCGCGACCCGCCCCGGCCGGGTACCCACCTGTCGCCAAAAAATCCGCAGAAAAGAAGCGCATCATTTTTTTCTCCTGACGAGCACAATTGAAATAAGGAAGAAGAAGCCGAGCAGGGATAGGAGCGCAAAAACGAGCTGGTGAACGTTTTTCTTTTCGGGGTATTGCTGCACAAGCATAAGGTCTAACAAAATAAAACCACCCAACATTAAAATGGGTATTATTTTCATGTATATAAAATTATCAAATCAATCAGATAATTCAAAAATCTGTATGGCGTGAATCAAATGCGACTGATTTATTTTTTGCTGATAATGTTTCCTTCATGTTCGCAAAAGGAGGAAGCTGACCTGCTTATACTTAATGCAAGAATCTATTCTGCCGACAGTTTGTTTTCCGTGTACGAAGCAATGGCAATTAAAAATGAGAGAATAATTGCATTGGGAACAAGCGCAGACATATCAGGTAAATATATTTCTTCCGCAAGGCTTGACGCGGAGGGAAAGGCTGTGTTCCCCGGCTTTCATGATGCACATTGCCATTATACCGGAATGGCCACAGACCGGTGGAAGTGCAACCTAACCGGTACAAAATCGTTCAGGGAAGTATTGGATAACGTGAACGCCTATGCGAAGAATGCAAAAACCGAATGGATATATGGCCGCGGCTGGGATCAGAACGATTGGGCCGAAAGAACATATCCAGATAAGAAAGAACTTGACAGCCTCTTCCCAGGCAGGCCGGTGTTTTTAAAAAGGGTGGATGGTCATGCCGCTCTCGTAAACCAGTTCGCGCTAAATATTGCAGGTATAACCGATACCACACAAATTGAAGGCGGTTCATTTGAGAAAAAGGAGGGAAAGCTCACCGGTATACTGATAGATAAGGCGATGGAAATGGTGGATAACATCATACCCGGAATCTCCGATGAAATGGCGCTTGACTATTTTGAAGAAGTTCAGCGTCTATGCCTTGCCGTTGGTTTAACCTCGGTACAGGATTGTGGTATCAGCGAGCATACATTTGATTTGCTTCAGCGCTTTCAGCAAATTGGAGGAATGAAGATCAAGGTGTACGCGCTGCTTTCCGATTCAGCCCATTACTATGATAAATGGTTAAGAAAGGGAATTTATTCTTCCCAATACCTAACCATGGGCGGGTTTAAAATTTATGCCGACGGAGCTCTCGGTTCCCGCGGGGCATGCCTGCTGAAACCATACAGTGATCAACCGGGATGGCCGGGATTTATGTTGAAAGATGCGGATTCTCTCAGGCAATTAGCCACGAGGCTCGCCGGGTCACCGTTTCAGCTTATCACCCATGCAATAGGAGATAGCGCCAACCGCGCAGTGTTAAACATCTACGGACAGGCACTAACGGGAAAGCATGGCCGAAGGTGGCGCATAGAACATGCGCAGGTTATAAACCCTGATGATATTCCGTTGTTTAAAAAATTTGATGTGGTTCCTTCCGTTCAGCCGACTCATGCTACCAGCGACATGTACTGGGCGAAAGACCGGTTGGGCGATTCAAGGGTGAAACATGCCTATGCCTACAGAGGCCTTTTTAATGTACACGGATGGTTGCCGTTGGGAACAGACTTTCCGGTGGAAGATATTTCACCCATAAAAACCTTTTACGCCGCCGTGGTTCGGAAAGACGCTATCGGATTTCCTCCCGGCGGTTTTCAAAAAGAAAATGCTCTTACGAGGGAGCAGGCCTTGAAAGGAATTACGATATGGCCGGCAAGGGCAGCATTCCAGGAGAATGAAAAAGGAAGTTTGGAACCAGGAAAGGTTGCAGACTTTGTAGTGATAGACCGCGATATTATTACGTGCGCCGAAGATGAGATTTTAGGCTCACGGGTGATAGCTACTTTCATAAACGGAAAGAAAGTTTTTGGGAGATGATCTGCAAAAGCCCAAATGATTTTTAACTTTTTTAGAAACCTTTTGTTAATTCAAGAGCTATAAGCGCGAGATTTTCAATTAATTAGGTGTTCACGGCAGGCGTAGCATGATTTTTGAAATTTTGGCCGGGGCGTTTCGGAAACTGTGAAAATTGGTAAACACTTTATATTTGTGGATTTCATGCATAACCAATCTGATAAATACACAATTTTTTACCTTGATGATGATTTTGACGATCAGTATCTCTTCAGGGAAACTTTGGAGAACATTCAATCATCTCATGAGCTTTATACGCAATCGGAAGGTGAGGAATTATTACAGCTTCTCGAAAGCCCTCCTCCTTCGCCGAGTATGATATTTCTTGATCTGAATATGCCGGGAATGACCGGGTTTGAAGTGCTGGAAAAAATAAAGACCTCGGCTAAATCGGAAAAAATTCCGGTGATAATTTTCTCTACTTCTTCTGATGAAAGCACTAAGGTGAGGTGCAGGGAGTTAGGGGCAAATATGTTCATCACTAAACCGCAGGATTATCGTCAATTAACATCCGTTCTCGACCGGGTATTAAAGATCAACTGGAGAAACCCTTCCTCATACAAATTCCAAATTTCAAATTGAGAATGACCGGAGAAAAAACTGCTGCAAAAACGGAGGAATTTTTAGCTGCACTTAAAAGC
>JAFAGR010000030.1 GCA_023422565.1 Bacteroidota bacterium | reverse complement strand
GGCCGCGTCAGATGTGTATAAGACACACCCACGGAACAATACCTCACGACCAGCTTACAAAAGAAGGTGCCGCGAAAGTTTTGATAAAGCCTGCCGCACAAGGTACCGGTGTTATCGCCGGAGGTAGCATGCGTGCAGTACTGGAATCAGCAGGTATCACAGACGTTCTTACCAAAAACCTTGGTTCAGCGAATCCGCACAACGTGGTAAAAGCAACCATCAAGGCCCTGAGCACGCTTCGTGAACCAATCGCTGTTGCTAAAACGCGCAACCGCCCTTTAAAGAAAGTATTTAACGGATAATTTATCAAAGGGAAGAAGTTTTCTTCCGTCTGAAAAAACTGAATAATGAAAAAGATCAAGATCACCCAGGTAAAAAGCGTAATCGACAGGCCTGAACGCCAGAAGAGAACAATGATCGCCCTGGGATTGAAAAAGATGAATGCCACTGTAGAAGTTGAAGCAACTCCGCAGATCCTCGGCATGGTAACCAAGGTGAATCACCTGGTGAAGGTGGAACAAATTTGATGATTAGCCCCCGATAGCTATCGGGGTGGAAATTTGATAATTAGTTAACCGTTAGTTATTGAAGATCCATTTCCAAATTACCAAATTGTCAAGTTATCAAATTAAAATAGCGAGCTCCGCGCTTTCGGGGCGTAAGTAAAAAATAAAAGCAAATGAATTTACATTCTCTCAAACCTGCAAAAGGTTCAACACACAAAGTAAAACGCCTCGGCCGCGGTGAGGCAAGTGGTAAAGGCGGTACTTCTACAAAAGGTAACAAGGGCGGACAAAGCCGCGCCGGCTACAAGAGCAAGAAGGCACACGAAGGTGGCCAGATGCCGATCCAGCGCCGTATCCCTAAGCGTGGTTTTAAAAATCCTAACCGCGTAGAATTCAAAGTACTGAACCTCGGCCAGATAGATCTTCTGTCAGAAAAATACGGCATCACAGAGTTCAATGCTCAAAACCTTTATATCAACGGACTTATCAGCCAAACCGATGTGGTGAAAATTCTCGGAAACGGCGAACTGAAAGGTAAATTCGCATTCAAAGTGCACGCTGCCAGCGCAAAAGCAAAATCTGCTATTGAGGCCGCAGGTGGTACTCTTGAAATAGTAAAATAATTACACGATATTTGCGGACACCTTGAAAAAGGTGTTCTTTTACTTTTGCGAATAAAACTATTAAACCCGAAATCTTTTTGTGAAGAAGTTCATAACAACACTGAAAAATATCTGGAGTATTGAGGAACTGCGAAAAAAAATCGTTTTTACTTTAATATTACTTTTTGTCTATCGCCTGGGTTCATTCATCGTGTTACCGGGTATCGATCCCAATGAATTAGATAATCTTAGCCAGAGTACGCAAACCGGTATGCTGGGCTTACTTGATGCCTTCGTGGGTGGCGCCTTTTCACAGGCTTCCATCTTTGCATTGGGTATCATGCCATACATCTCCGCATCGATCTTCATGCAGTTGGTAACCATCCTGGTTCCTCAAATGGCAAAGATCCAGAAAGAAGGAGAGAGCGGCCGTAAGAAGATCAATCAGTGGACGCGCTACCTGACTGTTATCGTTACAGTATTCCAGGCAGCTGCGTATATCGGCTACCTGAAAAGCCCGGCCAACGCTTCTGCACTTATCGCATCGTATTCATCTTATTTCTGGATATCAACCATCATCCTGTTAACAGTAGGAACCTTGTTCGTAATGTGGCTGGGTGAAAAGATCACAGATAAAGGATTAGGTAATGGTACTTCGCTCATCATCATGGTGGGTATCCTTGCACGCCTTCCGCAGTCTTTTGGTCAGGAGTGGGCAGCCCGTACCACGCGCGGCGCAGGTGGGTTATTGATCATGCTCGTGGAAATCGTTTTCCTCATTGCAGTGATCATGGGATGTATCGTTCTTGTTCAAGGCGTACGTAAAGTGCCTGTTAACTATGCAAAGCAAATTGTTGGAAACCGTCAATTGGGTGGAGCGCGTAACTTCCTTCCGCTGAAAGTGAATGCCGCCGGTGTAATGCCGATCATCTTCGCTCAGGCAATACTGTTTCTTCCCACTGTATTCACAGGCTTCCAGGGAGAAGGTTGGGCAAGGTATTTCACTGACCATACCAACACGGTTTACATGATCGTTTACTCGGTCTGTGTGATCGCCTTCACTTTCCTTTATACGGCTCTTATCTTTAATCCGAAGCAAATGTCGGATGAACTGAAACGTAACAACGGTTTTATTCCCGGCGTTAAACCGGGGCAGGATACGGCGGATTACATCGGCACCATCATGGATCGGATTACTTTCCCCGGCGCGATATTGCTGGCGATAGTGGGTATTCTTCCGGGAATTTTCGAACTCGTTTTCGGAATGAGCCAGAACTTTGCCACCTTCTTCGGAGGAACTTCATTGCTGATCATGGTAGGTGTAATCCTTGATACATTACAGCAGATCGAAACGCAGCTTCTCATGAGGCAGTACGATGGATTAATGAGCAGCGGACGATTGCAGGGAAGGCAGGCTGTAACATCCGGCATGTAATACATCAAAATAAAAAATACTTATTGATGAACCCTGGCCGACAAGCCGGGGTTTGTTTTAATGAACAATAGATGATCAAGTATAAAACAAAGGAAGAGATTGAATTGATGCGTGAAAGTGCCTTACTGGTTGGTAAAGCCCACGCCGAGGTGGCTGCAATTCTGAAACCCGGCATTACAACCATGAGGCTGAATGAGATCATTGATGAATTTATTCGCGATAATAAGGCTGAACCTTCATTCAAAGGTTATGGTGGCTATCCGTTCGCTTCCTGCATTTCAGTGAACGATGCTGTAGTGCATGGCTTCCCTACCGATAATGAGTTAAAAGAGGGCGACATCATCAGTCTTGATGTGGGCATTTATAAAAATGGCTTTCACGGAGACAGCGCATACACCTTCGCGTTAGGCGAAGTTTCGGAAGATGTGAAACGCCTCCTTCGCGTCACCAAAGAATCTTTGTACCTCGCAATTGAGAAATGTAAGGTTGGGGGAAGGATAGGTGATATCGCGTTTGCCATACAGGAGCATACGGAAAAGAAGAATGGCTTTGGCGTGGTTCGGGAATTGGTGGGCCACGGCTTGGGAAGAAGTATGCATGAAGACCCGCAGGTGCCTAACTACGGAAAAAAAGGCACGGGCGCGAAGTTGAAAGACGGAATGGTGATTGCTATCGAACCCATGATAAACCTCGGAACAAAGGATGTATTCACCGAAGCCGATGGCTGGACGATCCGCACACGCGATGGAAAGGTGTCGGCGCATTTCGAACATGATGTATGCATCCGCCCCGGAAAGGCAGACGTACTCTCTTCCTTTGCCGCAACGGAAGAAGCCGAGAAGAAGAACATTAATCTCACCTGGAGCTATTAATTTTCTTGTATGAAAGAGAAGCTGTGCATTATCGGTGGTGGCGCTGCCGGAATATTCTGTGCAGTGAATGCGGCCCGAATGAACCGGTCGCTCCGGGTAGTGCTTCTTGAAAAGTCTTCCAAATTATTAAGCAAGGTTAAAGTGAGCGGAGGCGGGCGTTGCAATGTTACACATGCTTGTTTCAATATTTCGGATATGGCTAAACGTTACCCTCGCGGCGGTAACTTTGTTAAGCGGTCCTTTTCCGGTTTTTTTACCAACGATACCATCAGGTGGTTTGAAGAACGCGGCGTGGAGCTGAAAGCCGAGGCAGACGGACGAATGTTTCCGGTATCTGACAGTTCTCAAACAATTATTAACTGCTTGCTTGATGAAGCTTCAAAGTATAATGTGGATATCCGGCTCAATGAGGGAGTAACGGCCATCAATAGACGAAACGATAAATGGAACGTTGAGACTTCTGTCGGCAAAGTTGAACAATGCGATCATCTTGTTATTGCATGCGGCGGTTTCCCGAAGGTAGAACAGTTCGGCTGGATCATTAACACCGGCCATTCAATTGAAAATCCCCTGCCATCCCTGTTCACTTTCAATCTTCCCTCGCATCCCATTACGGGGTTGATGGGTATTGCGCAACAGGCATCGGTAAAAATTGCGGGAACAAAATTTCAGGAAGAAGGCCCAGTACTCATCACGCACTGGGGTTTGAGCGGCCCGGCAATTCTTCGTTTGTCCGCCTGGGCTGCGCGCGAGCTTGCATCTTTTAACTACAGGTTTTCCATTCGCATTAATTGGATCCCGGAGTTTCATGAGAATTCATGCAGGGAAGAACTTATAAGGATGCGCAGCGTTCACGCATCGCAAAAAATAGCTAACAGGAACCCTTTTGAAATGCCCGCAAGGCTTTGGCAGTTTTTTTTAGACCAGGCAGAAGTGGAGAAAGATACCCGTTGGGCGGACCTTACCGCAAAGTCGCAAAACATGCTGGCGAAGCTGCTCACCACCTTTGAATGCGAGGTATCGGGGAAAACTACTTTTAAGGAAGAATTTGTTACAGCAGGAGGGGTGAAAACCGAGGAGATCGACCCGCTCACAATGCAGAGCAAAATTTGCAGCAACCTTTACTTTGCAGGAGAGATCATGAATGTGGATGGAATTACCGGCGGCTATAATTTTCAGCATGCCTGGACGAGTGGCTTCCTCGCTGCGAAATCCATTGCCGGGGCATTTACAAATTAACACTTCTCACCGCATAGCGTAATGCATCGTCTTATCTTTACACTTCCTGAATGAAAAAGCTGGACAGCTACATATTAAAGAAGTATCTCACCACATTTTTTTTCTGCCTTCTCCTGCTTACCACCATAGTGGTGGTGGTTGATGTCAGCGAACACACAGATGATTTCGTAAAATCGAAACTCCCTGTTTCGCGCATCATCACAGATTATTATTTCGGCTTTATCCCACGAATAGTGGCAATGCTTTTTCCACTCTTTATTTTTATCTCAGTTATATTTTTTACGTCCAAAATGGCTGGCCGTTCAGAGGTGGTGGCCATTCTAAGCAGCGGCGTAAGCTTTAACCGATACCTGCAGCCCTTTGCTGTCGGGGGTTTAATGATGACGGCACTCCTGTGGTTCGGCTACCAGTTTATTATTCCCCGGGCTAACAGAAAGTGGGCTGATTTCGAAAAGAATTACGTGGATGTAAATTCCGGCTCAAATAAAAATACATCCTACAAGCAGAACATGTATTTCAAGCTCGATGAAAATTCCTGGGTTGGCATAAAAGGATACGATACCGTCAGCCGAACAGGAAACAATCTCTTCGTGCAGCGTTATAAAGGGAATGCACTCGAGTATAATCTTCGCGCAATAAGTTTTACATGGGACAGTGCCCAACGTAAATGGAAACTGAATAATGTGCAGGAAAGATCGGTGAACGGAATAAACGAAAAGGTTGAGATAAGCCAGGCCAAATGGATGGATTACAATTTCACTCCCCTTGATCTTCGAAGAGACGATTATCTCAAAGACCAGATGACCACGCCGATGCTTAATGATTTTATCAGGAAAGAAAGAAGCCGTGGCTCTGAAATGGTAAACGCCTTATTGGTTGAAAGATACAACCGTGATGCTATTCCGGTTTCCGTTTTTATTCTCACCATCATTGGTGCAGTGCTTGCCTCGCGAAAAGTGCGTGGAGGAAGCGGGATTCACCTGGCCATCGGCGTAGTGATCAGCGTCTTGTATGTACTGTTCAGCAGGCTTTCAGTTGTTTTTGCTACCCAAGGCAGCTTTCCTCCGCTGCTCGCCTCCTGGACGCCTAATATTCTCTTTGCCTTTGTGGCCTATTACTTTTATAGGAAAGCGCCTAAGTAATTTAAGAGCGAAAAGTTAAGATGAAGGGTCATCTGGCAGGTTCCAAAAAGTATTGAAGTTCGATACAGGTTAATGTGTAATCAAAAGGTTACCGGCTGTTTAAGAAACTTTTGTTTGGCAATAGTTCCCGTTGTAATTTTAAGCGAATCACCTTCGGTGATTTAATAAGTATAACAAATTTTCTAAGACTTTAAAATCCGGAATTTAAAATGGGCATTATTAAAGACAGGTTCAAGGCGAAGGCAGATGAGGTAGCTGCTGATGTTAAAGATATTTTGAAAGATCATGGCGATAAAAAAATAGGAGAGGTCACTCTCGCACAGGTATTCCAGGGCATGCGTGGCATGACGGGCCTTGTAACGGAAACAAGCCTTCTTGATGCGCAGGATGGTATTCGTTTTCGCGGTTATTCAATTCCCGAGTTACAAAAAAAATTACCAAAGGCGCCCGGCGGAAGCGAGCCGCTTCCCGAAGGGTTATTTTACTTAATGCTGGTAGGGGAACTTCCCACCGAAGATGATGTAACGCATCTCACAAGCGTTTGGCAAAGAAGAAGCCATGTACCCAATCATGTGTTTGCAACTATAGAGGCACTGCCGATCAACTCACATCCCATGACGCAATTTGTAGTGGCGATAATGAGTTTGCAAACCGAAAGCCAGTTCGCCAAACTGTATGCGAAGGGCATGAACAAAAAAGATTATTGGAATGCGGCCTTTGATGATGCAATGGATCTTATTGCACGTCTGCCGCGTATTGCAGCTTACATATATAGAAGAAAGTATAAAGGCGGCGATCACATTCAACCAAATGGATTGTTAGACTGGGCGGGAAATTTCGCTCACATGATGGGTTATGAAGATGAGGGTTTCAAAGAACTGATGCGTTTGTATATGACCATTCATGCAGACCATGAAGGAGGAAACGTTTCTGCTCACACTACGCATCTTGTGGGGTCTGCGCTTAGCGACCCATATTTGAGTTTCGCCGCCGGTATGAATGGACTTGCAGGCCCTTTGCATGGCCTTGCCAATCAGGAAGTGATCAAATGGATATTTGAACTTCGCGAACAGATCGGTTCAGAATCTCCAACAAAAGAGCAGATTGAAGAATATGTAAAGAAAACTTTAAGCGAAGGAAAGGTAGTTCCGGGTTATGGCCATGCGGTGTTGAGAAAAACAGACCCACGCTTTGAAGCGCAAATGGAGTTTGGTAAAAAACATATGCCTGATGACCCTTTGGTAAATACAGTATGGAATGTGTATGAAACTGTTCCGAATATATTGGGATCGATAGCTAAAATAAAAAACCCCTGGCCTAATGTGGATGCACATAGCGGTGCCTTGCTCGTTCACTATGGTATGAAAGAGTATGAATTTTACACCGTGTTGTTCGGTGTGTCGCGCGCTTTGGGTGTGCTTGCCAGTTTGTGTTGGGACAGGGCGCTGGGCTTCCCGCTCGAAAGGCCGAAGTCGATAACTACAGACCAGGTGAAATTATGGCTGGAAGGAAAGGAAGAAATTTGGGGAGATTAAAGAAACTAAGGGTTGCATCAGCAGCCCTTCTTTATTTTTCAATGTATGAACATCATTAAAAAGTGTTATGCTTTATTAGCTGCCACAACCGGCCTGCTCACCACCGCCTCTGCACAGTTTGTAAAAAATGAAGTGGTGCTGGAATTCGTTAAAACAATCGACACTGCGGAGTTCAGGTCTGTGGCGGAAAAATACAGCTTCCGCGTTTTTCCTGATGAACGCAATCATTTTTTGGTGGCAGACGGAGACAGTATTCTTTTTAAAAAGCCATATAAGATCGATTTCAAAAGCAAGGAAGAATTGTTACTTGTCTTCTTCTCAAACACCTATCTTAATCATGTAAAGCTTATAGACTTTTTAAGGGAGGTTGATCCTAAAGAACGAATTTCCTATAACGGCAAGCGATTAAAGTTCAGGGAGAAAACCCATTGTAAATACAGCACTGCGAAGTGTGAGTTGTTTATTTACAAGAAAAAATTCACGCAGAGCGGCCCCGCTATGATAGTGAATTGAGTTGATAGATTTTTTCATTTGGAATGATAAAATTTTGAACGCTGCATTTCGTGCGTCGTTTTTTATTTCCGACTTTTATAAGCATGAAGTACATCGCATCATTTTTGGTTTTGTTTCTCTGCCTGTTTCAACTTAGTACCCATGCACAAGCCGTTCAAAGCGGTGTGAGCAAGAAGCTTGCAGAGTTTAGGAAGCAAAACCTTTCCAAGGTGCAGTATTTACTTCATTTCAATATATCTAAAACTTCGCAGCAGATGGCTGCAGAAGAGTACATCTATTTTGACTACGGTGCGCCAGATCAACCTTTGCAAATTGATTTCAAAAGCCTGCCGAACAGTATTAAGAAACTACAGGTAAATGGCAGATCGGTAAAAATTGATCATCGCGATGAACACCTGGTAATTCCTTCCGGAACTTTGCGGCAACAGCATAATGAAGTGAAGATCACCTTTTTTTCTTCCGGAAAGCCTGCGAAGATCGATACTAACGGTTTGGCCTATACGTTTTTTGTGCCGGCAAAGGCCAGGGAAGTATTTCCGTGCTTCGATCAACCCGATCTGAAAGCGCGCTTCTCTTTAGAACTTTCTGTTCCCCGTGGTTGGACCGCCGTAAGCAATGGCCCGGTCATCGACTCTTTAAACACTAAAGCCGGAACCACGTTTACTTTCGCACAAACACAACCGGTCAGCACCTACCTCTTTGCCTTCGCTGCAGGAGAATTTTCGAAGTATTCTGAAACGAGAAAGGATAGAACAATTAATTTTTATTACCGCGAAACTGATCGCGCAAAGATCGATTCAAGCCTTGATAAATGCATTGATCTTAACTTCCGTGCGATCGACTTCATTTCTCAATATCTTGGCATGCCATATCCTTTTCCAAAATTTGATTTTGTAGAGATTCCGAGGTTCAGTGTGTCGGGCATGGAACATCCGGGAGCTGTTTTCTATAATGGACGGACGCTTTTCATGGATGTAGCATCCGCTACGGAAGAATTCGCGCGTGCTAATACCATTGGCCATGAGGTTAGCCATATGTGGTTCGGAGACGATGTAACCATGAAATGGTTCAATGACGTGTGGCTAAAAGAAGTATTTGCCAATTATCTGGGCAACAGGTTTGCAAGCAGTATCAGTCCGCAGAAAGACTTAAAGAAAAAAGCGGTGCTTAGCAATTTCCCCGCAGCTTTTTCTGTTGACCGTTATCGGTCTTCTGAACCGATCAATCGCAACCTTCCCAATCTAAACCAGGCCGGACTAGTCTACGGCCCCATCACTTACAACAAAGCCCCGATCGCGATTCATCAACTGGCATTGTTAATGGGAGAGGAGGCCTTTCGATCGGGATTGCAGGAATATGTGCGCACATTTAAAGGCGGTAATGCAGATTTTGCTGAATTAATGTCGGCGTTTCAGAAACACACCGCAACAGACCTTAAACATTTTTCAACTGCATGGATCGATCAACCGGGCAGGCCCGTCATAGGCTACAGCATGGATACAGCAAGGGGAGAGATCACAAGGCTCACTTTCACGCAACAGGGCGAATGGAACAAAGAAATGACCTGGCCGCAGCGCTTTGAGATATTGCTGGCCTATGAAGGAGGAGAGTTTAAAATAGTTCCGGTAAATCTCACAAATGCAACGATGGATGTTCCGGAAGCGAGGGGGTTAAAAATGCCCGACTTTATCGTGTTTAATTCAAGTGGCGAAGGCTATGGGTTATTTCCATTTGACGAGAGGGCGTTGAAATATTTTGATAAGATCAGCATCCCGGAAGCGCGCGCATCAACTGTCGTCAATCTCTATGAAAGGATGCTCGCCGATAGGCAGCTTAGTAGGAAGGGTGAACCAGCTCCGGCCTTAAACGCTGAACAACTATTGCGTATATTATTGAATCTTGCCGCCACGGAGCCGGATAAGCAGATTCTTGAAAGGGAACTGGCGTATGTGCAGAGTATCTATTGGCGATACCTGGATGTGGTCGCGCGCCGGAAACTGACCGCTCTTGTGGAGAACAGCTTGCGGAAAGCTCTACAAAAGCAGGCTAAGGAAAACCGAACCGCCGTACTGCGTAGCTACATGCGCATTTCGGAATCAGCTGCGGCGCTGGATACGTTGTATGATTACTGGAACAGGAGGGTGCTTCCTGCGGGTGTAACATTCGGCAGTAACGACTGGAACCAGTTGGCAAGGGAACTTGCCGTGCGGGGCTATCGCTCAAAGGAAGTTATGCAACGTCAGCGCGACAGCATAACGGACCCGGGTACACGAAATTCATTTGCTTACCTCATCCCGGCGCTTTCTTCCGACGTGAAGGTGAGGGATTCTTTTTTCACCACAATTCTTGATCCTGCCGGTCGACCGAACGACAGCGATGTGGCCGCCGCTATTTCCTGGTTGCACCACCCTCTGCGGCAGCGTGAAAGCGTGCGCTACATTTCCCAGGCCTTAGCAGTATTACCCGATGTACTTCAAACCAGCGATATCTTTTTTCCGACCCAATGGGTTGGAAATATGCTGGACACTTATTCAAGCGAGGCTTCACTAGAAATTCTGGAAGATTATCTTGCTAATCCTGACCCTGCCGTGCCTCCACTCTTACTTCAAAAGGTGAAACAAGCCGCTGAGGGAATTCGGTTGGCTGTTGAACCCACTAAATTGGCGCCTATCATTAAATAATCTTCTTCAAAAAAATCGGTGATATTTCGTTACAGAAACCAATGCCCAAAAGTTTTAGAAAAAAGTATGGAAAGCATTTTTTTTGCCACCACTTCCAATTCCCATAAATTTGCCACCTGATTTGCAAGGGGGGTTAGCTCAGCTGGCTAGAGCGCTTGCATGGCATGCAAGAGGTCGTCGGTTCGACTCCGATACTCTCCACAAAAGGTCCCGCTTAGCCGGGACTTTTTTATTGCCCTACATCATGCGTTCAGGCAAAAACGGCTGTGCTAAATTTGCACTTACCTTTAACGTTACGGAACGAAACAAAAATTGAAAGATGAGTACAGGCGAGATAAAATTTTTAGATGGTCCGCAGAGCAGGTGGCGCGATTTTAAATTTGCAGTTCACGTGCTTCGTGATATTGTAAGAGGATTGCGAAAACTTCATTTTGTTGGGCCCTGCGTTACCATTTTTGGTTCGG
The DNA here is from genome assembly GCA_023422565.1 of Bacteroidota bacterium. GTDB lineage: Bacteria > Bacteroidota > Bacteroidia > Chitinophagales > Chitinophagaceae > Ferruginibacter. The sequence goes on along the minus strand of JAFAGR010000030.1, from coordinate 43,113 downwards.
CGAGGTTTAAAGAAGATCATCCTTATTACGATGATGCACGAAAAATTGCGGCCGAAGTGGCAAAGCTTGGCTTTACCGTTATGACGGGCGGTGGGCCGGGTATCATGGAAGCAGCTAACCGCGGCGCTAAAGATGTGGGTGGTAAAAGCGTGGGGTGTAATATTTTGCTTCCGCAAGAGCAGCACGAGAACCCTTACCTGGATAAATGGGTGAACATAAAATATTTCTTTGTTAGAAAAACCCTCCTCTTAAAATATTCTTATGCCTTCATTGTGATGCCCGGCGGTTTTGGAACGCTGGATGAATTTTTTGAGGCATTAACTCTTGTGCAAACGCGCAAGATCTCTGAGTTTCCAATTATAATTTTTAATAAGAGTTATCATAAAGAAGTGATGGAGCATCTTCAACTGATGAATGAGAATGCAACCATTTCTCCTGAAGATCTTGATCTCTGCCTTTTTACTGATTCAATTGATGAGGCTGTTAAATTTATACAAGAGAATTCAATTAAAAGGTTTGGCCTCAAGCCTGCCGTGCCACGCAGGAGATGGTGGTTGTTTGAATAATTTACCCGGATTGTTTTTGCGGTACCATGTTAGCGCTGAGAATTTTGAGAAACCGGAAAACTCTCGCAAGGCCCTTTCTTTGTGAAGAAAACTCCCACGAACGGAAAAAGATCTCCCCGGTAGAGGGGAGAAGGTTCTGAACGGAGATAAATCCTTCCAATTGCTTTGTTTTCGATAATTCCAATCTTCTTTTCAACAATTTCATTACGAGGGGTGAAATGATAAAATACCAAACCAGCAATATGCTTAATGCTCGAAACAGTATCCACAATGCTGAGTTTCCACTGAGCAAGGCTTTCTGCGGGTACGCGTAACCGTAAGCTAACAATGCGGCCAGTATAAGCCATAATAAGATAAAAAACCACCTGATCTTTTTTCGGCCTTTTCTTTTTGGTAGTTCATGCAATGCCGATGGAGATGAACTTGAAAATCTGAGTTCATTTTTCCCTGCGCCACTTGCAAGTATCGCAAAATAATAGCCGGCAACCAGGCCGAAGAGGGCGTGAAATCCAATATAGGCCAGGGCGACTTTTTCCGGGATGGATCCGGCTCCCCCTCCCTGGGAGAATTTTTCAAGATACCGGCCAACCGCATCCCAAAAATCTTTGCCATACAGCAGCCACAGTACCAAAATCCTTTGAACCGAAGACTCTACAAGAGCAAGGAAGGCAATCAGGATAGCGGTTATTTTCAAAGGAAGTTTCAGCCTGAAAAGCAATTCTCCTATTGTGCCCTGGAACAAAACGGCCAGGTAAGCCGTTGGCGGACTGTGTGGGCTGAGCATGAGTTTAAAGATGCACACCAAAATGGTTGCCTTTAGAATATTTCCTTTTCCCGGAAAATGTTTTCCGATCATGACTATGCAAAAAACCGCAAATGACCCCACAATCATTCCACTGAATGGCAACTTGATTGCATGAATAATTCCGCCGGCAAAGGCCTCACAAATAACCCAGAAGGTGATAAGCCTGAAATAATCCTGTTTATCTTCCACTGCCCGTTGAGCTGTCATCCCTTTTTTATTAACTTTAGCGAAAGCAATTTCTTTTGATAAGATTTTATTTAAATGATAAGCCGGTTGAAACCGGTGTGAATTCTGCCACGACCCTTTTGGATTTTATCAGGTATCATAAAAAACTAACGGGAACAAAGATAGGATGCAGGGAAGGAGATTGTGGGGCGTGTACGGTTTTAGTGGGAGAGGAAACGGGCGATGGTTTCAGATATTCTTCCGTAACCAGTTGCCTTATGCCGATCGGGAATGCAAACGGCAAGCATGTTCTTACTGTTGAAGGCATTAATATGCACGAACTCACTTCGGTTCAACACGCCTTTGCGGAAGAAGGCGCAACGCAGTGTGGGTTCTGCACACCCGGCTTCGTAGTTTCCCTCACAGGCTATTGTATTTCCGGCGATTCAGGCAATGAGAAAGCTATTGACTGGATGAATGGAAATATATGCCGCTGCACGGGATATAAATCAATAGAAAGAGCAGCCGTTGCTGTTTCCCAAATTATTGAAGAAAGGAAAGGAGAAGATGTGATCGACTTTGCTATCAGTAAAGGTTTTATTCCACCTTATATAAAAGACATTCCTAAAAAGCTGGAAGAATGGAACGCCTGTGATGATAAGCCTGAAGATTCGAATGCCGAATTTTTAGTGGGAGGCGGTACCGATCTTTATGTGCAGAAGCATGACCACATCAACGAATCTAATATAGCTTTTGTAAAAAAAAGCATCCGTTCCGGAGAGGTTACATTGAACGGTGAAAGTGTAGAGATCAGCGGAGGCGCTACAGTTACAGATCTCGCCACCTCGAAAGTGCTCGCCGGTATATTCCCAAAAATGAAGGAACACATTAAGCTGATTTCCTCAACCCAGATTCGAAACATGGCCACGGTTGCTGGCAATTTTACGAATGCTAGCCCTATCGGAGACCTTTCGGTATTTTTTCTCTCACTTAATGCATCACTTCGTTTACAGGATGGCGAAAGTTCGCGTCAAATCCTGTTGCGTGAATTTTTTGTAGATTATAAAGTGCTGTCCATGCGCCCGGGCGAAGTGATCACGAAGATTATCTTTCCTGTTCCCCCGCGGGGCAGTCTTTTTAATTTCGAAAAGGTGAGTAAAAGAACTCACCTGGATATTGCAAGTGTGAATTCAGCGATGATGTTGCAGATGAATGAACAGGATATAGTAGCTGCTTCCATTTCTGCAGGCGGCGTGGCGCCGGTTCCGCTTTTCTTAAAAAGAACTTCAGAAATGCTTACGGGCAAAAAGATTTCAGCCCAACTTATATTGGACTCAATTGACCTGGCAATGGAGGAAGTGGCGCCCATAAGTGATGCCCGTGGATCGGAAAAATATAAAAGGCTGTTGCTTTCACAGTTGATCAAAGCTCATTTCATAAAATTCTTTCCGGAGCTCCCGCTTCAAAAGTTACTTTTAGCCTGATGAAGAATATAGATTCATTTACGCACCTGCGCGGCGAATCCATTTACCTGGATGATATCCCGGAGATCTCGGGCACACTCTACGCAGCTGTATTTGGTTCGCCCATGGCGCACGGTAAAATTACAGGGCTCGATCTCACCGCAGCTGAAGCTATGCCGGGCGTTGTACGCATCATCACTGCAAAAGATATCCCCGGCGAAAATGAAATTGGAGGCATTGTGCCTGACGAGCCTTTGCTTGCTAAAGACGAGGTGCATTTTGAAGGAATGCCTGTGGCATTAGTGATCGCGGAAACAGCGGCGATTGCGCGGAAGGCTGCGAAAAAGATCGTCTTACATACTGAGCCACTTGAAATAGTTACAGATCCCCGGGTGGCCTACGAACGGGGAAGCCTGATAGTTCCACCAAGAACTTTCTCTTTAGGAGATGCCGAAGATGCGTTTTCCAAATGCGATTTCGTTTTTGAGGGCCGGGCAGATAACAACGGGCAGGAGCATCTTTATATTGAAACTCAGGGCGCATACGCGTTACCGTTAGAAAACAAGTCGATCAAGGTTTATTCGTCAACCCAGGGCCCTACCGCAGTGCAGCGACACATGGCTGCAGTGCTTAATATCCCGATGCACAGGCTGGAGATAGATGTCACCCGCCTTGGCGGAGGTTTTGGCGGAAAGGAAGACCAGGCAACACCATGGGCAATATTCTGTGCGCTGGGTTGCCTGTTAACAGGTAAGCCGGTAAAATATTCATTAGACAGAATGGAGGATATGCGGATGACCGGCAAGCGCCATCCTTATTCCTCTGATTTTAAAATAGGCCTGAACAAAGACCTTAAAATAATTGCCTATTCCGCCACGTTTTTTCAAAATGCAGGAGCTTCGGCTGATCTTTCCCCGGCGGTAATGGAGAGAACGCTTTTCCATTGCACGAATTCGTATTATGTACCAAACGTAAAGGCAACCGCATACTCATGTCGCACGAATCTTTTGCCTAATACCGCGTTTAGAGGTTTTGGCGGGCCGCAGGGAATGTTTGTGATCGAGTCTGCCATTGCTTATGCGGCAGATAAGCTGGGTGTTAATGCTTCTGAAATACAGGAAAAGAACTTACTTGAGACGGGAGACGAGTTTCCCTATGGCCAAAAGGCGGTTAGCGAGGCCCGGAAATGCTGGACTGAAGCAGTTTCAAAATACGAACTTCTTTCACAGCGCAACCGGGTGAACCAGTTTAACGCTACTAACGCTTTATTTAAAAAAGGTATCTCATTAATGCCTGTATGTTTCGGTATATCCTTCACAAAAATTTTAATGAACCAGGCCCGGGCACTCGTGCATGTATATATGGATGGCAGTGTTCATGTAAGTACCGGCGCGGTGGAAATGGGGCAAGGCGTTAACACGAAGATGCTGCAGGTTGCTGCGTACGTTTTTTCGATCAGTCCTGATAAGATCAAGATCGGGAGCACCAACACTCAACGGGTGGCAAACACATCCCCTTCTGCCGCATCCGCAACAGCCGATTTGAACGGTAAGGCGGTGGAAATTGCCTGTTCTGCAATATCAGGCAGGTTAAAATCATTTGCCTCCTCAGTATTAGAATGCAAAGTTGAAGAGATCGTGTTTCAATCTGAACAGGTGATGGTCAACAACAAGCCCGCAGGAATCTCATGGAATGAACTGGTGATGAAAGCATATTTAAACCGGGTAAACCTCAGTGAGCACGGGCATTATGCAACTCCTGTTATTAACTTCGATCCCTCGAAAGAGAAGGGCCACCCGTTCGCATATCATGTTTACGGCACTGCCATAACTGAGGTAACGGTGGATTGTATACGCGGCACGTATGAAATTGATGCAGTAAGAGTGGTTCATGATTTCGGCACCTCCATGAATCCAAGGGTTGATCTTGGTCAAATTGAGGGAGGGATCGTACAGGGAGTAGGATGGATGACACTTGAAGAGATCGTGTTTGATGATAAAGGCCGGTTGAGAAGTAACGCACTGTCCACCTATAAAGTGCCTGATATCTATTCTGCGCCTAAAGAAATAAATGTGTCTTTTTTGGAAACCATTTCTGATAATCTTGCAATCTTTCGTTCAAAGGCTGTGGGGGAGCCTCCCCTGATGTACGGCCTGGGTTCATACTTTGCATTGCGAAATGCAATAAAAGCGTTTAACCCTAGCAGTGAGGTCGGCTTTTGCGCGCCTATGACACCTGAAAAGACACTTCTTGCTTTATATTCAAATCAATGAGCAACCTGCAATATATATTCAGCCGCCGGTGCTGGGTGGAGGGGGTGCTGCAACCTGCTTGCATAGTGATCGAACACGGAGTGATCATCGGACTTGAAGAAAGGTCCTCATCCGCAACGGATTTTGGCGATGCCATAATAATGCCCGGAGTGATAGATGCCCATGTGCATATAAATGAGCCAGGTCGAACCGATTGGGAAGGATTTGATTCAGGCACGCGCGCTGCTGCAGCCGGTGGAGTTACGTCAATTGTTGATATGCCGCTTAACTCTTCACCGGTAACCACTACATCAAATGCTTTTAAAGAAAAACTTGAATCGTCTAAAGGAAAGATGCACGTAAATGTGGGCTTCTATGGCGGCCTCGTTCCGGACAATCTGCAAAGCCTGCCTGATCTTGCCAAGGCGGGCGTGCTGGGTATAAAGTGTTTTCTAACGCATTCAGGCATCGACGACTTTCCTAATGTGCCGGTTGATCTTTTGTATAATGCACTTCCATTATTAAGCGGCTATGCTTTACCGTTATTAGTGCATTGCGAGTTGTCTGACGACCGAAAAGCATCCCCTTATTATGATACTTACCAGGATTATTTAAAAAGCCGCCCTGACGCATGGGAGACTTCAGCGGTGCAGGCAGTTGCAGATGCGGCCCGCGAAACTAACGGTCGCGCGCATATTGTGCATGTTTCCTCGGCACAGTCACTTGCATTGATACGTGAGGCCCGGGAAGCGGGGGTTAGATTAACGGCTGAAACCTGCCCTCATTATATTTTCTTTAATGCCGAAGAAATTCCGGATAATCAAACCATATATAAATGCGCACCGCCAATTCGGGGTGTGGCAAATAACAGGCAATTGATAAATGCGCTGCGGTCAGGAGCACTCGATTTTCTCGCCTCCGATCATTCACCCGCACCACCGGATCTTAAAGAGATCAGCTCGGGAGATCTGGCATCGGCCTGGGGAGGAATAGCGGGCCTTCAGTTTTTGCTAACCGCGTCATACACAGCCTTGCAGAATAGCATGACATTAGAAGAGTTCATTCCATTGCTTACTGAAAAACCGGCATCCTTTCTTCATCTCCATGAAAAAAAGGGCTACCTTAAAACGGGTTATGATGCAGACATCGTAATATGGGATCCCTCAAAATCTCATGTGGTAAAGGAAGATGAGATCATTCACCGTCATAAAGCCTCTCCCTATATTGGCAAGGAGATTAATGGAAAAATTATCGGGACGATCGTAAATGGAGAAACTGTATTTTTAAATGATCACTTTAAATATTTAAATGCCGGAACATGGCTTTTGAGAAAGTAAAAGAAACAATTAAGGAAGAGCCTTCCTTCATTTCAATGATAGATCTTGCTGCAGAACGGCTTGGTGGCAGCGTGTTGTACGCTACCGATGACTTTTTTGCTGAAAAAGAAAATCTGGTTAAACCTGGCAGAGGGGTTTTTATCGCGGAAAAATTTACCGACCGGGGAAAATGGATGGATGGATGGGAAAGCCGGAGGAAACGCGGTCCCGGGCACGACTGGGCCGTGATCAAATTAGGTGCGTCAGGCATCATTCACGGGCTCGACATTGATACTAATCACTTTCTCGGCAATCATCCGCCGCATGCATCAGTGGAAGCGATCAGCCTTTCTTCTGACGAAACTGCCGTAGATTGGGATTCGCTGAACTGGGTTGAGGTGCTTCCCAAATCTCCGCTTGACGCCGGCAGCCGGAATTTTTTTGAGGTTCGGAGCAACAATGTTTTCACCCATGTAAGGCTACATATTTATCCCGACGGAGGTGTGGCACGTTTTCGTGTATACGGTACCGTTACCAGGAAATGGGAAGAAGTTTCTGATAATGAAGAAATCGATCTTGCCTCAGCTTTAAATGGCGCGAAAGCAATAGCCTGTAACGATATGTTCTTCAGCTCAATGGACAATTTGCTCATGCCGGGAAGGGGAGTTAATATGGGAGATGGCTGGGAGACGAAACGAAACAGAACTCCGGGAAACCGGGACTGGGTGATGGTACGATTGGCGCACCCTGGAGTTTTGCATCGCGTTTTGCTGGATACTGCGCACTTTAAGGGAAACTATCCGGATCGCTTTTCACTTGAATATTCCAATGCAACATGTGACGAAGACTGTATGAATGAAGCGGACTGGAAACCACTGCTAACAGAACAGAAACTTTCGGCAGACGCAATTCATGAATTCAAACTTGATGTGCCGGTTTCCTGCAACTATGTGAGGCTGAATATTTTTCCCGACGGTGGTGTAAGCCGCCTGAGGATTTTCGGAAAGAAAAAATCTGTTCGATCTTAATGGGCCTTACGCTTTTTATATCTTCCCTCGCAATTCTTATAATGCTGATCGTGCTGACTTATTATTTAAGAACCGCGCGAATAGATCGCGAACTGGAATCAGAACTGAATGAAGAAGAAGACAGGCCCTTGCTAAATATTTTTTCGTCGCAGAATCTCATTTTCACGGCAATAATTTTAACCTCACTGGTTTTATTGTTTTCCATCTACCTGATGGTGAAAGGTACCCTATGGGAAGGGCACCTGATGGAATGGATGAACATCGTTGTGCGTTTAATGCATATCACATTCGGGATAGCCTGGATCGGCGCTTCTTTTTATTTTGTTTTTCTTGAAAATGCGCTTAACCGTACCCGTGATGTTAGGGATGAACTTGCAGGTAATCTTTGGGCCATACACGGAGGTGGTTTTTATTACATCGAAAAATATAAGATAGCACCTGCAAAGATCCCGAAGCACCTTCATTGGTTTAAGTACGAGGCATATTTCACGTGGTTGTCGGGGTTTAGTTTGCTTTTTATCGTTTATTATTTTAATGCTTCATCAACGCTTATTGATAAGAATGTACTTGATATAAATTCGATTACAGCAGTTTCAATCGGTATCGGATCCTTTGTGCTGGCCTGGATAGTATACGACTTATTATGTAAAAGTCCCCTGGTTCGCTTTCCCGTTTTATTTGGGTTCACCGGGTTGATACTGGCATCGGTATTTGCGTACGGTTATTCGCAGGTTTTCAGCGCAAAAGCTGCATTCATGCATTTCGGCGCCATGCTCGGATCAATAATGGCGGCTAACGTTTTTATGGTGATCATCCCGTCGCAGAAAGCCATGGTGCGTGCAGCACGTAAAGGAACTTCGCCTGATGCAAGGCTGGGTAAAAATGCAGGGCGAAGAAGTCTTCACAACAACTATTTCACATTGCCTGTATTGTTTGTGATGATCAGCAATCATTTTCCTGTTACGTTTGGTCATCCGAAGCCATGGTTAATACTGATGATAATTACTGTGGGTACGGCGGGCGTTAAGCATTATCTGAATGTAAAGGAAAAGGGACAGTTATCAGTTTGGGTTTTACCTGCATCAATTATTTTACTTTTATCGGCAGCCTTCCTTACCGCTCCTCCTAAAACCGCTGAAGCATGCACCGCTGCTGTTTCCATCGAGGAGGTTAATGCAATTATTCAGGACCGGTGTATCAGTTGTCATTCTACAAAAACAACCGACGATTTTTATACGGCAGCGCCCAATGGTATAGTTTACGATACTCCTGCTGATATAATAAGAATGAAAGACAGAATATTGCAGCGTGCGGTACTAACGAAAACCATGCCTCTTAACAACAAAACCAACATGACCGATGCCGAACGTGATAAGATCCGCTGTTGGATTGAACAAATGAAATAACTTTATTTATGCTGTTCAGAGAATTTAATGAGCTTGATAAGAAAGACGCTGCTACCATACTGCAGAAATGCTGCGGTTCAGAGAAATGGAGGAACGGTGTGTTAAAACGATTCCCATTTGCAACACAGGAGTTTTTTATAATAGCGCTAAATGAAGTATGGTATGAGGAGTGCTCCGGGGCCGACTGGAAAGAGGCCTTTCTACATCATCCTGAAATTGGGGATTTGAGTTCATTGCAGGAAAAGTATTCTACTTCAAAGGAACTTGCTGCAAACGAACAGGAGGGAGTAAATAAGGCTGCTGTTGGCACTCTCGAAGCATTGGCCGGCCTTAATAAGGAGTACAAAGAAAAGTTTGGATTCATCTTTATAGTTTTTGCAACCGGTAAAACCGCGCAGGAAATGCTTGAACTGTTGCAAGACAGAATTCCAAATTCTGTTGAAGATGAGCTAAAAATTGCCATGGGCGAGCAACAGAAAATTACAATCAAAAGGTTGATGGACCAGATAAGCGATCTTACACCCGGGCCCTCACAGCTTACAACCCATATCCTGGATACATCGTCAGGCTCACCTGCGAAGGGCGTGGCGATCAAATTAGGTAGGGTAACTAACGGCAAGGCAGAAACGATAGCCCAGGGAATAACAAACTCAGACGGAAGAATACCGGATCTTTTGCCCCGGGGAATAGTATTGGCTCCGGGCAACTACAGGATGTACTTTTGCACCGCCGCCTACTTTTCAAAAAGCGGTTTAGATACCTTTTTTCCTTATGTTGAAATTACGTTTTCCATAACCGGATCCGGTCATTATCACATTCCATTGCTCATAAGCCCTTACGGCTACACAACGTACCGGGGAAGCTGATCACACAAATAAAATTTATGCAAACATCAATACCCACAAAAAGGAAGAAGCAGCTGTTTGACAAACTTAAGAAAGCAAACACAGCTTTTCAGAAAACATACCCGGGCGACCTCCCTGACCGCCAGGCTGTGCATACCGTTTACGGCGGTGCAAATCTTTTCAAATCTGATTCGGCGAAAAACCTGGGAGCCCGGGCACTTGAAACCTTCAAGATTTACGCGCCCGATTTTATGACCTTCGGCCGGGTATTTGGTTTAGACGGTGTGGCTAATAAAAAGGAAGAGGAGGTTAGAAAGTTGCAAGCCGAATATGAGGCGCTTGACTGGACAATGAAGAAATTTCATGCAGCGCACCTGTCGTATGAAGTGTATCATAAGGTAATGCGCAAACTTGAAACCGAGGCCATAGAAGATTTCAGGATCGATTTTGAAGACGGTTATGGCAACCGTTCAAACGAAGAAGAAGACGAAACTGCAGAAAGTGCCGCAAAGGAAGTAGCCAGGGGGTTAAAACAAAAAACCCTTCCGCCCTTCATCGGCATAAGAATAAAACCCTTTACCGAAGAAATGAAGGAGCGAGGCCTAAGAACGCTTGATATCTTTCTTACTACCTTGCTTAAAGCTTCGAAGAACAAACTTCCTGAAAATTTTGTGGTCATGTTGCCAAAGGTGACGATTCCTGAACAGGTTTCAACGCTTGTCGATTTCTTTGAGATAATTGAAGAGGAAACCGGCTTGAAGAAGGGTTCGCTTAAAATGGAGATGATGGTGGAAACCACCCAATCAATTATGGCAGAAGATGGGCGCAACCCGCTGATGAAATTTGTAAAAGCTGCAAACGGAAGATGTATCGCCATGCACTTTGGAACCTATGATTATACTGCATCATGCAGCATCACAGCGCGTTACCAGGAGATGGACCATCCTGTTTGTGATTTCGCCCATCATATGACGAAAGTGGCACTTGCTCATACCGGCATTTGGCTTTCAGATGGCGCGACCAATACAATGCCCATCGGCCCGCATCGCGGCGATGCTCTTTCTGAGTCGCAACAGAAGGAAAATATGGAAACCGTGCATCGTGCCTGGAAAAAAGGATACGATCATATACGCCACTCTTTATGGAATGGCTTTTACCAGGGATGGGACCTAAATCCCGCGCAACTTCCTATGCGCTATGCCGCCGTGTTCGCCTTCTTCCTTGAAAGTTACGATGACGCGGTAGAGAGACTGAAGACTTTTGTAGAGAAAGCTGCACGTGCAACCCTGATCGGCGATGTATTTGACGATGCAGCTACAGGGCAGGGTCTTTTAAATTATTTTTTAAGGGCATTGAACAGTGGCGCCATTACCGAGCAGGAAGTGTTAGCCACCGGCTTAACATTAGACGAGATTCGCGGGCGTTCTTTCAAAAAAATTCTTGAAAACCGCGCAAAGAAATGACATGGCAATTTGCTATTGATAAACTAAGGGCAAGGCATAGGGTTTTTCTTTTGCTGGTGCTCGAGAGCATAGGAAGTTCCCCCGGCAGGCAGGGTTTCAAAATGATGGTTTCATCTGACGGAACCATGGAAGGTTCCATCGGTGGAGGCATTATGGAGCATAAATTTGTTGAATTGGTTCGTTCAAGAATGTTGGCGGAGCCCGGTTCACCGGAGATACATTTACAGGTTCATGACAAGAATTCATCATCACGCAGCGGCATGATCTGTTCGGGCGAACAAACTCTTTATATGACCGAGTTGTTTTGCTCTGATGTTGTTGAGTTGAAGAAAATTGCTTCCTCTGTTGAAAAGAACAAAGACCACGTGATTGAAATTTCAGACACCGGTGTTAAGCTGCGGGAACAAGAACCTTCTGAGGATTATTTTTTTCAGCGGTGTGGTGAAGATGCCTTTATTTATCGCGAGCGGGTTGGGAAGAAAAATACTTTGCACATTATTGGTGGCGGACATTGCTCTCTGGCTCTTTCTAAACTCATGAGCCAAATGGATTTTGTGGTGAATGTTTACGATGACAGGCCGGGGTTGAACACCATGCAGGAAAATCCGTTCGCGGATAATCTCATTACACTTTCTTCGTACAATGAACTCACGCATTGGATAAAAGGCGGGAAGAACGTTTACGTTATAATAATGAGCTTTGGCTACAGAACAGACGACCAGGCTCTGCGCGCGGTTTTGCATATCCCTGTAAAGTACCTCGGAATGATTGGCAGTAAGAAAAAAGTGGAGCAAATGTTTGAAGGCTATAAACAGGAAGGGATGGATGAAGCTTTGTTACAGACGGTACATGCGCCTGCCGGCTTGTTCATTAAAAGTGAAACTCCGGAAGAAATTGCGGTAAGTATTGCCGGTGAAATTATCCGGGTGAAAAACACAGGTCAGTAAGCAGTTTTATCAACTTTGTTCATCCACTCTTCGAACACTTTTAACGCCTCGGAACCCTCCATTTTGTGAATCGGTATTTTCCGTTCAGCAATTGGCGTATTCATTTCATCGTAGATCATTGAATCATCAAAGCCAATTCGTGCAGCATCTTCGCGGGTGTTGGCATAATAGATGGCTTTTGGTCGCGCCCAATATATCGCTCCGAGGCACATGGGGCACGGTTCGCAACTCGTGAAAATTTCGCACTCATCAAGTTGGAAGGTTTCGAGATTTTTGCAGGCGTCGCGTATTGCCACTACTTCCGCATGGGCAGTGGGATCATTTTGTGAGGTAACACAGTTATTTCCACGTCCTACAATAATGTCTCCTTTAACAATAATACAACCGAAAGGGCCGCCATCGTTGTGGTTCACACCTTTGCGGGAAAGATCAACAGCTTCCTGCATAAATTTTTCTTCTCTTGTCATAATACCTCAGTATTTTTGATGAACTAAAATTAACGTTTTCGCTGCCATAACAAGCTTTAATCGATCAAACTTCAACAAAATTTGATTTGGGCATATTCACACAAATAGCCGAATATCTTTACCTCAAAAAGCGTGATAAAACAACCCCCCGTAGCTCATCGCTGAAATTCATGCATGGTGTTAACCGGTTATCGCTGCTTCTTTTCATTCTCGCGATGATCATTCTTGCCATTAAACTGATCATTTAAATAAGGTTAGTTCAAGCCTTTTCGCCAGAGAGCAGTTCCATAATTTCCTGTGCAGCCTTGGCCGATGCATCTCCGCCATCAACCAATAAGTTTCGGAGCGCGCTATACTCCTTCAAAATATATTTTCGTTTATCCGTTTCCGTTAGTAGTGGCTTTAATTCGGCTACAATGTTCTCAACATTCATTTCGTGTTGAATAAGTTCACTGACCACCTCCTTATTCATGATCAGGTTGACCAAACCGATGAACCGGATTTTCACCAGTCTTTTTGCAATTTGGTATGAAATACTGCTGCCTTTATAACAGATCACCTGCGGTACGTCAAACAGGGCAGTTTCCAATGTAGCCGTTCCGCTGGTTACCAGGGCAGCCCTTGCTTCGGCAAGCAGATGGTAGGTTTTGTTTTCCACCCAACGAACATTGGGCCAGCCCCTAAGCATTTCATCATAAAAACCAGAGGAAAGCCCCGGCGCTTTTGCCACAATAAATTTATGATCGGGAAAATGCCGCGTGGCTTCCAGCATAACCGGCAGTTTCTTTAATATTTCCTGCTTACGGCTTCCCGGTAAAATGGCCACCATCTTTTCGTCGCGCAATATTTGGGGATGATCTTTTTTGAAATTTTCAACCACCTCAACAAGCGGGTGTCCCACATAGTTTACTTCCCAATTCCAAGACTTGTAAAATTCCTTTTCAAAGGGAAGGATCACCAGCATTTTATCAACGCTTGCCTTAAGCGTTTTTACGCGATTTTCTTTCCATGCCCAAACCTGTGGAGAGATATAATAGACCACCTTGATACCAAGACGATGTGCCCATTCGGCAATGCGAATATTGAATCCCGGATAATCGATAAGGATGATTACATCGGGTTTAAAGTTGAGAATGTCTTGCTTGCAGAATGCGAGGTTTTTCATAATGGTGCGAAGGTTCCGAACAACCTCTATGAACCCCATAAACGCCAGATCTTTGTAGTGTTTAACCACTTTGGCGCCTGCTTCCTGCATTTTTTCCCCACCCCATCACCTAAGGTCGGCCAATGCGTCAAGCTCCCGCAAACCTCGAATCAGGTTGCTTCCATGCAAATCTCCGCTCGCCTCGCCGGCTATCAAATAGTATTTCATCAGCAAAGCGAAAATAAGTTAAAATATAGGTTGCCAACCTGTTAAGCCCGGGTGCAGACATGGATATTAACAGGCAAAGATTGCATTTTACGCCTATTTTGTTTTATTTTGTTTGTCTTGAAATATTCGAAATTTCATGCATATTTCATTGATACCGTTCAGGCGGCTTCAAACCCTTGAATAACTATGAAAAAATTTTGCTTAAATCCACGTCCTGCAATAGCCTTGTCATTTGGCTTGCTCATGCTCGTTTTGGGCCCTCTGAATGCAGGCTCACTAACCTCTGCTTATGTTGTCGCGGAAAACAATAATTCAGATAAGATCATTTACGGCCTGGCCAGCTACTATGCCCAAAAATTCCAGGGAAGAAAAACGGCAAATGGTGAGATCTTCGACCATTCCAAACTTACTGCCGCATGTAATGTGCTTCCTCTCGGAACATGGTTAAAGGTTACAAATCTGAAAAATAAGAGGTCAATCGTGGTTAAAACTAACGACCGCCTTCATCCTAAAACCCGCCGGATTATTGATCTTAGTTACGAAGGTGCGGAACAATTAGGTTACATAAAGTCTGGCCTTACTCGTGTGAAGATCGAAGTGATCAGGAAGTAGGGGGCTGCAATTCTTTACATATCCTATCGTTTTACAGCAGAAGAATCCAACTCTTTAATGGTATCAATTTGTGCGTAAATTATTTCTAACATTACGGCATTGCTGCTACATTTGTGACGATACTAAATCTAACGCATATGAAGAGATCATTACTAACCATGCTGGCCTTTATAATAGCTGCATGTGCGACGGGCCAAAATGATTATAGAAAATTGCCATCAATAGGTGTTCAATTCCTTTTTCAGGATTTCCAGGGGGCGCAAGACCTGAGGTCGAAAAGCCTCTTACAGGTGATCCGTGATAATGAGATCTATAAAACCAGGAGGATGTCTCCGGGTATTGGCTTCAGCTATCTTGAGGGAGTGTCAAATCATATTGACCTGAATGTAAACCTCGCAGGTTCTTTTACCCGTTATCCCGTGCCTGAAAAGCCACTTCCTGCGTCAGACAAACTGTTGCTTGAAGCGGCCTTCACGGCAAACATAAAGTTGCTTTCCGACAGGCATTTCTTCACTCCCTTCCTTATCGGAGGAATAGGCGCTTCAAAATACGGACCCTACTATGCTGCCTTTATGCCTGTGGGTTTGGGGCTCCAGTTTAAACTGGCACGAGACTTTTTCTTCCAGACCAATTCGCAATATCGCATACCCGTAACCGGTAGTGCAGAGTATCATTTGATGCACAGCTTCGGAATCGTTGCGCCCTTAAAAGATCGTAAGCCGGCCGAGCCTGTGGTAATTCCTGTAGTAATCCTCGATCGTGACAATGACGGCGTATTGGATAGTGTAGACCGTTGCCCTGATACCGCGGGATTGGCAAACCTTATGGGATGCCCTGACAGAGACGGGGATGGAATTGCGGATGATCAGGATAAATGCCCTGATGAAGCCGGACTGGCCAAATACGAAGGCTGCCCGATTCCCGATACAGACGGAGACGGCATAAATGATGAAGAAGACAAGTGTATAAATGAAAAAGGGCTTGCACGCTACCAGGGTTGCCCTGTTCCCGATACAGACGGAGACGGCCTTAATGATGAAGAAGATAAATGTCCTTCCCGCCCCGGCCCCGAATCGAATAGCGGTTGCCCGGAAATTGCAAAAGCAATAATTGAAAAGGTTTCCTTTGCAGCTAAGAATGTTTTCTTTTCAACCGGCAGTTATAAACTCTTACCCAAGTCTTTCAAATCACTTGATGAAGTGGCCAAACTGATGGCAGAAGACGAAAGCCTTATGATTGACATCGATGGGCACACCGACAGCCAGGGCTCTTCTGAAAGTAACCAGGTGTTGAGTGATAACCGCGCTGGAGCCGTTAAGGAATACCTGGTTAAGAAAGGCGTTGATGCAAGCCGGTTGAAATCTACAGGTTATGGAGAAGACAAGCCGGTTGCTGATAACAATACTGCAGCAGGCAGAGCGAAGAACAGGAGAACAGAAATGACCGTTCGAAATTTTTAGAGTGAAAAGAACTTGATCCGAATAAAAAAAGTCTCCGGGAAGCCGGGGACTTTTTTAGTTGGTGTTACTAGTTTAAAGTTTGTAGTTATTGTTGCCCGGGGAGAATTTCAAAATTTCAAATCTCAAATCCCGAATCTCAAATCCCAATTCCTCAATCGTCAACCTATTTGTATTCATACTCCAGGTGCCCCAGCAGCCTGCGTTCTTTTGAAAAACACTGTTCCTTTGTTCTCATTCCATCTTGATAGGAATACTTCCAAATGTAATAGTAACTGCCACCTTCTTCTGTGGAAACCATTTGAGAAATGTTCCCCGTCGCATCGTATTCAAACATATAATCAGGAACAAGTTGTTCTTTAAATTCACTTCTGTGTACGATATCGGTCAGCCTGCTTTTCTCATCGTAATAATAATAGTACTTGTTGCCACTCCGTGTATCTTTCTCAATGCTGATGTTGCCCGTTTCATCTTTTGAAAAAAGGACGGGAATTGTGTCTTTGAAATTCATGATCCTGTACATTTTGTCCGGCAAAAAATCAGTGGAATATTCATACAAATGTTCTTCCCTCAACTCGTTCACGAAATCATCGTCTGACGACCTTATCGTGGAAACGATCTTCTGCAACCTGCCGTCATCATCATAACTATATTGTATACGGGTGGTTGAAATTTCAGAACTGTCTACCGAGGAGATAATATATCCCCGGGCATTAAATTCACTGGTTACCAGCGATACGGGTGAAATGTCGGATTTAGTAAAGAGCTCCGTTTTCAAAAAGTCTTTTGAAACTTTTCGCTCACAAAAAAAGCCTTGACTGGGCTTGCCATCATCTTCAAAACTTTTGATCTTTATATGGCGCACCTTATTTTCACGGTACTTCATCATATCATTGCGAGCCTGTTTATTACTGATCACATCTTTATAATAATACTGGGCTGAAGAGTTGAGAGCGATACTGAGAAAGGAGAGAAGGGCCAAACATCTGAACATGCAAAAGGTTTTTTTTTTATTTGCGAAGTTACAGCCAAGTTATGGTGGAGGGGAGAAACATACTCCGAAACTTTAGTATTTTTAACAAAACGAGAACCTTGAGCCATCTTAAAGAACGCAAGGACAAGATCTGCCTTAATTGCCGGACAGAAGTTCATGGAAGATTTTGCCATGTGTGCGGGCAAGAAAATATTGAGCCTGTAGAAACGGCCTGGCATCTCATACAGCATTTTTTATACGACCTTACGCATTTTGATGGAAAATTTTTCAGCACGGGAAAGAAACTGATCACCAAACCGGGATTCCTTAGCAGAGAGTATGTTGCGGGTAGGCGTTCCAGTTACCTGAACCCAATCCGGATGTATATCTTCACTTCCGCTTTTTTCTTTCTGATCTTTTTTTCATCCTTTGATCTTAAGCCTCGTGCAGACTCGGATGATTTTGAACTTTCGGGAATTCCTGTATCGCAGATCCAGTCAATGGACAGCGCCGCTTTCAGCAAATTTTCTTACGATTTTTTTAAGGGTAAGCCCCGGTCCCGGGAGGAATTTAACAAATATGTAGACAGTTTGCGAACTGGCATACATTTAACCAGTACGGTTTACCGTTCGCGTGAGCATTACGATTCATTGCTTGCCGCCGGCGTAAAAAAACATAACTGGATCCAGCGCTCCCTCGTTTACCGTGAAATCGAACTTAACAAGAAATACAATAATGATAATGATGCCATAACAAGCGCTTTCGTGAACAAGATAGTGCATAGCTTTCCGCAAGTGTTATTCTTATCGCTTCCCTTATTCGCTCTTTTGTTAAAGGGATTATATGCACGGCAGAAACGGTTTTTGTATGTTTCACATCTTATATTCAGTATCAATTTTTACATCTTCGCCTTTTTAACCATGTTGGTTTTAATGCTTGTTATAAAGATCGAGCAGGCATCAGGATGGAATTGGTTATCCATAGTAAAATTCATCCTGCTTCTCAGCGTGTTGTTTTATGAATACAAATCAATGCGAAATTTTTACGGGCAGAACCGGTTGACGACTTTCTTAAAATTCGTAGCGTTAAACATCGGGCACCTTGTCATCATGATAATTTTACTTTTGTTAAGTTTCGTTTTTTCAATTATGAATATTTAAGTATGAGTGCAGAGAAAGAATTTAGCCGGTTAGTTACTATCATGGATGAATTAAGGGAGAAATGCCCGTGGGATATGAAGCAGACTGTTCAAACGCTCAGGCAACTTACTATTGAAGAAACCTATGAGCTTGCCGATGCAATTACGGCCGAAGATTACAAGGGTATAAAGGAAGAGATCGGCGACCTTATGCTACACATGGTGTTTTATGCGCGCATTGCAAAGGAGAAGGGAGAATTTACGCTTGAGACGGCATTGCATGATGTATGCGAAAAATTAATACGCCGCCATCCGCATATTTATGGTGATGTAAAAGTGCAGAACGAGGAAGACGTAAAGCAAAATTGGGAGAAACTAAAGTTGAAGGAAGGAAAGTCATCCGTGTTAGGCGGAGTTCCATCCTCCCTGCCTTCCCTGGTAAAGGCCATGCGCCTCCAGGAAAAATCCAAACAAGTGGGCTTTGAATGGGACAATACCGGGCAGGTTTGGAACAAGGTTGAAGAAGAGATCGGTGAGCTTCGGGAGGCAATGAAGTTGCAGGATCAGAATTGTATTGAAGATGAACTGGGAGATGTTTTTTTCTCCCTCGTTAACTTAGCAAGGTTTTTGAAAGTAGATGCGGAAAACGCGCTCGAAAGAACAAATAAGAAATTTATAACACGCTTCAGAAAGATGGAAGAAGCGGCTGCCGCAGATAACCGGTTTTTGCATGATATGACGCTGGAAGAAATGGACAGTCTTTGGAACCGAATAAAAAAGCAGCAGGAATAAACCAGAACCTTTGTTTAAGCCCGGCACCTTTCGTGAGTTTTTCAAGAAGTATGGCTACCTGCTGATCTTATCGGCGTGGTGCGTAACTGTGGCTATTATTGTAGACCGTTATTGGGCTCCGGAATCATCTCTATCCCTTGTTGAAAAAAATGTAGGTAATGCAGTTAAGCGTGCAGAGCTTGATTTCGCGGGCCTGGTGAAGGACACCTCATTTCTGAAGCAGTTGGCGGCCAAAAAGTATGACCCGAAGTTTATTGATGCGATCACTTCCAAAAAATATTTTCTTTTCGTTTATGAAAATGATGGCACGGGAGATAAAAACCTGGTGCTGTGGAATACACAGAAAGTGCTGCCCACATCCTCCCTGCTTTATCTTAAAGGCCGTTCTGGTTTTACACTCTTGCAAAACGGTTATTATGTATGGAACAGTGTTGAAGCCGGGCGTTTCAAATTTCTCGCACTCATACCTGTAAAGTGGAATTATTTTGTAACAAATGATTACTTGCGAAATGATTTTGCCGCAAGAGAAAATACTCAGGATGCATTCCAGGTAAAGGGCGGTAAAGGTGAGGGGCGGGTAATTGCATCGATCTATGGAAATGACCTTTTCAGAATTGAGAAGAAAGCGGAGCAAACGGAGACAAAAAATAACAGTGTTTCCGTGCTCCTTTATATACTGGCCACAGTTCTCTTTCTTTTTTTTATACAGCTTACCGCATTGTACATTTCTTCGGTTGCAGGAGTGGGATGGAGTTTCGCATTCTTTTTTGGAACGGTGATCATTTTGCGAGCTGCAACTTACCTGATCCCGCTTCCATTAAATTTCCGCCAGTTTGAATTGTTCGATCCTTCCATTTATGGCTCCGGGAGAGTGCTCAGTTCTCTGGGCAACCTGTTGATCAACTCTCTCATCTTTGTTTGGTTTTCACTTTTTATGCGCGGGAGGGTGAAGGCTGAGCACATTGTATTTCATTCCAGGAAGCCTTGGACGAAATGGACATTGATGTTTGCGGCCAGTATTGTTTTGGTGCTCGCCACTTACGCCGGAAGCAACATTGTTCGCTCGCTTGTTGCAGACTCCCAGATCTCGTTTGACGTGTTGAATTTTTTCACACTCAACATTTACAGCCTTATCGGGTTCATTGTTCTTTGCTGCATAGCCATCGGCTATTTTTTTATAAGCCAGGTAATACTTGATGTATTAAGGCCGGTGTACCGAAAAAATTTTCTGTCTTTTCTGTTGTGTATAGCGTTTACAGGATTGCTATATCTGTCTACGAGAATTGGTAGCCTTTCGGGCGGTGTTGATATTCTTATATTATTATGGCTGTTGTTCTTTTTGTTTCTGTTGAATAACAATTACCTGAGTCTTTTAGTTTCCCAGATCATTTCCTCCAGGCTTGTTTTCTGGCTGTTCCTGTTTTCAATGTCTATCACTACGCTTATCATGATGGAGAACAGGGAGAAGGAATTAAGAAACCGTGAGCATTATGCAGAAATTCTTGCCGCAAAGGCTGATCCTTCAAGCGAAACTTTGCTAAACACCATGCTCACCGATTTTCGCGCAGATTACCTTGCCGATAATTTCTCCCGTTTTCTTTCCCTTAATTCAAATCATGCTTTTAAAGACAGCCTTGTTGAAGGAAATTTTTCAGGCTATACAGACCGGTATGAAACACAGATCTTTTCGTTTGATGCACAGGAAAGGCCCTTGTTCAACAGGGATTCCATCGGGTACAATGAATTAAATGCAATATTGAATACGCAGGCAAAGCCTGCCGGCAACCCTGATCTTTTTTACTATGATGTATCCTTTGATAAATTCAGTTACATCAGCAAAAAGATATTACGAAGCCACCAGGGAGATCTTCTTGGCTATGTATTTATTGTGGCCAGCTTAAGGAAGGTACAGGATGCAACTCTCTATCCTGAACTGTTCAACCGTGGGCGGGGAAATGCGATCGAAAATTCCTCATTGTATTCCTTTGCCATTTATAAAAACAATAAGCTGGTAAGCAGCCACAACGATTATGCATTTGCCACATCGATTGCCGGTTTTACTTTTCCACCGCAACAGGTATTTGAAATTGAAAAAGCAAATCACACTGAACTCTGGTATAACCCCGGGGGCGGGCGCATGGTGGTTATCGCAAAAGAAAACAGCCTCTCCATTGAATCGATCACGCTTTTCTCTTATCTCTTTTGTGCATTCCTTTTGCTCACTTTTATTATCTGGATGCTGAACATTTTGCTGAATTCCAAATTCAATTTGTCAAAAGCAAAGCAATCGTGGCAGTTGAGTATCCGGAACCAGATTCACGGCACCATTATTTTTATTTGTGTAGTATCCTTTTTAGTGATCGGGATTGCTACGATACTGTTTTTCATCAATCGCTATGAAAATACCAACAGGGAGCGCCTGAGTAAGTCGATTCGAATAATGGAAAACGAACTCAAAAGCGCCGCTGTTCTTTCTAGCGATTCTTTAGCGACTAAGGTTCCTGTTAACCAGGCAGATAGAAATGCCATAGGCCTATCAATAAAGAGGATATCGGAGATACATGGAATGGATGTGAACCTTTACGACCTGGAAGGGCGCTTGCTCGTTTCATCATTACCACTCCCTTACATTAAAGGGATAGTAAGCACAATGATGAATCCAGTTGCCTTTTATCACCTTCATCAAAACCATGAAGTACAGTATTTTCAAAACGAGGAGATCGGCAAGTTGCGTTATACAAGTAACTATAAGCCGGTGATAAATGAGAACGGCGATAAATATGCTTACCTGAACATTCCGTATTTCACCTCGCAGGAAAACCTGAAAGAAGAAATATCCAATTTTCTTGTTACTATAATTAACCTTAATGCGTTCATCTTCCTCATTGCCGGTGTTATAGCATTGTTCATTACTAACCGGATCACCAGAACTTTTTCCCTTATCAGTGAAAAGATGAAGAAGATAAATCTTGAAAGGCGCAATGAGGCCATCACCTGGACGAGGAGTGATGAGATAGGTCAGCTGGTAGCCGAGTATAACAAAATGGTGGAGAAACTTGATGAGAGTGCGCGGGCGCTTGCTAAAACTGAGCGTGAAGGGGCATGGCGTGAAATGGCCAAACAGATCGCACATGAAATAAAAAACCCGCTTACGCCGATGAAGTTAAGTATGCAGTATTTGCAGAAGGCAATTGAACAAGGCGCGCCTAACATTACGCAGTTGGCAAACAGCGTTTCGAAAACCCTGGTTGAGCAGATCGACCATCTCAGCATGATAGCAAGCGAATTCAGCCAGTTTGCTAATATTGAAAATGCGAGGCGCGAAAACGTGGACCTTAATGAAATTCTGAATGGCGTCTTTCAACTTTATTCTGCAAATGAAAACCTGGAACTCAACATTAGCTTACTGCAACAGCCTCTGATAGTAGAAGCAGACAAAACCCATATCAACAGAATCTTCACCAATCTTCTTCAAAATGCAATACAGGCAACTCCGGAAAATGAAAAAGCTGTTGTTTCAGTAGAGGAGTACCGCGAAGGAGACAATGTAATAATTAAAATTTCAGACAAGGGCTATGGAATAGAGGAGAGCATTCGTGATCATATCTTCACGCCGAACTTTACAACCAAATCTTCAGGAACGGGCCTCGGACTGGCCATGTGTAAGCGTATGGTTGAACACGCACGCGGACAGATCTGGTTTGAGTCGGAAAAAGGAAATGGAACAACTTTCTTTGTTTCCTTCCCGCTGAAGGGTTAACCTCGTTTACTTTTGTTCCGCACTAAATAAGATTCAAATTCAATACGGTTCATGCTGCTCAAATTTCTTTCTTTCGGCAGCATCGCTTTTTGCGCAACCCATATGCCGAATTTCACGTCGTCCAACCCTTCAATAAAATGCGCATCAGGGTCGATTGAGATGTAAGCTCCCTTATCAAGAGCATAGCCTATCTCGCGCCAATCAATGTCCAGCCTGTTGGGATGCGCGTTCAATTCTATCGCTACATTGTTAGCAACGCATGCATCAATCACCTTCCGATGATTAACAGGATAGCCATTTCTGCTGAGCAGAAGCCGTCCCGTCATGTGCCCAAGTATTGTAGTGTAAGGGTTTTCTATAGCGCTGATGAGCCGTGCCGTCGCCTTTTCTTCCGTCATTTTTAAATTACTATGTACGGAGGCAATAACTACATCAAAAGTGGAAAGGACATTATCCGGATAGTCTAACCGGCCATCATTGAGGATATCGCTTTCAATCCCTTTAAAAATTTTAATGGAAAGTGAGCTTGAGTTGAACCGATCTATAAATTCATGTTGTTGCCTTATCCGGTCTTCAGTTAATCCATTTGCATAAAAGGCCGATTTGCTATGATCAGTGATCACCAGATAGTCTAGATTCATTTTCTCACAGGCGTCGGCAAGTTCTTCTATGGTATGGCTTCCATCGCTCCACGTACTATGGCAATGAATTATTCCTCGTATGTCTTCCTGTTGAATTATACTGTTGTTCGGCTTATACTGCTCAAAAATCTCAGGATTCTCTCTCAAAAAGGGAGGGATTCGCGGCATTCCCGCTTTTTCAAAGATTTCTTCTTCATCCAGCCCGGCGGCTTCCCCGGATGATATTGATTCAGCAAATGCTTTGTTGAAACTTTCCGAACCGGTTCTGATGATCCCTTCATAGGCCAGATTTTGTTCTTCCACGGGGAATATGCAAAGCCTGATGCCTTCATTTGTTTTGAAGGAGAGGCCGTCATCGGAACCCTCCTGCACGAAACCTGTTTTTTCCATTTCAAAAATGATCTGTTGCTCGTTTGCCGCAATTACATATTCCAGCGCATCTACAATTTCATTTTGCCGGGCCACGTCTCCGGTAATGATTACATTTCTTTTCCCAAAAATGTTTTCCATTCGCTCAGTTATTTCTTTACTTAAGTCAACAACCTGCGCAAACAAGAATCTTCCCTGGCTCTTTTGGAAAAACTCAATACTATCTGAAATGGCCTGTTGTGTTTTTTCGCCGAAGCCCTTGTATAATTTTAAACGATTTTCTTTACAGGCGTAAAGCAGTTCACCGATGGTTTCAATCTCCATCTCTTTCCATATGGTGTTGATTTTTTTCGGACCCAGTCCTTTTATCTTCATCATTTGGACAATACCTGATGGAGTGATCGCAATAAGATCTTCCAAAGCCTGGATCCTTCCGGTTTCAAATAATTCAAAAATTTTTTGGGCAGATGAAGCACCGATTCCTTTGATGGTGGCAATTTTTTCTCTTGGTAAACTGATCAATGGTTCCGGATATCTATCAATTGAAAAAGCGGCTACGCTATATGATTTCGATTTGAAAGAATTTTCGCCATGTATTTCAGACAGTTTTGAAAGAAGGGAAAAGACGTCTGATATAGTGCTGTTGTTCATGGAACGAACTTAATGTGTAAATATGAAATTGTGCAAATGTGGAGATGAAAAAATGGGTGCCCACAACAATACAATTCTCTTTGTGTTGAACTGCGAACTTTAAACTATTAACTACTAACTAATTGCCAAAACCCGCTTTGGGAGCGGCTTTTAGGGAATGAAAAAGTCCCGGCAGAACCGGGACTTACTATTTTCGCTTCGAAGAAAAATCCTTAGATTATTTCTTTGCAGCAGCTTTCTTAGCGGCTTTTTTTGGAGCGGCTTTTTTAGCAGCTTTCTTAGGAGCAGCTTTCTTTGCAGCTTTTTTTGGAGCCGCTTTTTTAGCAGCTTTTTTCTTTGTAGCCATTTTTTTGAATTTAATTGGTTAGTAAATAATACTTAAAAATAAATACTATTTTGTAACTACCAAAAAAAACATCAAAAAAATTACGAACCTGCTTCTACCTCATTTACAGAAACATAAGTTTTATCACCCTTTGCTTTTCTGAAATGAACGATGCCATCAGTTAATGCGAAGATGGTATGATCTTTACCAAGGCCAACATTTGTGCCCGGATGATAAACAGTACCACGTTGACGAAGTATGATGTTGCCGGCAAGAGCTGCTTGTCCGCCAAAAATTTTTACGCCTAATCTTTTGCTTTGTGAATCGCGGCCGTTCTTTACTGAGCCTTCACCTTTTTTATGTGCCATGTTCTAAATTTTAATTTTGAAAACTGTCAGTCGTCAAAATCATTATGCAATTCCAGTAACTTTTATTTGAGTGTACTGAGTACGGTGCCCATGTTTTTTACGGAAACCTTTTCTTCTTTTCATTTTAAAAGCGATCACTTTTTCGCCTTTCACCAGGTCGTTTACAATTTCTGCTTTAACTACCACCTTCACATCTTTACCCATGGAAATTTTATCTCCTTCGGTAGTCATCAACACATCAGAAAATTCCACTGAATCTCCTGCCTTACCATCCAGATGCGGTACGTATAAGCTGTCTCCTGCCTTAACCTTAAATTGTTGACCGGCAATTTTTACGATTGCTAACATAAACTCAATTTTATTCCCGATTTTTTCGGGAGGCAAAGGTAATCATTTTTCCTATAAAATATAGCAGGTTTTCTAAAATTATTCTCGATGGTTAATTAGCCTGTAGCGCAAATTATGACCGCCTGCCCGGCTACCCGCATTTCAAAAGCGCTATTACCCTAAATTCGTGACCAAATGGAGGGTCTTAGGAAGGTTATATCAGTGATTTTCAGTGTGTACGGCTTTCTTATTTTTCTTCTTTTAATGATAATCCTTTTTCCCGCCGTCATTTTTGCCTCCTTTTTCGGGCGCATAAAAGGGGGAAATATGATTTACGGCATTTGCCGTTTTTGGACCGATTCCGCATTTTTGTTCTGGGGCATCTGCCATATTAATATATACGAGGCGCCGGAAAAGGGAGATCATCCCGTCGTTTATGTATTTAACCATGTCTCCTACATAGATATCCCGATGTGGTTAAAAGCAACAAAGGGCCGGCACATCCGCGTACTTGGAAAAGCCGAGATGGCAAAGATCCCGATTTTCGGATACATATATAAAGAAGCGGCGATTTTGGTAGACAGACGCGATGCAAATGCCCGGGCCCGGAGTTTAAAGGAATTGAAATATTTTCTAGAGAAGAACATTTCAGTGGTGATCGCTCCGGAGGGAACTTTTAATATGAGCGATAAACCGCTCGCACCTTTTTTTGATGGAGCGTTTCGTATTGCTCTTGAAACGGGAACACCGATACGGCCCGTTATCTTTCCGGATGCTAAAAGACGTTTAAGCGGGCATTCTATTTTTACCCTGAGTCCGGGGCGGGGCCGGGCTGTTTTTCTAGAGGAGATTTCCGTTGAAGACTTTTCAATGAGCGATATTCAAACATTGAAGCAAAAAACATTTAACGTGATGGAGGATGCCTTGATCCGTTATAACGCGAGTTGGATAAAAACAAGGGCATGATGGAAAAGGAATTGTTCACACAAGAAGAACCTGATCTATGGGCAGAAGTAATACTTCCGCTCGCGCTGCCGCAGGTGTATATCTATCATGTTCCAAAAGAAATGCAGAAGGCGGTAATGCCGGGTATTCGTGCTGAAGTGATCTTCGGTAAGGCCAGAAGGTATGCAGGCATTATTAAATCGATCAGTAGTGTTGCACCCTCTTTTCCCACAAAGCCGTTGATACATTTGTTGGATGAACAGCCTCTTGTGTTTGATCACCAGCTGAAGTTGTGGAACTGGATGGCGCAATACTATATGTGTACCGAAGGGGAAGTAATGGCCGCCGCGCTTCCTCTGAATTTTAAACTGAGCAGCGAAACCATACTGCTTTATAATGAAGAGGCCGGTGAAGATTTTACTCACCTTTCCGATGATGAATTTGTAGTTGCAGAGGCCCTACTGATCAAAAAGCAACTTTCTATTGACGAGGTTCAGTTGATATTGGATGCTTCTCATGTGTATCCCGTAGTAAAAAAGCTGGTTGAAAAGCAGGTATGCATTCCGTGGGAAAAAATGACTGAACGTTACATTCCCAAAAAAGAAAAATTCGTAACGCTTAATCCTCAGTTCAATAATGAAGAATCGCTTGAGGTATTGTTGAACGATTGGAAGGGAGCTCCAAAACAAATGGAAATGCTGCTTGCCTTCCTGCATTTCTCTAAAACGAAGGGCGAAGTTAAACAGAGCGAACTGCTGGAAAAATCCGGCGGTACATCAGCACAACTTAAAGCGCTTGCTGATAAAGGGATATTAATCGTAGAAAACCGGCGGGTTGACAGGATCCCGGCTTCAAAAGGCGAGATGAAATTTGATTTTTCGTTAACGCCCCAGCAGGCATCAGCCCTCCAGGCATTGAAAAGCGCCTTAGCTGAAAAAGAAGTGGTGCTGCTTCACGGAATTACGGGTAGCGGAAAAACGCAGCTTTATGTTAAGTTGATAGCGGATTATGTAGCAAATGGCAGCCAGGTACTTTATCTGCTACCTGAGATCGCACTAACGGCGCAGCTTATACGAAGATTGCAGGAATACTTCGGTGGAAACATTTCTATCTATCATTCAAAATTCAATGATCAGGAAAGGGTTGAACTATGGAATAAAGTAAGGGCGGGAGAAACGAGGATTGTGTTAGGAGCCAGGAGCGCTCTCTTTCTTCCTTTTCAGCAACTCGGGCTGATTGTGGTTGATGAAGAGCATGATCCTTCCTACAAACAGCAGGATCCGGCGCCGCGTTATAATGCGAGGGATGCCGCAATTTTTTATGCGCATCTAAGGGGCGCGCGCGTGGTATTGGGCAGTGCAACGCCCTCGATAGAAAGCTACTTTAACGCGAAGCAATCCAAGTACGGGTTGGTGCATTTGCCCGAAAGATTTGGAGGCATAGAGTTGCCAAAGATTGAACTCGTGAATACCCATGGCATGAATACGCGCGATGGAAAGATCATGTTGAGTGAACAGTTAAAACAAGCGGTTGATGAAACTGTTCAGGGCGGACGCCAGGTTATTCTCTTTCAGAATCGCCGCGGTTACAACCCTTACCTGATATGTGGAAGTTGTGGCTTCATTCCTCAATGTGGTGATTGTGATGTTTCCTTAACGATGCACAAGTTCAGCAAGAAATTGCATTGTCATTATTGCGGAAAAACTTATCCCATTTTGATCGCCTGCCCCGCATGCGGAGTGCAGAATTGGTTGGAGAAGAATTTCGGAACGGAGAAGGTGGAAGAATATTTGGAGAACATCTTTTCTGACTATAAGATTGCGAGGATGGATGTGGATAGCGTGAGAGGAAAGAATGCGCACGACAATCTCATCAGGCAGTTTGAGAAACAACAGATCGACATATTGATCGGAACGCAAATGGTGGTGAAGGGTTTGGATTTCGAACATGTGGACCTTGTAGGTATCATTGATGCTGACGGGCTTTTAGGGTTTGCAGATTTTCGCGTGAATGAAAGGGCCTTTCAATTGATGGAACAGGTGAGTGGGCGTGCGGGAAGGAAGCACAGGCAGGGGCGCGTGATCATTCAGGCAACGCAGGTTCAGCATCCCGTACTGCAATTTGTGGTGCAACATAATTATGAAGCATTCTATAAAATGGAAATGACGAAGCGAAGTGAATTTCATTATCCGCCGTTTTCCAGATTGATCCGAATAACATTTAAGCATAAAGAAAAGCAGGTAGTAACAGCATGCGCCGCGGCCCTGGCCCGGGAGCTTGTAAAAACGATACGGGAAGTCAATGGCCCTGCGGCACCGGTAATCGGAAGAATACGTAATTTGTACCTGATGGAATTATTGATAAAACTTCCGAGAGACGGAAGTCATTTTAATTATAAAAAGATTATTGATTCAAACATTCACCTGGTCAGATCAAATAAACAATTTGCCTCTGTGAAAATCGTTTGTGATGTTGATCCCTATTAATTTTTAATTGCTATCCTTGAAAATTCTCAAAAACATTTCACTCAAGCCTTTCAACACTTTTGGTATTGATGTTCTTGCCAGAACAATGCTTGAAGTTCACGACACTGAAGAACTGAAAGAAGCGCTCGCTTATGAGCAGGGAAACGTATTTGCGCAGCCCTTTATAATTGGCGGAGGCAGCAATATTTTACTGATGAATAATATTGCTCGTCCGGTCATTCGAATGAGTATATCCGGAATTGAAGAAGTAAATGAAACTGAGGAACATGTTTTTCTTAAAGTTGGAGCCGGTGTGAATTGGCATGAGTTCGTAATGCACTGTATTAACAAGAACCTCGCGGGTGTTGAAAATCTCGCATTGATCCCCGGGAGTGTGGGCGCATCGCCAATGCAAAATATCGGGGCTTACGGTGTGGAGGTACGTGATGTGTTGCATGAACTAAGCGCCGTACAGGTAATGGATGGGGAGGAAGTGATCTTTAGCAAGGAAGATTGTAAACTCGGATACCGGGAAAGCGTTTTTAAAAATGTGTTGAAAGACCAGTTTGTGATCACCGATGTCACTTACAGGCTTAACAAATACCCGGTATTCAATACATCTTATGGCGCTATTCGAAACGAACTTGAAAGCATGGACGAAGGGACGCTTACGGTGGCATCAGTCGCAAAAGCGGTAATGAATATTCGCCGAAGTAAGTTACCTGACCCTGCAATTATCGGTAATGCCGGAAGCTTTTTTAAGAACCCGCAGGTGACCTCAGAAAAATATGACTCTCTTCTGAAAGATTTTCCGGACCTGCCCGCTTATGATTTGAATAATGGCCACTTTAAACTTGCCGCAGGCTGGCTAATTGAGGAGTGCGGATGGAAGGGCAGGAGAGAGGGGGATGCGGGCTGCCATGAAAAGCAGGCGCTTGTTTTGGTGAATTATGGGAATGCCACTGGCAAGGAGATTCTTGCGCTCTGTGAAAAGATCAGGGAAAGTGTTTTTGAAAAGTTTGGGGTGGAGTTGGAGAAGGAAGTTAATGTGATTGAAAGGTGAGGGAGCTTCGGAATAGGCAAGCCTGAATTCAATTCGATTTGGTATAAAGGTTTTGGTACACGACCCTCCCACCTAAGTCCGTGACCTCGGGAATCAAAGAGTTTCAGACAGTTCGCTTTGGTGGCTCCGCTTGGGTATAGCTCCAGGTTCGTCTATAACTTGTACTGCCGCCCGAATCCGGCATGAGACCGCGTTGCTATCTATTTTCCTGCGTTGCTGGTAATTATAAGTCTTTAGAATATTCCGCCAAAAACCTTCAACCTGGTCATTAAAAGGTAATACCCAACCCACAAAGGGTAATTTCTAAGCGATCTTGGTTATGATAAAACCCGGAATAGAATTACCACTATGTTCCAGATCAGCCAACTGGTAGTATCAACGGGGCAAGGAGGGGGAATCGTAGATGAGCTTAAAACACATCAGCGCCCCCCAAAAGGAGACGCTGATGTGCAATGAAAATAATCTATGGACTAATAACTATCCACTTTTGACTTCAGACTATCTGCTGTCCGCCGCTTGCGGAATCGTCTCCGTTTGAATCTGCGCACCGGCCTCAATTTGCTGCCTCATGGCTTTGAACTGCTGATCAAGCTGATTCAGCGCTCCCAACAACATTTCATTCCTTTCTTCTTCATGCGATAATCTGTCTCTCCGCACATCACTCAGCAATTGATAGTATGTTCTTTGTTGCTCCGCATCCTTTCTTACCGCAGAGGAAATTTTATTGATAAGTGTCGTATCGTTCGCTTTATAAGCCGCATACAACAACTGAACACTAATCTGGTTGTGTTGCTGGTTCCTGCTCACCATTCCGTAGGGGAAATTTTCCTGCAACATCATCTTATCAACCTGCTGCAATAATTTTCTCGCCTCGGCTTCTTTGCCCGCATCAACCAATGCTGACGCTGCCTGCGCATAATTCAACCTTATGCCGTTTAAATGGCGGCGGTTCTCTTCATCAAAATAAACACCCGGTTTATCGGCATTGCCAAACTTGAATTTGTTCAGCATTTTATCAGCTACCCAATCCTCATTTACTTCATCACTTTTAACCGGAACAAGCCTGTAGGTCATACCGTCCTGGCGCAAATAATCGCCAAATCCCAACTCGCCGTACGGTGAGGTAAAGTAGATCGGACGTTCCCATTTGTTTGCCGCGATGATGTTTAAAATTGCCGCATCATTCTTAAAGAGTGTGTTCTTTGGAATTTCAAATTCAACGGAGGCGGCAACATTATCAGTTGCACTCACCGTTCCGTTTTGTCTTACTTTATTAATGTCTACAGGAATAGAAACGCGTTTTGAAGGGTAAACATTCAGCCAGCTTCCATCACGCCCTTGCTCCATCATCGCGGGATCATTACTTCCGGCATAATCCTTCATCATCGTATAAAGATCCATGAACTGGTTCGGGTCTACACCGGGCTTGGGCGCATGATAAACGATATCACGATTTGAGCCTTCGATCTGTTCTTTCGACCAGATGGGATCTATCGGAGCACTACCGTTTATCTTGTATCGAAGTTGATTGATATACCAGTCAGTTCCAAGCAAACTGCTGTTGATCACGCGAACGTCAGGACGAATACCTTCTACCTCTTGCGCATACCATAATGGATAGGTATCGTTATCGCCAAAAGAGATCACAATTGCATTTGGCGCACAGCTTTCGAGATAGTTGATAGCAAGGTCACGCGCTAAGGTTTTATTACTTCTGTCGTGATCATCCCATTCCTGAATGGCCATCCAAACCGGCACAAGTAGCAGGCAGGCCACTGCTGCCGCCACTGTTGCTGAGCGAAGGTTCTTCATCAACTTAAAGATTGCATCACGCACCCAAAAAACACCAAGGCCAATCCAGAATGCAAAAGCATAGAAGGATCCTGAAAAAGCATAGTCGCGTTCACGTGGCTGCAAGCCCGGCTGATTGAGGTAAACGCAAATTGCAATACCTGTAAAGAAAAAGAGCAGGCCAACAACAAGCGCATCTCTTCTGTCTTTTTTCACCTGGTACAACAAACCAAGAATACCGAGTATCAATGGAAGCGCAAAAAGCTTGTTATTTGCTTTGTTATTTTTTAAACTGTCCGGAAGATTGTCCTGATTTCCCAGGAATATGGCATCGATAAATCCGATTCCGGTTTTCCAGTTACCATCACGAACATTGCCCATGTTAACGCCTTGTACATCGTTTTGCTTTCCGGCAAAATTCCAAAGGAAGTATCTCCAATACATCCAATTGAGCTGGTATTGAATGAAGAAAGCAATGTTATCACGCATCGTTGGCTTACTATCCCAATTGCCCTGCGCATCGCGGCTTATTCCTGCAAAGGCTGCATAGTAATCCGCCCGGCCCTGGTCGTTACTGTGGTCCCACATTCTCGGGAAGAAATGAAGGTCTTCAGGCGCATACACGTATTCAACCTTGCGGCCTTTCTTTTCATATGCGTCGTTTGATTTAATGTATGTTTCGGTAACCTTTGTATCCACAACCTGATCGGTAAAGTCATGTCCGTATAAAATCGGCCAGTCGCCATATTGCTCGCGGCTTACGTATCCCACCAGCGTTACGGGATTGTCAACATTGAACATGTCTATTGAAGGATCTGCGCTACTGCGGATCATTGTAGTTAGGTAGGA
The DNA here is from genome assembly GCA_023422565.1 of Bacteroidota bacterium. Lineage (GTDB taxonomy): Bacteria > Bacteroidota > Bacteroidia > Chitinophagales > Chitinophagaceae > Ferruginibacter. The sequence continues at coordinate 10,492 of JAFAGR010000030.1, read as the reverse complement.
GGAGTAACCCACAAGCATAAACGCAAAACTCCACAGGCCAAGTTTTAAAAAGTTCCAGTTGTTTTTGTTAGCGATGCGCAGCCCGAAGAATATGAGCAGGCCCAACAACGCAAACAGGAATGCAAAACCGGTAAAGAATGGTAAACCGAAATTATTTTTGAACATTACGTCCATGCTTCCCGCCCACTGAATGCTCCATTGAATCACTGCCTTCTGAACAAGTCCTGTGATCACGCAGCCAATAAGGAAGGCAATAACGGTTCCCCACCGGGTAACTTTATATCTTTTGAAATAATACACTACTACAAGGGCCGGCAGTGTAAGTAAGTTCAATAAATGGACGCCTATACTAAGACCCATTAAATAGAAGATAAGGATGATCCAACGATCGGCCTTAGTGAAGTGGCCGCGGATGCCTTGTTCTTCCTCCCGTGTAACGCTTTGTTCCCATTTTAAGATCGCCCAGAATACAAGTGCGGTGAAGAAAGAAGAGAGTGCATAAACCTCACCTTCAACGGCGCTGTACCAAAACGAATCAGAAAAAGTGTAGGCGAGTGCTCCAACAACGCCCGCAGCCATGATTGCGAATGTGTGCGTGGAGGTTAAGGTCTTATTTTCTTTTTGCGTGAGCTTTAAGCCCAGGTAGGTGATACTCCAGAAAAGAAAGAGAATAGTGAAGCCACTGGCAAGGGCGCTCATCAGGTTAATACCCGTTGCGGCTGTAGCCGGACTAAAAGGAATCATGAACAAACGGCCGATCATTACAAAAAGCGGCGCGCCCGGCGGATGCGGGATCTGTAACTTGTAGGCAGAAGAGGCGAATTCACCGCAATCCCAAAGGCTGCCGGTTGCCTCCATCGTCATTATATATACTAAGCAGGCAATAAGGCAAACTGCCCAACCGGTAATATTGTTGATCTGTTTGAAACTCATAATTCGTTACTTGGTTATAGGTGGGCAAATATAAAGGATTTGGGCTTTCCCAAACCGGCCGGCTGAGGAGCGGAAATTGTATTATTTCAGTGGTTGATGGGTACGGCCTGCCTAACTTTGGTGAATGAAGAAGGCTTTCTGGCAGTTGCACATTGCCGTGTTGCTCGCGGGGTTCACTGCCATACTGGGAAAACTCATCGGGTTGAATGAGATCCTTCTGGTATCATATCGTTTACTCCTTACCGTTATAGTGCTGGCCCTGCTATTAACCTTTCGCGGGCAATGGCAAAAGATCGGCGGCCGCGAACTTTTGAAAATAACCGGCGTCGGATTTATTATCTGCCTTCACTGGGTGGCTTTTTACGGCAGCATCAAGTATTCGAATGTATCAGTGGCATTGGTTTGTTTTTCCGCTACCGGATTTTTTACAGCCATACTGGAACCGCTGATCACAAAAAAGAAACCGGTTTGGCAGGAGATCATGCTGGGCTTTCTCGCCATCGCCGGTATCTATATCATTTTTGATTTTTATCCTGAGTATGTAAAGGGGATCCTGTTCGGAATTGTAGCTGCCTTGGGAAGCGCGATCTTTCCTGTTTTTAATAAGCAATTGCTGAAAAAGTACAGTCCGCGCACACTCACCTTTTACGAGCTCGCGGGCGGCTTCGTATTGTTACTGGCCTTAACGCCGGTATATCTGAATTTTTTTCCGGCGGAATATTACGTCCCTACAATGTCAGACTGGGCTTGGCTTTTCGTGCTCGCTACAGCCTGCACCGTGGTAATGTTCGAATTGCAATTACACGCGCTCAAAAAAATATCCGCATTCACCGTAAACCTCACATACAATCTTGAGCCTGTGTATGGCATCCTGCTCGCCTTTGTAATTTTTAATGAAAACAAAATGCTGGGCGGCGCATTTTACGGGGGGCTGTCATTGATCATCCTCGCCATCGTATTGCAAACCATGCGGGCAAGAAAAAGTTACCATTAAATTCTTCCAATTTAGGCGCCAGTAAACAGTTTGTCGTGTTGGTCATAAGACCAACACGGGCGAAAGCAAACACCTTGCTATTGGTCACATGACCAACACAGGCGAAAGCAAACACCTTGCTATTGGTCACATGACCAACACTGGCGAAGCAATCATTGCTGTGTTGGTCATAAGACCAACACAGGCGAAGAATCAGAACTCGTCAATTGAACTCGATTTCCGTCTTCACCTTCGCAAACTTTTCAAACATCGCCATCACTCCGCAATACTTTTCAATGGAAAGGTCAACCGCTTTTTTCACTTTGGCCTGGTGTTCCTCCGCAACTTTAATGTGATATATAATATACACTTCGGAATAAACTTTCGGGTGTTCCTCTGTTAATACTGCGCGGGTCGAAATTTTAAAATGGGAGTGGGGCACCTGCATTTTTTCCAGGATCGACACTACGTCAATGCCCGTACAGGCGCCCAGCGAGGCAAGCATCAATTTCTTGGGGCTTGGACCGGCAGAGGGGCCTTCTTCCGGTGAATCCATGACCAGCATATGGTCGTCGATCGCGGCACTGAAAACCCGATCCCTTACAAAACTGGTATCCACAATATGTTCCATTTCAGGTAAATTTGCAGCAATGATACTCCGTTCAGCGGTGCCAAAGCCCTGATCAGCGCATGATTTGCGTCATTGATAGTAAAAACTTTGTTTTTTTGAGTAAAAAGTTCGCAATCGGGCGTACTAATTAAAACATTTTTGCTACCTTTGCCTCCCGAAAAAAACGGGACTTAAATTTTAGAACAATGGCTAGAGTATGTCAGGTTACAGGAAAAAAGCCTATTACCGGTAACAAGGTATCGCATTCAAATATTAAAACTAAACGTCGTTTTCTGCCGAACCTGCAAACGAAGCGTTATTTTCTTGCTGAGGAAGACAGGTGGATCACTATGAAGGTTTCTTCAGAAGCGATCAGAACCATCAACAAGAATGGTTTGATGTCTGTAGTAAAAGAAATGCGTGCTGCAGGAAATAAAATTTAATAAAGCGATTTAAAAATACAAAAATGGCAAAGAAAGGAAACAGGGTTCAGGTGATCATGGAATGTACGGAGCATAAAACCAGCGGAATGCCTGGTACCAGCCGTTACATCACCACCAAGAACAAGAAGAACACTCCGGAGCGCCTTGAGCTGAAAAAGTTCAACCCGATCCTGAAAAAAGTGACTGTTCACAAAGAAATTAAATAATCACCCGTATTATAACGGTAACCGATAACCTCATTAATTAAAATTTCCCATGGCAAAAGCAGCTAAAACCGCGATCAAGACGAAAGACCAGAAGGCAGCAGCAGACGCGAAGAACTGGAGCAAAGTGATCAAAACTGTTCGCAGTCCGAAGACCGGTGCTTATACTTTTAAAGAAGCGATCGTACACAAAGACAAGATCAAAGAATTTTTGGCTAACTAATTTCGTTGCCTGAATATGATTTTCAAAGCTTCCGTTTTCGGGAGCTTTTTTAGTTTGTGGTCGGTAGTCTTTCACCCGTATTAAATCATCACATCATTCATCCGGACATTAGGACATCGAGCCCATCAGCACATGCCGACGCTTACGGTCGGCATCGGGCAACAGACGCCTTAGTCTGTTTAAAACCGGCTTCGCCGCGTCCCGATCCGCACATCTGCACATCTGCACATCATCCCTCCCTATCTTTGCACCCGAAAGTTGAAGCACCATGGGATTTTTTGATAAACTATTTAAGAAAAAGGAAAAACAACAGGAGGCCGTTGATCAGGGCCTTGAAAAAACGCGCGAAGGATTCTTTAGCAAGATAAGCAAGGCAATTGCGGGGAAGAGCACAGTTGATGAGGAAGTGCTTGATAACCTTGAAGATGCTCTCGTAGGCGCCGATGTGGGAATTGAAACCACGGTTAAAATAATCGATAGTATTGAAAAGCGGGTCGCGCGCGACAAGTACTTGAATACTGCAGAACTAAACAATATTCTTCGCGATGAAATGGAAGCGCTGTTAGTGGACGCCCCGACGGGAACCTCCTATGAAGATTTTGAATTACCCTCAACAAATAAACCGCATGTTATTCTTGTGGTGGGAGTGAATGGTGTTGGAAAAACTACAACGATCGGCAAACTCGCACATAATTTTAAACTGGCCGGCAAATCCGTTTTGCTTGGCGCTGCGGATACCTTTCGTGCCGCCGCGGTTGATCAGCTTACGATATGGAGCGAGCGCACCGGCGTACCAATCGTAAAGAAAGAAATGGGAAGTGATCCCGCTTCGGTGGCGTATGATACGGTGATTTCCGGGGTGTCGCGGAATTCTGATGTGATCATTATCGACACTGCCGGCCGCCTTCATAACAAAATTCATTTGATGGATGAACTTGTGAAGATCAGGAAGGTGATTCAGAAAGTGATTCCTGATGCGCCTCATGAAGTGCTTCTTGTACTTGACGGAAGCACGGGCCAGAATGCATTGGAGCAGGCAAATCATTTCACGGCGGCCTCAGATGTAACCGAATTAGCAATAACAAAGCTCGACGGAACAGCCAAAGGCGGCGTGGTGCTCGCCATTGCAAGCCTATTCAGCATTCCGGTAAAATTTATTGGTGTGGGAGAAAAGGCGGAAGATCTCCTCGTATTCGACAAAAAGCAGTTCATACACGGACTGTTTCCGGGGTAGATTTAATGCACCAAAGTTCAGGGAACAAGGTACATGGAAGACAGAGCTGTCGTATTTTTTCAGCGCACCCTGAACCTTGAGCCATGTAGCGTACCCCCTTTCTTAACTATACCTTATTACCTCCTTAACACCATTGCAACATTATATGGTGGAAATTTGTATTTCAATTACAGCTTGTATATTTTTCTCATAAGCAGTTAGTTTTGGTAAACGGAGCCCCTAGTCTTAGGGGCACCTTCGTTTTTGGAGGTGTTGCAATTAATGATGCAAGACCATTTATTTGAGTGTGGTTGTCTGAATTCATTACAATTCGTATTGATCGTGGCCACCGGTTCAAGGAAGTTTAGTCCTGCATACGATTCCTCCATGTAAGTCCGTTGCCTTGCTGGCAGCGGCGTTTTTAGCTAACCTCCGAAATTTGCCCCGTAAAAATCTCCTTTCCTGAATAATTTGCCACACGATCCTCCAGCCTGGTCCCGTTCCCGCGCCGGTGGCGATTCTTAGCTTTCTACCATACTTTATTTTCGCATACTTAGAAGGGAGGTATGGTCAGTAAGAGTCTATTTTGGCAGCCGGCCTACCCCTGAGGCGGTAAGTTTTTATGCCTGCAGGGATGCCAAAAAAAGTCTTCAAATCGGTGAAAAGCCCATAAAGCCTCAGTAAGGGGCTAAAAAGGGCGGACCGTATGTAAACACAAGGGAGTTTGATCATTAGGTGGTTCACCCATACCTCAAACTCCAATCATTTTTCCTGATTACATTCGCATATTAATTTTCAAATATGGCCACCAACAAAACCACCGCTACCACAGCAAGCGTAAAAGACTTTATCGCGACCATTGAATCGGAAACCATGCGAGACGATGCGCGTGCAATAATTGCAATGATGCGGGAAGAGTCAGGTTGGGAACCATTCATGTACGGTCCCACTATTATTGGCTTTGGTTTGTATAAGTATACCTACGCCAGCGGACATTCCGGCGAGGCACCCCTGATAGCTTTTGCACCTCGCGGAAAGGAAATTGTGCTTTATCTCGAATATGAGTTCGATAAACGTGATGAATTGCTCCTGGAATTCGGTAAACACCGTAAAAGCAAAGCATGCATATATTTTAAAAGGTTGGAAGCAGTTAACATACCAGTACTTAAAAAGTTGATCAAAGCCTCATTGAAGGAAACAAAGAAAAAGCACTCGTTTTAATAGCCAAAAGCGAAAGCCCATAACCCATGACTCAAAAACCATAACTTATCCCTGATGTCAATCCTTCTTTCACCGATCACATTCCGGGGCGTGACACTTCGTAACAGGCTGGTGGTTTCTCCCATGTGTCAATATTCCTCTATAGATGGCTTCGCAAACAACTGGCACCTGGTTCACCTCGGAAGCCGCGCTGTAGGCGGTGCCGGACTGGTATTTACCGAGGCAACAGCAATAAGCCCAGAAGGAAGGATCAGTTCAGCTGACCTGGGCAATTGGAATGATGAGCATGTTGAAGGATTGAAAGGCATAACGGACTTTATTCATGCCCAGGGTGCTGTGGCCGGAATGCAACTTGCCCACAGCGGCCGAAAAGCAAGCACCGTTCCGCCCTGGAAGGGAATGGAACAGGTAAAGCCTGAAGACGGCGGATGGATCGGTATCGCTCCTTCGTCTATTCCTTACCGTGAGCATGAATTACCTCCTTTAGAAGCTTCCAAGGCAGATATAGATAAAGTTATCTCAGATTTTCGTGCCGCCGCCAAACGCGCATTATCTGCAGGATTTAAAGTGTTGGAGATTCATGCTGCCCATGGATATCTTCTTCATTCATTTCTCTCTCCATTAAGCAATAAGCGCACTGATGAATACGGAGGATCATTTGAAAACCGAATTCGTCTACTCCTTACCGTTATTAAGGAAGTTAGCGCGGTTTGGCCGGAAGAATTGCCGGTCTTCGTGCGCATATCGGCAACTGATCATACTGCCGGTGGGTGGACTATTGATGATTCCGTAAAATTGGCCGGTATCATGAAAGGGATGGGAGTTGACCTGGTTGATTGTTCATCCGGGGGGAATGTGCCAAATGCACGAATCGAACTTTTTCCCGGATACCAGGTTCAATATGCAGAGGTTGTGAGGAAATCCGGAATACGAACGGGAGCTGTCGGGTTGATCACCACCTGGCAGCAGGCTGAGGATATTCTCAATAATGAACAGGCCGATCTGGTTTTCATGGCTCGTGAAATGCTTCGCGATCCTTATTTCCCCATGCGTGCCTCTATTGAAATGCAGGAATTCTTTCCATGGCCCGACCAGTATGAACGGGCCGATCCATTAAAGAAAAAGAAAAAATCATGATCGAAATTTCAAATATTATAAGGCAGCGAAGAACCACAAAGCCCTCTAAGATGAAAGCCGGAAGCCGCGTTCCGGATGCGGTAGTCATGGAGGCACTTGAAAACGCAACCTGGGCTCCAAATCATGGTAAAACGGAACCGTGGTTTTTTGTTGTGTTTTCCGGTGAAGGATTGGTTAGCTTCTGTAAGGCGCAAAGTGAGTTGTACAAAAAGGAGAGTGGTGACAATTTTAATCCCGCAAAATTTAAGAATCTGCAAAGTTGGTCTGATACAGTGTCGCATCTTATCGCCATTTGCCATCGGCGTTCGATACTTACAAAAATTCCTGAGCTGGAGGAAATAGAAGCCATCGCGTGCGGCGTGCAGAACCTGGCGCTTACCATTGAAGCCCACGGTTTTGCCGGAATGTGGAGTACAGGCGGGATCACTTATTACGAAAGTGCAAAAGAACTTCTCGGCTTTAATGACCATGAAAGGCTGCTGGGCTTTTTTTTGGTAGGAGAGAAAATGGAGGAAAGCACACCTGTCTCACGGCGACCTGTACACGAAAAGATCCGTTGGGTTGCAAGTTGATTTGCGCCGTTGTTTCCTTTGCTTCTTTGTGTGAAACAAGTCGAAACAGTTACAGATTTCCAAAGTCTATTACCGCATCGCCTTCAATAGGAAAGCCCACGCAGGTGAGAACCCAGCCGCGTGCGATCTCATCATCAGTAAGCACCTCGTTGTAGCCCATCCAGATCTTGCCTGAAACGCAGGTGGCCGCGCAACTTCCACACTGCCCGCTTTCGCAACTGTAGGGAACAACAACATTATTTTCTTTGGCAACGGCCACAATACTTTTTGGGTATTGAACCCTCAGCGTGTGTTTGCTTCCCCCAATATGAATAGTAACATTGTGCGCTCTCACATCCGGCGGACGATTAGTAAGTGGCATCGGAATGGGATCAAATTCTTCTTTTCTTATTCTCTCTTTTTCTATACCAAATGCACGTAAAGTTATGGTGGCCATCAGGCGGTACTCGTATGGTCCGCACAAATAGACATAGGGATTCCGCTGATTGGCGGCGTGTTTACTCAGTAGGTTCGAGAGCAAAAAGCTAGTGAGCCTTTTGTTTTGAATATCTGTAGAGTCACTAAAAAAATAATGAATGGTAAATCTCTCCCGGTATTCATTTGCCCACTGCTGCAACTGCGCGTAAAACAAAGTTTGCACGACCGATTTGTTGCTGTAGATGAGAATTATTTTAGCAGATGTGGTTTCCAGCAAAAAGTGAATGAGCGAATAGCAAGGAGTTATGCCACTTCCCGCAGCGAGGAAGAAGTAAGTGAATGTTTCTGCCTCTGACGGAAGTAAGAAGTAGCCTGATATTCCTGTGGTCAGTAAAACATCTCCTTCCTGTGCATAATATACAAGCCAGCGTGAAAATTCTCCATTGTCGATCTTCTTAACGGTAATGCATAAACGCTCGCCGAGTTCGGGAGAGCAGGTGAGTGAATACGATCGCCGCTTTTCGCGCCCGTGAGTAAAGAAGGAAAGCGTAATGAACTGCCCTGACCTGCATCGGGGCACCCAACCATCCATAGGCTCGAGAAAGAATGTCTTCGCCTCGGGACCCTCATCTCTTATCTCCGAGATCTTTACCCTATGCCCTGTCCAGTTTTCGATGATGAGATTTTTCGCAAAAATAGTATTTAGTCATTAGTCTGTAGGCTGCAGTCCGTAGTCAAATGCACGAATGATCTTTGGAGAGTTCTCCGCTAAATACCGACTACCGGCTACCGATCGAGACGTTGCAAAGCAAATTAAGCAGACCGAAGCATCGGCACTACCGACTACTGACTATTGACTACCGACTACCGACTAATAAAAAGTTTTGATCAACAATATAACTGCTCCGTAAACAACAGTTGTAGCAAAGATCCCCTTGGCGGTTTTATCGCGATGGGTATTAATGTATATGGTGAAGAGGAGGGCGTTGAGCAATAAGGACAGGCTCAGCGCCACTGTTAGTGTTCTAAAGCCATGCTCCTGCAACATGAATTGAAAAGTTTCCTGGAAGGAAAAGCTGCTGAACTTTGAAAATTTGAAAAGCGCGAGCCCAATCAGGGGCGCAATGCAACCTAATATCATTCCAAACCCAAAACTGTCTTTCTTCAGCATTAGTCGAATAATTTTTTCTTTTCCAGCTTTTCTTTAAGCGCGTAATTCGTAAGGTCGAATTGCACCGGTACCACGCTTACATAATTCTTTTGCAGCGCAGCCACATCAGAATCTTTGCCTTTATCAAAATTTATAAATTCCCCGGTGAGCCAGTAATACTTTTTCCCCTGCGGATCAAGCCTTTCGTCAAAGTCTTCCTCATACTTTGCATAGGCCTGCTTGCAGACTTTTATTCCTTTGATCTCGTTCGCCGGTACACTCGGAATATTCACGTTCAGCAAAAAATGTTTGTCCAGCTTTTCGGCCAGTAAACTGCTCACAATTTTATGAACCACCTGCCTTGCTCCTGTGAAGTCCGCTTCGTAGCGATAATCAAGAAGTGAAAAACCTATGCTTGGTATCCCTTCAATGCTTGCCTCCATGGCAGCAGACATGGTTCCGCTGTAAATCACATTGATGCTGTGATTCGCGCCATGGTTTATTCCGCTGAGGCAGATGTCTGGCCTGCGTGGTAATATCTTGTCCACCGCAAGTTTTACACAGTCTACAGGCGTGCCACTGGTTTGCCAGGCCTCAATATCTCCGAAAAGGTGCATCCTGTTAAGGCGTAATGGAGATCCAATGGTGATAGCATGGCCCATTCCGCTCTGCGGTTTGTCCGGAGCCACCACTACAACCTGGCCGAGGTCTTTAACCGCTTCCACCAAATTTCGTATACCCGGCGCCGTTATATCATCATCATTGGTGATAAGTATGAGCGGTTTGTATTTGCTTTTTGCCATTTTCTATACTTGCTAAACCTTCATTAACGGAACCACGGGCGGCCGACAAGTTCACGGAACGGCCATGGAATGGAGATAAGAATAAGTAACAATGCTATTCCTGAAAATATGAGCACCTTGCGATGCTTTGCGGAATCAAGGGTTGCTTTTTTTACGGAAGTTCTTCCTGCGTGTACAAGTATCCAGGCAATGATCATTATCAATGCATGTTCTATAGTGAAGAAACGATTGTAAGAATCCTTCATTACATCTCCCATGCCGCCTTTCATTTTATCCCACCATCCATTGGCTACGATCAAAATGATACCGATCAGCAATTGAATATCGCAACAGATCATGAAGAACAGGTTCATCTTATTGTCGCGTGTGGTATAAGGCTTTCTTCCTGACAGTCCGCCGATGGCGCCTAATACAGCAAGAATTCCAAATAATAATACCAGCCAGCGCAGAATGCTGTGGATTGTTAATACAGTTGACATGGCAGTTGATTTTTACAAAAATAAGGTTTGGGGCCTTATAAAAGGAAAAACGGCCGGTTTCCCGGGCGCGGGTATTTTGTGGGTTGTTTGTAGTTTGTTTTTCGGATTTCTTAAT
>JAFAGR010000090.1 GCA_023422565.1 Bacteroidota bacterium | reverse complement strand
GGATGGTGTTGACAGAGGAAGAGAAATCAGAGTCTTACCTCGCAACCATGGAACCAGCAGCCGGCAACTTTGAAACTCAGTTATTTCAGAAAGTTGAAGAAACGAGAGAAAATAAGCCCGGCGGTTTTGATCAGCTTTCTGCAAATGAAAAAGTGAGCAAGTTGTTCGGGGAAGGTACATCTGACAAACGTGTAGGGCCGGGAAAGCTGTTGAAAGTAATGGCGGGCGATAAGTTTACTGCGAAGGTTTTTGGATGGTACCAGCCGGGGGCAACTGATCACACGACCGATCCCGGCCTATCCTCGATAATTTCGAGTTTGATTACCGCTTTATCGGGTTCTATTGGCGGAGCTGGTAAAAGTTCTCCTGCTGAAATAGAAAACAGCGGAGTGCTAACCTCGCCTCTGCAAAATCTATTACAAAATCAATCCGATCCCGGATCTAATGTCCCTAAGGCATATTTAAACTATATACTCCTAAGCGAAGCGCAGTTAAAATATGTTGATGGCGATGCGGTAGCTATTCCTGAAATTACAGTGGTAATGGAAAAGCAATTGCTTCAAATTAACAACGGTAATGAGGTTGACATTACCAGTAATGGATACCTTTATGTGTATGTGAGCAACGAAAGCAAGGGCAATGTTTATTTTGATGATTTAATGATTGAACATATACATGGGCCTTTATTGGAAGAAACGCATTATTATCCGTTCGGCTTGACAATGGCAGGAATATCCTCTAAGGCCGCAAGCTCTCTCACCAACAAATACAAATACAATGGAAAAGAGGAACAACGACAAGAGTTTAGTGCTGGGGACGGTTTAGAAACCTATGATTATGCTCTAAGAATGCAGGACCCTCAAATTGGAAAATTCTGGCAAATTGACCCTGCTGTAGGAAGTTTTCCGTCTTGGTCACCTTATAATTATGCCTTTAATAATCCAATGAACATTATAGACCCTGATGGTGCAACTGGTGTCCCGGTAATAGACCATGAAAAAAAGAGAATAACTATTACATCTCGTCTTTGGGTATATGGAGGAGCCGCAAATCGGGCACGGGCTTCCGAAATTGCCGCAGCCATACAACAGCAATGGAATGATGCTGGAGGTACTTTTACATTTACGGATGCTGATGGAAACGAACAAACTTATAGTATTGTATTTAATGTAACAGGTGAATATGCAAGCGAGGGAACCATTAACGCATTAAGAGAAGGAGGGAGACTTGCAGATCAAGATAATTTTGTGAGGTTAGAATATGGAGGCGATGATAAATGGAATGGAAACTCTGGATTTTTAAGTTGGAACCAGTTTAAAAAAGATAAAACAACCGCAGCGCACGAATATGGTCATGGATTAGATTGGAAAGATGTAAATCAGGCTATTAATCCTGTTACACAAGGCGGGCAACATGATCTGGTTGGAAATCATGGGGCAGATGGGAAAAGGTACCCTGGAATAATGACACCAGGAAAAAATATGTTCTTAAAAGATATGCAAAATGCAACGGTAGCAAATGGTAAAATCGGAGATGTGAATCCATATTACTTCGATAAAGAAAATAATAACGCAATAATTGTTACAAAAAGATGTGCCACACAAAGAGACATTCAAATTGTTTTACGAAATTTTAGTCCGGGAAAAACTCAAAGAGTAGGTAATAAAACTCCATTTTTATATAATGCAACCGGTGGTCGCGTACGAAAATTATGATGACATGAAAACCCTATCATTTTTATTTTTTTTGATATTCCTATCAGGTATTGCATTGTATGGACAGCCTCCTAATTGTTCTAAGAAAACCCTCGCAGATTTTTACAATTTGAATGATTCTTTGCTAAATATTTGGAGAAATGATAAATATGGTTGTTCACAGGAAAGAGTGATGGTTAAAGAATTATTGTTTGAAAAGAAAGCATTAATTATTGGTATGCCTAAGAAAGCTTTTTTAGCTTTATTTGGTGAGCCTGAAGAAAGATCAGGAGAGGAGGACATTTTAACATATTACATTGTTGCAAAATGCGATGAAAATAATAAGCCTCAATCAGGTACTTGGGGATTGGAAATTGACGTGTGGTTTGTTGATGAAGAGGTTTATTCTATAGAAACTATTATTTTAAATTAGCACCCAAATGAAAGTGCTTATTAATTAGAAAATGCTGGAACTGGTCGTGAGCAAATTTTCATTTTATGGCACAATCGGTTATCAGTTCAGAAAGTACCAGCGACGCAAGAAGCAGTCACAGAAACTTTTGTACGAGTTTGAAAAGTTCAATTTTACGATTGCTGATTTTTGAAAATTGCATATAACAACATCAACAACCTAGGTTTGCCCATTAATCAAATGACGCCAGAAGTTGCAATTGCAACAGATTACATTGGTGGCTTTATTTATGAAACAAAGGCCTATTCCAACAGCAACCTTTCTGCATTGACGTACAGCAACAAACTGCAGTTTTTCAATCATGAAGAAGGCCGGACACGTCCTGTAACCGACAATGCACCCCGTGCGTTTGTGTATGACTATTTTATAAAGGATCATTTGGGAAATGTAAGGATGGTGCTGACGGAAGAAGAGAAATCAGAGTCCTACCTCGCAACAATGGAAACTGCTGTCAACAATTTTGAAACTCAGTTATTTGAAAAAGTAGAAGAAACGAGAGTTAACAAACCTGGCGGTTTTGATCAGCTTACGGCGAATGAAAAAGTAAGCAAGCTGTTTGGAGACGGCGCCGCCGATAATCGCGTAGGACCTGGAAAGTTATTGAAAGTAATGGCGGGTGACAAATTTACTGCTAAAGTGTTTTGTTGGTACCACCCCGAAAACACCGATCGTACAACTGACCCAAACATGCCATCAATCCTCTCAGGTCTCGCCACCGCGCTTTCGGCGACTATCGGTGGATTAGGGAAAAATTCACCTGCTGAAATTGAAAATAGTGGTGCCTTAATTACTCCACTGCAAACTTTATTATCAAGCCGGCCGACATCAGGACCATATGTTCCAATTGCCTATTTAAATTTTTTACTCCTAACTGAAACCCAACTGGAGTATTTTGAAGGCGGCGCTGCTCCTATTCCAGAAATTACTGGCAATATGGAGAAGCAGCTGCTCCAGATTGAGAACGGTGCCGAAATAACGATAACCAAAAATGGATACCTTTATGTGTATGTGAGCAACGAAAGCAAAGGAAATGTTTATTTTGATGATTTATTGATCGAGCATATACAGGGGTCTTTACTAGAAGAAACGCATTATTATCCGTTCGGCTTGACAATGGCTGGAATAAGCTCTAAAGCTGCAGAAGGTTTAGAAAATAAAAGGAAATGGAATGTCGGAAGTGAGTTAAATACGGATTTCGATATTAACCTATACGAAACATTCTATAGGAGCCTTGATCCACAATTAGGAAGATTCTGGCAGATCGACCCAGAAACAGAATCGCAGGAAAGTGTATCTCCGTTTGAGAGCATGGGTAACAACCCGATCAGTAACGTTGATCCTTTAGGTGATTTCAAAAGAAAGTGGCACGCTTGGCTGTACAGGGTTTTTAATGGTGGGGGAAGAATTGGCCAAAGTGAATTTGGCGAATGGTATGTCACAAAGAATAAGGGAATTCAAGAATCTAAAGATGGAAATCTAATTGCAAAGAGTGTATATTTTCACGGTAAGGGGCGAGACAAATATTCGCCGCTGCGAGAAGCGCTCGTGAGAGATGAAGAAATCCAGGCTGATATAGAGTTGAAGGGGAAAAACTCCATGTTGCAGATTTACGACACTCCAGAGGAAGCGAGCCAATCAACTTTAAATTTAGGTGCTGGATTATTTTTACCTACACTGATTCTTAGAAGCGCAACTTCTGCACTTAATGCTGGTAAATTGGCATCGACAGGGAGAAAAATAGCAAAGGGTATAAGAAAAACTATTTCTGGGAAACAAGCAAGACATCTGGCTGGAACAGCTAAAGGCGGAGGTTATTTAAATAGTGTTGAAGATGCTCAAAAAGTTTTAGACGCTGTTCACTCTGGAGAGGCTGTCTATCTGGGTAAAACAAACAGCGGGCATCCGGTTTTCCGATACAGCGGCGTAACAGGTACTAATGTAAATGCAGGTGTTGGAATATCCGGCCAACCTACAAATATCTTTATGATAAAAGGAACGTCAAACCCATCTGTTGTTCCAATAAGTCCTGCCTTTCATTAAATCAAACGATCATGAAATATGATGTCAACTACTTAGATTTGAAATTCGCATTGGTTCAAGCGTTTTTGATTGACGCAAGTAAAGATATTCTAGATATAAGCTATAATCAACGAGGGAAAAAGATAGACATCCAAGTAGTTTCCTTAACCGAGTCTGCATCTTTTGACCAGTGTATGATAAGACTAAAAGAGCATTTTCCAAGTTTTGATTTTAACATCAGAAAAATCACTTTAACAAGGCACCAATTTAATGAAAGTACTGGGGAGTGGGCTCCAAGGTATTATGATTGGCTCGACAATGTGCTGTTTTCAAAGGCAAATGTATAAACCTATGGAAGAGATAAAATTTCAAACAAGCAATATCTGCGATGCTTTACTGCGGAACATCAATAACAACTTTTTAAGTGTGTCATTTAATATTTCCATCGGTAAGGCAATAGATGTCAAGATAATTCTAGAAAAAAAAACTGAAGTTGAAGATGGCTACATTGAAGATTTTTTTGCTGAACTATCAGCAGCCCAGCAATCCGATCGCACAATAGAAGTAAGAGTTGAGGTTGGCGGTGATTTTCTTCCGTTAGAATATCTAGTTTATTCTAAAAGTCGCAAATAGAAGAAAACCTTTTGTTGAAAATAAAAGAGCATGACAACTGCAATCGTCGCAAGTGCTTGAAGGATAGCACGAGATATGCAGGTCAGAATTAAGTTTTTTGAAATGTATCCAATTTACTCGCAAGTGTTGTGTCTAATACATCCTTATTTCATCCTTATAATCGTCAATTACTTCACTCTCTAATACTATGAAAAACTGAGAATTATAAGTTTTGCTGGAGAGGATTAGTCTTATTTTCTTTGCTGTTAAATATTTTTCATGCCAAGGTGGGTAAATGTGAAGATAATTCGCTTAGCATCGGGGAAAATATTGCTTAGAAATTGCTTAGAAATAAAAAAGCACCTACAACATTTTCAGTCATAAGTGCTTGATTTTTAAGCTCCCCCTGCTGGACTTGAACCAGCGACCCTCTGATTAACAGTCAGATGCTCTAACCAACTGAGCTAAGGAGGAATATTTTTTCCCAACTAAGTCCCGATAGCTATCGGGAGAGGAATTTCCCCTTTTAAGGGGTGGCAAAAATAAAGAATAAACACTTATCCAGCCAAAAAAAATGAATTATTTCAATTTCCTCTGGAGCTTGCTTTGAATCTTTTGCAAAACTCCGTTTCAAATGAGAATAAACCCTCACAAATCCAACAAATAGCTTGTACTTCTGCCTCCTCCTTCATCTTTGCGGAGTATCCCTTTTTGAATAAGGTCATTTATGTCACGCACCGCAGTGTCTGATGAACTTTTTGTGATCTTCGCCCATTTTGATGAATTAAGTTTTCCCTCAAATCCATCTAACAATTTATTCATCATCAACCTTTGCCTTGGGTTCAATGCAAGAGATGCATGTTTTTCCCAAAACCGTGCTTTTTGCAGAACCGCGGCGAGCGTTTCCTTTGTGGCAGATAGGGACCGGTCGAAACAAGCCAGAAACCAGGAAAGCCAATTAGTTATGTCAATCGTGTCTTTTTGTGTTTCTTCCAGAACAGCGTAATAAGCATTGCGCTCTTTCCTGATCTGGGCAGACATGCTGTAAAATCGGTTGCTGCTGTTATCGGCCCGTGCCAGTTGCATATCCGTTATTGCCCGCGCTATCCGGCCATTGCCGTCATCGAAAGGGTGTATTGTTACAAACCACAGGTGCGCTATCGCCGCTTTTAGTACAGGGTCAATGCTGATCTCTAAATTGAACCACTTTAAAAAAGCGCTCATTTCATCAGGTAAGACCTCGGCATCAGGTGCACGGAAATGCACCGTCTCCCTTCCTAACGGTCCGGAAACTACTTGCATAGGATCTGACTTCTCATTGTCGCGCCAGTTGCCTGCTACTATTTTGTGCATGCCACTTCTGCCGGTTGGGAAAAGAGCTGCATGCCATCCAAAGAGTCGTTCATCAGTTAGCGGATCTGTAAAATTCTGGGTTGCATCAAGCATCATTTCAACAACACCTTCCACCTCCCTGTCAACAGGCACAAGTCCGGCGATATCCAGACCTAAACGTCTTGCAATGGAGGAACGGACCTGATGTGCATCAAGAATCTCTCCTTCAATTTCGCTTGACTTTATTACATCAAGGGTAAGCGTTCGGAGATTAGCCTCTGTTTGTAAACCAAAACCAAGGCTCTCCATTTCTCCTAAAAGTTTCCCCTGTTTATGGCGTACTTCTATCAGCAGGGGCATGAACTTTTCCTCATGCCAGGTAAAATGCGGCCATTCTTTTAGTTGATAAATATACTTGGCCATTTGATTAGGTTTGCGACGAATATACGTATTATTTGCCTCAAAACCGAGTATTCACCGCATAATATGCGTTTAAAACGTTTCATTTTCTTAAAGGCTGAGTATTCATGGCAAAAAAATGCGGCGAATATCCCCCGTATTCACCGCAAAGGTATCTGTAGTCAAATCGTGCTTATTTCAACCTCATCCTAAACCCACCGTAAAACATGCGTTCAGTAAGCGGCCCCCAAATCATCGAAGCATCGAAATGTGGACCGAAGGGCTCATCGGCAGCGAGTATCGCATGCTTCTGCATATATCCTGTAAGGTTTTCCGCACCGAGGTATAATTCCAAGCCGGTTTTCTTATGTACCATTTTACTCACTTGAGCATTCATGGTAAAATAATCCGGCGAACGCTCTGCCATGCGGTGCATTTCAGGGTTAGCCATCGTGGATGGAATCCGCTTTTCACCTGTGTAGTTTACGGTGTAATCAAACTTCCAGCCGCTGTATTCGTAACCAAGATTTACAAAGGCACGGTGACGCGCGGTAAAGGGGCGCTGTAATAACTTGTCGTCATAGGTTGCCTTCACATCGAACCAGCGGTATGCCATTTTCATCTCCAATGCTTTTATGGGGATCAATGAAATTTCCGCCTGAAGGCTGTTGGAGTAGGACTTTCCATCAAGATTATAAAAACGTACACGGCGTGGGTCTTCAAGATCCACGATCACTTGGTCGGTAAAATCGTTACGGAAATAATCCACACTTATCATCGCCGCACGTTTGAATAGTTTCAGTTTCTGATCAACTGATATGCCTTTATTCCATGCTACTTCGGGGTTCAATCCAAAGCCTTTATTGTGGCCTGCTCCTTCAATACTCAATATGCGTGAACTGATAAGGTTTCCCATGTTCTCCGCAAGAATGTTTGCGGTGCGTTGTCCGCGGCCTGCGGTTGCGCGTATAGTCGTTCCCGTTATTGGTTCATACCTGATGTTCAAACGCGGTGTACCAAACCATCCGAACAGATTGTTATGATCTGCGCGCATACCTGCAACAAGGTTAAACTTTTCAAACGGGCTCCATGTGTATTCAAAATATCCGCCCGCAACTGTTTCATTGCGTTGGTAACGGTTAGTCATATACGCTTCATCATAACGATCAGCATTAAGGCTTAACCCTGTTCTGAACTTGTGATTGGTATTGCCGATAATACTTTGGTAGATAAGGTTCGCGTAAAAATTATCCTGCATTCCTTTGTATTCCTTCATCCCAAAGAATGCATCCTGCTCATGATTGAATGCCGAAATCTGTAATCCAATACTCTGGTATTTTGTTTTCGGGAAAACGTAACCGATCTTTCCAAAGCCTTCCATCCTTTCGGTGTTAATGCCTACGCCATAATGTGAGGTGGAGAATTTATCCTTTCTTTCAAACTCGTTTTCGCCCCCGGTTTTTTCATCCTTCATGTACTTCGCGCCAAACTGAAAAGTGAGTCCGAGCCCGTCATCATAACTCCATCGGTTGACCGCACTGAACAAATTGCCCGTAGGCATATCACGGAATCCGTCCTTATTGAAATCAGTTTTGTTGTATTGAAAATCATCGTGGAGCAACAATCCCATGGACCATCTCCTGTTCAGCGGCACGGCAAGATTGGCGTTGAAATCTGCACGGCTATTACTGTTGTAATACCCGTTCAAATACAGCAAGGGTGCGGTTTCCGGCTTTACGAGCTCGACATTTATTTGCCCAGCGATGCTTTCATATCCGTTCACCACTGAACCCACTCCCTTACTGAGTTGAATACTTTCTATCCACGGGCCCGCAATGCTGTTAAGGCCAAGAGGCGTTGCAAGTCCACGCGGACCCGGAAGATTTTCAACAGTGAGTTGTGTATAGTTTCCGGAAAGGCCCAGTAACTGAATTTGTTTTGAGCCCGTTACCGCATCATTGTAAGAAACGTCAACCGAGGGATTGGTTTCAAAGCTCTCGCTCAGGTTACAACACGCGGCCTTCAGGAGTTCGCCGGAGTTTATCGTTTGAATCCGGAAGGGGCTGTAGGTATTAATAAAGGTGTTGCGTTTTTTTGAGGTCACCTGCACGGCTTCCAGCGTGTTGTTCGTGCCAAGAATGATCTGCACGTCGCGCATATTGTTAACGCTGAAAGTGTCAGGCGTGTATCCCGCATAGGAAACGATCAACTGGTCGTCCGGTTCATCGGGAGCGATGGTAAAAGTACCCGCAGTATCGGAGACCACTGCCTTTCCCGTTTTCAGCCAGGTGATGGTAGCCCCTACAAGCGGCGAGAACTTTCCTTTGTTATCTTCCTGTAGTATCACGCCGTTGATCTTCATCGCCGCATCATCATGTACTTCGATGTCGCGGTAGAGGCAGCAGCCCGGAAGTTCGGAATACACTTCATCATCAGCCTTTATCAACTCAGTGTCGTGACCGGTTGCCGCGATCTTTTCGTGTACCGACTGAAGTGAGATAACTGCCGGATCATATTTTAAAGTGATGGATTGCGATGCGGCATCCCAGGAAGGTTGCTTAACGCCTTTGATTTTTACTGATTTTTCAATTCTTTGCTTGCACATTCCGCATGCGCCGGATACTTTAAAAGTTACTGTGCTGTCGCCCTGGGCGATGGAAGGATTGGTAAACAACATTGCCGTAATAAGGGAAGCAATGCTTAATAAGAGTTTCATAAAATTTCACGTATTTGATTATCAATTTTGGTTCATACCTGCAGTACAAACCGAAATCAAATACGAAAAACCCTGTTCATTATAAATAGTGGAGTAGACGGTGGTGGTGGGGCATTTGCTGCTACTGAACCGCTCGAAATTGTTCTTACAAAAACCGGGGTTTCGAAAGACCAGGTTTTCGGCGCAATTGCCGGAGCCAGCTTTATTAATTTGTATTCCGAAAGCGAATAAAAATCATCCTTGTCGCTTTTTACCTCCTTGGTTTCGCAACAGGCTTTGGAACCCATTTTATGTTTCTTGCCGCAATCCTCTTTAATAGGATGCGCCGAAACCTCAATATTCTTCAGCTTCCCGCAGCAATAATGAAACTGAAGCGTCATACCGGTGGAAGACACCGTGTACAACATCACCAGCATTATTGCGAGTAGCTTTTTCACGCTGCAAAATTAATCGTTTTGTTTGTGACTTCTTAACATTTGTCCTGCAGTTTTAACAAATCATGTGGAGCAGGGAGGCAGGTTGCATGCTGAAGGTTCCAAGGACTCAACTACAAACCAGGAACTATCAACCATTTGTAATCTTATGTATTTCTTTGTGCTTCGTGTGAAATTCTCAGACCGTTTGTATTCAATAAGCAGTAACAAATAAAGGTCAGCCGTCCATTTTTATGATTGGCGAAATTTTTCCGGACAGCAATCACTACAAACTATCCACTAACCCCAATATCCTCATTCCACAGCGCAGGGTTCTTTTTTATGAATTCATCCATCATCTCAATACACTCCTCATTGTTCTCTACGATCACTTCCACACCATTATTTCGCAAATGGTCTTCCGCACCCATGAAAGTCTTGTTTTCACCGATCACCACTTTTTTAATTCCGTATAGCAGGATCGCGCCGGTACACATCGGGCAGGGAGAAAGGGTGGTGTAAATTGTACTTTCATTGTAAACCGAAGCAGGTCGCCGTCCCGCATTTTCCAGCGCATCCATTTCACCATGCAGCACCACACTTCCTTTTTGCACGCGGCGATTGTGGCCCCGCCCAATTATTTCATTGTTGTACACTAACACCGATCCGATAGGAATGCCGCCTTCTTGAAGCCCGAGTTTCGCTTCTGCAATGGCTTGCTGCATGAATTTTTCCATGCGCCAAAAGTAAGGAGATATGCATCCGGAAAGCGAAATTTCAAATGAGAGTTGCCTGAGAAATTTTTTGGAGCGGTACTTGTGCAAGCATTAAGCTTCGGTTGCAGTTTTCCCGCCTCTGGCGGGTTGCACATTTTTAATGGTCCTTTATTCACCCTATTAAAAAACAAATCAACCAATTAACCAGTAAACAATTAAACCATTAAACTACCAAACCACCAAACCATTAAACCACCAAACTACCAAACCATTAAACCACCAAACCATTAAACCACCAAACCATTAAACCACCAAACTACCAAACCATTTAGCAATCTAACCACTATTCCTTCCGCGCGCCGGATTTTTTGTTTCTTATTTTCTTTGGCTCGATCTCTACCGTCGGAGCAATCGTGCTTGATACGGCCGGAGCATCTTTTTTGGTTATCACTTCTTCAGGCGCTTCTGTTTGGATAACGGGTTGAAAAAATTTTTCGTGAGCGGTTTTAACCGAATCTTCCTGTGAATAAGCAGGGCTTAAAAGGCAGCTAAAAATGCTGAACGTAAATAGAATTTTCATGGCAGTTGATTAAAGATGTCAAATAGAAAAGGCCGCAAAGCCTGCGCCACCGATTGTTAAGAGCTCAACCGTCAGTGAGTTGATGAAATAATTCCGTTAGCAAGGGTTCAGTTGAATGATTTTTCTGTTATTATTGTTGAGCTGTTCCGGCAAACTAACTCCTTAATGAAATTATTTTTACAAGCCTGCCTCGTCCTTCTTCCTTTTTTCGCATCGGCACAAACGGGCAAAAGCAGCCGCACTAACAAAGGATCGCTAAAATTTTACTTCGATTATTTCTCTTATGTGCATTTTGGAATGCAGGATAACGGGAAGTATATTTTCTGCGGTTCAACCGGTCGCGATGACGATGCGGATATTTTTCTTACCCGTTATTCGGAAGACGGAACATTAGACGAAAGCTTTGGTAACAAGGGGTTGCTTTACATTGATCTCGCAGGGTATAAGGATGTGCCGGTTTTCATGAAGATTCTTTCGGGCGATAAAATTTTGATCGGTGCAATTGCCGACAACGCCTATAGTTACAGAACACTGAAGGGCAGCATGGTGCTCATAAAACTCAATGCAAACGGCACGGCAGACAAGACCTTCGGGGAGCATGGAAGAGTTACGGAAAGGCACGACCGAAGATACAAGGGACTGATGGCAGCGGCAATTTCTTCGGATGAAAATGCTTACCTGCTAAGGCGTTATGATTTTCGAAACCAGTTTGATTTCGGAGTTAGCGCTTATGGGCGTGATGGAAAACTGATTGAAACTTTTGGAAGCGGAGGAAATGTGAATGGTTCTGTGAGAAGGTTTGACGATAACGGTATGGACATCTGTATGCAGGAGGATGGAAAACTTATTGTAACCGGCCAGTCACATTCAGGCCCATCTGACGTGGCAATCGCCGCGAAGCATAATCCGGTAGACGTTTACCTCGCCCGTTTTAATTCAGACGGTTCTCCGGATACGGAATTTGCCAACAATGGAAAGATCGTCACAGATCGAGGCAGCGCACAACATGTTCCTATACGCGTATGCAGCGCTGCGGGCGGACGAATCCTTATTGCCGGCAGTGTATCTCAACAGAGGAAGCAGAATGATGTTTTTATTTATGCCTTCAATACTAACGGTCATCCAGACACGCTGTTTGCAGGGCGCGGTGTTTTGCGCCTCCGTTATTCATCAAACGACCAGTGCAACGACATGGCCACTGACGCAAACGGTAAGATCTATATTACGGGCTCAATCACCCGTAACAGTGATCCTTATGTATTTGTTTCCCGCTTTAACGCAGACGGTTCAATTGATACCAGTTTTAACAAGAAAGGCCAGGTGGTGGTTGATTTTGTATCGGAACAGCCGAAGATCATGCTGCAGCCCGATGGTAAAATAGTTGTTGGCGCATTCGCCAGTATAGACCGAAGAAATTTTTATGTGCTTTCACGATTCCTTCCCGATGGCAGGGTTGACGCCGGTTTTGGGAAGAAGACAGAATAAATTCTACCTTCAATAAATGAGTTCAATAAGGCTTTCATTGGTACAGCCGGATCTGGCATGGGAAGATAAGGCAGCCAATCTGGAGATGATGGAGCGAATGATCACCCCTCTGTCAACCCAAACGGACATTGTCATTCTGCCCGAAATGTTTTCCACGGGTTTCAGCATGAACCCACGGCAACTTGCAGAGAATATGCAAGGAGACGTAGTGCAGTGGATGAAAGTTATGGCCGCAAAACTGCGTTTAATCCTCACCGGTAGTATAATAATCGAAGAGGAAGGAAAGTACTTCAACCGGCTAATCTGGATGCAACCTGACGGCAATTTCGGCTACTACGACAAAAGGCATTTGTTCGGTTTTGCGGGAGAGGACAAAGAATATTCAGCAGGCAACAAGCGCCTTATCACTTCGGCGAAGGGCTGGAAATTCAACCTGCAGGTTTGTTATGATCTTCGTTTCCCGGTTTGGGCGAGGCAGGGTGGGAACTCCGGCGAACCGGAATACGATGTGCTGGTGTATGTGGCCAACTGGCCGGAGAGGCGCAACCATGCGTGGAAGACTTTGTTGCAGGCGCGCGCGATCGAAAACCAATGTTATAGCATTGGTGTTAACCGCGTAGGTGAAGACGGGAATGGAATTTACCACAGCGGAGACAGTATGGTGGTGGATGCGATGGGAGAAGTACTGTATACTAAAAAAGATGTGGAGGATGTTTTCACCATTACCCTTGAGAAAGAAGCGCTGGAATCTGTACGTTCAAAGCTGCCCTTTTTGAAAGACCGTGACGGATTTTTTATTAGTCGGTAGTTGTTAGTCGTTAGTCTGTAGTGGTAGAAGCAATACATTGCGCCTGTACCATGGTTCAGTTTGTGAAAAGATCGTTTGAAATAATACTTCTTCTTTGCGCCTTTGCTTTCTTTGATTCTTTGCGTGAGAGGTTTTTGAATTTACTTTCCTGATCTAAAACCCCGCATTTATAATATCCTGCACCACCTTCATTTTATAATCAACTCCATTCATCAATGCTTCGTAATTGGTGCCAATGAATAAGTCCGGAATAACGCCGCTTCCGGTTTTGGGCGGATGACAAAACTGCACCACCCGGAATAAAGGAACCGTAATTCGTGTACGCGTATACGGTAGTTTCACCTCGGGAATTATAATGCCGCTGTTGCCATGCCATCCGCCACCTGTTTCTTCGCCTACAATGGTAATTCCATCCTGGCCCTTTAGCGTACCGGCCACAAGGGATGCAGCGGAGAAGGTTGGGCCGTTTATC
This sequence comes from Bacteroidota bacterium, assembly GCA_023422565.1. Taxonomy (GTDB): domain Bacteria; phylum Bacteroidota; class Bacteroidia; order Chitinophagales; family Chitinophagaceae; genus Ferruginibacter. Next base: position 18,835 of record JAFAGR010000090.1, on the reverse strand, counting down.
AAAACATATACATTTCCTCTATACCTGTATTTTTTATTCGCTTTGTAACATTTCTTTTCAAAATGCCCTAGGTGATATTTTCCATCCGCGTGCTTTTTGGTAGTGAAAAACATTTGCCCGTTATTGAGCCACTTGTTTTCAAAATACTTGGTAAAAGGCCTTAGCGTTCGCGAATTAGCATAAACGCTGTCGGCTACACGAAATGAAGTGCGGCTCAGGTATTTAGTGAAAAGCGTGGAGAGCCCGATACGTCCGCCACTGTTGCTTCTCAGGTCAACAATAATATTTGGGATCTCCTGCTTTTTCATTTCCCTGAATGATCTCCTGAAGAATGAGCGAAGGCTTCCTTTCGTAAACCCATTAACTTCCATTACGGCAAATCGCTTTGTGCTGTCGATTGAAAATGACCGGTAGAAAGTTTTAGGTCGTTTCCTTTTCACCGGCCGGGGTTTTGGGCGGCGAATCGAATCCTTCTTTGTGGAATCAATTTTCGCGGTGTCTACCGGGGGCTTATAGGCCGGGATTTCGGCGCTTAAAAGGTTTCCGTTTCCGTCAAGGTATTCAACGGTGTACTTTTCGCTCACGCCAAAAATATTCCGGTGGTAATAGGGAAAGTTACCGCTCATGCGAATGAAGTTGATGTTGTTCGCATAGCCGTCTTCCGGCAATTTGTCAAAAATTGCCTTCACAAGCGAATCCTGCGAAACGCCGTTAACCGATCTGACAATCGTTCCTTTTGCAAGAAATGAATCTTTCAATAGTGTTCGTACCACCGCCATTGAATCGTCCCACACTTTAAGGTAGTAAGGGAAGGACTGGAACCGCTTGCCGGTGGCCCATCGCCCGTATGCCTTGCTCATACTCACACTCGTGTGGCCGCAATGTATTTTGTCTGCCATCGGCGCGAGGATCTTCCAGGCGAATTCCTGCTCGGTCATGCTGTCTTTGATCTGCGCCGCGTAATTATCAAAGTACCAGTTGATACTATCCTTATTTGTGTACCAGTAAATGGAAGGATGTTTCGATTCTAAAATTTCCCTCATCAGGTTGTAATCGGCCAGTAATTCATGAGAGGGATACTTTTTCCCCGGGGAATATGAACTCACGCCACATGAGGAAATGAAGGTCAGCAACACAAAACAAATGATCACATGGCGCATAAGTGGGAGTCAAATTTAGAGGATCGCATTTAAAAATCGATACTTCGGAAGAGGGATCCTTTATGCAAGCATCTTTATTTTCATTCCAACTTTTGGGCACCATTACTCCTGTGGCAAAAATTCTTCTAAAGTTTTAAACAGACCATATAAACGAATGGGTATTGATCTTATACGGTTTTGTTTTTTATGGCCTCTCGCGCTTTTAGAAATTCATGTAGAAAAAGCCCCGCAAATATGCTGGATCCTAATTCCAGCACAATACTCATGCTACTTACTGAGCCGCTTATGATCGCCTCGGCAACCATAAAAAAGCAACCAACTGCAAGTGAGAAAATAATCGCAGAAAGGCGGGACTGCATCATTAGTTGCTTAAATAACTTCATCATAACAGGGATTTTAGACTAGATCGAAGTTAGCCACTTTTCCCTTAACGCCCCCTACCTAATGCCTGCCTGGCAGCTCCCCATAATTGGCTCAGCGGGGTTATTTTTTTTCCGGCGAAAGAGGACAAACTTTAGATCGTCCATCAAAATCATTCTCTATGAAATACTTTTTGATAATTCTTGTTGTTACTTCAACCCGCTCCTTTGCTCAATTTTATGTGGCCGAAAAAGAACTAATTCCGCCTTCGATAATTTTGATCGATCAGTATCAAACCGTGCCGGAACGCGGTTTTGAATTGTGGAAGAACAAATGGGATGTGAACAATCCGTACACCAGGGTGATCGCCATTCGCGATCAACAGGGAAAGCTATATCACATCCTCTACCAGGAAACTTTTTCGGGAAGGCTCTTGTATTTTTCTTATTCAAAGAATTTGTCGCCTGTCTTTAATCGGGCAGACAGGCCGATGCAGCAGTTTGAAAAATGTATTCTTCAACACATCGGGGCAATTAAAACATTGCAGGAGGCGAATGCAGTTATACAATGTTTTATGGAGAGGCTTGCGTATTGTTCGAATGAGTTTTGAGTGCAGGTGATAACACCTGCACCGGCTCGTATTGTTCGAATGAGTTTTGAGTGCAGGTGAACACCTGCACCGGCGCGTATTGTTCACCTACACCTCATCTACACATCCCCACATCTGCAAACCTGCACATCATTTCAGGTGATTCCATCCCTGCGCGATCAATTCATGTTTGTTTCCACCGCGGGTAATGATGTGCTTGCCTTCAGAAGCTTCTGCCATATAGCCAATGATGCTTATTGCGGGGTTCAGTTTTACCTTTTCATAATCAGCCTGGCTCACGGTGAACAGCAATTCATAATCCTCCCCGCCACTCAGCGCGCATGCCGTAGGGTCAAGTTTTAATTTGTAAGCAAACTCTTTTGCCTCTTCGTTAAAAGGAAGTTTGTCCTCATACAACACGCAGCCCGTATTGCTTTGCTTGCAGATGTGCAGCAGGTCGCTGCTCAGCCCATCGCTTACATCGATCATGCTTGTAGGAACCAATTCGTTTTCCTGCATCCAGGCCACAATATCTTTTCGGGCTTCCGGTTTCAGCATCCGGCCCACGATGTAGGCTTGACCTTCAAGGTCAGGCTGGGCACCGGTTTCATTAAAAATTGCTTTTTCCCTTTCCAGCAAGGTCAGTCCGAGAAAAGCGCCGCCAAGTTCCCCGCTTACGCAAATAAGGTCATTCGGTTTTGCATTCTTTCTGCTCACATATTTATCGGGAGCCACTTCGCCAATTGCAGTCACGCTAACTATAAATCCTTTCTGTGAAGTACTTGTATCTCCGCCGATGAGGTCTACACCATATTCCTCGCAGGCCGCATAAACGCCCTTGTAAAATTCGTCAAGCGCCTCAAGACCGAACCTGTTTGAAAATGCGATGCTCAACACAATTTGCGTAGGAACTGCATTCATCGCGTAGATATCGCTCACGTTTACCACCACGCTTTTATAACCAAGATGTTTAAGCGGCGTATAGGAAAGGTCGAAGTGAATGCCTTCTATCAAAAGATCAGTTGTAACTACAGTTTGCCGGCCGAAATGATCGATAACGGCCGCGTCATCACCGACAGATAAAACTGTCGATGCATTTTTTGTTTCATTATTCTGTGTGAGATGATCTATTAATCCAAACTCGCCAAGTGATGCTATTTCAGTTCTTTCCATGATACAAAATTATTTGAGGTAGGAGCGTAACTCCTCGTGAATTTTTCCGTTAGTGGCCAGGATGTGAGGTTGATATGGCGAATAAGTTTCGGATGCAAAATCGGTAACCCGCCCTCCCGCTTCTTCCACCATCAGATAACCTGCCGCGCTATCCCAAGCCTGTAATTTATGTTCGTAAAAGCCATCAAAGCGGCCTGCCGCAACCCAGCATAGGTCTATTGCCGCGCTGCCTAATCTTCGCACCGGAATTCCCTGTTTGATCAGCTTTTCAAAAACCTGTATAGGTCCGTTTGGCATTTCAAGATAGGTGTATGGAAAGCCCGTGACGAGACAGCTTTTAAGCACGCTGCTTTGTTCGCTTACTTTGATCGGTTTATCATTCAGGAATGCACCCTTTCCTTTTTCCGCAAAGAAAAATTCATTCATATTCGGATTGAACACCGCGCCTAAAATCATTTCTCCTGCTTTCTCCACGGCCACGCTCACACAACATAACGGTATGCCATGTGCGAAGTTTACAGTTCCATCAATCGGGTCGATGATCCATTTATATTCGCTGCCTGTTTTTATTTCTCCCGTTTCTTCGCTTAAGATAAAGTGATCCGGGCAGGTTTTTTTGATGACTTCTATTATGCTTTTCTCAGCCGCATGGTCTGCCTCCGTTACCAAATTATTGATCCCCTCCTTATGGGAGATGGCAAATGTGCCATTAAAGAAATGTTGCAACTGTGCAGCTCCGGCCCGTACGGCCTCCAGGAGAGTTTCTTTTAACATACTGCAAAGATAACCTTAGCCGCTCTGATGAAACATCGATTGTGGCGTCAGGTAGAATTATTTCAGACCCGGGAATGTGCGCCCGGTTTACATAGCACGTACATTTGTAATGCTGAACCCTCAGCAAAAAACCACCCCCTTGGAACTGTCTGTAATTATCGTCAACTATAATGTGAAGTATTTTCTTGAGCAATGCCTCTTCTCCGTGCTCAAGGCTTCTGCGGATATACGCAGCGAGATAATTGTTATCGATAACAATTCCACGGATGGCAGCCACGAATATCTAAGTGAGAAATTTTCCGCAGTGAAATTTGTATGGCTCAAAGAAAATCTTGGCTTTTCAAAAGCGTGCAACCTGGGATTAGAAAAAGCAACCGGCGAGATCATTCTTTTTCTTAACCCCGATACTATTGTTCCCGAAGATTGTTTTTTAAAATGTATTTCCTTCATTCGTTCAAAGAAAGATTGCGGAGCATTGGGCGTGCGGATGCTCGACGGTTCCGGAAAGTTTTTAAAGGAAAGTAAACGGGGATTGCCCACACCTTCAGCTTCTTTTTTCCGGCTGAGCGGCATTACTTTTCTTATGCCGGATTCCAAATATTATAGTGCCTATTATGCAGGCCATCTTTCTGAACACGATACCAGCGAAATTGATGTGGTAGCGGGAGCCTTCTTCATGACGCCGAAATGGGTGCTTGAAAAGTCCGGTGGTTTCGATGAAGATTTTTTTATGTATGGTGAAGATGTTGACCTAAGCTACAGGATCACAAAGGCCGGGTACAAAAATTACTACTATCCGCAAACAACCATACTGCACTTCAAGGGAGAAAGCACGCTGAAATCAATGCAGTACATTCAACGGTTTTATGCCGCCATGAATCTTTTCCTGAAGAAGCATTATTCCTCTGTTTGGAAGAAGGCTGTGATGAACCTCGCGATCAGCTTTGGCAGAACGGTTGCGAAGGTCAGGCTTCTGTCGATGCCATCCGGCAGTAAAAAATCACCAATGCCCGAAGCGGCCGCCATCGTGGCCACGCAGGATGAATTTTCCAATCTCATTCATCTTGTAAAGCACGCCAGACCCTCGATTGTGATCCAGGGAAGGGTGGCAATTGAATTTGATGAGGAGCAAAACGCGATCGGCGTAATTGATGACCTTTCTGTTTTAAAAGACAAGGGTATTCAGCATTTTATTTTTTCGGAAGGGTCACTTTCTTTTAAAGAAATAATCCGGAATGTGGACAGGTTTGCAGGCAAATGCAATTTCATGTTTCATGCGAAGGGAAGTATCAGTATCGTGGGAAGCGACGACAGCGATTCGCGTGGATTTTTTATTTGGCCGCCTGAGCCTGTAAAAAATTTGCCAGCCAATTCCTGATAAATTCGCCCTCATTCAGCTGTGCGGCCGATGGTTCCGCCAGTTCTTCCACTTCTTTAAGTTTAGCTTTCCATTCGCCAAATTGAAATGCGGTTACAAATCCATTCCTTCCGTTGTTTTTTTCAGCCAGATATTCCTGCTCGGTTTGCTGAGGAGTTGGAATGATCAAAGCTTTTTTACCGCATGCGCGAAGATCCATCATAGTAGAATAACCGCTTCTGCAAACGACAGCGTTTGAATTTTGTAAAAGCTCATTCAGTTTTTGTGAAGAAAGATGATTGTAGATCTCCCACCGGGCCGGCGCAATTATTTGTTCTCCTCCCTGAGGCAAACCGCGCACAAGCGCAATTTCACCATAAAAAGCGTCCTTAGTCTGCAACAGAATTTGCTCCCAAACCGTACGTTGAGGTTCCGGGCCGGAAAGCAGGATACACCAGCTGTATTTCTTATCAGCCACACTCTGTTGTTTAAACCTCGAGAGTAGTCCAACGTATTTTACGGGAATGGAGGGTAATTTTTGAGGATGCGATAATTCATGAGCAAGTCCCGGTGACCTTTCCTCATCCGGCACCCAACATTCATTGAACTTGTTTATGAACCTGTAGTTAAAATATTGAAGGAGTTGATCGGTTAAGATGTTCCCTGTTTTAATTTGAAGTTGGTGCGTAATAAATATCGTGTATGCGTTAGCGTTATATAGTCCAAATCGGTTATCGGATATCACTACCTGAATTTTTTCCTCCCTGACAATTTCTTTCAGCCATTTGTTTTCGTTACTGATCGTTTTAAATAAACCCGGTATTTGCCGGAAAATTTGTGCTTTGAAACTCTTTCCGTTCCCCTGGTATTTTACACGGTAGCCACCAAGCTCTAACATTTTCACATTTGGGAATTCGGCTGAAAGTAATCGTGCGCAAGCACCTTCCGCGGCGATGATTACCTCCGCGCCATTAATTATCAAATGTTTAATTATTGGTATGCAACGGGTCGCGTGCCCCAGGCCCCAATCAAGCGGCGCAACCAAAACCCGCAGAGGCGGCAGTGTTTTGTTAATATTTTCAACCTTCATGCGGCAGGGGCAATATTATTGTAGTAAAATAGTTTAATTTGTAACAGATATTATGAAACGAACGATCAAATTAGCCTCCATTTTCCTCATCGCTGTTACCTTGGTTACCGCAGGATGCTCCTCTTCAAAGAAAGGCCAGTGCGGTTGCCCGAGTAAGCGTGGCATGGTGGGTTATTAATCCTGCTGGCAGTATGAATAATTCGAACCGCGATCTTCTTGTGCTGTTCAATCAGCAGCTGATGACCAAACAGGAATTGGAGCAGGAGGTGTCGTTGTTACATGAAATATTGTTTGTCGTAGAGCGCCTGGACAGCCTCGCTGTTGCGCATGAACTTATTGATCTGAACACCTATCGCATCCGTACAAAGTCTTTTCTTATAAAAGCTTTTATAAGAAGCAAGGAGCAGGAGCCCTTCGTATTTCTCTGCAACAAAAATTAGCTATCACGAAAATTTTTGCAACGCTTTCTCCAGGTTTTCCAGCACAACCGAAATGTCTTCTTTTTTGCAACATCCCACGCTTAGCCTGTACCAGTTGTTTTGCGCGCCTGCACCGAATGCAACAAAAGGAACAATGGCGAGTTGCGCTTCATTCAATATGTAATTCGTAACATCATCCTGGCTATTGAGCGTAATGCCATCCTTGCCGGTTTTGCCCGCAAGGTTTACCTGCATGGTGAGATAGATAGCCGCCTGCGGTGCAATTGAATCTACCGGAAGCCCCTTTGCCTTCATGCTTTGCAACCCTTCATGGATCAACCTAAGGCGCGTTTCGATCTCGTTTTTGAAATGCCCGAAATATTTTTGAACGGCTTCTTTTTGTTTGAGAAATTTAGCGACTGCTTTTTGTTCCGCCATCGGCGCCCATGAACCCACATGGCTGTTCAAGGAACGCATCTTTACCATGATCTCTTCCGGACCCATGCTCCATCCAACCCTCACTCCCGTGCTCGCAAAGGCCTTGCTGATCCCGTCTACATAAATGGTATAGGCTTTCATTTCAGGGCGAAGGCCTACCGGGTCGTAGTGTTTGGTATCGCCATAGGTGAGTGTCCAGTAAATCTGATCGTACATCAGGTACAACTTCTTTTCACCTTCCGCGCGGGTTTTATTTTCTTCAATGATCAGGTCACATATTGCTTCAAGCTCCTCTTTTTTAAATGTGGTTCCCGTTGGGTTAAGCGGAGAGCAAACGGCTATGAGGCTTGCTCCTTTTACGTGCGGCCTGATCTGCTCAGCGGTCGGCATAAAATTATTCTCCGCCTTCGCTTCAATAACCACGTGCTCGCCCCCGTTAAAATGAGTGTAATGATTATTGTTCCAACTGGGTACAGGATAAATTACTTTCTCTCCTGCGTCAACTATTGTTTTGAATATCGCGTAGATCAAGGGCCGGCCGCCTGCCGCCACAAGAATTTCCTGCGGAGAATAGCGCGTGCCGAGGTTATCGTGAATAAAATCACTTATAGCCATGCGGAGGTCAAGTTCTCCTTCTGCTGCGGGATAGGCAGTATGGTGGGCCTCATAAGCCTTGATGATCTCATGTTCCAGTTCTACAGGAATCGGAAATTGTGAGGGATCAAAATCACCTATGGTATAATTATATATATGAGCGCCTGATCTTATTTTCTCTTTGATGTTTGCACCGAGACGAACGATCTCGGAGGCTATTAATGTTTCTGCGAAGTGGCTAAGTTTAAGTTTGCTCATGATTCAGTCGGCTGCAAAACTGCGCCCGGGGGGTTTATAGGTGATTAACTACAGCGCCTGCAATTTTTGCAACCAGGCACAAATGCAATATTACGGAATCCAAAAAATTCCGATATTCAAAAGCTTAATTACATTTGCATCAAGTTACTCGGTAAGCCCAAATCCGGATTTCTTCATTAAAGGTTACCAGATATATGTTCAATTTAATACTCTTTGGCCCGCCGGGCAGTGGAAAAGGTACGCAAAGCGAAAAGATAATAAGCATGTATTCCCTCCACCACCTGAGCACCGGTGACCTTCTTCGTTCTGAAATAGCTGCGAAAACAGCACTTGGTCTTGAAGCTAAAAAATATATGGATAATGGACAGCTCGTGCCTGACGATGTAGTGATCGGCATGATCAGTTCTGCATTAGACAGCCGTCCTGGTGTAAATGGATTTTTATTCGACGGATTTCCCCGCACCTATGCACAGGCGGAAGCACTTGATAAACTGATGGACCTTAGAGGTGAGGAGATCTCGGTAATGCTTGCATTGGAAGTGAGCGAGGAAGAACTCGTAAAGCGATTATTAAAGAGAGGAGAAACAAGCGGCCGGAGTGATGATAACAATGAACAGGTTATCCGCGCAAGAATTGTGGAGTATCGGAATAAAACAGCAGCGGTAGCGGATTATTATAAACAGTTCGACAAAGTGGTGATGGTGAAAGGCGAAGGTTCTATAGATACCATCTTTCAATCTCTTTGTTCGGAAATAGATGCAAGACTCGCATGCAGGTAGATAAGGATGTAATATTGCTCAGGGAAAAATTGCTCCCGCTCTTTCAACAGCTTCATGGTGATGAAACGGGAAGTTGGGGGAAGATGAATGCATGGCAGTCGGTTGAACACCTGTCAGATTTTTTTGATGCAAGTTCAAACAAAGTGAGATATGAAATTGTAACACCCGAGGAGCATCTGCCTAAATACATGGACTTTCTTAACAGCGATAAAGAATTTCGCGAAAACACGAAGGCGCCGGAAAATATCATCGGCGAAGAACCCGCACCGGTCAAGGCATCATCTTATAAAGAAGCACTGCAAACTCTCGAAAGTTCCGTGAAAGGTTTTTTTGATTTCTTCCAAAAAGACCCCTCCAATCAAACCATTCATCCCGTTTTCGGAAAACTTAATTACAACGATTGGCTGAGGCTTCATGGTAAGCATGTACGGCACCATCTTCGGCAGTTCAGATTGAATTACGGGTAAAGCCAGCGCGCAGGGCAAATAGCAGTACCCTCAGAATTTACTTGCCCAACTTTTCCAAGAATACAAGAGAAAATTTTGCTCCCAACATTTTTGCTGCTATTTGGCTCCGGTTGCGTCGCACTCTTTTACGGCATATCTCTATTGGGCAGAATTAATTTGACCCCTCGTCATTTCGAATGAATTGGGAAACCCGCAATTTCTTTTTCACATTAACCGCTGTGAGATTCCTCGCGTTACTCGGAATGACTATGAATGAGTAAAGTTATTAGGTTCTATCGCGAAAGAAGCCGACCGAAAACATTGTCTTGTCATTTCGAACGAAGTGAGAAGATCCGCCTTTAACTGTTCAAGTTATCCGTCATGAGATTCCTCGCATTGCTCGGAATGACTGTGAAAGAGTATAGTTAATGGGCTCTATCACGAAAGAAGCCGATCGAAAACATTGTCTTGTCATTTCGAAGGAAGTGAGAAGATCCGCCTTTAACTGCTCAAGTTATCCGTTATGAGATTCCTCGCGTTGCTCGGAATGACTATGAAAGAGTATAGTTAATGGGCTCTATCGCGAAAGAAGCCGATCGAAAACATTGTCTTGTCATTTCGAATGAAGTGAGAAGATCCGCCTATAACTGTTCAAGTTATCCGTCATGAGATTCCTCGCATTGCTCGGAATGACTATGAAAGAGTATAGTTAATGGGCTCTATCGCGAAAGGTCGCGATAGAGCCCAACCGAAAATCCTGAATACATCCTCATTTGTCATTCAGCTTCCCTCATCGCACAACCCACAACCCGCAACCCACAACCCAAAACCCAAAACTCACAACCCAAAACTCACAACCCACAACCCACCAACCACAAGCAACAATCCTTATTATTCTGCTACGGCGGACATTCTCCTTTGGTCGTATTCTTTATTCCGGCGCAGGTAGCCATGCAGGCATTACCGTAGGTCTTACCATCACATCCGCAAACAGGATCGTACTGCTGCGTACACATACAATCTGGCTTGGGCTCACCGATACATGGATCTGTGGTTTTGCAGGTTGCCTGGCAGAGTAAAATCACCAGTGCAGAGTAGAGAAGCTTTTTCATCGCGTGGTTTTATAAAAAATGAATTCTTTTCATTGCTTAGCTTTGCGGCACAACGATCAGTATGCAAAAATTAGGCAATTATATAGCAGGAAACTGGATCACCGGGGATGGTGATGGACAAATTTTATACAATGCAATAAACAATGAACCAATAGCGGCGGCTTCCACCCAAGGCATAGACATGGCACAGATGCTGAAATATGCAAGGGAAAAAGGAAATGCGGCGCTTCGCAAAATGACTTTTCAGGAAAGAGGAAGAATGTTGCGTGCACTGGCTCTGCATCTGCTAAATAAGAAAGAAGATTTTTATTCGGTAAGTGCGCTTACCGGTGCAACACGGCCCGACAGTTGGATTGATATTGAAGGCGGCATTGGCAATCTCTTCTCAAACGCCTCACTCAGGCGCCGGCTCCCTGATGACCCGTTCTGCCTCGATGGCGACCCGATCGTGCTGAGCAAACAGGGCAACTTTATGGGCCACCATCTTCTTGTTCCGAAGGAAGGTGCTGCCATACATATTAATGCATACAACTTTCCGGTGTGGGGAATGTTGGAAAAGATAGCGGTGAACCTGCTTGCAGGAATGCCTGCGGTGGTGAAGCCTGCAACGGTAACCAGTTTTTTAACTGAAGCAGTTGTAAGAGAAATCATTGCCTCGAAAATTCTGCCTGAGGGTGCATTACAATTGCTGTGTGGAAGTGCTGGCGATATGCTTGATCATGTTACTTCGCAGGATGTGGTAACTTTTACCGGCTCTGCCTCAACGGGCCTCAAACTAAAGTCGCACCCACGCATACTCGAAGAAAGCGTTCCTTTTAATATGGAAGCTGATTCATTGAATTGCATTGTGCTGGGCGATGATGTTCAACCGGGTCAGCCGGAGTGGGACATATTCATTAAAGAAGTAAAAAAAGAAATAACAGTTAAGGCGGGGCAAAAATGTACCGCGATCCGGAGAATATTTGTTCCCGAAAATCGTCTCGAAGAAGTGTCAAATAGTTTGAAGATCGAGCTTGATAAAACTTTGATTGGTAATCCATCAAACGAGAAGGTGCGGATGGGCTCACTTGCAGGGCATGGCCAGCGTGAAGAAGTGCGCGGCCAGGTTCAGAAACTGCTTGCATCATCACGTATCATTTACGGTTCGCTTGATAGTGTGCAGGTTGTTGATGCAGATGCGCAACTCGGCGCATTCATAAGCCCGATCTTATTGATGAACGAAAATCCGGTGAACGCGTATGAACCGCATAATGTGGAAGCATTCGGCCCTGTTAGCACCCTCATGCCTTACAAAGATCTTGATGAAGCGATTGCGCTGAGTAAGATGGGAAAGGGAAGCCTCGTTTCTTCGATTGTAACGGCAGACAGAAAAATTGCGGCAGATTATGTAGTGAACGCGGCCAGCCATCACGGAAGAATCTTGGTGCTTAATGAAGAGTGTGCAAAGGAAAGTACAGGCCATGGTTCGCCGCTTCCAATGCTTGTTCACGGCGGGCCCGGGCGTGCCGGCGGCGGCGAAGAAATGGGCGGATTGCGCGGCATTAAGCATTATTTGCAACGCACTGCCATACAGGGCTCACCTTCAATGATCACAGCCATAACCAATGTTTACCAGCAAAATGCGAAAGGCGTTACGGGAGATATTCATCCTTTCAGAAAGTTTTTCGAAGACCTGACTATTGGCGACCAGTTGGTGACCGAAAAAAGATTGATCACTTCTGAATTGATCGATCAGTTTGCTGACCTTAGCGGAGATCATTTCTATGCGCATATCAAAGAAACTGATTTTGAAAATACGATGTTTGATCAGCAGGTGGCTCACGGATATCTCATCATGAGCGTGGCAGCGGGATTGTTTGTGGATAGTTATGAGAAGAATCCGGTGTTGCTCAATTACGGAATTGATGAACTCCGATTTACCAAGCCCGTTTACCCCGGAACCCATGTATACATCCGTTTCACCTGCAAAGAAAAGATCGCGCAGGAAACTAAAGAGAAAAGTGCCGATATTGAATATGTAAAAGGAATGGACATTCCGAAGGGTATTGTGAAATGGATGGTGGAGATATTCGATGACAAGGACGAGATCACCGGTGTTGGAACAATTCTCACCATGGTTCAAATGAAAAATAAAATTTAATTCATGCAAACAAATACGGCAGATGGTTTCGTAAGAGTAGAAACACATCACCACATTACAACCATTACTTTTTTTCACCCGCAAAGCAATTCGCTTCCGGGTAAACTACTTGCTGAACTTGCCCGGGAAATTCATTTTGCAGGAACGCATGACGAAACGCGTGTGATCGTTCTGAAAAGTGAAGGCGAAAAAGCATTTTGTGCAGGCGCAAGTTTTGATGAACTGATCAACATTAAATCAGAAGCGGAAGGTCTGGCCTTTTTCAGCGGTTTTGCCAATGTAATAAATGCCATGCGCACCTGTAGGAAATTTATCATTGCACGTATTCACGGGCGTTGCGTGGGTGGAGGTGTTGGGCTCGCTTCTGCTGCCGATTATGCAATTGCAATTAATAAGGCTGACATTAAATTAAGTGAACTTGCTGTAGGTATTGGTCCTTTCGTTGTTGGCCCTGCTGTGGAAAGAAAGATCGGACTGTCTGCATTTTCAGCGCTTGCAATAGATGCCACCTCCTGGAGGCCTGCTGAATGGGCAAAGCGCAAAGGTTTGTTTGCCGAGGTTCACGAAACTATTGAGGGATTGGATGAGGCCGTTGATCAACTTGCAGAAACACTTGCGCATTCAAATCCCGTAGCTATGGCCAATCTTAAAGCAAATTTCTGGGAAGGAACTTCGCATTGGGATAAGCTGCTTTACGAGCGTGCGGCTATCAGCGGTAAACTCATACTAAGTGAGTTTTCGAAAAATGCAATTCAGAAATTCAAAGCGAAATAGTTTATCCACCGGGATGAATCCACAGCGTTCACAGATGTTATTGCACAGAGAAAATTAAAATGCAACAACGCTTACACCAGATAACGAAAAGCAGAAACAATATCTCGTCGTTAAGTATCCTCCGTGCCATTACTCCGTGGATCTCTGTGCAAAATGCGATTAACGTATGGAGTTCATCGAGATGAACGCACAGAGTTCACGAAGCGTATTGCACCCCTTGAAAGATTGACTCTATCCTTTAGTGGACTCTTTGCGAATTCTATCTACTTTTTAGAACGATAAAAAATCCCCCTGTTTTTGCAGAGGGATTTCTATTTCTTTTAGCCTTTACCTTTTTTCTTTCGATTCTTTGCTCCGTTCTTAAAAATTCATTCGCCGATATATAGTGTGTAATTATGAGAAGTCGTAAACCTTATGCGTTGGTGTAAAAAACCACTGGTTCACCGCATGTTTCATTTTGTCAATTAAAGATTCTTTGGGCTGGCGAACGTTGTTCTCCACAAGCTCAGCCTGCATCATTTTCAATTTTACCAGTACAATTCTGGATGCAGTAGATTTTGAGAAATTACTTTGTGCGAAGAGTTCTTCATCGCCCGATTCAACTATCTCTGCCTTACCACTTACCATCAGCCTGCCTTCAAATCCTTTTCTGTAAAAATCCAGGTACCCATAAAATTTCTGCTCGAGGTTAACAGCATAATTATTGGTGCATGAAGTAAAGAAGTAGATCATTCCTTCATCATCAACTTTAATCACTTCAATAATGTTATTAGGAAGATGCAGCTCTGAGTTCATCTCCGGTTTAAATATCGCAACCTTTATCTCCTCGATTCTCTTCCTTAACAAAGCCAAATGGTTGTCGTTATAAGTAGCCTTCATGTGTGTGGTTTTCTGCCAATATAATTTTCAAAGCTTGTACCAATTTAAAAGCGGGTTTATATCCATGGTTTATTGATGGTATTCCGTGGAACGACTTCCCCAACGGAAACCCTTTTGATCTTTTCCGGCAAAAATTTGCGCACGGTTGTTGATTTGTTAAGTGATAATTAACAACAGAGGTATTGTATGCAAAAAGGTGCAAAAGCAAAAAGCATAAGAAAGCCGCAACGGCAGAAGAGTCCGGGTTTAGAATTGAAAATGAGTCCGGTACCGGAAACTGAACCAATTGAAAAACCGCGGGGAAAGTTGTTTGGAAAGGTGGCCCTGATCACGGGCGGGGACAGTGGTATTGGTAAGGCTGTGGCGCTTTTATTTGCCAAAGAAGGGGCTGATGTGGCCATATCGTATTTAAGCGAGCATCCTGATGCGAGGGCTACTAAGGATGAAATTGAAACGAAGTTCGGCCAATCCTGTTTGCTTATACCGGGCGACATTAGCCGCGAAGCGCAATGCAAAAAGATTGTTACGCAAACCATAAAGAAGTTTGGAAAGATAGATGTGTTGGTGAATAATGCGGCAACGCATGTGGAACAGGAGAAGTTGGAAGACATTTCGTCCAAACAACTAATGCATATTTTTTCTGTGAACATTTTTTCTTTTTTCTGGATCACGCAAAATGCACTTCCGTTCATGAAGCCCGGAAGTTCAATTATAAACACCACGTCGGTTACGGCATATCGCGGCAGCGGCCACCTGATAGACTACGCTGCCAGTAAGGGGGCGATCGTAAGCTTTACAAGAAGTTTGTCGGCAAACCTTGCAAAGAAAAAAATTCGCGTGAATGCCGTTGCGCCTGGACCGATATGGACGCCGCTCATTCCTTCAACCTTTAAACCTAAGAAGGTGGCGAAACATGGCAGCGATGTGCCAATGGAACGTGCGGGCGAACCTTCAGAAGTTGCACCCTCATTCCTCTTTCTTGCCAGTGATGACGGGTCGTACTTCACCGGGCAGGTGCTGCATCCTAACGGTGGTGAAATTGTAAATGGTTAAACTTTAAATTAAAAAGATATGAGACCTCTTTGGACGGGCGCAATCGGATTCGGGCTGGTAAACATTCCCGTTAAACTTTACAGCGCCACTTCTTCAAGCAATCTCAATTTTGATATGCTTGATAAAAAAGATCACAGCAATATCAAGTACCAACGTGTGAGTGAAAAGACAGGTAAGGAAGTGGAATGGAAAAATATTGTGAAAGGTTATATGCTGGGAAGTAAGTATGTGGTTCTTGACGATAAAGATTTTGAACAGGCTAACGCTAAGAAAACAAAGGTGATCGAGATCAGCGATTTTGTCAACCTGGAAGAAGTGAACAGCGTGTACTTTGAAACGCCTTATTATGTTGCTCCCGATAAATCAGGCGAAAGGCCCTATGCATTATTGCGTGAGGCCCTGCTAAAAACAAAAAAGGCGGGGGTGGCAACTTTTGTAATGCGCAATAAAGAACATCTCGCCATATTGAGTGCGCAGGATAAAGTGATCATCTTAAACCAGATAAGATTTGAGGAAGAGATCAGGGAAGTGGAAGGCCTCGGGCTGCCTGCAAAATCTGCCGTAAAACCTGCAGAGTTGAAGATGGCGATCAATCTTATTGAGCAGCTTACCGGCAAATTCGATATCTCAAAATATAAGGACACTTACAGTGCACAATTGTTAAAAATCATTCAGGCAAAATCAAAAGGTGTTAAGCCGAAAACACCAACCATGAAGGTGGTTCACAGTAAGGCAACTGACCTGATGGATCAGCTGAAAGCAAGTTTAAATACCGGGAAAAGAAAAAAAGCATCTTAAACTATGGCCTTAGCAGCATATAAGAAGAAGAGAAATTTTAAAGAAACGCCGGAACCAAAAGCGGCAGTAAAAAAATCAAAAGGCTCGCTGGCCTTTGTAGTGCAGCGGCATAAAGCTTCCAGGCTGCATTACGATTTTCGTCTTGAAATGGAAGGTGTTTTAAAAAGCTGGGCAGTGCCTAAAGGTCCGTCGATGGATCCTGCAGACAAACGATTGGCCATGATGGTTGAAGATCACCCGTATGATTATAAAGATTTTGAAGGCGTAATTCCGTCCGGTTATGGGGCGGGAATTGTTGAAATATGGGATAAAGGCACTTACTCCGCCATTGAAGGTGAGGATAAGGAGTCGGATGAAAAAAAACTCCTCGCTGCATTAAAGAAGGGTGATCTGAAAATAAATGTGAAAGGAAAGAAATTAAAAGGTGAATTCGCCCTGGTAAAACTTAGAGGTAATGCAGAAGAAAACGCATGGCTATTAATTAAGCATCGCGATGAGTTTGCTGTGAACGGTTACGATAGTGAAAAGGAAACGCTGAAAAACTCGCCAATTAACAAATGGCTTGCAGAAAATAAAAAGGGAAAAAATTCCGCTCCAAAGAAAGCAGCAGTTAAAAAGCAGGCCACTAAGAAAAAGAAAACCTCAACTGAAGATGGCGAGCTTAAATTTGGGCGTATAACCGTGCCCGTTACTAACCGGCAAAAAATATATTTTCCCAACGATGAAATCACCAAGGGCGAAGTGATAGATTATTACCAGGAAGTTGCAGATTATATTCTCCCTTATCTGAAGAACAGGCCTCAATCTTTATTCAGAACACCGAATGGAATTAATGCAAAAGGTTTTTTTCAAAAAGATGCGGGGGACCACCTGCCGGAATGGGTGAAAACATTTGAGGATTATTCCGAATCCTCTTCGCGAAACGTGGATTATATTATTTGCAACGACAAAGCAACGCTCGCTTATCTGAATAATCTTGGATGCATTGAGATCAACCCCTGGCACTCTGTGATTGCAAAACCGGATAAGCCGGATTATTTGATCATCGACCTTGATCCCTCTCCAAAAAATACCTTCGACGATGTTATTGATTGTGCTCTTCATGTGAAGGATATATTCGACCGTGCCGGGCTGGAAAGCTATGCGAAAACATCCGGCGGCACGGGAATACACGTATATGTGCCGATGGGAAAAAAATATGAATACGAGCAGGTGAAGCAATTCGCCCATATCGTTGCCACCATGGTGGAAGAAGAACTTCCTTCTTTAACCACGCTTGAAAGGAGTTTGAAAAAGCGTGACAAGAAAAAAATTTATCTTGATTACCTTCAAAACAGCAGGGGACAAACCATAGCTTCAGTATATAGCTTGAGGCCAAAAGAAGGAGCACCGGTTTCCATGCCACTTCAATGGAAGGAATTAAAAAGAGGACTGTCGCCGCTAGATTTCAATATTCACAACGCCATAAAAAGGATAAAAAAGTCTGGTGATTTGTTCGGCGGAATTCTTGGCAAGGGCGTGAATTTAACCGGCGCCTTAAAGAAGCTGGGCGCCGTAAGTGAAGCGGGCTGACTTAATCGATTGCTTTAACGCGTAGAAATAATTCCACAACGAATTGGTATTCCATTCGTTATATCAGTATTTTCGGGAGTAAAGTAATGGGCATAATTATTCGTATAATAGTATGCGCCACAAGCCTTTCTATTCTAAAAAATGACTGCCAGCCGGATAATTCAGAAATCACTCAGAATACTCATGATCATCGTTGTGAGCGTATTGGCCTTGGCGGGCCTGTTTCTGATTTTCATTCACCTTCCTGCAGGCAGAAAGATCACCAAGAACCAGGTTCAGAAATTTCTTAAAAACAAGTTGCAAACTGAGGTGCGAATTGGTTCGATCGATTACAGTTTACCCAAGTGGGTGGAGATCAAAAATATTTATGTTGAAGATCAAAAAAAGGATACGCTGCTTTATGGTGAGGAGTTAAAAGTTGATCTTAAACTTCTGAAACTTCTACGCGGCAATACAGATATTCAAAAGGCTTATCTCAAAAATATTCTGGTAAATATAAACCGTGCGGAAAATGATACGGCATTCAATTTTGATTTTATTGTGAATGCATTTACGGGAAACAAAAAGGCCACTGCAAATCCTGACACGGCTGCGTTGAAACTTACACTCGATCATCTTGTGCTGGATCATGTTGCCGTTCGGTTTAAAGACATTCCCGGTGGCAACAGCTTTGTGACTAAAATAGATTCGCTTGACGCAACGCTTACACGTTTTCAACCCGACAGGCTGCAATTCGACATAACAAACTTTGATGCATCGGGTATCGATTTTTTCATGAGCATGTCTAAGCCTTCCGCGGCGGACTCCCTGAAAAGAATTCAGGATACAGTTACCGCATCTTCAAACAACTTATGGATCACGGCCGGCAGGTTTGATTTGAGAAATATTGATGTAACTATCGACGATGAGGCTACGGGTATGTTCTATTCGAATAATGTGCACCGGCTTGGGCTCACCAATGCAAGGCTGGATCTTGCGGGATATGTGGGAATTGCCGATTCATTAAGCCTTGATTCCTCACGCGTAAAATTTGTTTCACCAAAAACTCCTGACATTAAGGAACCATCATC
>JAFAGR010000062.1 GCA_023422565.1 Bacteroidota bacterium | reverse complement strand
AACCAATTCCAACCACCCCACGCTCAAAAGCACCGCAGAAGCAGTGCAATTGTCAGCATCGAAAAATATTTGGTCAGAATGCGTGGCGCTCGAGGAAGTGGGCAACTTCCACCACCGCATTGTTATTGGTTTTTTTATTTACCGGATGTTGTGGGAAAATGCTCACGCCATTAAAAATGTTGTAATGCAGCGTAAGGAATTGGTCCTTGTACTTGAAATCCCAATCCAGCGTTTCAGCATCATCCACCTGGTTTAGAAACTGCACCTGCAGGTGTTCTGCAAGGGTGTTGGCGATGGCGTAAAATTTTGTGATGCCGCAATTGTCGTCAATAACAGCCTCCGTACCACCGTTGGTGGTTTGCAAGTGATAGCACATAGGTAAGTGGTTTTAATGGATAATTGGCTGATCTATAGTGTAAGTATTAAAAACTTTTTGCTCCTTTAAATTTTGCTTTTCTGCTTGCCTTCATGGCTTTAGGGTCGCCAGACAATAATTTTTCTGCGCCTACATTTCTGCCATTCGTTTTACAGCCAAGTTTTTCTTTTTTGGCAAACATTCCGGAAGAACAACTTCCCAAAAGTGAAATGGCGAAAGCGGCGAGTACAATTTTTTTCATTCTTTAAAAATACATTTTTTATCGGGCAGCCTGCACTAAAATCTCCTTTTCACAAATCTTTAAACCAGGAGCTGTATGTCACGTAATTGTTGGCGATCCTGGCAATTTCACCCTGTATATGTTGTTCACCCGTTTCTTTCACTTTTTTTGCAGGAACTCCGGCATAAACCGATCCCGCCTCAACCTTTGTGTTCTCAAGAACTACAGCTCCGGCCGCTATAATGCTATTGCTCCCGATGTGGCAGTTGTCCATCACTATTGCGCCCATGCCTATCAGCACATTATCTTCTATAACGCACCCATGTACAATTGCATTGTGCCCGACGCTAACATTATTTCCAAGAATTGTCCTGGTTTTTTCAAAGGTGCAGTGCACAACAGCGCCATCTTGTATATTAACCCGGTTGCCGAAGCGAATACTGTTCACATCTCCCCGAATAACGGCGTTGAACCAAACACTGCATTCATCGCCCATTACCACATCGCCGGCTACTGTGGCATTAGGAGCAATAAAACAAGAATTGCCAAAAACGGGAATAACTCCTTTCACGGGCAGAATAAAGGCCATAGTAGTAATTTTATGTGAAGATAATTTTTTCGGTATGACGCAAAGACAACTCTTTCTGCAGCATGTAGGCCAAACCTCTCAGGCTCCCCTCGCAATAAATATGGTAAGGGCCGAAGGCAGCAGAATGTGGGATGCCGATGGGAAAGAATATATTGATCTCATTGCGGGAATAAGTGTTTGTCATATTGGTCACCGTCATCCTTCGGTAGTGCAAGCAATTAAGGAGCAGGCTGATAAATACCTCCATATAATGGTTTACGGGGAGCTGGTGGAAAATCCGCAGGTAGATTATGCCCGGGCTTTGGCAGATAAACTTCCCGGCAATCTTTCTTCCGTTTTTTTTACCGCCAGCGGAAGTGAAGCCACCGAAGGCGCTATGAAACTTGCCAAACGTTTTACCGGACGGACGGAGATCATTTCTTTTAAAAAATCTTATCACGGCAGTACGCAAGGTTCTCTGAGCATCATGGGCGATGAGTACTGGAAGCAGGCTTTCCGTCCCTTGCTTCCCGGTATCAGGCAACTGGAGTATAATAATGAAGACGATCTGTATCATATCAACACAAACACAGCCTGTGTGATAGCCGAGACGATACAGGCTGAAGCGGGTGTGAACCCGCCCTCACGGCAATGGTTAAACGCTTTGCGTGAACGATGTTCGCAGCAAGGAGCATTACTGGTGCTGGATGAAATTCAGTGTGGTTTTGGAAGAAACGGAACCTTATGGGCCTTTGAACAGTTTGGCGTGGTTCCGGATATACTGCTTCTCGGTAAGGCGCTTGGCGGCGGAATGCCTTTGGGCGCATTCATCTCCTCACCAAAAATTATGAGCAGCCTGACTCATTGGCCTGTACTCGGCCACATAAACACATTTGGCGGGCATCCCGTAAGCTGCGCCGCAGGCCTCGCTGCTTTCCGTGCATTACAGAATGAGAAAATGGTTGATGGAGTTTTTGCAAAGGAGGAGTTGTTTTTAAAGTTGTTGGTCCATGAAAAGATAAAGAAGGTTACCAGCCGGGGACTGATGATGGCAGTTTGGTTTGACAGTTTTGAAACCAACAAAGCGGTAATTGATGCGCTGCTTCAAGAAGGAGTTTTTACGGATTGGTTTCTTTTCGCGCCGGAAGCGCTGAGGATTGCACCACCACTGAATATTTCGGATAAGGATATCAACGCCGCATGCGGTAAAATTCTGCAGGTATTAAGATAACAGCCGTTCCTCCCCTGATATCGCCGGTTGTAGAATCATTTAAAATAACATCACTTTTATTTCCGGTTTATAAATTTCTAAGTTACTTTGCAGTCCAAAGTACTTTATATGCAACGCGATGAATCCCTTGAAGCGATAACCGACATAAGGCGGATGATGGAGAAAAGCAGCCGCTTTATCAGTTTGAGCGGTTTAAGCGGTGTGAGTGCCGGTATATGCGCATTGATTGGCGCATGGATAGCCTGGCCATTTGCTTATGGCACAAAGGAACAGTTTATCGATGTACCTGCAGGCCTTTCCCTGGCCATTGCAGAATCTTATTACAACGTTTTTAATTTATGGTTGTTCTGGATAGGTATTGGAACCTTTATCGCCGCATTTTTATCAGCTTTTCTCTTTACCTGGCTAAGAAGTAAAAGGGAAGGGTTTCCGATCTGGGGAAAAACGGCAAAGCGTCTGGTAATAAATGTGAGCATACCAATGGTAGCCGGCGCCATTTTTTTGGTGATGCTGGTGCATTATGCAGCTGTTGAATTCGTAGTGCCGGGCTGCCTGATATTTTACGGACTGGGTCTGGTTAATGCCAGCAAATATACCCTTGAGGAAATCAGGTATTTGGGTTATTCAGAAATTTTACTGGGCATCATCAGTTTATTTTTTATAGGGTACGGGCTTTTCTTCTGGGCCTTCGGTTTCGGTGTGCTGCACATCGCATACGGCATATATATGTGGCAGAAATATGAAAGATCAGGAATAAAGGATACGCAATAAGCAGGGAATGATCGAACAACTAAATAAAATATTTGAAAGCCGGATCCGACTTGGGATAATGAGTGCCCTGATGGTGAACGATTCGATGAACTTCAATGAATTGAAGGAATTGCTGGATGTGACAGACGGAAATTTGGCAAGTCATCTTAAACCTCTTGAAGAAAACAAATTTATAAAAGTGGAAAAGGGATTTGTAGGCAGAAAAACAAATACGATCTACCAGGTTACCCGAACAGGCGAAAAGGCATTTAAGGCGCATATTGATGCGTTGGAGAAGATGATAAGGAACATAAAGTAAATTTTTTTGTCTTTATACTTTGAAATACAAAGTACTTTTTAAGTGAAAATATTACGCGCATTTATTTCCGCAGTGTTGATTTGGCTTACTACAGCCGGACTTTTTTCTTTGCTGCTGGAAGTTTTTGTTTTTGCCGAAATCGAAGACACCGTATTTCTTCCCACTTTGGCAACGTTCGTCGTTTCCCTTCCAGTGTTAACTGTATTAACCCTCTTCTTTCTGCTTCGCATGAATAAGCGTAATGTAAAGAGCGGGTCAGAATATCTGTTCATACTCCTCCTGCTTATCTCTGTATTGTATGGATTTTTCGCCGGAGTAACCGGACTTCCTTTTTCAGTCCGCTGGCGGGAGATTAATGACGTGGTACAAGGTACACTTGTGGCAGCAATACTCTTTCTGTGTTCTCTTGTTTCAAAGGAATTGTGGAAACAGGTGGTGGGCAGGGCGCTCGCCGGAGAGAGAACAAATTTATTAACAGCAGATCTACAACCAGAAATATTTTCTCAATCTAAAAACTCAATTAAAATGGAACATCATTCTTCCGGTCCGTTGAATGCGCAGCCTGCTTCAAACCGGATCTTTTTTAAAGGTTTAATAGCGGGAGGACTCATTCTCCTCATGCTCATCCCGACTATTTTTGTGGCGGAACTTATAACGGAGCGCGAGGCGCGCCGAAAAGAAGTGGTGAAGGAAGTAAGTGCGAAGTGGGCCTCGGAGCAAACGATCGCGCCGCCCTTTTTGGTGGTGAATTATTCGGAACCTTCGGTGAACGCAGATGGGAAAGCGGTTATAGTAACCAGGCCGCTTATATTGTTGCCGCAATCTCTTGATGCTTCAGGGAAAGTATTTCCGGAGAAAAGGTCGCGCTCAATTTATGAGATCTTGCTTTACCGCGCTGATCTGAATTTTAAAGGAACCTTTCAACCTGAATGGCCGGATGACATTGATGTAAGCCGGGTGGATTTCTCAAGTGCCAAAGTATGTTTCGGGCTTAATGATTTTAAGGGAATCGAGCAGGAAGTGGTGATGATGATGAACAACGAGAAGATGAAATTGCGGCCGGGCAAAACCGTAGTTGATTTTCATCGCAACAATCTTTATTCACCCTTACAGATCACGGCGGAGCAATTACGTGCGGGCATTCCGTTTTCCATGAACTTAAAAATGAAAGGAAGCGAAACACTTCACTTTCTTCCACTTGCAGCCAATAGTTCTTTCAAGCTGGAATCTCCGTGGGCGGCTCCTTCATTCGACGGAAACCATCTTCCTGCAAGCCGCACAGTTTTGAAAAGCGGGTTTTCTGCCCAATGGAATTTCAACCAGGCTAACTTGGGTTTCTCCACCGTTATGAACTCGGGCAGTTTTGATTTTACCAAGGAAGGTTTTGGTGTGAGTATGGTTCAGCCTGCCGATCAGTATGATAAAACAGAGCGCAGCGTGAAATACGCGATACTGGTGATCGGGCTGACCTTTGGTTTATTCTTCATTATGGAGCTTACCAGTTCTAAACCATTTCACCCTGTTCAGTATGTGTTGGTTGGAATGGCGCTGGTTATTTTTTATACCTTATTATTATCTATAAGCGAATTTATAAACTTCGATTATGCCTACCTGTTAGCTGCATCGGCCACCATCATTTTAGTTACCTGGTATGCAAAAGGCCACTTTAAAAGCTGGCGGTCGGCCGCCATTTTTGCTACCTCGCTTACTATGCTTTACGGATTCATCTTCATCCTGCTTCGTTTGGAAGATACGGCGCTGCTTGCCGGAAGCATAGGGTTGTTTGCTATCCTGGCCATTGTGATGTATGCCAGCAGAAGAATTAACTGGTATGGGGAACCGAAAGGGGCTTTGTGATTTTAAAAAGCTGAAACAGGGAAGCTCGCTTGAACATAGGCAGCTTCCCTGTTAAATAAAAACAGTAAGATGGAATTACAAAGTGCGAAAGGAACCTTCGCTGATAAATAGCCTTACTGTCTCCCAAAAAACAACATCATTAAAAATCGACGCCCATGGAAAGATAGAGTACAGGCTTGCTTCTGAAGAAGCCGTCCATCGGCCAACCTGCATCAAACTTCATAAAATAGCCGAGCAACATGCTGCGAAGCCCGAAGCCATACCCTCCTGCAAATGGGCCCAGACCGCCTGCTTTAACTTTAACCGTTAGCGGATTGCCGCCATAAGTAATTGTAGGGCGTTTAATTGCATCGTACTTCCCGTTCCACGCCGTACCAAAATCGAAAAATTGAATTACCTGTAAATTTTTCAGGAAGGTGTTATTTACAGGGCGGTCGAAGAACGTGGACATAATGGGAACCCTGAATTCACTGTTTATAACCACCGCGTTATTTCCGTTAGCCACGTTTTGAATGAAGCCACGCATATTAACGGCAAGACTTTCAAAAGCATAATCAGTATCCGGATCGGGGCGATTTGCGGTATTGAAGAATTTCTCTTTGATGAGCCTTCCGTTTCCATCTAATTTCTGATTGTCACCAAACATAAGCCAGCCGTCCACTCCGCCGAGGTAATAGATCATTTTTTGATTGCCCCAACTGAAATCACCGGCCACGCGCCCTGCCCAAATAAAATTGCGATAGATCGGATAATAATATCTGCCATCAAAGCCGGCATTAAAAGTATTGGGGCCGGTTGCTCCGCCAAGGTTGCTTACCTGGCGGCTCCAGTCGAAAAATACTTTGTAGCGCAACCCATCCCAGATATTTAATGCAGGGTTTAACGAGTTATCGTACACGAACTCGCCGCGGCTAACGTGGTACAATTTTCTTTCGTTCGGGATTTTCAATGATGCCTCGTCAACCGATGAAACTGAAGTTTTTTCTGAACGGATTCCGGTGCTGATCCGTATGCTTCGTGTTTGATCAAAAGGATAAGAGATGTTCGCCTGGTAAATATTGGTAAACAACTTGCCGGGATAATCTCCGAGGTATCTTCCAAGAGTATCAAATTGCGGGATGCCCTCTCCGCGGCTTGAGCGGTAATAGGTGAATCCCCAATCTATCCTGCGCTTAAGGTATTGGAAACTGCCCATCCATTCGTTGTCTTTCAAATTTGTGCTGAGCCGAAAGCCGCCGGTGATCTTAACATCTTCAAGAAGTTCCATTGTGCCGAGCCTGATCAATCCGTTCAGCGGTGTGCTGTTATTGAGGCGTACAGGCCCTCTTGCTCCGGAGTAAGGCTGGTAGCGGTTTACAAGAACCGTATTATTAAAACCGAGCGAGCCAAAGTCTGCAGAGAACTTAACGGGTTTATAACGGTAAAGCTTAGCCGAAGCCAGCACTCCCGGTTCTTCCGGAATATCATTTATCAAGGGCACCGCGTTGGCAGCCGAATCCTTTTCAAATTCTGTTTGAAATACATCCTCGTTGGCTGTGGAATCAGGTGGAGGAGGTGCAGACACTGCGGGGGCCACGGATGTAAGTTCACTTTCGGGCATAACTTTCCGCATGTATTCTGTAGGCCTCGCGGTTACGTTTCGGCTACGAAGAGTGGCTTCGTCGATCTTTAGCTTATAGAGAATTTTCTCATCGCTTTGCCGGGTTACTTCGCTTACCTGATTGTTATCGCCAGCGATCCTTGTTTCCGCAAGACTGCTGGGATAATTGGTCAAAGGAAATGTGTAGGCAGAGTCGGACGATACGCTGACTACGGCAACAGAGTCTATATCGGTTTTGTTGTTTGCCACCAGGGCGCTGTCTACATCAGCCGCGGAAGGGTTTCGAAGAATGTCTTCACCAACCAGCACGAGCGTGTCAAGCCCTTCCTTTCTTGTTGTGAAAAAGCCTGCATACCGGTTTCCGATACCGTTTTCATCACTCACAAATGTGAAGTGATTTTCATTGTACTGCATCGGAAAGCGGGCATTGCCGTATTTTAAGTTTGAGAGTTGTGTGATCTGGTTCAGCTCAGGTTTGTCGCCAAAATTGGTGATGAGGAAAATATTGAACCGGTTGTTGGAAGGCAGCACAGTATCGGAACTCTTTGCATCCGGCGAAGGGCGGTTACTTGCGTAAATGATCCCTGTTTTATTGGGGAAAGCCACAAAGGTTGCATCAAGATCGTCATATACATCATTTGTGATCTGCTGCACTTTTTCATTTTCAATATTCAGGGTATAAATATCCGTATGCCCGTTTTTTACGGCGGATAGCAACAGCGTGCGACTGTCCAGCATATACTTCACATCCTGCACTGCATCGAATTGGTCTGTAAGATCGATCTGGTATTGCCTGATCCTTGTAACCAGATCGTATACAAACAGCTTAAGCCTTCCTTCTTTTGAGTAGATCACCGAAATGCGCGTTCCTTTAGGATCCCAGGCCATCATTGGGTAATGCGGGTGAATTTCATTTTCCTGCAAACGAACTCCGTATTTCAACAAGGTTCTAAACTCAAAATCTTCGTTCAACAAAACCCTTACCTGCCCACGTTTGAATTGTGTAACTACATACGTATTGTTTCTCCGGTTAGGGTTTACGTTAAACCGGTAGTAATTCAATCTCTTGCTGATGTCGAAACCATCAATATAATTTCCTTTGGGATATGCCTTTCTCCGCGCGAGGTCTTTATAGTATTTATCTTCAGTAGCCTCCATGAACTCCTGAAGCAACGGTTTGAAGCGCTTCTTTGTGATCTGTACGCTGGCTTTGTTCAGGTTTTTATAAATTCGGGCGAGGTAAAGAAAATAGGTTACATTTTCTTTTTTGTATTTCTCTTCGATGTAATACCAAAAGGCATGGCCGGCGAGATTCGGATTTGAAAATGCGAAATCTGAAAAGTTTCGGTAGTCGCCGCTGAGGATAGCACTTCTCATTTCGTCATCGAGCTCAGTACTCCAGTTTTCACCCAGGTAGGAAACATATCCGTCTGTAACCCATTGCGGCAGATCAAGAAAAGTTTGATTGCCGGCCACTTCGCCGATGTCGTCTCCAAACAATACATTTTGTGTGATGATATTTGCTATGCCCTGCCTGATCTGTTTTTTTAGATTAGCATGATTGGCGTCAAAGTACACAGCCATTTTATTGTTGACCAGTTTTGTAACGCCGCCGGTGCTGAGGATATCGGTTTCGAGCCCGATATTTGTTTGTTGAAAATCAGTATAGCTGTTGTAAACAATAATATTTGCGCGCCGCTGCAGGGAGTATTCCGCCGCTGATTCTATTTGGGGCAGTTCTGCTTCCGCTTGTTGAAGAACGAACTTTGCCAGTTCCTGGCCGCCTTCATTGAAATAAACATTAAAGTTCTGGCCCTGGTAATATTGCCATCGAAACTTTTTAAATTGCAGCCTGTTTTTGCCAAACAACACCCCACTTACCTGCGCGTGAATATGAGGAGCAAATAATGAGAATACAATAAATATTAAGATTATTCTGCAGACCTTTAGCATACCTGTATGGAGATTGAGTAATAAAATTAGTTGTTTAGCGCTTATCCTTAAAAAAATAAACCACCCGCGATGTTGCAGATCAAATCATTCACATTCAACCCGGTTCAGGAAAACACCTATATAATATATCATTCCTCCGGCGAATGTGCAATAATTGACCCCGGTTGCTACTATGATGCGGAAAAAGATGCATTGGCTGCATTCATTAAACAGAATGGATTAAGTCCGGTTTTGCTGGTGAATACACATTGTCATTTAGATCATGTGTTTGGGAATAAGTTTGTGGCGGAAACCTGGAAGCTTCCTCTGCATTTGCATCCGTTGGAAGAACAACTGTTGGAAATGGCAGCTGCCAGCGGATTGATGTATAATCTTCCGTTCGATAATTATTCAGGCGAACTGATTTTTATAAATCCCGGCGAAAAATTAAAACTTAAGGATGAAGAACTTGAAATTATTTTCACACCCGGTCACAGCCCGGGAAGTTTAAGCTTTTATTCAACTACTTCAGGTTTCGTTATAAGCGGTGATGCCTTGTTTGCAGGCAGCATAGGCAGAACCGACCTCCCGGGTGGAGACCATGAGCAACTTCTTGAAAGTATAAAGTCTCAATTGTTAGTGCTTCCCGACGAAACTGTCGTGTATAGCGGCCACGGTCCTGCAACGACGGTGGGCAGGGAGAGGAGTGAGAACCCTTTTTTAATTTGAGGAATAAATTAAATATGCAAGTGTGCAGATTTGCGGATTATTAAATAAGATGCAACATTGCGAAGCGGTTGATTTTAAAAATTTGCACATCGCCAACATTGTACATCTGCAAATCACTCCCGTTCCTCACACAACTCCACTAACACGCTATTGGTATCTTTTGGATGCAGGAAACAGACCCATTTATTGTCGGCCCCCCGCTTTGGTTCCTCATTGAGAATTCTAAAACCCGATGCTTTTAGCCGGGCAATTTCTTCCTTTATATTTTCCACCGCAAATGCGATATGATGAATGCCCTCGCCTTTGTTTTGAATGAATTTTCCTATCACTCCTTCTTCGTGTATGCTTTCCAGTAATTCAACTTTTGTTTCACCCACTTTAAAAAAGGCAGTGTTTACACCCTCTCCCTCTACGGTTTCCGTTTTATAGCAATTTGTATTGAGAAGAGTTTCAAATAGCGGTTGAGAAACGGCCAGGCTTTTCACCGCAATGCCGATATGTTCAATATGATGCATGAAGTTTGTTTATGGTTATGGAAAGATCTCCCGATACAAAAATGCTCACTTTGCGTGTAAATTTGAATACTTCTTTTTTAAAAAGCATCAATGATTACAAGACCCGTTTATCTTGATTACAATGCCACAACTCCGCTTGACCCCCGGGTGCTTGATGCGATGATGCCATTCATGACAACCCGCTTTGGCAATGCGGCGAGCCGGAGCCACCTGTTTGGCCGCGAGGCTGCGGATGCGGTAGAAGAAGCCAGAAATCAGGTTGCCCGATTGATTGGCGCCGAACCACAGGAGGTAGTTTTTACCTCGGGCGCCACGGAGTCTGTAAACCTTGCCCTGAAAGGTGCCTTTGAAATGTATAGATCACGGGGCAATCATATCATAACGGTTGGCACAGAACACAAGGCGGTGTTAGACACCTGCGCGAGATTGGAAGCGATGGGGGCAGAGGTGACCTATCTCTCTGTAAATGCAGAAGGAGCAATAAATATGTTGGAACTGGAGGAAGCTTTTCGCCCAACCACCATTTTGGTAAGCGTAATGTTTGCCAATAATGAAACAGGCGTAATCCATCCTCTGAAAGAGATCGCCGAGTTAGCGAGCAGGCACGGAGCTATTGTGTTCTCTGATGCCACACAGGCCGTAGGAAAAATTCCTGTAAAAGTGAACGAGGAGGGAATAGATCTTATGGCATTTTCCTCGCACAAAATGTACGGTCCAAAAGGTGTGGGCGCTTTGTATGTGAGAAGAAAAGACCCACGCGTACGGCTTATTGCCCAAATAGATGGCGGGGGCCATGAGCGTGGCATGAGAAGCGGAACGCTGAATGTGCCCGGGATTGTGGGAATGGGAATGGCATGCGAATTATGTATGCTGGAAATGGAGAATGAATCTTCCCGCCTGCGTTCACTGCGGGATCGAATGGAAAATTCACTTTTAAGAAATGATGAAACTAGCGTGAATGGTGACATTAAGAATCGCCTTCCGCATGTACTCAATATTATGATACGGCATGTGGAATCTGCAGTTTTAATACAGGATCTGATGAACGAAATTGCCCTGAGTTCGGGGTCTGCATGCTCCTCGGCATCGCCCGAGCCCAGTCACGTACTGAAGGCTATGGGTTTGGAAAAGGAAGAAGCGAACAATTCCATTCGCATTAGTTTAGGCCGATTTACAACCGAGGAGGAAGTGGAATTTGCCATTACAGCGCTTTTGGGTTATATTGAGCGTGTCCGAAAGGAGAGTCCGTTGTGGAATTTACACAGGGAGGGGCGTATGCCACATTGAACGGGAGGACATTAGGTTTCCATTCACAAAAAAATGTTGAAATTTGCAGAGAGTTTAAATTATTTAAGATGACCACTACAGAAAACGGGATTTACGTAACGGATAAGGCTAAAGAAAAGATACTAGTGCTTATGCAGGAGAAAGGTGTGGAGAATGACCCATCTTATTTTTTGCGTGTAGGTGTTGTGGGAGGTGGTTGCAGCGGTTTGAGTTACAAGATGGATTTTGACAATGAGGTAAAGCCCGGGGACCATCAGTTTGAGGACAAGGGTATTAAGATAGTGACAGATTTGAAGAGCTTTTTATATCTGGTAAATACCACTCTGGAGTTTACTGATGGGTTGAATGGTAAGGGTTTCTTTTTTAATAATCCCAATGCTACGCGCAGTTGCGGTTGCGGTGAATCATTTGCGGTTTAGATATTCGGTGTTTTGCAGATAGGCAGTCGTACTTTTCCAAATTCTTTCCTTTTTTGACACAGCCATACCATTGACAGGTTGGGAGGCTTACGATCCACCATTTAGACCTCGTTATTACGGTGAATTTGCGGATTGAACTTTATAAACTGTTCAATTAACAGATGCCATATCACGTCTTCCGCATTACGAAATGTATGTTTGAATAAAAACTCCGCCGGGTATCCTTTGAGCCTGGGAACAGAACAATGCTGATGGATTCCTGTGAACCATGTTTTTATCCGCCACATTAAAAGGCTTGCTCCCTCATCTTTATATTGCCCGCTAATAAGGTGGCTAATCTCTTTTCCTTCTTCATATGGTAACGAGCACTGAGCGTGTATCAATTTTGTCTTCGTCAAACTATCTTCAATTTCTTTCAGATTTACATTAATACGTTGGAAACCGTTAAGGTCTTTCCTTCTCCCGTTTAAAGAGATACTATCCATTACCAGGTTTGTCTCATTGGTAATGGCTCCATCATCACCAAACATAGACTCTATCACGGTTTGAACTGTTTTCCGAAAGGATAAAACTGACTTCTCATTCACTACAAAGTCCTTTTTCAGGTCGTTTGACGCCCGGCCTTTCTTTAAAGTAACAATCTGAAATGTCAATCCAAAAACTTTAAGCAATGGAAGTTTGATTTTGTGAAATGCGGTATTCGCCGTTACAGATTCATCGTAGTTACAATTTCGGCACCGAAGATGAAAGGCTGTTCTTCCTTTCCAGGCTTTCTGATGAGCACAGCGTTTGCATATAAATCCGTTCTTCCATTTAATGTTGAACAGGTACTGACAGCAATCATCTTCGCACTTGAAAGTAGAATAGAATTTTCTTGAACTTAATCCTCTAAACATAACATAATAATTTAGAGGATGAAATTCTTCAATCTGGCAATTCCAGTCAATTCCCCAAAAGTGTACTTAAATGGGGCCTAAAGGGTGGAACGGGAGGTGAAAAGGGATGCTGAACTAAAAATAAATTTATTGAAGATGGATTCAGCGATGTGTATAGGTTTAACCAATCATTTATTATTTAATAATTTTGAACCGACACCTCACGATTTCTAAACTCCCTCAATATGGAAGATCCGCCAAAATATATCTCCGTAAACAAACAATCCTGGAACAACCGCACAGCATCACACCTTAAATCCGAATTCTACAACGTGGAAGGATTTCTTGGAGGAAAGTCCTCATTGAATTCAATTGAACTGGATTTACTGGGCGATGTATCAGGCAAATCGATCCTGCACCTTCAATGCCATTTCGGCCAGGATACTATCTCGCTGGCAAGGCTTGGTGCAAAAGTTACCGGTGTAGATCTATCCGATAATGCAATAGAGGCCGCAAGAGACCTTGCCGAAAAATGCGGATTTGCTGCAAATTTTATTTGCTGCGATGTTTATGATCTCCCTGATAATCTGAATGAAGAGTTTGATATAGTATTCACCAGTTATGGAGTGATAGGATGGTTGCCTGATCTGGACAAATGGGCAAAAATAATTTCAAGATTTTTGAAACCCGGGGGCTCACTGATTTTTGCAGAATTTCATCCCGTAGTGTGGATGTTTGATAACAATTTTAAAGAAGTTGAATACAGCTATTTTAAAGACAAACCCATTATCGAAAAAGAATCAGGCACCTATGCCGACAGAAATGCAGATCTGGAACTTACCACAATTACCTGGAACCACAGCATTGCGGAAGTGCTCACCTGCCTGTTTGATAATAACATTGAAGTGAAAAGTTTTCAGGAGTTTGATTACTCACCTTACAACTGCTTCCGAAATACGATTGAGTTTGAACCCGGAAAATTCAGGATAGGGCACATGAAAAATTATCTACCGATGGTTTATGCCTTTAAGGCAGTAAAAATTTTTTAGCCTATTGATATTGTATATATAAAGGCATCGGAACGAATTTATTTAGCTCTTCAGGCGTATACAATCCCTGCGGTTTATTCCTCAGGTCATTCTTATAAAAGATCTTAAAACCTGTGAATTGAACGGGTTCAGGAAAAATATTTCTTTGCCATGTGGCCCGCTTCAGATCCTTGTTTCCCCAACCATCCATATCAATCACCACCTGCACTTCGGGCGTAAGCTTTATGTTTTTATATCCGGTTACCATGTCTGAGGTAAACCGGTGTATCACCAGGATCTTTGGAGGAAGATTATGCTTCTTAACTATAGATGAGAGGTAATCGATCACATAATTAATATCATCGGAGTTGAACGTGCCGATTTTCTTTCCGGGCAGGTCGCCATCTTTCATTGAAAACTCAGGGTCTATCCCGAAATGCACCGTGGGCATGGCAAGGTATTTTTCCAATGCAGGCACTTCTTCCTGCAGGGTGCTCCATCCCACCTGTATATCAAGGAAGGTCAGTGCATCAATTTCGTCAGACCATTTTAATATGGTGTCTATTTGATGAAAAGGCATCCGCAATCTTTTCTTCGTGCCTCCTGTTTGCGCCGTTACCGCTATATAATGCAGGGCCGGGATCACTTTAAAAGATTCGTCTGACTTTTGCCAACGATCAACTTCCTGTTTCAAACGCGAAAACATAGAATCTTTGGGAAGCTCTCCCAAAATTCCCATCTGTTTTGAATATAGGTTTCCATAATAGGCAATAACCCTGTGCTTGGGAAAAATTGCTCCTTTGCGCGGAACCGGATCCTTCACCGGCCACCTTCCGGATGAATCCCCGTTTGCGATCTTAATCTTCAACGCACGGTACTCGGCGGAGTCAACTGTAAGGCTCTGATTAGCGGTAGTATCCTCATGCTGAACTTCAACCGGAGCTACATCCGTAGAATCTTTTAATGCTGAGGGTTCTTTTAAAGAAGCGGCAGTGCCTTTATCGCTTACTGCATTGCATGAAACTGCGCCGATAAAAAGCAGGGCTGCAAAAATGGTTTTCATAGTGGGGAATTAACATAATAAAGATACCTCATTATTGAATCACTTCGCATTTCCCGGTTTAAGAAAGAAAAAATATGGCGGAATACCTTGTAGTGCTGCAGGCCAACGGAAAACCTCATTTCGGTAGAAAGAATAGGGCTCGCGTGCATCTGTAGTTGTTACCGTGTAGTAATTTTTCCGCCTGTCCGCACTAATGCTGAGTGCCCTTCCCTCGGCTGTATAAATCGACACGGTATTTTTTACGTTTTCAAAAACAGGCTGGAAGCTAAAAGGCTGCTTGTTATTCCAAACCGCCAGCTGAAAATTTTCGTAACCACCGGCCTTTTCATCCGTCAGCCTGATTGCATGATGTATCAAACTTTTCTTTTCCAAAAATAAAAGATTGCCTTGCGGATAAAGGACCCAGGTGGCCGGCGTGGAATAAAATTGTGCAAGCTGAATAGTGTAATCACCCGCAGCCGGAATAATAAATTCAACAATGCCCTCGCTCCCTGTTTTATAAATGAAAACCTTATCCAACAATTTTCCTCCCTTTTCTTCCAGTGCAATAAGGCTTACAGCATTTGAATTGTTTTTTTCTCCTTCTCCAACCGCGTATTTTATTTTCACTTTGCCGGGCTGCCGGGCGTAGAGTTTTATTGGATAGGCAAAACTTTTGAATGCCTTTTCATCAGTTGTTCTTATCCGGATGCTGTCAGCCGTGCGGCGGCTCAGGTAATCAAAATCTTCTTTTGTCAACACAATCGGAGTCTTATAGAAGATGCGGTATTTATCTTCATAAGATGAAAAACTTTTTTCGAGCTCTTCCCTGCGAATGGGTTTGATTTTTTTGACGAGCGGGCCTTTTCTGAAATCCCAGTCGGTGGGGTTCTTCGTCGCTTTCTTAAGCAGATCATTCAATTGCGTATTGTGAAAGATCCGTTGATAATACAGTCCCCACGTAAAATGAAGAAGAGCTTCTGCCTTAAGATCGCTCATGTGAGAGGCGTTGCTGCTGGCGGATTTGGGTTCCTGGTACAGATCATAAAATCCGCACAGATAAACTAAATATGCTTTTAACGCTAACAGCCTTTCTTTCTCAATATCAGAAAGGCCTTTTGTGTTTTCAGCCTGACGCAGGAGAAAAATGAATTCGGCGAGTTCATCAGGATAAAAGGAATGTTTTTCCAGGCTGGTTTTCAGATGTGCTTCTGAGAAAAACCATTTCTTGAATAAATGTTTAACAGGCTCGGAAGCTTTTCCGAAAAGATGTTTACACCATTGGTCAAATTCTGCGTTGATATCGTCATAAGGATTTGCGAGGTACTGCAAAAGAAGATATTGCGGAAGGCCGGAAGCCATTGAAGACTGGGAGGTTTCAAAACTGATACCATCAACCTTTAAATCACGTAGCCATTCCAGATGACTGTGGTATTGTTCCAGATCAAAGAAAGGATGATCAAAGTGCCAAACACCGATGTTCAGAAAATCGTATTGGCTGATGTTATTATGTTTTATAGCCCAGCGTTGCATCAATTCCGAAGGAATACTTACATGTTGAAATGCGCCTGGAGTTACCATTACGTGCACATTCGGTTCAATTCTAAATGATGGAGTGTCTGTTCTTTCTGTGTAGGCCAGCGTGCTCACACCGGCTTCGGGAAACCGGGAACTGATTTGCTTGGCAGCTTTGTTTGCAATGTAAAAGGATTGATCGGAAACCGATGCAAATCTGTCGGCACATTCAGGGGTGTGGCAATAATTCAGACCGTCGCCCATATCTGCAGATTGATATTTTTTGAAAGGAAGATACATAGGTATCAATGCTTGCTGGTTGGTGAATTCTTTTACAAGCCATGAAGTGTACATGTTTATACCTTTCTCATAAGTGGGGTCAAGTTTCGCTGTTACCTCATACTTTCTCTTTCCATCTATAGGTGCAAGAATACGCACGTCGGATTCAATGTCCTTTTTGTGAACAATATTGAACAACTCGCCCTTATGGCCATCGATCCTTAAATAATCTGACCCCATACGATTGCGACGGTACCAGGTGTTCCATTCTTTTTTCACCAGGCCGGAATCATCCAGTCCGGGTACGGCAAAGGAACCGCCGCTTGCATTGAACATACGAAGTTTAAAATGCGGACGGTAAGTTTTTCTAAGATCAGGAAACCGGCCTTTTATGTCAGGGACCTGCATCCAGGTATCGCCGGGCAAATAAAAGCGAAAGCCAAGATCTTGCAGCCAACTGTACATTGCGTATGATAATCCCGCTGCATTTTTAGCCCTTATCGTAACAACACCTTTTTCAATGGATACATGCCCCGTTTCGTTTGTGCTATCCCGTAAGTGAGTATCGATCAGCAGAAAAATTCCTTTCTTCTCTCCCCGGAACGGCGCTGACCTGAATTTTTTGCCGGTTGCGCAACACAGCAGCAGGGAAAGGTCTTCTGCCAGATTTTTTGGATGGAAGCTTGAGAAATAGTCATCATGATAACCTGCAGGGATCTCTGAATCAGAATAGTAGATCAAAGTTTCCTGCCCCGCCGAATCACGGGCAAAAATTAGAAAGGCCACAATCCATAAAACCTTCATGATTGTTTATTTTGAAATGGAAAAGTAGTAATTGCGCATGAAAAACCCCGCCATTAGCGGGGCTAAGCAATTGGTTTCGGTAACGTCCAATCATTTTCTTCGCGGGAAAATGAATTTATTTACACATAACCTTTATAGAAAAAGGTAAGTCGGAAGAAATCAGTTATTAAATTGACACCGTGCCAATGCCTTTCGCTGCATGTTTGCTAATTTTTTGCAAGCAATATGCGCGCGGGGCTGCCGTAAAGCGGTAAACCGTAAATTGCACCCAATTTATAACCATGTGGAGTGTTTGTAAAAAGGAATTAGGCCAGTTTTTCAGCAATCTCAGCGGGTATATCGCCATCGTTCTGTTTCTTATAGTTAACGGGATTTTTCTATTTGTGTTACAGGAAAGCAGTATCCTGGAATTCGGATATGCAACCCTGAATAGTTTTTTCGAACTCGCCCCATGGGTATTAATGTTTCTTCTCCCCGCAATAACCATGAGAAT
Source organism: Bacteroidota bacterium (assembly GCA_023422565.1). Lineage (GTDB taxonomy): Bacteria > Bacteroidota > Bacteroidia > Chitinophagales > Chitinophagaceae > Ferruginibacter. Next base: position 46,454 of record JAFAGR010000062.1, on the reverse strand, counting down.
TTTTTCTGATGAATTCAGGTCAGGCACTTTTGAGCTTTTGAAAACAAGGCCGCTTACTTCATGGCAATTGGTTTGGGGTAAATATGTTTCAGTTCTGCTTATTCTTTTATTCGTGCTTCTTCCCACAGGTATATATATAATTACAATAAAGAGTTTAAGCGCGTCAGGAGAAATTGATGGAGGCGGTATTACAGGCAGCTACATAGGATTATTTTTCCTGGGCGCCGTATTTGCCGCCATCAGCTTATGCTGCAGCAGCCTTACTCAAAACGCGATCGTTGCTTTCCTGCTCGGCGCATTCTCATGCCTGATTTTATATTTTGGATTCAGCGCACTGGGAAATATTCCTGCATTCAGGGGAGGGTTGGATTACTATCTCGAAATGCTGGGGATAGATTTTCATTACCGAAGCATCAGCAGGGGCGTGGCGGATAGCCGTGATCTTGTTTATTTTATCAGCCTCATCGCTTTATTTCTTCTCATCACAGAAAAAAACATCAGGAAGAATTAATGGCATTTTTAAGAAAAATATCCCGTGGCAAGTTATGGATACCCATGCTGCTCGTCCTCGTTCTAGCAGTAAACTGGCTCAGCTCAGGCTGGCATACAAGAATAGACCTTACCAATGAGAAAAGGTTTACACTTTCTCCTGCAACAAAGGAAATCTTGCGCGGCCTTAACGAGCCCGTACATATGGATGTTTTTCTGAAAGGCAATTTCCCAAGCGGGTTCAAAAAGCTTTCCTCTTCCACTGAAGATATACTGAGAGAATTCCGGGAATATGCAGGCAACAAACTTCAATACAACTTTATTTCTCCGGATGAATCTTTTTCGGAAAGTGGAGGAACTTATGCGGACAGCCTGGACGCCTGGGGTTTATACCCGATCAATCTTACCTCTCAGTTGAAAGAAGGACAGCAACAGCAGTTCGTATATCCGTATGCGTTAGTTAGGTATGGAAACAACAGTTTACCGGTTTCTCTTTATACCGGAAAGTCGCCGCTGATCTCTCACCAGGAACTGAACAGCGCGGAGGCAATGCTTGAATTTAACCTTGCGGAGGCAATAGCCAAACTTAAGCAGCCGGTAAAGCCTACAATAGGTTATGAAACGGGCCATGGCGAACCGATGGATGCGCGTGTATATGATTTGGTGGAGAATGTGCTCAAGTCGGATTATGATCTTGTAACCTTTAACCTGCAAACGCAACCTGTTATTCCGCCTGAAATTTCCGCAATGCTGATAGTGAAGCCCACTGAGCCTTTTTCTGATGAAGCGAAAATGAAACTTGATCAGTATGTTATGCAGGGCGGAAAACTGCTTTGGTTCATTGACCGCCTTGAAGCGGAGATGGACAGTCTTCAGATAAAAAATGAAGTTATCGCTTATGATCGCGGACTGAATTTAAATGATCAGTTTTTCAGGTATGGTGCGCGCGTAAACGCTGATCTTGTAATGGATCTGCAATGCGACTATCTTCCATTTGATGTAAATGGCAATGGCCAATTTGAATTGCTGCCCTGGAATTACTTCCCCGTACTTGAATCAAAATCTAATCATGCGATCAACAAAAGCCTTGGTTTTATCTCAGGCCGTTTTGTAAATTCTATCGATACGGTTGAAGCCGAAGGAATTCGCAAAACGATATTGCTAAGCACCTCTCCCAATTCCCGGTCGATCGCCACACCGGCACTAATAAGCGGAAAGGAAAACGTGAACGCACCGGAACATGAGAAATTCAGAAAAGCGAACATTCCGGTAGCGGTGCTGCTAGAAGGAAAATTCCGCTCATTGTATGCCAACAGGCTTTCAAAAAAAATGAATGATTCTCTTCTGAAATATGAGGTCGTTTTTCAACCACAGAGTATAAAGGATAATAAAATGTTGGTGGTAGCTGATGGCGACATTGTATTGAACGAAGTGGCCAAAGGGCAGCCTATTCCGATGGGGATGAACGCGTACACCTATGGGTCGCAGCGGGAGTTTCCTTTTGCCAATGCAGATTTCGTGAGAAACAGCTTGTCTTATATGGTAGATCCTTATGATCTTTCTGCAGCTAAGGGAAAAGATTATACTATCAGGTTATTAGATACAAAGAAGGTGCAATCAGAGAAAGCGAGATGGCAGTTGCTTAACCTGGCAGTGCCTGTATTTGTGGTACTTTTGTTCGGTTTTATTTTTCAATGGATAAGGAAAAAGCGATTTTCCGCAAAGGCGTAATATGTCAGATCAATTAATTTACCTGATTTTTGGTGCAGTGATTCTTGTTGCCCTCGTGTTGGACCTTGGGCTTCTGAGTAAAAAGAATTCCATAATCACTACAAAGGCCGCTCTCATCCAAACAACTTTTTGGGTGGCGCTTTCCTGCGGGTTCTGTTTTTTTATATGGTATGAACACGGAAAGGAAGACGCGATACAATACATTTCAGCCTATTTGCTGGAATGGTCATTGTCAATTGATAACATTTTTGTGTTCATAATAATATTCACTTTCTTCAAGGTAAAACCATCGAACTATTCGCGTGTATTATTAATGGGCATATTGATGGCGATTGTATTCCGAATCGCTTTCATTGCCCTGGGAAGCGAACTGGTGGCAAGGTTTTCATGGATCATGTATGTGTTTGGCGCCTTCTTAATTTACACAGGTTTCAAGATGTTTGTGGCAAAGGAAGATGATGAGTTTAATCCTGAAGAGAATTGGGCATTCCGGCTTATGACGAAATACTTGCGAACAACAAATGAGGAACCGAACAACAGGTTTATAATAAAGAAAGGCGGAAAATCTTACCTGACCAAGTTGTCCATGGTGGTGATAATGCTTGGCCTCATCGATATCGTGTTTGCAATCGATTCTATTCCCGCCGTCTTTTCCATAATCCCCGACCCTGCTGACAAGTTGCTGATCTATTCCTCCAACATTTTCGCGGTGCTTGGCCTTCGGTCACTCTTTTTCCTGCTAAGGGGAGCTGCGGAAAAGTTTGCATACCTGCAGCACGGCATCGCCATCGTATTACTTTTTATAGGCGTGAAAATGATAATTGCACACTGGATACATTTTCCGGTTTGGGTTTCATTACTTGTAATAGTTTTCTGCATCAGCGGCTCGATCTTTTATTCGATGTATCGAAACAATCAGGAAGCCCGGCTGAATAAAATGAATAATTGACCCGAATGGCCGAATACACCTTTTCGGATATCGTTGCATTTACCCACGGGAAAGTCTTACAACAGGTTTCCGATCCGGAAGTTGATGTAATTCTAACCGACAGCCGTAAGCTCGTGCAACCTTCATCTACGGTCTTCTTTACCATTCACAGTGCGGCAAGAAATGCGAACCGCTTTGTAGAAGATGTTTATCAGAAAGGATGCAGATGCTTTGTCGTGGACAGCTCGTTCGATATGCTGCCCCGTTTTCCTGAAGGGAATTTTATACAGGTTGAAAATACACTTGAATCTCTTCAATTGTTGGTGATCGCACATCGAAATAAATTCCGCCTTCCGGTGATCGGCATCACAGGCAGTAACGGAAAAACGATCGTGAAGGAATGGCTTGATCAGCTTTTGCACACCTCCTTTAATATTGTTAAGAGCCCGAAGAGCTACAACTCACAAGTAGGCGTCCCTCTTAGTGTTTGGCAACTTTCCCAAACGCATAACCTCGCCATATTCGAGGCCGGGATTTCCACGACTGGAGAGATGGAAGCCCTGCAGAAAGTAATACAGCCTACTATTGGCGTGGTTACTTCAATAGGTGATGCGCATGCAGCAGGCTTCAGCAGTGTGGAAGAAAAAGTAAGAGAGAAACTTAAACTATTTGTTCATTCAGAAATGCTGGTTTTTTGTTCCGACAGTTTTGTTTTATCTGAACAAGTAAAAGATTTTCTGTTGCCTGCTAATTCTTCACTCAAAACTTTCAGTTGGGGAAAACACGGAAAGCCTAACCTGCTGATTGAAGCGATCACGCGTAAGGAAAATGCCACTTCGATAGCCTGCCGTACGGAAGACGAAAAGTTTGATCTTCAGATTCCTTTTACCGACAGTGCCTCTATTGAAAACGCAATTTCATGTTGTGCGGTTTTACTGTGCCTCAATATCTCACCCGATGAAATAAAGGAGAACTTTCATCATCTCCGGCCTGTGGAAATGCGCCTTGAGTTAAAGCAAGGAATCAATAACTGTTCAGTTATAAATGACAGTTATAGCTCTGACATGCATTCTCTCGTAACAGCGCTCGATTATCTTGGCCAGCAAAAACAACATGCGAAACGCACGCTTATATTAAGCGACTTTCTGCAGCAGGTTCAAGATCCTAAAGATCTTTATGAAAAAGTATCAGAGCTGTTGCAGCGAAAGCAGATAAGCAGGCTTATCGGCATCGGTGAAGTTATCTCCTCATGGAGTAATGCTTTCGAAAACATCCCGCAAACGGAGTTTTTTGCAGATACAGAAGCATTCCTAAAGAATTTTTCTTCTGCCTCGTTTGCGAATGAAACTATTCTGTTGAAAGGTGCGAGAAGGTACGCATTTGAACGTATCAGCTACCGCCTCGAAGACCGGACGCATGAATCCGTTCTTGAAATCGACCTTAACGCGATCAGGCATAACCTGAAGTTTTACATGAACAGGCTTTCTCCCGGCGTTAAATTGATGGCGATGGTAAAAGCATTCAGTTACGGCACAGGAAGTTTTGAAATTGCAAATATCCTTGAGAATGCTGGAGTAGATTACCTGGCTGTAGCCTATGCAGACGAAGGTGTTGAATTGCGAAGAGCCGGAATTCGTGTACCCGTAATGGTTATGAACACCGAAGAGGCCGGTTTTGAAAACCTGGTAAACTATGGGCTTGAACCTGAATTGTATTCTTTCAAAATCATGAATGCTTTTATTTCCTTTCTTGAAGCACGTAGTATAAAATCTTACCCTGTGCATATCAAGCTGGATACCGGTATGCATAGGCTCGGTTTTGAACCGGCAGACATGGGCAACCTGGCAGCGGCCTTAAAAGACTCAATTGAATTAAAGGTGGCGAGTATTTTCTCTCACCTTGCAGGAAGCGAAGATTCAGAACTAGATGAGTTTACCCAACAACAGGCAGGAGTATTCTCAACAATGTGTAATCAACTGCAAGAGGCTATTGGGTATAGTACAATAAAGCATTTGGCAAATTCATCGGCAATTCTGCGACATCCTTTCCTTCAGCAAAACATGGTGAGGTTGGGCATCGGCCTGTATGGATTAGATAACGATGCAGGCATCCGAAAGAAACTGCAGCACGTAGCAACCCTTAAAACAACTATCTCCCAGATCAGAACGGTGAGAGCGGGGGAGAGCGTAGGTTATAACAGGGCGGGTATGATTTCGGTTGATACAACTGTGGCCACCGTTCGGATCGGTTACGCAGACGGCTACCCGCGTTCGCTCGGAAACGGAAAAGGCCAAATGCTTGTGAATGGAAAGTACGCAAGAGTGATCGGCAATGTTTGTATGGATATGACGATGATCGATATCTCGGGTATTGATGCGCACGAAGGCGATTCAGTAATTGTATTTGGCGATCATCCTTCATTAACAGAGTTAGCAGAATGGGCCGGAACCATTGCCTATGAAATGCTTACCGGCGTTTCTCAAAGAGTGAAAAGAGTGTATTTTAATGAATAAATGTTTGTGCCCGTGGCCGGTTATCTTTGCACAGCAAAAATTAAAATGAAAAAAGCTCATCTTATAATATTGATACTGGCGATCCTGATCATTGACCAGGCATTGAAGATCTATATCAAAACAACATATCATTTAAATGATTCAACCCCTGTATTTGGCGCATGGTTTCAATTGTATTTTGTAGAAAACCCGGGAATGGCCTACGGATGGAAGTTTGGCGGAGAATGGGGAAAGATGGTCCTCACAATTTTTCGGCTCGGCGCAGTAGCTTTCGGTACGTGGTACCTTGCAAAAATACTTCGGGAGAAACGGCACAAGGGTTTTATCATCTGTGCAGGTCTTGTATATGCAGGAGCTGTGGGCAACCTGATCGATTCCTGTTTTTATGGTTTGATCTTCGATAAGGGCATGGTGTACGATCCGGCCCTTGGAGACTATATCGGTTATAACGGGCTTGCGAAATTTTCATCTGAGGGATACGCTTCCTTTCTTCATGGCAACGTAGTGGATATGTTGTATTTCCCGCTCATTCAGGGAACTTTCCCCGGCTGGTTTCCGGTGTGGGGAGGTGAAGATTTTGAATTTTTTCGCCCGATCTTCAACATTGCCGATGCTGCGATAACGGGAGGCGTGATCGCAATTCTGGTTTTTCAAAACAAGTTTTTTAAAGACCATAAAAAGGAAGATCATCAAACCATTGAAACAGCTGCAAGGGTTGATGATGCTTCCCAGGTTTCCTAAACCTAACATTTATTCTCGCCTCATTCGAATTCGTGTTGTTTCATTTCTATAAGAGATAGCCACAATGTAAATCCCGGAGGCGACCTTGTTTTCGATCTTTATTTCATTAATTCCTTTTTCCACAGTATGCCGGGTGCTATGATGCCTCCGGCCATCAGCACTGAGAATGTTTATCTGAACATCACCATCCTCCAGCACTTCAACCATTGCTGAAATTATATCACCAAACGGGTTTTCACCCTGCTGAACTTTGAACACGGGTGTTTCTGGAATAAATATAATTCTGCTGTAAATGAACAAGCCGTCTTTTCGTGTGGCTTTTAAACGATAGTAGACGGCAGAAGAAATTGCAACAGGATCTGTGAATGAGTATACGCCTGTTATGTTTCCTGAAGCCGGTACATGGCCGATTTGGCTGAATGTGCTTCCATCAGTACTTCGCTCCACATGGTAGTTTAATGAATCATCTTCGTTTCGCGTTGTCCAGTTCAAAATTCCCGTTCCTTCAATTTTTTTTGCCCTGAACTGGAGAAGGTTGGTTGAAAGAACCGATCCGCAATCTATTACGCGAACCATGGTACTGCTGCCATCATTGTAGGCGCAGCTCGTACTGCTAAGGTTTGCCGCGGTAGTGGCCACTATCACGCGGTAATATCTTCCGCTGTCTGAAGGCAGTGCCAGAAAGGGCGGCAGGGAAGTTATATATTGGTACATGCCGTTCACAAGCGTGGGGCTGCCTGTACCTGAGGTTCCCGGTCCCGTCATGTCAGTCCAAACAGTGCCGCCGATATTGCTCCTCTGCCATTTAAAGTGGACGTAGTTATTGTACACCGATCTAACGGTATCGGTTAAACGCACCTCAAAGGGGTTGGAATTACATCCCAGTACAAATGGATTGTAGTTTGAAGTAATGGATGGTCCGCAGTGTGCCACCGTAATATCATCTATCGCCCAGTCATTACCGCCTCCGCCGGGGGAATTATTTCTTATGGCGAAGTTTGCGGTTGTTTGCCCGGGCTTTGTTAAAAAGGTGAAGCCAAATTTTTTCCAGGGAGTTACCCGGTCATATTTTATATCGCCTGTGGTGTAGTATGCCAACCCGTCAACCTCGAAACTTAGGTTTGGCCGCACGCCGGAGGAATCATTTCCGGGATATGGAATAAACCCTGCCGTGCCCGAACCCCGGCCGACGCTGTCACAACTGCACCGTGGGCAAAGGTTTCTGAACCATGCGCTGAATTCGTAATAAGTATTGGGACAAAGGTTTGTCAGTGTCTCGTTATACGCCACGTCAGTATTATAGCTTGCATTTACGAGTACAAAGTATCCTCCGCTCGTACCTGGGGCTACCGGCGCGTTTCCTTGCGATTGATTGGATGATGCCGTATGGTCACCGCCAATATCCCAATAGCCAAACACTCTTCTTAATGCAGGCGACTCGGGCATTGTGGAATTTGGATTCGTTGATCCGTTTGCACTACTGTTGTTCACTATAGCGTAGTTGTAATCGTTGGGTTGACCGGTTGAAATATTCTGTTTGATGTATGAGGTGCCAAACAGCATTCCTGCGGCACGGTTCTGAGTGGCACCGGAACCAAAGGTGCCGTTGAAATCAGATGCAGCGCTCACGGATGCACCGTTAGGGCAGAAACCGTTTTGCTGGAAGAGGAGAATTTTGTACGGAGAAAATACATTGTTCGTCCAGCCACCTGCGGGGCTTACCATTTTGTATCGAATACTTCCACCAACCGTAATGGTATCACCATAAGGAACCGTAGCGTTTACGCGTACCCGGTAGCATGCCATCATAATGCTGTGTGAGCCAAAGAAGCTTGGCCTGCTTGAATCGGCTCTGATCCTTCCTCCCCGCGTTCCGTTAGCATATCTGCCCAGGTTGATCATGATGTTTCCGCCGATGTTTCTTCCGGCATCTCCATCAGACGCTTCTGTAAACGGTCCTTTATAAGTGATGCCCTGGTTGGTAGCCACACGCATGGATCCGGGGATGTAGGTCGTTTTCGCGGGAACCTGGTCAAATACCTGCACGCTGTCAATGGTGGTGGAACTTGTGGTTCGCTTCACGGCAATGGTTACACGAATTTCAATCGTATCTCCCGGTTGAAATGTTCCGCCGGTATTTAGTCTGCTGATGTTGGCAAAACTTTTTCCAACATCAACCCGGCTCTGCGTATTGCCGGCGGTAGAAGCGCACATTAGAAATGCAAAGGCAATCAACGGATGTAGAAGTGTTTTCATCGGGCACGTTTTCGGTTAGAAAATGCGTTTGATGAATTGCCTGGATACTTCTATAACGGCTGACGGTTTTCTTTATTTCGGCCTGCGTGGAAATACATTTCCACAGCATTTTTTCTAAGGAATTATCGTTTTGGTTCGATGGAATTTAACAGCACATTTCCATGTCAACTCTACGAAAAAAAAGAAGGTATTATTACTGTAGTTGCTGAGAGTTCATTGATTACTAGCGTTTTAAGCGGATAAGTTTTTTCCTCACTTTTTCCTGCCCGAAGACGCCTGTAAAAAAGTAAACTCCCTGCGCTACACCGACATGAACGGGGATAGCAACAGAATTGACGCCTTTTTGAACGAACTTTTTTCCGGTAAGGATCGTCTTGCCCTGGTTATCTGAAAGGTTGTAATTGAACCAGCCTTCAGCAGGCGAAATAACCTGCATGCTGATATCATGGTCGAATGGATTTTCCAGGTCAATGATATCAAAGTTAAGGGGGGCTCCAAGCGTAACAATTTGACTGTATTTATATAAGTTATTTTCGCCTACCATTTTCAACCTGTAATGTTTTTTGTTGAAAAGGCTTTCAGGGTCTTCAAAGGAATAGCCGGCCAAACTGCTGTTTACTGCTTCCAACCGGCCGATGGACGTGAAGTGCACTGCATCGGAGCTGCTTTCAATTTCATAATGAGAAATATTTTCTTCTTCTGCTCTCCAGTTTAATCTTGCAATACGTCCATTGAGATGTCCGTTGAAATTCAGAAATTTTGAGCTTAGTACCAATCCGCAATTTATCACTGATATCATTCGGACGCTTCCATCAGTGTATGCGCAATCGTTATCGAGGTTTGAAGCTGTTGTGGCGACAAACACCCTGAAATATTTTCCGCTATCAGCCGGGTAGGCAAGGAAGGGTGGAAGGTTTGTTACATATTGATACTGACCATTCACCACTGTCGGAATGCCCACGCCCGATGTTCCGGGCCCGGTCATATCGGTCCATACGGTTCCTCCCACATTGCTTATCTGCCATTTGAAATGGATATAGCTGTTGTTGAACGCATACCGCACGGTGTCTGAAAGATAAACAGCAAATGGATTTGCACTACAGCCCAAGGCGATAGGCGCATAGTTCATAGACAAATTCGGACCGCAATGCGAAACAATTATATCGTCTAAGGCCCAGTCGTTACCGCCACCTCCGGGAGAATTATTCCGTATAAGAAAGTTGGCAGTTGTTTGAGTGGGTCCCGTGAGAAAGGTGAATCCGTATTTTCTCCACGGTGTTGTTCGTGTATAATTAATATCACCGGAGGTATAATAAATGTTCCCGTCAATTTCGAAGCTGATGTTTGGTTTTACGCCGGATGAATCATTTCCTGCCGCCGGAATAAATCCTGCTGTTCCGCTGCCACGGCCCATACTGTCGCAACTGCATCTCGGGCAAATATTTCGCACCCACGCACTGAACTGGTAGTAGGTGTTTGGACAAAGGTTGTTAAGCGTTTCCCTGTAGGCCGTGTCGGTTTTATAGCTTGCATTCACTACAACCATATAACCTCCATTTGTGCCGGGTGCAACCGGTGGATTGCCCATCGTCTGATTCGTAGCTCCGGTATGATCTCCGCCTATATCCCAATAAGTAAATACACGGTTTGCATTTGGAACCCCGACTATGGGGTTTGTTGAGCCTGTTCCACTTGTATTATTAACAATAGAGTAATTATAATCCTGTGGTTGGCCGGTGCTGTGATTCTGTTTAACGTAAGTAGTGGTGAAAGCAAGGGGAGCCGCACGGTTATGGGTTGCCCCGCTTCCGAATGTTCCCTGGAAATCTGAAGCAGCGCTTACAGACATTCCGTTGGAGCATGCATCTTCTTCATTAAATAAAAGAATTCGATAGGTAGGAAAGTTTGTGGTTGTGGTTACTACCGGTGTGGGCGAGATCATCCTGTAGGTGATGCTTCCGCCTGTCGTGATAACGGTTCCGTAAGGCGTGGCCGGATTGATACGAACGCGGTAGCAGGCCATCATAATACTTGAGGATCCGAACAAACTCGGCTTGCTGGAGTCTGAACGGATACGCCCGCCTGTTGTTCCGGTTGCATGCCTTCCCAGGTTTATTAAAATATTATTTCCACTTTTTGTTCCCGCGTCGGCATCATTTGCTTCAGTAAATGGGCCTTTATACGTAATACCTTCATTGGTGGTAACGCGCATTGAGCCATTTATGTAGGTGGTATTTGCAGGAACAACATCGCTTACCGAAACACGGTCGATGATGGTTCTCGTGCCGGACTGCGGCATAACGGCAATGGTTACACGAATTTCCAGTATATCTCCGGGGTTAAATGTGCCCCCGCCGTTCAGGTCAGTGATGTTTACTATACTTTTTGCCACATCCACCCGCCTGGTTTGAGAGAAAGCGGCGAGCGAAATAATATTCGCAAGTATCAGGAAGCAAATACACAAAGTATTCAACTTTCTCATGTGCATAGTTTTAAGGTAGTAGTACGGAGGAGCCACGGGGGCTTTGTAGAATAAACGCTATGATTCTGATAATATTGCGTTGCATTTCAGGAAGTAAAAGTTTTTTTGAACGGTCTGCATACTTCACCGAAATCTTTTTCGTTACAAACTGCGGAAACTTCACAATCTTTTGAATGAAGTGAGCGCCGGGAGATCCGAATAAACCCTTTTATGAAACTATTTTTTGTTGCTGGCTTTTTGACGGCAGCCGCAATTGCGCAGGGCCAGGAAACTTTTTCTGCAAAACGGCAGGTAAATGCGAGCACGGCCGCGGGGAGGTTCAGGCATCCTTTTGCAATGGTGCTTGGCCCCGATGATTCATTGTGGATCACTGAACGGCGTGGCTTCGTTACCAGAATGAACCGCAGTAATGGAGGGAAAACCGAACTTCTTAATATCAGGTCTTTGGTGAGATTTACCACTTCGGGCGGTGGTATAAAGCAAGATGGCATGTTTGGGATCGCCCTTCATCCGGACCTTTTTACAGCAGGCAACAACTTTGTTTACCTGGCCTATACATACGATTCATCCGGCCACCGTCGTGTGAAGATCGTTCGCTACACTTATAACCGTTCCGTTCCTTCACTTACCGGTGAAGTAACACTTGTAAGAGGAATTCCGGGAAGTGATGATCACAACGGAGGGAAACTTGTAATAGGCAATTTCGGTACGAAGGCGGCACCTGACTACAAATTGATTTACTCCTGCGGAGACCGCGGCGCCAACCAGTTTGGGAATACCTGCGACTCGATCCAATCACAATACATTCCTACATATGCGCAGATAGCGATTGGCAATAAGATCCGCTATAACGGAAAAATCCTCCGTATAAATCTGGATGGTAGTATTCCGGCTGATAACCCTGATTTTGGCGGCATCGGCCGGTCACATGTTTGGTCTATTGGCCACCGAAATCCGCAAGGCCTCGCCTTTGAGCGCGATGATAGTAACCGTGTAGTTCCAAACGGAAAACTTTATTCATCAGAACAGGGCCCTGCATCAAATGATGAAGTGAATATTATTGAAGGCGGTAAGAACTATGGCTGGCCGCGTGTGGCGGGTAAGCGGGATAATGTCTGGTATAAATATTATCAATGGAGCAATAACGCGGGATGTTCATCATATCCCGGTGAATGCAGCTCAACTCAAACAACACTCGGGCTTTCAGAAAGTACATTTCCTTTTGCTTCTCATACAAATCCGATCTTTGATCTCTATCCTGCAACTCCTCCGGGCGGAACTTTTTGCAATTGGTTGAATAATCCCACGCTGGCACCCAGCAGTATAGTGGTTTATCCATTCTCTAATAAAATTCCGGGATGGGAAAATTCCCTGCTCATTAGTACACTGAAGTCGAGTGCGGTATACCGCCTGAAACTCAATGCCACAAAGGATGGGTCTTTGTCGGTAAGTGATTCCGTGATCAGGTACTTTAAGGAAACTGCGCTTAACCGTTACCGTGACATTGTGATTGCGAATGATGGTGTCACCTTTTATTTGCTGACCGATAGCGTGGGCGGTACTTCAGGTCCGTCTGCCGGAACAGATGGCGGTATCACCAATCGCGGCTCTGTACTGGAGTATGTGTATACCGGCGCGTTACTGGCCCTTGAAGATGAGCAACAAAACGGCACTTCACGAAATGTAGATTTCAGAATATATCCTAACCCTGCCTCGCATGTTTTAAATGTTGAATCAAAAAGAAATGTTTCAAAACCGATACGGTATACGCTCTATGATGCACTGGGGAAGATCGTTGTGGATGGAAGCAGCAATGTTGACAAGTTCAGGATCGATGTGAGCAGGTTTCAAAGCGGAATTTATTCCCTGAAGATATTCAATGGGAGGGATGTGCTTGTTCTTACTGACAAAGTAGTACTGAGATGATTTCCTTAATCGCAGGTGGTTTCACATCAAAAAAAATCCCGGAAAGAAATTTCCGGGATTTTTTTTAGGCAATTTATTTAACTCAGTTTCCCCACCATGTTGGCCGGAATCACCCATTGATCAAATTCTTCCGGAGTTACATAGCCCAACTTCACAGCCATTTCTTTCAGGGTTGTATTTTCCTTATGTGCTTTTTGCGCGATCTCCGCAGCTTTGTAATAACCGATCTTTGTATTTAGTGCTGTAACGAGCATTAATGAATTATCAACATGCTTTTTGATATTGTTCTCAAGCGGCTCAATGCCTTCCGCACATTTGTCATTAAAAGAGACACATCCGTCTCCGATAAGCCTTGCACTATGCAGGAAGTTTGCGATCATCACCGGTTTAAAAACATTCAATTCAAAATGGCCATTGCTGCCACCAACCGTTATGGCCACATCATTCCCCATTACCTGGGCAGCTATCATGGTCAATGCTTCACACTGCGTCGGGTTCACCTTGCCGGGCATAATTGAGGAGCCCGGCTCATTGTCCGGGATAAACAATTCCCCGATTCCACTTCGCGGGCCGCTTGCCAGCAGGCGGATATCATTGGCGATCTTCATCAGGCTTACAGCAAGCATTTTCAACGCGCCATGGGTTTCAACGATCGCATCATGCGCTGCGAGAGATTCAAATTTATTTTCAGCAGTTACAAATGGTAATCCGGAAATGGATGCAATATGAGCCGCCACTTTCTCAGCGTATCCTTCAGGGGTGTTTATTCCGGTGCCAACCGCGGTGCCGCCAAGCGCGAGCTCGGAAAGATGTGGCAGTGTATTTTTAAGCGCTTTTAAACCATGGTTCAACTGAGACACATATCCGCTGAATTCCTGGCCGAGCGTAAGCGGAGTGGCATCCATTAAATGTGTGCGCCCGATCTTCACCACATTCATGAAAGCTTTGCTCTTTTTATTCAGGGTATCCCTCAATTTTTCAACACCGGGAATAGTTATGTCAACAAGAATTTTATACGCTGCAATGTGCATCGCCGTGGGAAATGTGTCATTGCTTGATTGAGATTTATTTACGTCATCATTAGGATGAAGGAATTTTTCCTTGTCCTCAAGTTTGCCGCCCTGAAGAACATGGCCGCGATATGCGATCACTTCATTTACGTTCATGTTGCTTTGAGTTCCGCTTCCCGTTTGCCAGATCACTAAGGGAAAATAGTCATCAAGTTTTCCTCCGAGAATTTCATCGCAAACTTTTCCTATCAGGTCGCACTTTTCTTTTGGCAATACACCGGCTTCATAATTTGTAAGTGCGGCGCCTTTTTTTAACATGGCAAAGGCCCTGATAATTTCCTTTGGCATCTTATTAATGTCTTGCGCAATTTTGAAATTATCAATACTACGCTGTGTTTGGGCGCCATAATATGCGTCGATGGGCACTTTCACTTCACCCATAGTGTCTTTTTCTATCCTGTAATTAGTCATGGCCTGATGGTTTTTTCAAATGAGTTGCAAAGATATGTGTTAAACTAAATTTGGCTTCCTGTTTGAATTAGGTTGAGCAAAAAAGCATGGGAATGATAAGAGTTGTGGTGTTACTGACCTTACTGGCAGGTTGTAATAATAGTAAGTTGGAGAATAGGAAAGTGGAGATCAGCAGGGCTGATACGGTAACCCGTGCTGAGGCCACAATTGATTCAGTCTCTGAACCCGCGGCCCGGGCTTCCGCCAGATCAACATCAGGGCAATTATACAAACTCACGGCAGACAGGGGAGAGGTAGTTCGCTTCGCGAAAAGCCTCACAGGCATTCCTTATAAGTATGCTTCCTCAAACCCGAATGAAGGTTTTGATTGTTCGGGTTTTATTACCTATGTATACGCCAATTTTGGTGAGGTTGTTCCGAGAAGTTCGGTAGACTTTACCAATCTTGGCCGGGAGGTAAGCAAAGCTGATGCAAAGCAGGGCGACCTTATACTTTTTACGGGAACCGACAGCACAGACCGGACCGTTGGCCACATGGGAATTGTGGTAGAAAATTCTGACTCCCTGCGGTTCATTCATTCAACCTCCGGTAAGGCCTGGGGCGTAACAATTACCGCGCTCAATAGTTACTATTCCGGAAGATTTGTGAAAGTGATCGACCTCTATTAATCTTCGTTTATGCCTACCCGTTACTTTCCGGAAAAAACGGGTTTTCTCTTTTCCATAAAGGCGGAGGTGCCTTCTTTCATGTCTTCCGTTCCGAAACATTCTGCAAAGGCATTTACCTCTTTTTCGAAACCTTTTACGCCTTCGCCATTTACTGCGGTGTTTATCGTGTTTATTACCTTACTCACGGCAAAAGGAGCCTTAGTGTTTATCACGGCCAAAAGTTCCCGCACTTTAGCAAGAAGGTCTCCTGAAGGAGTTACATAATTTACCAATCCGGTTTTAAGGGCTTCGGCGCTGTCCATTATTTGGCCTGTCATATGCAATTCCATGCTCTTGCCTTTCCCCACCAGTTGAGTAAGCCGTTGCGTTCCACCATAACCCGGTATCAATCCAAGATTAACTTCCGGTTGGCCAAACTTTGCATTCTCGCTGCACACTCTGAAATGGCAGGCCATGGCCAGTTCGCATCCGCCGCCAAGCGCAAAGCCATTTACAGCGGCAACCACTGGTTTTGTACAGTTTTCGATTTGAAAGAATATGGCCTGGCCCCGCGCGGAAAGTTTACGTGCTTCTTCTACGGAATATGTTGAAAACTCTGCAATGTCCGCACCCGCAACAAAAGCTTTTTCACCGGAGCCGGTTATTATAACCGATCTTATCTCCTCATTCCTTTCAATTTCCTGAAATGCTTTTTCAAGATCATTGAATACTTCTTTATTGAGCGCATTCAATTTGTCAGCACGGTTTATAGTGATCGTACAAATGCGTTCGCTTATTTCAAAAATCAGGGTTGAATAGGTCATGATAGAATGATAATTGTTGAAGTAATAATGATTGGTTTGTTTTAAAAATTCCTGTTCTTTGAAACCCATTCGCGGATGTATTCCGCTATTTCAGAAGTTGTTGTTCCGGGTGCAAAGAGTTTGCCCACGCCTTTTTTGTTTAGTTCCCTGATGTCATCCTCCGGAATAATTCCTCCTCCGGTCAGCAATACATCATTCATTTCTTTTTGCTGCATCAGTTCCTGCAGTTTCGGAAACACGGTCATGTGGGCTCCACTCAAAATGCTTACGCCAATCGCATCCACATCTTCCTGAAGTGCGGCATTAATCACCATTTCAGGAGTTTGCCTAAGGCCTGTATATATTACTTCCATGCCCGCATCACGCAGGGCAGTGGCTATTACCTTTGCACCCCTGTCGTGCCCGTCAAGCCCCACCTTTGCTACAAGTACTCTAATAGGTCTGTTCATTCTACTTATTAAAATTAGAAATGTATTTATTTAGACGAGAAGTGCGTCCTTCCATTTAGTGTGCGGTTAACTGTTTCCTCTTTTCCTAAAAGTTCCGCAATTGCAAATACCGCAGGGCCGGCCTTTTGACCAACGAGAAAGATCCGCCAGAGCATCTGCAATTCACCCACCTTTATGGAATGTGAATCTGCAAGTTGTTTAAAAGTTTCTTCGATGGAATTAAATGACCAGCTCTCTAAGGAACTAAAGGCCTCCGCAAGTGCATTGAAAAAGCCTGCCTTTGCCTCATTCCATTTGGGCATAACAGAAGCTTCGTCCCACGCGGCGGGAGTTTTGAAAAAATATCCTGCGTGCTCCGCAAAATCATTGAGGAGCGTGCAACGGTCTTTTACGAGTTCCATCACCGGCAAAAGTTTATCCATCTCTGCATGAATACCCGCACCGGTAAGTACCGCTTTCACTTCTTCAGCATAATGCGAAGCAGGCAGCCTCTTTATCCATTCATGGTTGAACCATTTCGCTTTTTCAAAATCAAATTTCGCCCCTGAAACATGAACGCGATCAAGAGAAAAAGCTTCACTCAACTCTTCAATCGTAAAGATCTCTTTCCCCGTTCCATCATTCCATCCCAAAAGGGAAAGCAGGTTGAGGAAAGCTTCCGGAAGGAAACCCTGTTCTCTGAAGCCTTTGGTTACCTCCTTTGTTACGGGGTCTGCCCAGTTCATGGCATAAACGGGAAAACCCAGCCTGTCGCCATCTCTCTTGCTGAGTTTTCCATTACCGTCAGGTTTTAAAATGAGCGGCAGGTGCGCCCATGAAGGCATTTTATCAAGCCCAAAAAGATACTGCCATAAAAGTATATGCACCGGTGCGCTTGGCATCCATTCTTCACCGCGAAAGGCATGCGTGATCTGCATAAGGTGATCGTCAACCACCACGGCCAGGTGGTAGGTAGGCATTCCGTCAGCTTTCAGCAATACTTTATCATCCACCACAGTGGTGTCGAAATTAATGTCTCCTCTTATAAGGTCAGTAAACTTTACAGTTTCACCGGGTGCTATCTTGATGCGAATCACATAGGGCGTGCCATCTTCCAGTAACTGAATTGTTTCTTCTTCGGGTAAACTCAAGGAATTACGCATGTTCATCCGGCTGTGATGGTCGTACTGAAGGCTGTGGCTGTTCGCTGCTTTTAATTTTTCCCTCATAGCCTCCAGTTCCTCAGGAGTATCAAAGGCATAGTATGCATGGCCGGCATTAACTAACTGTAACGCATAATCGCGGTAAATTTCCTTTCTTTCACTCTGGCGGTAAGGGCCGAAATTTCCACCATGCAGCGGACTTTCATCGGGCTCAAGCCCGCACCAGTTCAGGCAATCATAAATATATTGCTCTGCACCTTCCACATACCTGCTTTGGTCTGTGTCTTCAATTCGCAATACGAACGTACCTCGATGTTTTTTGGCGAAGAGATAATTGTATAGCACGGTTCTAACCCCGCCCAGATGCAAACCTCCCGTGGGGCTGGGCGCGAAGCGTACACGAACTTTTCCCGATTTTTCCATTGCGGCAAAGATAGGATTTGGGTGTAAACCAATAAAAAAGCCCTGCAATAACAGGGCTTTTCCATATTCCGTAGATACTTTATGGTCTTAGCAGAATGATACGTGGCGGATTGCCATTTATAGATATGGTAGCTTCCCTGTCGCATGCTCCGTTTCCGAAATCGAGGATGGCGTAATGGTTTGGCCCATCGGTTCTAACGGTGCCTCTATCTATGTTAGCACATATAACTCTTTTGTGAAGAGGGTTTTGGATGGTGCTTGTTCGGGTTAATCCTGCAGAGTTGGTAACCGTGCTTCCTCCGGTAATAGAAAATTCATCATCATTAAGAACTCTGGGAGTATGTGCTCCGGCGATATGCACTACATTTTTGGTTCCGCTATGAAGCCAGAAGTCCCCACCGGGTACGGTGATCTTACCGTTGGTAACCACCCGCGACCAGCTTCTCCGGGTAGCATTGCTTGTGTTGGTCCAGGTAACGGTTCCTTCTTTTTTAAATCCGTTTACGAAGTAATTGTCAAATGTCATTACAGATGTAGTTCCCGGTATTCTTAAAGAATCGGAAAGCACCACATTGATCTTTCCACTTCTTACAATTCCGTTTGGTGAAGTACAACCGGTTCCAAAATCAATTACGATAGTTTTTGGAAAGCCCTGAAGTGGGGTAACAGTAACAGTGGCGCAGCTTAAGTTGTTCATTGTTTCAGCCACACCCGCCACGCGGGCTCCCATGAGGTCGTGATCTGCCACGGCTTCGTTAAACAGATCGTAGGCATCTTCCGTAAAATTGTCTGCAAGGGCCTCGTTTCGCGACAATTCAAAAGTTGTTTCTACCTCCGTATCAGGCGTGGAAGTAGTGTCATCTTTCTTGCAGCCCGGAAGAATGGCTATTATTGCAAGTGGAAGAATGACAGAAAGGAGTTTCAGTTTCATACTTTATGAATTTTTTTTGTTAACCTAAGATTGGAAAAAAGGTAAAAGGTTTAATCATGGAAAAAATATATTTTTTAAAAAGATGTTTTACCTGGTAAAAAGTCCTGCATGGATGAGGTTTCTTCTTAAAGATCCGCTATGGCAGGTGAACACTGATGAAAAAATTTGTTACCTGACCTTCGACGATGGTCCGCACCCGGAAGCAACGCCATTTGTATTGGAGGAGCTGAGAAAATATAATGCAAAGGCTACCTTTTTCTGCATAGGGAAGAACGTAGTGGATGAGCCCAATATTTATGCATCCATTCTGAATGAGGGCCATGCTGTCGGAAACCACACCTTTAATCATCTGAATGCGTGGAAGGTTAAAGATGCAGACTATCTGCACAATGTAATGAAGGCAAAGGAGGTGATTGACAGCAAACTGTTCAGGCCGCCGTATGGCCGCATTACTCCCTTTCTTACCGAACAGCTTGCCTCACCGGCTTATGATCTGAAAACAGTAATGTGGTCGGTATTAAGCGGAGACTTTGATGAATCTTTAAAGCCTGAAAGATGCCTTCAGCAGGTTTTGTTGAATGTGGAAATGGGCTCTATCGTGGTCTTCCACGACAGCGCCAAAGCCTTGCCCAGGCTGAAGTACGCATTACCGGAAACTTTGAGATACCTTTCGGAGAAGGGTTGGAAATTCGATAAACTCTAGCTGAAAAAAAGTGGGCCTGGGTAGAAACCCTGGCCCGTTTTTAATCCGTACCCTATGAAAACTGGGCTAATTTACCATGATTTTCAACATTCACCAATAAAAAATAGAATATATTTTTTCTTTGATGATGCAAATGCGGGTTGACGCTAATTTGAAACTATATGATAGATACACATTGTCACTTATACCTTGAAGATTTTGATGCGGATATCAACGAGGTGATTGCCCGGGCTGATGCGTTGCACGTAACAAAGTTTTTTCTTCCTGCGATAAACAGCGAATACCATCAAAGAATGATCTCTCTCGAAAAGTCTTATCCGGGAAAGTTTTCTGCGATGATGGGCTTACATCCCTGCTACGTTAAAGAAAATTTTGAGGAAGAACTTGAGGTGGTGAAGCAATGGCTTGAAAAGCGGAACTTTTCCGCGATTGGTGAAATAGGGCTCGACTTTTATTGGGATAAAACCTATATCGATGACCAGTACGAAGCATTCCGGCGACAGATCGGGTGGGCGCTGAAGTATGATCTTCCCATCGTCATTCATTCCCGAAATGCTACGAGAGAATGTATAGAAGTGTTGAAAGAATTTTCAGAAAAAAAAGTGAAAGGGATATTCCACTGTTTTGGAGGAAGCCTTCAGGAGGCAGAAGATATAATTAATTTAGGTATGTACCTGGGCATTGGCGGGGTGGTGACCTATAAGAATTCCGGCCTTGATAAAGTACTTGCCGGGGTTGGGTTGAGCAACCTGGTGCTCGAAACTGATGCGCCTTACTTAAGCCCGGTGCCACATCGGGGCAAAAGAAACGAAAGTAGTTTCTTGCCACTGGTAGCGGAGAAACTCGCCTCAATTTATTCAACATCTGCTGATGAAATAGACCGGGTCACCACCCTGAATGCCACAAATATTTTCGGAAAGCTTATTTAGCAGGCTCCGGTGCTGCATCCCATGTGCCTGCTCCGGGTCCTGCAGACTTAGCCTGCGAGAAAATGTCTGTACGGTGCCGGTCTTTTTTAAAGGTATTATGCCCTCTGGCATATCCGGTTCCTGCTGCAGCGGGATTTCTTTTTGCTTCCCTTCTCTTTTTAATGAACATCGCGGCGAGGCCGGCTACGGCGGCGCCAATTAATAGTTTATTATTCATAATCATTTTTTCCTCAGAAAATACAATGATGATGCCAACACCCGGCAGGGATGATGTGAATTATGCACCAGGAAAATCAAAACGGTTGTATAAAAGTGAATTGGATCGCTAACGGTTACGGGTATGCGAAAAAATTAACAGTCGAACATCGAAAGCTGTTTGTACGTCACCATTGATTTATTCGTGGAAGAAATTCCATTATTGGGCAAAATGTTGAATACGTCTGAGGGCATTTCGCGCGACGCCACCACTATGCGGATTTTTTTTGAATGAGGTAGAAAAGTCTGCAAGGCCATATCAGGACAATTATTTTCACGGCTCAGGTGCGAAAGAAAAACATGGCTGAGATAAGGGCTGCGGTACCGGGTGAACAGATCAAGCGCTTCATCGTTTGAGAGGTGCCCAAAGCCGCCGCTGATGCGTTTCTTCAGGTAATACGGATAAGTTCCGTTATGCAGCATGTTATCATCGTAATTCGATTCAAGAAATACCGCATGGCATTTTGAAAAATGCATTTTCACTTCTTCGCAACATTTACCGATGTCTGTAAATACGCCGACCGTCAAATCATAACAACTCACTAAAAAACTGTGCGGGTCAATTGCATCATGCAATTTTTTAAAAGGCGTAATGGTGAAAGATCCTATCCCGTAACTCTCGCCATGAGAAAAGGATTGTACTAAATCAGAGGGCAGTTGCAGCTTGCTGTATTGAAGTGTTTTTGGGGTGAGGTAAACCGGTATCCTGTATCTCGTGGATAGCTTTTCAATTCCTTTTATATGATCAGTATGTTCATGGGAAATAAGAATTGCCTTTACCTTTTTGATATCAAGGTTCCTTAACAACATCCTTCGCTCCGTTTCACGGCAACTTAAGCCGGCATCTACTAAAATGGCTTCCGTGCTATTGCCTATATAGTAGCAATTTCCGTTACTGCCGGAGTTAAGGGAACATACCTCTAAAGCCATGTTGCAAAAATAAAAAACCGCCGGCTCCCGCGATGTTTTTGTTTTGGGAAATTTATATTGTACTAACTTTGCCAGCCTTATTAACGGAGACGTGTCCGAGTGGCTGAAGGAGCACGCCTGGAAAGTGTGTATACGGGAAACTGTATCGCGAGTTCGAATCTCGCCGTCTCCGCAATTTTAGTTAATAGTTTCGAGTTCGTAGGTGATAGTTAAGGTTTTTTGTAATGCAGCTTTTTCCTTACTAATAAAGTTCAAACTACAAACTACGAACTATTTCAAAACCTTCTCCATCCTCAATCCTCTGGAACCTTTCAAAAGTATATGCGCTCCTGAAACCGGGTTGTCCGTAAGCCATTGCTTTGCGCCTTCGCTGTTGGTGAAGTGAAGATATTTTTCGGGAACAGCGGAAAATTCATCGCCCACAAGTATTACTTCTTCCCATTCGTATTGCGCGATGAGGTCTATGAGGGCGCGATGTTCCGCCTCGCTTTCATTTCCCATTTCTTTCATTCCGCCTAAAATCAGGATCTTTCTGCCGGAATTGAGCGCTGCAAAATTCTTGATTGCAGCAGCCATGCTTGAAGGGTTTGCATTATATGCATCAAGTATAACCTTATTGTTTTTCCACTCAGTTAATTGCGAACGGTTGTTAGAAGGCACATATTCTTCAAGCGCTTTCCTGATTACTGCAGCAGTAATTTTAAAAAATTCTCCGATGGCCAATGCGGCTTCAACATTAGGATGGTTGTAAGTACCCGCAAGCTGCGTATGTATTATAGTCCCATCATTTAATTTTAGCATCAATCGTTCACCACCCTCTTCTGTAATAACGGTGGAACTGTTTCCATAAAATTCCCTTTTCAAAATTCCTTCGCTCATTTCTTTTAGATAGGAGAGGTTGCTATTAACGAAAGCGGTACCCCCATGCTGCCGCAGGTAATCAAACAATTCTCCCTTGCCCTTACGTACTCCTTCCTCGCTGCCAAATCCTTCAAGATGCGCTTTCCCGCAATTGGTGATCAACCCGAAATTTGGGCGAACGATTTCACAATAAGACGCTATTTCACCAATGTGGTTTGCGCCCATTTCTATCACCGCCATTTCTGCATCTGCTTTTATTTTAAGAAGCGTAAGCGGAATTCCGATGTGGTTATTGAAGTTTCCTTGCGTAGTGTAGGTAACATAGGTTGAGGAGAGTACGGCGTGAACCAGCTCCTTGGTGGTGGTTTTTCCGTTTGTGCCTGTTATCGCAATAAATGGAATCCCGAACTGCATACGGTGGTGAAGCGCCAGTTGCTGAAGAGTTTCAAGCACATTGTCAACCTTAATAACTTTCTCATCGTTGATGCCGTGTATCTCATCAACAATGCAAAAAGCCGCACCCGCTACAAACGCGTTTTTCGTGTATGCATTACCGTTATAGGTATCACCTTTTAATGCAAAGAACAGGCTGCCGGGTGTTATACTGCGCGTATCAGTGGATACAGAGGGATGTTTTAAATACAGCGCATACAAAGTTTGGATATCCATGGTTCAAAAATAAGGATGGATAAGTTTGAGAAACAAAAACCCCCGGGAAGTTCCGGGGGCAGTTGCATATAAAAAGTTAGAATTAATTCTTTCTCTTGTTTTGTTTACGCTTTCCAAAAAGGTTACCCGATTTGAAACCCGGGCCTTCCGGCGGACCAAGATAGGTTTGTGCGCAACGGAAACCGATGGTGCTTGCACCCTGGTCTTCATCCATAAAACGCCTTGTTCCCGGAGATAGCCAGTAAGCCCTGTCGTTCCAGCTACCGCCTTTTACTACGCGCGATTTATCGCTGATTAAAGAAGTGGTACCATATCCGTAATAAGCGTTACTTGCCGAGTCACCGTCCAGGTAATTGATCACATTATTACGCTGGTAGTTGCTGCGGTTCTTCACTTCCTCATCATCAATATCCGTTTTCTTCAGGCGGCCCATGCTGTCTCTTTCATATTCACCGCTGCTGTTCTTATAGTACTTCTGAAATTTGTTACCACGGAAATAGTTGAAATCCTGCCCATCAGAAGGAGTCATCGGACGATAAACGTCTTGTACCCACTCGCTCACGTTACCACTCATATTATACAGGCCGAATGCATTTGGATAAAAAGCTTTAACCGGGCCCGGAATAGCAGCACGGTCATTCAGACCACCCGCAACACCCATGTTATCACCGCTTCCTCTTTTAAAGTTCGCCAGAAATTTACCTTGCCAGCTCCCGCGGCGGTTATCTCTCAATCCATTGGGGTTCTTACTCCATGAATAGATCTGCTGGTTAGAGATCAACTCTTCACCGGATTTGCTTTCTTTTTTACGTGGACGAGGGTTTTGATCCAACAATCCGTAAGCTGCATATTCCCACTCAGCTTCTGTAGGAAGGCGGTAACCCATATTTAAAATTCCGTCCTCAATTTTCACGGTAGCCCTCGGCTTTCCGTTCACGTCTTTAATGTTAGATTTTTTCGGTTTGCTCCTGTTTTGGATCAATTCAGGGTTCATCAGGTAGGTTTCTGTATTGAAAGAACCATCTGCGCCCGCGCCTTTCATTTCACGCTTTGCCGCATCCTTTTTTAAATAACCTTTCTTCATCAGGTTAAGTTCATTAACCCTGTCCGTTCTCCAGATGCTGAAATCGTGAGCCTGCTGCCAGGTTACACCCACAACCGGATAATAATTGTATGAGGGGTACCGGAAATAGTATTCCACATAAGGTTCGTTATAGGCAAGCTCTTCACGCCATACCAGCGTATCCGGAAGGGTCTTTTTCAAAATTGAAGTATCGTTGCTGAAAACATTTTCGAGCCAGTACAGGTATTCCCTGTAGTGCACATTCGCCACTTCGGTTTCATCAATGAAGAAAGAAGGAATCGTAACACGGCGTGGAATATTGTTCCAGTCGCCCATTACGTCCTCATCTTTTGCGCCCATTACGAAGGTGCCGCCCTGTACGAACACGAGGCCCGGGCCCGCTTTGGGATATTTAACCTTGGCGACATGGAAATTTCCCATGTTTTTATCATCATAGTTCCAGCCGGTAACATCAGATTTGGCTTTTTTCTTACCCAGCACCCCGCAGGAAGTAAGGGAAATAGCGGCCACCGCCGCCAACATCAGGGTTTTACCTGAAAAAAAAGTTTGCATGTGCATTCGTTTAGCAAATGGTTTAACGAAAGGTTTTCTTTAATTATTGTTTCGGGGAAAATTTACTCCCTGCGAATATATGCACTTTACTCAAATTTCAATCCACGGCCTTTCATTTTTAGAAAATTTTAAACCGGGAATTTTTTTAAACTCAAGCAACGGATTTTACAATCTGATTGTCAGATAGTTTGATTTTGTAAGAAGGGCTGATTTTTTGGCGGATGCGCAATAATTGCATAATATGCATCGTTTTTGAAGGTTAACAGCACCGTCTTTTTAACAATTTTATTGCACAAAAAGGCTGAATTGTTAAAAATCGCTTATTTTTACAAACCTTATAACCAAATAAACTTTAGATTATTAGAGGTAAGTCTACCTAACCAAGACAAATAAAACGCATGAAACAAGCAACTTTGAAACTGACTGCCCTGGTTATGTTATTGGCAGGAGTACAGGGTGTAAATGCCCAAACGTCACAACCCGACGAAATTAGAGTAGTAACTTCTGCAGTTCCTTTCTTAAGAATCTCGCCTGATGCCCGCAGTGCCGGTATGGGAGATGTAGGTATTGCAACTTCTCCAGACGCTTATTCAGGTTACTGGAACCTGGGTAAAACCGTTTTTTCCGAAAAGAAAATGCAAATCGGCGCAACGTATACACCTTGGTTGAATGACCTGGATCTTAAAGACGTTTACCTTGTTTCTCTTGCAGGATATTATAAATTAGATGACCAACAGGCTATCACCGCTTCATTGCGTTATTTCAGCCTGGGTTCAATTCAATTCACCGGCCAGAATGCTGAAGACCTCGGCAGCCAACGCCCACGTGAGTTTGCAATTGACGCGGGATACTCAAGAAAACTGTCTTCAAAGATCGGTTTGGGTATCGCACTTCGCTATATCAGTTCTGACCTTGCCAGCGGAACATTCAACGGAAGCACCTTTAAAAAAGGAAGCTCTGTAGCTGGTGACCTCCACTTGTACAGCAACGGACTGAAATCAGATGGTAGCGGCTTCAACTGGGGCGTTACTCTAAGCAACCTCGGTTCAAAAATTTCTTACGGCGATGATGCAAATCAAAAAGACTACATCCCGGCAAATCTTGGCTTGGGTGCATCTTATACAAAAGCATTTGACGCAGATAATAAAGTAACCTTTGCGGTTGACCTGAACAAACTTCTTGTTCCAACTCCTCCGGCAGCAACTGACTCTGCAGGTATTAAAGATTACAGAGATCAGGGCGTTGTTAGCAGCTGGTTCAAATCATTCGGTGATTCTGATGACAGCGAGTTGAAAGAAGTTACCGTGGCTATTGGTGGTGAATTCAGCTACAAAGATCAGTTCATGTTCCGCGCAGGTTATTTCTACGAAAGCCCTGTGAAAGGAAACCGTAAATATTTTACCCTCGGTGCGGGTTTAAAATATAATATGATCGGTCTTAACCTTTCTTACCTGTTGCCTTCTGGTTCAGGAACAAACAGGAATCCTCTTTCAAACACTGTTCGTTTCGGCCTTACATTCGATATGAAATAATTTATTTCGATACTAATCTTGGGAAGCGTTCCGGTATATACCGGAACGCTTTTATTTTATCACGATTTTTTTAAGATATTTACAAATATTATGTCATTCAGAATAGGTTCAGGGATTGATTTTCACAGGTTGGAGGAGGGAAGAGAGCTCTTTATCGGGGGCGTTAAAATTCCACATTACAAGGGAGCGGTTGGCCACAGCGATGCAGACGTTTTGTTGCATGCGATATGCGACGCGCTGCTGGGAGCATTAAGCCTCGGCGATATCGGAAAACATTTTCCGGATACTGACGCCCGTTTCAAAAACATCGACAGTAAAATTCTTCTTGCCGAAACCATGCAACTCGTCAGGCAAAGAGGATATGAAGTGGTGAATCTTGATTCAACACTTTGTTTGGAACGCCCTAAAATTGCTCCCCATGTCCCTGCCATGATATCGGTTATTTCCTCACTGTTAGGCGTAAACGAAGATGAGGTGAGCATAAAAGCCACAACTACAGAAACCATGGGGTTTGCAGGAAGAGAGGAAGGGCTTGTGGCTTACGCTACCGTTCTGTTAAAAAAAGAAAATGAGCGCAAGGCTTAAAATTCCCGTAAAAAACATATCAGGAAACCCGCTGCCTGGTTATGCAACACCGGGCTCTGCAGGCATGGATCTGCGTGCTAACCTTGAAGAAGCTGTTCAACTCAAACCAATGGAGCGAAAGCTTGTTCCCACAGGATTATTCATGGCGATACCCGAAGGATATGAAGGCCAGGTGAGGCCGAGGAGCGGGCTTGCCGTAAAGCACGGAATAACATGCCTTAATACACCCGGTACAATAGACAGTGATTATCGCGGCGAGCTTAAGGTTTTGTTGGTTAATCTTGGAGAAGAAATTGCAGAGATCAACAACAATGACCGTATTGCCCAGTTGGTTATATGCCCGGTTATGCAGGCCGATTTGGTTTTGGCGGATGATTTGAATGAAACGAAAAGAGGCGAGGGCGGCTTTGGTCACACGGGAAGAGAATAACTATGATGAAGAATTTTGGTTGGATAATTTTATTGTTTGCCGGCTTTGTAACAGGCTGCCGAAGCACAAAACAGATATCGCAGGTAATTGCGCCGAGAGACACGGCCGTTGCATCTGATATTTCAAGCGACTCTGTTTTTCTGTTGAAGAACACGCTGAAAGACATTAATAAAAATTACATCGAGTTCAACACTTTCTCTGCAAAAATTAAAGTTGATGCAGAAGATAATAATGTGAAGCAACCTGATATAACTGCGGTAGTTAGAATGGTGAAAGACAGCGCGATCTGGGTTTCTCTTTCCGCAACCTTTTTGAATATTGAGGTCTACCGCGTTCTGATCACAAAAGACCAGGTTATACTAATGAACAAGCAGGACAAGGAAGTTCAATACCGCACGTTAGATTATTTGCAGGAGGTCACGAACATTCCGTTTGATTTCAAAACCCTTCAGGATATACTGATCGGTAACCCGGTTTATTACTCTGATAATGCAACCGCTTTCAGAAAATTTAATGATGTGTACCTGCTCACCTTCGTTGGCGAGTTCTTTAAACATCTTCTTACCGTATCGGCAGATAGTAAGGTGATACTTCATTCAAAGCTCGATGATGTGGAGGTGGCCCGGAGCCGCACCGCATCAATAACCTATGGCGAGTATGAATCCATTGAAGGACGGATGTTTTCAACCAACAGGCATATTTCAATTACCGAGAAAAAGAAGCTTGACGTGAAGCTGAAATATAAGCAGGTTGAGTTTAACAAAGAATTATCAGTGGCCCTTACAGTTCCTAAAAATTATACAAGAAAATAATTGTTTCTTGTAATGAGTGGTTTAAGCTATTATTTTTGGCGAAATCATTTTCTTTGCACCTAATTCCCAACCATGACAAAAACCTTTTTAATTTTCCTGTTGCTAACGGTTACGGCTAGCGGCGTTTTCGCGCAGCCCCAAAGCAGGGAACAATTGGAAAAGCAGCGGCAGGAGTTGAAGAAAGAAATAGAGCAAACGGAGAAGATGCTGCAGAAGAACAAGACCGCTACCCGGGAGAGCCTGCTTCAGTGGAGGCTTATCAACAAAAAGGTAAACTTGCAGGGAAAGGTGATCGACAATATCTCCAAAGACCTGAATGTTCTCAATAACAACATTTATACAATTCAACGTGATATTAACCGCTACAACAGGTTGCTGGACACACTTAAGCAAGAGTATGCTAAAAGTATGGTGTATGCGTATAAGAACCGCAGCAATTACGACTTTCTAAACTTTATATTTTCAGCTTCAGATTTTAATGATGCGATAAAAAGGATCACTTACCTGAAAAGCTACCGTAACTATCGGGAAATGCAGGGTGAGAATATTTTGCGCACACAGGAGCAGCGAAGGAAACGAATAGCGGAGCTGAATGGAACGAAGGTGAAGAAAAATGAAACACTGAAAGAACAAAGTAAAGAAATGTCTACGCTTGCCTCCGAACAAAAGGAAAAAGACAGGATTCTTGCAGAATTGAAGAAACAGGGTAAGCAACTTAATCAACAGATCGCTGCAAAGCAAAAGCAGATGAAGAAGGTGAACTCTGCAATTGCCGCGGCTATCAAGCGTGCACAGGAAGAAGCGATGCGCGAAGCTAGACTTAAGGCGGAACGCGAAAAAGCTGCTGCAGCTAAAGCGGCTGCAGAGGCCACTCCGGGTACTCCGGCGAAACCTGCACCGAAACCAACAAAGCCCGCGAAGAAGCCCGGGGAAAGTGTATTGCTTAATGAAGGGAACATCGCACTCAATAATAGTTTTGAAAGAAACAAAGGGTCACTTCCCTGGCCGGTTGATCGCGGTACTGTGTTGATGCATTATGGTAACAACACCTTACCAAGCGGAAGCACCCTGGTGAACCCGTCGGTAACCATTGCTTCAGACATCGGATCAACCGTGAAGGCAGTTTTCAATGGAACCGTTTCAGTAGTGCAAAGTGTAGACGATATGCAGGTTGTTATCATCCAGCACGGGCGTTACTTCACTACTTACAGCAATCTTTCAGGTGTTTCCGTAAGTAAGGGCCAGGAGGTATCAACAGGCCAGTCTATCGGCCGGGTAGCGCCAAATTATGACGGCGTAGGTGTAATAGACTTCCTGATGAGTAATGAGGTAAGCAATTTCGATCCGGAAAGCTGGTTAAGGAAAAGGTAAGCCGGCTAGTTTGAAATACATTTCTTCATAAGCGGGAACGATATTATGAATATCAAATTTTCTCGCCTGTGCTAAGGCATTCTTTCTGAATTGCTGGTGTACTTTTGGATCACTAAGAATTTTCACAGCGTTTGCGGCCATGTTTTCGGTATCGCCTATCGGGCTCATGTATCCGCAATAACCATCAATGATAATTTCCGGCAATCCGCCTGCATTGCTGGATATGACGGGAACTTCGGCAGCCATTGCTTCCAAAGCGGCCAATCCGAAACTTTCATATTCGCTGGGTAGCAGAAACAGATCAGAGATCGGTAATATTTCTTCCATCTGTTCCTGTTTCCCTAAAAATTTTATTTCTCCAAAGCTTTCGCAATCGCGCGTCATTGATTCGATGTAAGGCCGTTCAGGCCCGTCGCCGATCAGCAGGAGTTTTGCAGGCATGGCTTTGTTGATGCGCACAAAGGTTTTCACCACATCATCTACACGCTTTACTTTTCTGAAATTGGAAGCATGAACAATTATCTTTTCACCATTTGGCGCAATAAGTTTTTTAAACGCATCCACCGGTTTTCGGTTGAAACGCGCAACATCCACAAAATTATGAATCACCTCAATTGGTTTGTTGATTTGAAAGTTCTTGTAAGTTTCTTCCTTAAGGTTATCAGAAACAGCGGTCAGTACATCGCTTTCTTCCATGGAAAAAGTTACAACCGGGCTATATGTTTTATCCCGCCCCACAAGCGTAATGTCTGTGCCATGCAGCGTAGTAATAACGGGAATGTTTATGTTGCGCTTGGCCAGGATTTTTTTAGCCATGTAAGCCGCCGAAGCGTGAGGAATAGCATAGTGTACATGAAGCAGGTCAACCTGGTTATTCAAAACCACGTCCACCATAGCGCTTGCCAGGGCGGTTTCGTACGGGGGGAAATCAAAGAGCGGATACGTTGGTACCCTGACCTCATGATAGAAAATGTTTGCATGGAAGCCGCTTAAGCGAACCGGTTGCTGATACGTGATGAAGTGAATATTATGACCTTTTTCAGCGAGCGCTTTTCCCAGTTCAGTTGCCAGCACCCCGCTTCCACCGAAGGTCGGGTAGCATACAATGGCTATGTTCATACAATGAAAGTTATGTGATCCGCAATTTACCACTTAATTTCACCGGAGATTCCATTTATATTTTACACAGATCCTAACATCCGATAGTATGATAGTACATGATCAATCCGTGGGCCCAAGGCGCAAAAGCGGCTTCGCCAAATTTCTTACCTGGTTTGTTGTGATATTACTTGTAGCGGGTGGGATATTGGTTTGGTGGAAATATTTTTATGTGTTTGGCGAGGGCGTTAAATCAGGCGAGCTGAATTACCTTGTTAAGAAAGGAAACGTATTCAAAACATATGAGGGCAAACTTATTCAGTCTGGATTAAGGTCAAGGGCGCCCGGCACAGTCCAATCATACGAATTTGAGTTTTCAGTGGAAAATGACAGCATTGCCAACGTGCTCATGACTAACAGCGGCAAATATTTTGACCTTCATTACAAAGAGTACAAGAATTCAATTCCATGGAGAGGCTACAGTCCTTACATAGTTGACAAGATCCTTAACATGAAGGATGTGGCGCATTAGGTAGTTGGTAGTGCCGACGCTTCGGTCGGCATCGAGACTTGCTTCGCAACGTCTCGATTGGTAGTTGGTAACTACTTTAGTGGCGCAAATTAAACCCTAATCGTCAATCGTACATCGTACATCGTACATCGTAAATCAAGTTGTTTTTCCCAGCAAAAATATAACCGGCATCTTGTGCAGTTCCGGTTTTTGCTTTTTCCATTCTGATATAGGCTTTGTAATTATCTTTTCATTCGGCGCGGTGATATTTATACCAATACACAGAAGCGTTTGCGCGTTACAGTTAGTAAGCAGGCTTTCAAAAAGTGCATTATTTCTATACGGCGTTTCAATAAAAATTTTAGTGCTGCCGGTTTTGCGAACAACTTCGTCGAGCTCCCGGATCCTTTTGTCACGCTCATTGTTTGCTATCGGCAGGTAACCAACAAATTCAAATTGCTGGCCATTCATACCGCTCGCCATCAGGGCAAGCAAAATGGAACTCGGTCCCACTAAGGGCCTTATGGTACAATTCAATTTTTGTGCAACGGAAATTATCTCCTGGCCGGGATCCGCAACGCCCGGGCAACCCGCCTCGCTGATAATTGCAATGTCTTTTCTCTCTCCAACCTTCTTTCTGAAATCTGAGAGGTGGGAATTTTTTTCAGGGTCTATCGTGAACCATTCAAATGAGTCAATTACAATTGAAGGGTCGAGTTTCTTTAGAAATCTACGGGTGGTTCTTTCATTCTCGGCAAAGATCACTTCACATTTTTTCACCGACTCCAGCAGGTATGCAGGGATGGCCTGCACTCCATCTTCATGCAACAATGAAGGAACAAGATACACCGTACTCATGTGTATATCACTTTATTTTTCCTGGCATTCAGCAGGCTTAGCGTTGCGGCCACCACTGCGTAACTTGGCGCAAAGAGCCAGCCTATTACCGGAACCACATGCATGATGTAATATCCCATTCCATTACCAATGGCAAGCCCTTTATGATGCCCAATGAACTGGATGCTTTGTGTATAGCTGAGTTTATTTCTTTCGCTGCTGTAATCCAACATGGAGAAGCCGAAATAATAACACTCTACAAAGAGCGCGATCATCGGGGCAACCCAGCCGGCAACGGGTATTAATGATAATATGAAAATACTGAGAAGGTACACGGTTTGCCAAACCATATTTCGCAATGCGATTCTCACCCCCCTAACAATGTCTTTTAGCAATTGCTTAATACTAAACGGGAAATCCTTTTCTTCTATGATACTTTCTGTTTTCTCGCTCAGGTATGCAAAAACCGGGGACCCTATGATCAGGAACAAAAATTTAAAGAGAGAAAAGTAAAAGAGCAACAATACCAGGTGCAGCATGATCTGCCCGAAAATGAAAAGAAAACTCAGCCAACCGGTGTTCGTTTTATCAAGCCAGCCTTTTACCCCGCTTTTTAATAAGATGAACTGAATGGCGGTATTGCTCGTAACCCAGAAAAAATATATACCCGCCAAAAACAGGAGCGTATAAATTAAGCCGGGTATCACTATCCATTTCCATAGCTTGTTCTTTACAATGAAGCGATGGGCTTCACCATAAGACTGGAAGGCTATGATGATTTCTTTCAGCATGTTAGTAAGCAAAAGTGGCTAAAGTTAGGAAAACAAAATTTACTGCTTTCTCATGGTGCCGAAAGGCGCGGGATTTGTAAATTTCATGATCATGAAAAAGCTTCCGTTAAGTTTTTACGACAGACCTGATGTTGTGCTCATAGCCCGCGAGTTGTTGGGAAAGATTTTGGTAAGTAATATCAACGGACGGAAAACTTCAGGGATCATCGTGGAAACAGAAGCCTATGTGGCCGAAGTTGACAGGGCCTCGCACGCATTTGGCGGCAGGCGAACCCAAAAGAACGAACATATGTACGGCCATCCCGCAACATCGTATGTGTATATATGCTATGGAATGCATCGAATGATGAATATAGTTACCAATAAGAAAGATGTGCCCGATGCCGTCCTTATTCGCGCAGTTGAACCAATTGCGGGCATTGACGTGATGTTGCAGCGAACAAAGAAAACGGTGGCTGATTTCACCTTAACGAGAGGTCCGGGAAATGTTGGCAAAGCGCTTGGTATTGAAAAAATACACTCGGGACTGCACCTGCTGGGCGAAGAACTGTTTATATACGATAACGGAAAACACTATTCCGGTTCGGAAGTTGGCGTAAGCAAAAGAATAGGGGTTGAAAGTGCAGGCAAGGATGCACTAAACCTTTATCGTTTT
The DNA here is from genome assembly GCA_023422565.1 of Bacteroidota bacterium. Taxonomy (GTDB): domain Bacteria; phylum Bacteroidota; class Bacteroidia; order Chitinophagales; family Chitinophagaceae; genus Ferruginibacter. Next base: position 12,886 of record JAFAGR010000062.1, on the reverse strand, counting down.
TACGTAAAAGGCAACCGGTATGTAAGCGGAAGCCCCCGCAAATAACAAATGAGAAGGTTTATTAAAACTTCGGACAAGGAATGCCCTTCATTTCTGCAGGTTTCTTAATGTAGATGATGGAAATTTCCGATCCGCCGCGGTTGTTGGTAGCGGCTTTCAGGCTGCTGATGTTCACGTCGTAACTCGCACCAATGCGTAGCCCGCCGAACTCCAGACCTATGTATGGTATTATCGCATCGTTAAGCCTCATCCAGGAGCCAAGGTAAACATTGGTGGGCGCATCCACATCTCCGCTCGCGTTTAAGCTTAAGGCGCCGCCCAGCATTGTTTCGCTCGCCTTATTCTGCATTTGGTGAATAAAGGAGGTATGAAAACCGATCACGTCATTAACCGGAAAGGAACCACCGCCATGAATCGTCACCCTTCCCGTAAGGTACCAGTTCTGATCTTTGAAGCTAACCTTTGGTTTGTTGATGTGATACATGGAAACGCCCAGGTAGTAGTTATTATATCCATTGGAAGACCCGGAAAATAAAAGTCCGGCATTCATATCAAGGTAGTTCTGATTGTTACCATTGTTTAGTACTTCACCGGATTGCCCTGTAAACCCATTTTGCTGAAGCATACTTTCAAAGGTCAGTTTAGAAATATCCAGGTTCATACTGCTGTACGTGCCCTGGAAACCTGCCCCGATAGTATTGTAACCGTCGGCATCTAAAGCTTTATGGTAAGAGAGTGAAAGCGAACCGTAATTAAGCTTCAACTGGCTGTTGGCGCTGGCATCAGAAACCCCGGAAATACCAATACCGAACACATCTCCTTCAGCGATCCTGCTTTTCAGTATGCCCATATCGAAAGAAGCGCTGGTGGTAACGTATGCTTTCGGAATGGAAGGCCATTGGTCACGATGATTTGCCGCAAGCCTCCAGGAACCGTCAAATTTACCGGTAAATGCAGGATTGAGTGTAAGCGGAGACGCAAAGAACTGCGAAAAGTGCGGATCTTGCGCCTGAGTAGTTATGGTTAGCAAAAATGCTCCCAGGGCGAGGAGGTATTTTTTAATCATGGTAAATGTAGAGTGTTATAGCTATAAAGATAAGTTAACCGCGGCAAATGCTGCTTAAATCATTCCGTTAGTTTTATGCACTCCGCTAGAGTAAATGATACATTGATAACCAATTAGTTCTGAGTTTTTGAACCGTAGGCGAGGTCGCCCGCATCACCCAATCCGGGTACTATATACCCCTTAGCGGTCAGTTCGTCGTCAATCGCGCCACACCATATATGCGCATTGGGAATCTCGCGGCGTACGTATTCTATGCCCACGGTGCACGCGATGGCGCATACGATGTGAAGTTCCATAATTTCGCCAACTTCTTTCAGGTATTGTACTGATTTAACCAGGGATGCCCCTGTGGCAAGCATGGGGTCGCTGATGATCACAAACCTGCCCTCGACATCCGGGCAGCTCATATACTCCAGCCTGATCTCGAACGTGCCGTCGGGGTGATGTTTGCGATAAGCGCTCAGAAATGCGTTGTCGGCCTTATCAAAGTAACTTAGCAAACCGTTGTGCATCGCAAGACCGGCCCTAAGGATGGTGGCCAATACGGGTTGATACTTCAGCACCTTGCAGGTGGCGGTTCCCATCGGCGTATTTACTTCCTTCTCCACTGTTTCCATATCACGGCTTATCTCGTAAGCGATCACCTCGGCAATTCGCTCGAGATTGCGGCGAAAACGCATCCGGTCGTTTTGAATTTCCACATCTCTCAGTTCGCTCACCCAATTGCTAACAAGGGAATGGTATGTACTGAGATTTTTGACCATTGGTTTCTTTTCGGTTACCATAATTATACAAATCTATCAAAAAATTAAGGTTGCGCTCGCAATAATCCCACGCAGCATGCATTAATTTGTATCAAGTTATAAAACCTTTACATGGCCAGATACCTTACCGCTGCCCTCATCCTGTTATTGATGTCCTGTTCCGGTAATTCACCGGAAACCGGGAATAAAGATAAGTATCAAAAAAGCCAGGAATCCATGGAAGAGGTGGAGCAAAAAAATCCCCAACGTTTCCTAACCGCGAAAATTGATACCAAAAAAAACCTCCTGGGCCAAACTGTAGTCCGCGGCACAATTAACAGCACCGCGAAAATCGTTTCCTATAAAGATGTGGGCATCACGCTCCGTTTTTTTAGCAAAACGGGAGCCCTGCTTGAAGAGGATCAGGACACGGTGTTTGAAACTGTTGACCCAGGAACTTCAGTGAAATTCAAAACAAAATATTTTGCACCGAAAAACACGGATAGTGTATCCGTTACCGTTACCGGTGCGAAGTTATGAGGTTACAAAACTGAAACTGTCCCCATCAAATAATCCAAGGTCGCTGAGCTTCAAATGCGGGATCACCAGAAGCGCCATGAATGAAAGTGTCATGAATGGTGCACGAAGCATGCTCCCCAGTTCCTCTTTTACAAAGTTATCTATCTGCGTGTACGCGTTGGCGATAGTATAGGCATCTTCATTGCTCATTAATCCGGCTACCGGAAGGGGAAGAATAAGTTCCCTGCCTTTCCCCACGGCCGATAAACCACCGCGTTGTTGAATAATCTTGTTAATTGCCAGTGCAATACTCTCATCGGTTACGCCTACGGCAACTATGTTATGGCTGTCGTGCGCAACGGAAGAAGCGATGGCTCCTTCGGTCAGTCCGAAATTTTTAATGAAAGCAATTGCAGGGGGTGCCTGTTTGTAACGATTTACCACCACAATTTTGAGCACATCATCCAGCGTGTTCGCAACAACTCTTCCATTTACAACATTACTGGTATAAAGAATTTTTTCGGTAATCAGTTGCCCGTCGAGTGCGCCAATCACCTGAATTTGAGGGTTACCGTTAGCATCGTATTGCAGGGATGAAGCCTCGATGGGGCTTATATCAAAACGGTTGATCGCATCATGGTTGTGATGAGCAATATTTGAATTTCCGTTTTCTGCAACAAGTTCACCATCAATATAGGTTTGTAGTACCTCAAAATCCGTAAGGTCTTTAACAACCACCAGGTCTGCAGCATCGCCTTCATGTAGTAAACCCACTTTCATTTTATAATGCTGAACGGGGTTTACACATGCAGCCTGCAACACCTTAAAAAGATTGATGCCTTTTGCTACTGCGCGTGCACACAATTGGTTAATATGGCCTTCAAGCAAACTGTCGGGATGCTTGTCATCTGAACAAAACATGATGTTTTCAAAATTATCTTCTATCAACCCTGCGAGTGCTTCGAAGTTTTTTGCCGCGCTTCCTTCGCGAATCAGGATCTTCATGCCGAGCGATAATTTCTCCGCAGCTTCTTCTTCAGTAAAGCATTCATGATCGGTAGAAATGCCCGCGCTGATATATTTTTTTACCGCCTCACCGCGCAAGCCGGGAGCATGGCCGTCAACCGGTTTGTTGAATTTTTTTGCTGAGGCAATTTTCGCCAGCACGTCGGGATCGTCTTGCAATACACCCGGAAAATTCATCATCTCACTCAGGTAAAATATTTCTTCCCGCTTTAAAAGCCGGTCAACATCTTCTGCTGTCAGCACATCCCCCGCGGTTTCAAAACTTGTGGCGGGAACGCAACTTGGTGCACCAAAATGAAATTTAAAGGGAACGGTATTCCCGTTACTGATCATGTATTCAACGCCTTCAATGCCGCATACATTGGCAATTTCATGTGGATCGCTGATGGTGGCCACCGTTCCGTGAACTACGGCAAGGCGCGCGAATTCAGAGGGAATGAGGAGGGAGCTTTCAATATGCACATGCGCATCTACAAAGCCGGGTAGAATAAAAGGTGCGGGAAAATTCTGCGAACTCTCAATCCGCTTAATGCTTTTAATTATTCCGTCAGCTATTTCAATTTCCCCGTAATAGATCTCCTTTTCAAAAATATCAACGATGTTCCCTTTGATCAGGTTCATAACAGTGTCAGCAGAATTTTAATTGTTTTAATTATTTGTCGGCCCTTTATGGGCGGTCAGCTTACTTTTGCTGATAATTTTTATTTAGTGAATATACAAGGTTTCCCATCTTCCCTGGTAAGTAAGTTCAGCTTCATGAAGAAATCTTTCGGCAGCCGCCCATTCCGGTTGCTGGATATTGGTGCAGGAAACCATTCCGCTACAAAAACAACATCTGTTTTTCCTAATTGCGAATATCATGGGGTAGACATGGAGCGTGATTACAATAATTCGGAGCAGGATTTCAAGGCCATGAAGGTTTTTTATGAGATGGACCTGACACGGCTTGATTTCTCGTCTATCCCTGACAGTCACTTCGATGGAATCTGGATGGTTCATGTGATCGAGCACCTTCATAATGGCGACAAAGTGATAGAGGGACTGATCAAAAAGCTAAAACCGGGAGGGAAAATGTACGTCGAATATCCCGGGCAGAAGAGTACAAAGCTTCCCTCAATGTACGGCACGTTAAATTTTTATGATGACCCCACGCATGTCAGGATTTATTCAACCAATGAACTAAGTGCTCTATTCGAATCAAACGGTTGTAAAGTTTTAAAAAAGGGAATGCGGCGAAACGGTTGGTTCATTGTTGCAATGCCGGTCAGAGTGGTTGGATCGTTTATTCGCGGGAAAAAATTACAGGGAAATATTTTTTGGGACCTGCTTGGTTTCGCCGAATATCTCTGGATCGAAAAAAAGTGATCAGTCTAAAAGATCAGGCCTTCTTTCCATAGTTCGCTTCACGGCCTCATCATGCCTCCATTCCTCAATAAGTTTGTGATTGCCGCTCATTAACACCGGTGGAACCGTCCAACCACGAAAGTTTTCAGGGCGCGTATATACAGGCGGCGCGAGTAAATTATCCTGGAAAGAATCGCTCAATGCGGAGCTTTCATCATTCAGCACGCCGGGTATCAGTCTGCCGATTGCATCTGTTAATACCGCTGCAGCAAGTTCTCCACCGCTGAGCACATAGTCCCCGATAGAGATCTCCATGGTTATGAAATGATCCCGAATGCGCTGGTCGATGCCTTTATAGTGCCCGCATATCATCAAAAGGTTATCCTTCAGGGAAAGTTTGTTGGCTATAGATTGGTTCAGGGTTACGCCATCAGGGGTAAGGTAAATTATTTCATCGTACTTCCTTTTTTGTTGCAAACTTTCAATTGCATTGGCGAGCGGTTCCGCCATAAGCACCATGCCCGCGCCTCCGCCAAACGGGTAATCATCTACCTGTGCGCGGGGATAATTTGTGTAGTCGCGCAGGTTTATAACGTCAACGGTTAAACGCCCTTTGTCTGCCGCCCGTTTTAAAATTGAGTGCGAAAACGGTCCTTCCAACAAGGCCGGTACAACACTTATGATATCTATATGCACCGAAGGGTCTTTTAATAGTTAATCATTCTTCTCATCATCCTGCCCGAAGAAAGTATCAAGCTCACGTTTTTGTTTTTTGGTTGGGCGTCCGATCTTACTGAGGCGCTTACCGGTATGAAAAGCGGAAGCCTGCACGTTGCCCGCAGCATTTTCTTCCTGCGGGGTGATGTCAAGATAATACTTTATCGCCTCACTGTATTGAACGCGGTTACTCAAAAGTCCGGTTACGCGAATGATCCATTTCCGGGATTCAGCCCTGATGTCAAACTCATCGCCGACGTGAACCTGTTTGGATGCTTTTGCCGGGTTTCCGTTGAAGCGAACCTTGTTTTTATCGCAGGCTTCTGAAGCAAGCGCACGCGTTTTAAAAATTCGGATCGCCCACAAATATTTATCAAGCCTTATTTTTTCTTTTTCCATACAATCTGTTCCGCACCCAAAATTAAGCCGAATGAAATATGGTGCCGTTGATTTGTGGCGATGAATTATACGCTCAGATCAACTTTTATATTAATGGAATGGTTTAGTGGGTGCTTTGATTTATTTTTATTTCAAAATATTTCCATGCGCATAAAGATCTCAATGATTCTGGCCATTACGGTATTTGTATTTACGGTGGCTACGGGGCAAAAGGTTAACTGGACCTCCGATGGCCTTTATTATACAAGGCTCAAAGATGGCAACATGATAAAGGTTGATCCGAAAACCGAATCGGAAACCATTCTTTTCAAACGTGAATCTCTTATTCCTTCAGGTGCAACAGAGCCATTAAAGGTGCAATCGTTCGAATACTCCTCTGATGGTAAATATGTTTTGTTGTTTGCGAACACGGCAAAAGTATGGCGGTATAATACCCGCGGAGATTATTGGCTGATGGACCTCAGTACACAAAGACTAAGGCAGGTGGGTTTGAAACTTCCGCCGCAATCGTTGATGTTCGCGAAAATTTCTCCTGATGCAAAGCAGGTGGCTTATGTAAGCGGCCACAACATTTATTCGGAAGATATTAATTCCGGCATACAAAAGAAACTTACTACAGACGGATCGAGGAAGATGATCAATGGCACTTTCGACTGGGTGTATGAGGAGGAATTTCATTTGCGCGATGGTTTCCGCTGGAGCCCCGACAGCAGGCACATAGCTTACTGGCAATTGAATGCAAATGCCATCCGCGATTTTTATATGATCAATAACACCGACTCTGTTTATTCACAGATCATTCCCGTTGAGTATCCTAAGGTAGGGGAGAAGCCATCTCCCGCACGCATTGGAGTGGTTTCCCTGGCCAACAGTGTTACAAGGTGGATGAAGCCTGAGGGAGACCCGGCGCAACATTATATCACCCGCATGGAATGGAGCGGCCCGAATGAATTGATCATTCAGCAACTGGATAGAAAACAGCAGGAGAGTAAATTGATGTATTGTAATGCTCAGGATGGAAACACAAGAACGTTTTGGGCAGAGAACGATGAAGCCTGGGTTGATCTTAATACAGACAATCCTGTGGGTTGGAATTGGGTGAACAAGGGCCAGGACTTTTTATGGGTAAGCGAGAAAGACGGCTGGCGAAGTATTTATAAGATCAGTCGGGATGGAAAAAATATCACCCTGCTTACAAAAGGCGATTATGATATTGCAGAAGTTAAATCAATTGATGAGGCAAACAATTACGTCTACTTCACAGCTTCGCCTGAAAATCCGCTGCAGCGATACCTGTATCGGGTTAAAATAAATGGAACGCAGAATTCGCCCGAGCTTGTTACACTGTCTTCACAAAAGGGCACCCACAAATACGATATTTCGCCTACGTCCAAATTAGCAAGGCATTCATTCAGCAATCATAATACGCCTCCTGTAACAGAATGGATAACGCTGCCGGACGGGCGGCCTGTGAACAGTACAAAATCCATCGCCAAAAATTTAAAAACGAATGAGGACTTAAGTATAGAATACATAAAAGTGACCACGGATGATGGAATTGAACTTGATGCATGGATCAATAAGCCGAAGAATTTTGACCCGTCAAAAAAATACCCGGTTGTATTTTATGTATACGGTGAGCCGGGTGCTTCAACCGTAAACGACTCTTACGGTGAGCACAGTAATTTTCTTTACGCCGGAAATATGCGTGAAGACGGCTATATTCAGGCCAGTGTAGATTGCCGGGGAACACCAGTGCTTAAAGGCGCGAAATGGCGCAAGGCGATTTATGCGAAGAATGGCCAGGTGAACATTACGGATATAGCGGCGGGTGCAAAGAAAATTCTTGATCTTCCCTATATTGACAAAAGCCGTGTGGCAATGTGGGGATGGAGCGGCGGAGGTGCAACCACCCTGCATATACTTTTCCGTTATCCTGAACTTTTTCAAACCGGTGTTTCAATTTCTGCTATAACAGACCTGCGCAATTACGATAACATTTATACCGAGCGTTACATGGGCCTTCCGCAGGAAAACAAGGAAGCTTATGAAAAAGGATCGGCAATCAATTATGCAAAGGATCTTAAGGGAAATCTTTTGTTTATTCACGGCACGGGAGATGACAACGTTCATTACAGCAATGCTGAAATGTTGCTGAATGAATTGATCAAGCACAATAAGCAATTCTCCTTTATGCCTTATCCCAATCGCACGCACAGCATCAGTGAGGGAAAGGGAACTTTCCAGCACTTGTCAACTACCTATACAAATTTTTTAAGAATGCATTGCCAGCCGGGAGCGAGATAACATCAAAGTTCCTTCACATACAGTTCATCACCGGCGGTTCCCGATTTAAAGCCCATAACATCGAGGAATTGCCGGTGTTTTTTATACGGTTCAAACCGGTAGATCACGCGTTTGATACCTTTCGAAAGGAGATACTGTTTCTCCCTCTCAAAAATAAAAAGGCCAACTTTATAGTCGCGGTATTTTTCAGGAGTATAGTTCAATATCACGTATGCGTCACCGTTAGTATCCACATCCACGCTGAACATATTGGCGATCACAAGATTTCTTAACACCACAAAATTCAGCCTTCCTTTCATTTGGTCCGCGGAGAATTGTGGGAAATAGAGCGTAATATCTTTCTTATAAAACTCGAGGAAACGCAGGGCGAGCTGTTCCTCACCTTTAAATTCGATCAGGTCAAAATATTCTTTGCGCGAGTATATTTTTTTAAGATAGTAAATGTTGATACCAAGAAGTATGAGGTTGGTGATCAACACCGGGAAAGCCATTATCATAATGGCATATGCAATAAAAGCTACATTACCTGAAGCGCTGAACCATCGAAATTTTAATTCTGAATTTACGATCAGCGCCAGTACAAGAAACAGCGAAGCCAGGTAACCGAAGTATGGCGCAATGGTTCCGATCATGTTACTTCCTTCCCGGGTATTGTTTCAGTGCGGCTTCAAGGCAATCCATTGCACGGTTGATGGCGTCTGCATTCAACACATAAGCAAGCCGAACCTCATTTGTTCCTAAACCTTTCGTACTGTAGAATCCTGTTGCCGGTGCAAGCATGATCGTTTCACCATTGTGCGAAAATGATTCGAGCAGCCATTGGCAAAACTTATCGCAATCGTCGATAGGCAAACGAGCCATCGCGTAAAAAGCACCGCCGGGGTTGGGGCAAAACACGCCTTCCATGGCGTTCAGGCGTTTCACCAGCAAGTCGCGGCGCAGTTTGTATTCGGCCTTTGTGGTGTCAAAATAATTATCCGGAAGGTCAACGGCAGCTTCTCCAAGCACCTGCGCATAGAATGGCGGGCTTAATCTCGCCTGTGCAAACTTCATAGCCGCGTTCAGCACTTCACGGTTGCGGGTGATGAATGCGCCGATCCTTCCTCCGCAGGCGCTGTAGCGCTTGCTGATCGTATCCATCAACACCACATGTTGCTCCGCACCTTTAAGATGCATGGCACTTGTATGGGCGCCTTCGTAACAAAATTCGCGATAGGCCTCATCAGCGAATAAATAAAGATCATGTTTGAGCACGATCTCTTTCAATGTTTCCATCTCAGCCGCGCTGTATAAATATCCGGTGGGATTGTTAGGATTGCAAACAACTATCGCCTTCGTTTTTGGCGTAATGGCCTTTTCAAATTCTTCGATCGGCGGAAGTGCGAAACCCGTTTCAATACTGCTGCCAATTGGCTTCACCACAACGTCCGCCTGTATGGCAAAACCGTTATAGTTTGCATAGAAGGGTTCGGGAATGATCACTTCATCTCCTGCGTCAAGGCAGGCCATGAAGCCAAACAAAATTGCTTCACTGCCTCCGGTGGTAACGATAATGTCGTTCGCGGTGATGTCAATATTATTTTTATGATAGTATTCAACCAGCTTCTTCCGGTAACTTTCATTGCCCGCGCTATGGCTGTATTCCAAAACTTTCAGGTCGCAATTTCTAACCGCGTCTAAGCATTCCTGCGGTGTTTCAATGTCGGGCTGGCCGATATTGAGGTGATAGACCTTCGTGCCTTTTTTCTTTGCAGCTTCGGCGTAAGGAACAAGTTTGCGGATCGGAGAGGCAGGCATCTCAATGCCACGATTGCTGATTGATAACATGGCGCAAAAGTAAAATGATTATTCCAATAAAGCGCGCGGTTATTCTTCGTAAAACTTTACCTGGTGCTGTTTTAAAAAGGCTTTAATGGCATCAGCATGTATGCACTGGCCCAGATGAAGAAAAGAATAGTCAGATATTTTCTTGTGTTGATTATTTACAATGATATCCTTATCCACCATATCAAAACCCAGGTGAAGATGCTTGGTAGAAAATTGCATTCCGCAAATAATTCCGCGATGGTCGAACAGCGGCCCTCCGCTTTGCCCGCGAAGTCCCGGCGTGGAAAGTTCGATGCCGTACAACTGATGCTGCTGATCGGCCAAAAATCTTGTAACCATGCCATCCATGGGGAATCTCGGTGACCGGTTGTTTCCTTCGGCGGTCCATTCAATATCATCATTAGCCTGGTTAAACCGGTAATTCGTGAATTCAGGAAATGGAAACCCGAGCCGGCACAAACTCATTCCCTGTTTAATTTTAGAAGTGTCGGCCATGAAGGTTGCGTAGTTCTGATAGTGCAGTTTATTAAAGCCGTTGAACTTTATGATGGCAAGGTCTAATGAAGGATGCACGTGCCAGGTGAAGCCTGACATCGTATCCACGCAATCCAGAAAATTGACCTTCAACTGTGTAGTGCTTACCGGTTGATATTTGTATTTGAGTTCCAGGCCCTTTATGGCCGCCTTAGCCTTGCTATCGTTTGGAATTCGGGCCCTCTCCTGCGAAAAATTTCTGTATTGCTGATTGATATTTTCCGAAGCGGCAAGCAACTCGATCACGTGTTTGCATGTAACCGCGTAACCTTCTTCATTCACAAAAAACAATGTTGCCGACCCGGGTATCACAGGCCCTCCACCATAGTTTCTCATTATCGTATTAACCGGGCGTGTAAAGCAGGAAACTTTTTCAATGGCATCAACAAACATTACGGCGGTTTTAGTGTTCCTGCAAGTTAGCGCCTTACAGGCAAAAAAAACTCCCGGAAAGATCCGGGAGTTTTCGAAAATGAAAAAGTAAATGCTTATGCTTTAGGCTTTGCCCCTGTAGCAGCGGCCTTGCCTTTGGTTTTTGCGAATTCTTCTTTGGTAAGCACTTCGCCTTTAATGGTGATGTTTTTAATTTCATCAACACCGGCAAATTTTACGGATAGTTTTTTATCGAAAGCTCCAACATTCGCGGCATTGTAAGTTGCTTTTATCCAACCTTCCTTACCCGTTGCGATCGGGGATTTTGTATAATCACCGATAGTGCAACCGCATGTAGGATTAGCCTGTTCGATAATTAATGGAGTAGCGCCAATGTTTGAAAGATAAAAAGTAGCAGTAGCCGGGTTGCCCTGTTCGATCTTTCCAAGGTCAACCACTTCTGATTTAAACTTAGCTACATCGTCTGCCTTTTTCTGCGCGATAACCGCGGAGGAAAAAACGAGCAAAGACAGAGAAACTAAAAACTTCTTCATACTTTATTTTTTTTAAATGATTAATTCTTGATCACCGCAGCTTTGTTTTCCGGGGCGCTGGCTGCAGGAGTTTTGAAAACTTCACCCTTGATAGTGATGATCTTTGTTACATTATCGTTGTAGGTGATGGTGATATTTTTTGCAAATGCACCTTCAGCTTGTGCGTTGTAACCGACAGTAATTTTGCTAGAAGCGCCTGGTTCAATCGCATTGTCTTTATCCCAACTTGGCGTAGTGCAACCGCAGCTTGCCTGAACATTGTTGATCTTCAGCGCAGTTGATCCTGTATTAGTAACAGAAAAATCGTGAGTAACCGGCTTGCCCTGTGGAATTTTTCCGAAATCGTAGCTTTCTTCGATCTTCAAAGTTTCAGGAGCTTTAACCGTTGCAGCTGCCGGAGTAGCAGTTGCTTTTGTAGATGCAACCGGACCGTGATTGTGGCCGGCATGAGGGTCAGCAGATTCCTTTGTTTGTGCCTGAATGGTGAATGCAGCAAGCATTAAAGCGGAACCAAGTATTACTTTTTTCATATGTGAGAGTAAATTTTTATGAGTTACCAAAGATACTAAATCGAAAATATAAGATACATATTGTCCCCGACTTTTACATTATTTAACAATTGGGCGGGCAAATTGAATATTTTTGCGCCTTACTTTAGTAATATGGATATGAACAATGCAACGGAAGTAAACCTGCAGGAAAATTTAAGTTTTGATCTCTTTAAGAGCGAAGTACTTAAAGATTATCGCATTTGTTGTGTAAGCAGGGAAACCAGCTTGTTAGGCCGGAAAGAGGTGTTGACGGGCAAGGCTAAATTCGGAATTTTTGGAGATGGAAAAGAAGTGGCCCAGGTAGCTATGGCGAAATTTTTTAAGCCGGGCGATTTTCGGTCAGGATATTACCGCGATCAAACTTTCATGTTTGCCAGCGAACTTGCCACTCCCGAACAATTTTTCTCTCAGTTATATGCCGACCCGGATGTAGCAAACGATCCATTCAGCGCCGGGCGGCAAATGAATGCCCACTTCGCCACCAAAATGGTGGATGGCGATGGAAATTGGCTTCCGCTTGCCAAACTTAAAAATGTATCGAGTGATATAGCCCCCACCGGCGGACAAATGCCACGGGCGCTCGGGCTTGCCTTCGCCTCCAAAACATTTCGGGATGTAAATCGTCTTCACGAGGCAACAAACCTGAGTGATAAGGGAAATGAAGTATGTTTCTGCACAATCGGTGACGCCAGTACCAGCGAGGGTCATTTTTGGGAAACCATAAACGCGGCCGGAGTACTCCAGGTGCCACTGGCGGTTTTTGTTTGGGATGATGGATATGGAATTTCTGTTCCGAAGAAATACCAAACTACCAAAGCATCAATTTCAGAAGCGCTGGCCGGAATGCAAAAGGAAGAAGGAACAAACGGAATTGATATTTATAAGTTGAAGGGCTGGGATTACGCCGGAATGTGTGAAGTGATAGAA
>JAFAGR010000060.1 GCA_023422565.1 Bacteroidota bacterium | reverse complement strand
CAGTAAAGACGAGTCCGTATACAGCTCCCCACAAATGCGCGTCATGGTTTACGTTATCCCTGTTCTGTTTGCCCATGTAGATGCAGTACCAAATAAACAGCACGGCATAAACAAGCGCAGAAATTTTGATCGCCCCAAAAAGATAGATCGCGCTCCATGGGTCGAACACTATTGCGCTGAACACGATTGCACTCACAGCACCTGATGCACCTAAGGCCCGGTAATGATAATTATCTTTTTCTTTCAGGTATGTGGGAAGGTCTGATGCAACCAACGAGGTGAAATACAACAACACGTAGGCAAATTTTCCGCCGAGGCCGTAAACGGAAAAAATCATTTCAATATTTCTGCCGAAGAAAAACAAAGTGAACATGTTGAAGAACAGGTGCATATAATCTGCATGCAGGAAACCGGAGGTAATCATTCGGTAATACTGATTCTGTCTTTTGATAGCGTAGGGCCATAATATCGTTCGCTCCATAAACTGCGGATTGGAGAATCCCCCCAAAGAGAAAAGTACGTTGACAGCTATTATCAGAATGGTGACCGGATAGGCGGAGAAATCCATAAGCAGTTTTAAGTAAAGCTACACAATTCGGTGCTTGGTACGTTTTTTGGAAAATTTTGATAAAGAAAATATTATGAAAACAGTTCTTTTGAGCTTCATTTTATTGTTTATTTTTTCCGGTTGCGACACTTTACAGAATGCCTCGAATAGTACGGGATCAGTATTCACCCTTAACGGGCAATGGAAGCTATCATCCAACTTACCCGATAATACGCTTGTGGGTACAGTTGTTACGGTGACGCCTTTTATTTCCGAAGGCAAAATCACGCTTTTGGCAAACAATACACAATGTTATCGTGAAGGCGATGTAAAATGGAAGGACGTTGTTACAGATAAAGCAGGCGGTTTCACGCTAAATAATCTTCTTATGACCTGTACAGGCGGAACGGTAAATTATGTGCCCGCTTCAATAAAGGTTGTCAATAATAATGAAATAAGGCTGGTTGGGAGAAATGCCGCCGGTGTTGAGCATACTGAGGTTTGGACGCGGCTGAAATAATCACTTCTTATGGATGGTGATACTTTTCATTTTTTAAAATTGTGCATGCGCGATATACCTGTTCTGCCAATATAAGCCTCACAAGTTGGTGGGGAAATACCAATTGAGAAAGACTCCATTTGAAATCGGCTCGGTTCTTAATCACCTCTTCCACACCGAAAGCCCCGCCGATCAGGAAAACGAGATTTTTTTTCGATTCATTTGCCCTCTGTTGAATTAAGCCTGCGAGGCCCGGGCTGCTAAGCATTTTCCCTGCCTCATCGAGCAAGATGAGATAGTCGTCTTTTTGGAGGAAATCCATGACCATTTCTCCTTCCTTCTTTTTAAGTTCCATTTCGCTCATCATACCCGCATTCTTAGGCACGGGGATTACGTTCCATTGAACGGGAAAATATTTTGATATGCGTTTGGTAAAATCTTCGATACCTGCTTTTACATACGGTTCGTGGTTTTTGCCTATGGTCCAGAATTGAAATTTCATTGGGAGAAGTGAATTTGTGAAGTGTACGGTAAAGTAACAGGATTTCTATGCGTTTTTTGCGTGAGAGATTGAGAATATTAATTTATGTGGTGTATTGCTGGATTTAATCCTGAGAAGTTAGGTAACGGTAATTAATTATCCGCCTCCATCTTCCTTTGAGAAGAGTTAAACAACGATTTTACCTTTTGGCCCCGTTTCCGATAAAAGTCCGCTTTTTTGACAGATCATGATTTCCATTAACTCTATCCAGACTTTCTTATTCCTACGGTTATTCATGCGAAAGCAAAACTCGTCTAAATACCCCTGAAGATACTTTATGGAACAATGATGATGAGTGCCGGTGAGGCCGGTTCTGAAATTCCAAATGAGAATGCTCTTTTCATCCTTAACATACCTTCCTTCAGCTAACGAACACCGGTCGAAAACTTCCTGGTCAATCTTACAAACTATGCGGCGAATTGCCCCTTGCTTTTTTCCTCCGCGCTCAGCCCGCTGAATCTTGACACTTACTTTTTGTAAACCGTTCAGTTCTTTTTTGCGATGAAGTACAATTATTCCATCTACGTTGGTGATTTTTTCCTGCGGGCTTTGATCTTGGTTGGCAGAAATCTGCTTTCCCATTGCATCCTGCACCTTTCGTTTGAATTTCCACACTGCTTTCAAACCAATATTTAATGTTCCCGCCAGATTTCTGCAGGATACACCATTCCTAAGTTCCGTTACGTAATAAACAATTGTAAATGCTTTTGTAAGAGAAAACTGTATTTTATGAAACATAGTATTCGCTGTAACAGATTCATCGTAGTCGCACTTGGTACAGCGGGAATGAAACTTTGTGCGCCCATTCCAGCACTTCCTGTTTCCACAACGCCGGCACCGGAATCCCCCCTTCCATTTAATATCATATAAAAACTGGAGGCAGTTGTGTTCCTTAGCAAATTTGGCCTCGAAATCTTCTTTTTTCAAATCTTTAAACATAGCATGAAATTTAGAAGCTAAAGGTCTCAATCATCCGTGTTGTTGTCAATACCCCAAACCGGCTAATAACGGGGTAACACGATAACATCGCCAAGTGGTATGCCCTTTGATTTAAACTGGAAGGTTGAGAACAAATTTAAAATACCTTTTCAAGGGCCTTGCATGGGGAGCCGGAGTACTTTCCCTCCTTTACCTTGCCGTAGTACTGTATACTACCCTTAACAAAACTTCCATAATCAACAGCGTTAGTCAAAATCTCTCCGAAAAACTTCGGGGTAATGTGGAAATAGGAAAAAGCGAACTTAATTTTTTCCGCAGCTTCCCCAATGTGGCCGTATTATTGAAAGACGTTAGGATATCAGACAGTCTCTTTACCCAGCATAAAAAATATTCTTTCACCGGTAAGGAAGTTTTTTTTCGCGTAAATATCCCGCGCTTATTAAAGAAGCAATCTCCGGTAAGTGCTATCGAGTTAAAACATGCTTCAGTGAACTTCTTCACTCATCTTGACGGTTATACCAATACATATTTGTTGAAACCCAGGGAGGGCGTCGCTAAAGGCCATAATAATCCTAAAAACTATTTACGGGAAATTATATTGGATCAGGTTAGAATCAACTTTTCCGATAGCATTAAGGGTAAATTTCACAATTTATTTGCCGATCATCTTTCTGTGAATTTAAAAAATGATGAAAGCCAGATTTCGGGAGATTGCCGGATGAAGCTTAGGATGCAAAGAATGGTTTTTAATCCGTTTAAAGGAGCATACCTCAAAAACAAGATTGTTATGGCAGACTTTCCTTTTGAATACAACACCGAAAGTGGAAAATTTGAGTTCGATAAAATCTCGGTGAGGATAAATAGCCAGCCCTTTACAATGAGCGGAATTTTTGATCTTGCGGGAGAGAGCAGAAGTTTTAGCCTGAATGTTTCAACCCGCAATGCCGGATACGATTTTCTAAAGTCACTTTTTCCAGAGAAGATAGAAAGGTCATTGTCGATCGTAAAACTAGATGGAAAGTTCAACGCCGTGGCAAGCATTGCAGGTAACCTGAAAGGTGGAGACCCGCTGGTGATGGTGAAGTATTCCACTGCCCAAACAAATATGGCTACGCCCTTTATGGATTTCACCGATGCATCATTTTCCGGCTCATTTACCAATGAGGTTGTAAAAGGAGCACCCCGAAAGGACCCGAATTCAAGAATAGGCATTACCGCGCTTAGGGCAAAGTGGCGGGGACTTCCGGTAAATTCAAGATCCATTCAAATTTCAAATTTAAAGCAGCCTGAACTGGTCTGTGAGATAGCATCAGAATTTCCTCTCGACAAGCTTAACGAAGTAATGCAATCTGAATCTTTAAATTGGAAGCAGGGGCTGGCGAAAGTGCATCTTGTTTATTCCGGACCGATAACCCATGACGCATCTACGCCTGTTTTTATGAACGGGAATATTCAGATCCATGAGGGTAAATTGAATTACGCCACTCGAAATGTGGATATAGATAATATTAAGGCGGCGATGCATTTTGAAAAGTCGGATTTTTTTCTTAATACATTCCGGGCGGTGGTTTTTGGTAAGCCGGTTAATATGACGGCCGAGGCCCGAAGTCTGCTCACCTTGATAAATACTCAGCCCAATGCGGCGCAGGTGCAATGGAATATCGATCTTCCCGAACTTGACCTTAAGCCTTATATTTTCCTGCTTCAAAAGAAAAAAAACTCTGATCAAACAAATCGAAGTGTGGCGGGAACCTCAGCTAAAATAGACAGGGTGCTTGATGAAGGAAAACTGGATGTAAACCTTCGCGTGGGCAAACTTCAATACAAAAAGTTTATTGCCAAAGATGTTTTGAGCAGAATATCCTTCCTGCAAGACAGGTATGTTATACATGATGGAAGGTTAAAGCATGCGGGTGGAAGTGTCCGGTTAAATGGTTCCCTTGTGCAGGATGGAAGAGGGGTTCACCGGGCGGAAATAAATTCAAATCTCCGGGCCGTGGATGTACAGCAGGTTTTTGAAGCATTCGAAAATTTTGGCCAGGATGGAATTGCGGCCGCGAATATCAGGGGAAAGCTGGATGCAGATATTCAAGCTTCTTTGCAACTTCAGGAGTCAGGCGTGGTTATTCCTTCATCCACAAAAGGCAAAGTGAAGTTTTCTTTAAAGGAGGGCGAATTGATAGATTTTGAACCGGTAAAAAAGATCCAAAATTTTGTATTTAAAAACCGCGATTTTGAAAATATTCGTTTTGCTGAATTAAAAAATACGCTTGATTTAAAAGGAACAGAGATCAACATCAACAATATGGAAATTCAATCGAGCGTGCTGACGATGTTTGTTAATGGAATTTACAGCAGGGCCGGGAATACCGACCTCCAGATTCGTTTACCCTTAAGTAACCTTCGAAAGAGAGGAAAGGATTTCAACCCTGAAAACGTAGGGCCGGATGCAAAAAGAGGAACTTCCATCTTGTTGCGAGGCAGGCCGGGAGATGATGGAAATATCAGGTTTAAGCTTGATCTTTTTAATAAATTCAGTAAAGACAATAAAATAAAAAAATAGTAATAGGCTGTAAACCAAATCCTTCTACCTGCGTGAATAATAATGGCATTAAAAATGCTTGCATTAATGAAAGCGGGAGCATATATTTACTATCGCTTACATACCTTACCTCTCCATTATTCCTCTGATCAACCTCCCTTAAATTATTCCATCTCCTCGAAATGCCTTTGGGCAAAACGTCATTGCCATCCCTGTATCCTCATGGTTAACCTGCAGTGTTGCTAATATAACTAATAATAAATGTTAACCTTATGGAACAAGTTTACTCAGCTTACAAGAAAAATGTGCAGGGAGGTGAAATCTATTTTGTAAAGCGTTTTCTCGTATTTCCCGAATACCCGATGCTGGAGCCCGTACTTGAGGGTTATGGTATGCACAAGTCGCTTGATAAAGCCTGCCTGATTGCCGGCATAAAAGACGCTTCTATTGTAGCGAAATTGAAGTGCGAAGCGGATGGGTTGCCTGAGGAAGCAAAAGTGATAAAGATGGCTCCGGCAGGGTTTTCTGTAAAAATTTCCAGGCGATAGAACAATTAAGTTTAAGTGCAGGCGTTTAATTAATGTATCCTAAAACCCTGAGCCATGAAAAAGCTCGCTTTAATTTTTGACCTGCTTGTCATCGCACTATTGTTATTTACCGCGTAATTTTTTCGTTGTTTCGTTATAAAAAGAGGCTGTTTAATACGGCCTCTTTTGTTATTTAAAAAGCATCGCACGAATTAAAAAACCGCCTGAGAACAGGCGGTTTCCGAATAAATCTGTATGCGATATTACTAATTATTTGTTGTGTCTTTCGAGCCCACTCTGCCATCTTTTTTATCCTGTTTCCTTCCAATGATATAACCACCTGCAGCACCAACGGCTCCTCCGATCACGGCACCTTTTACATCCTTGCCAATCACAGCGCCTGCTGCAGCACCGGCTACACCTCCAATGATCGCTCCCTTCGCGCCTTTACTTATTCCTTTCTTTTCTGGTGCAGGAGCGGGGGTTGAAGATGTTTCTGTACCTGTGGCAGGGCTTTCAGTCGTTGTAGGTTCCGGCGTTGGTGTAGGTGCCGGAGCAGTAACCACCGGGGCAGGAGTTTGTGTTACAGGCTTGGGAGCCGGGCGGTTTGCAGGCCTTGTAGTATTAGAAGACGGTACGGGTGCCGGAGCGGCAACAACGGGATCTGGTTGAACAATCTTCGCCGTGTCTGCACCAACGGTTACTGCAGCACTGTCATTAATATATAACAGGTCTCTTTTAGATTCGTCTTCTTTTGAATTACATGCTGCCATGGCAAAAACCAGGGCTAAAGGAAGTAATGAACGTTTCATGGTTAAAAAGTTTTTCAATTTAAAAATTGAACTTGCTGGTTTGGTTTCAAGTTCTTAGCCGTATACCGCAATACTATGCCATATTTGGAAAAGAAGGGGAAATTTTACCACAATGCTCCGAGTTTTTAAAAGCTTTAACAGATCGGTCAATTAACCTTGTGGCAAGACCGGACCATAATGGAGGCTTGATTTCCGGTTTCGTTTGTTTGGATACAAAATATCATGTGCGGTTTCATATCCTTCGTTCGATACATGGCTTAATCTTCTACCATGATTGAAACCGCGGGCTATTAATACCGCTGCCGACACCAGTGCTAAAGCACCTATTCCCGCTAAAATTGTAT
Organism: Bacteroidota bacterium; assembly: GCA_023422565.1. GTDB lineage: Bacteria > Bacteroidota > Bacteroidia > Chitinophagales > Chitinophagaceae > Ferruginibacter. Next base: position 4,468 of record JAFAGR010000060.1, on the reverse strand, counting down.
AAGTAGTTTTCATTGATTTTAATTTACTGCAAAGTTACCGGGGTAAAAATGCAGGATTAAATTTTACGTGTTAAATGATTATGAATTCACCTTCTTTCTTTCCTCCGCGGCCTTTTCGCGAAGATTACGTCTTATCACTCTCCAGTAATCAGCACCATATTCAACTAAGATCTCACCGCCGGCCGGAATATCTTTTTTTGCTTCGATGTAGGCTTTTCGGTTTTTGGTTACATACTCCGCATTGTTTGAAAGCCCCTTCTCCCTCACCAGGCCCTTACCATCATTTGCATAACGGGCAAGATGTTTTGGAGTATGCCATGCGTCGATCACGTGAGCCTTGTTCACAAAAAATAAGTATGGATTCAATCCGTCGCCATGATTCGCTTTCGCCCATGTAGTGATCTTCCCTTTATATTCAACAATCGTTGATCCCTTAGGGATCGGTACCTTCGTGAACAATCCTCTCCCCGAACCGGGAATCCGTGATTTTTTTACAAACAGGTTTTTTTCAAAAAATGCCATGCAGTTAATGTTTTAGATTTCTGATTAAACAAAGAGAGTACCATATTCAATCTTTCGATGCAACTGATGCATGAAAGAGTTTTTCCTCAAGTTTTTTATCGTGCCCATATATATCACGCGTAAAATGGATGTCGCCATTGTTATCTACATAAGAAGTGAGGTAAGTAATGAACACCGGCACCGCGGAAGGAAGCGTTACCCAGGTTTCTTTATCCTGATCCATGGCTACGCGAATGCTGTCATCTGTCCATTGGGGTTGATGCCTGAGTAAATATTTTGCAAGTTCAAACGGTTTTTGAAGGCGGATGCAACCATGGCTGAATGCGCGTTGTTCCCGTTCAAATAAACTTTTTGAGGGAGTGTCGTGAAAATATATGTTATAGCTGTTAGGAAATAAAAATTTCACTCGCCCCAGGGAATTGTTCACTCCCGGCTTTTGCCTTACCACAGGCACCTTTCCATTGTAACCGGTTATTTCCATATTGTTTCTTGCCAGGTAATTCTTGTTACGATTTATGGCCGGCAATATCTCATTCTTTGAAATGGAGTAGGGTACATTCCAGTAGGGTGAAAACACAATGTACTTGAGCATATTTGTGAAGATCACGGAGTTCGTTCCCTGTTTGCCCACCACAATGTTCATATCAAGCGCAACATTCTTTCCTTCAAACACGCGCAATTTAAAGTCGGGGATGTTTGCCACGATCAAGGTATCGCTTGCCGGTTTTGGCAGCCATCTCATTCTTTCCATATTCACCAGTATCTGCCTTATCCGTTTCTCTACAGATACATTCAATTCGGAAACGAGCGATTTGTCCCATCCGCCTTTTTCGTTTAACCCATACCGTGAGCGTGCCTTAGCCACCGCTTTTTTCATTGTGGAGTCGTATACCGATGAAGTGTCCTCTACTGCAAGCAAACCTTCACGGTAAAGCCGCCTCTTTACCTCTCGTATGAAGGCAGCATCATCGCCGGGTGAAATTTTCTTGCTGACCGCTAGGGTGTCCCATCCGCCTGCGTCGCGGATATCGGAATATTGCCTGAGCTTTTCCTGCATTCTGAGATAATTCTCATTCACAGGTTCCCATGCCTGAATGTCGGCGCCGCCGGTTTTTAAGAGTGAATCAAGCAAGGCTACCACATCAAGTTTTTTTCTTGGGATGTGCCATTGCAGTTCTGAAGGATCAATCTTACCCGCATAGGCGTATTGGGCATAATCAAAAAAATACCGGGTGAGCCTCAGTTCGGTATCCGGAAGTTTTCTCGTGCTCTTGTAATAAAGGCTGTCGTCTAAGAAATGAGACATTTCTCTCTGAAGTTCTTTATCCTGCAATGTACTGTCTGGGTTGTAGGTTAAATAGTAATTGTAGAGATTCCAGAACCCGCGGGCCTGCTGGGTGATACCCGACTCGTCAAACCAGGTATATTGGTAATTACGCGCTACATAAAAGTTTCTAAGCCGTTGCGCGGCCGATTCGTTAAGCCTGGAGGTTTGAATATATTTTTCAACTCCGGCACTGTCCAGTACCATCGCAGTGATGGCAGTTTCTGGTGTGATGGTGGTGTCGCGGGTAATTATTACAGGCTCGGTTTTTCCGTTTTTGCAGGAGGAGTTGCAGAACAGGGCGCTGGCAGCCAGTAAAAAAGCCCAAAAAATTCTGATCATGTATTTAGTGAATGGCTTTCTCAAATATAGCTGATTCCACCTTATCGCTTGAAACAAAATAACGTGAACTGCAAAATAAATCAGTGCAATTCTGCGTTATATCTATAACCTATCTAACCAATGAAGCACACCAAAAAGCCCCGCATGTTCGGGGCTTGCTTTTTTTGGCTGATTTCTTTTATTGAATAAAGTCTGCGCGGCTATATACACCGGGCCGGGCGTGGTCGCCTTCCGTGAAATTCACGCGTACGTAATGTATATTTTGAAGTTCCGTCAGGTTATACACTAATTCTTTCAAATACATTTCCGGTCCGGATGAACCCATGCGTTGGGTGAGATATTTGCTGTCCTTTATCCGAAGCACCAGTGTATCGTTTGATAATTTTTCTGTTTCCAGTTTAATCTCGGGATACTGCGCATTGGTAAGAGCAAGCACGGCCTGGTAGTTCATAGAGTCTGCGGAAATTGGCCTGCTTTTACGAAGAGCGGGATTACCCGAGCCATCATCTGAATATTCCCAGAAGTATGCGGCATCGCCTATTGCCACGGTAGAATCAGGTTTCTCTGTAGCGATGGTGTCTACGGTTACATCTGCATCCCGGTCATCTCCGCTGTTACAGGAGAATAATCCGGCGGAAAGCACTAATAAAATAATTCGTTTCATGTATTCTGTTAATTGAATTTTATTTTTTCAATTCCGCAAGCAGCGCATTTTCTATCTCTGCTTTGGAAGCGAGGCCGCGATGATCCCACTTTTCCTTACCCGATGTAAAAACTTTCAGCACGGGAATTTCCATTACACCCAATTCTCCCGCCAAATTTTTATTCTCATCGATATTTATGCGGACAATCTGCACACTACCATCGTATTTTTTTTGCAGGTCATTAATATATGGCTCCATCTTCCTGCATGGCCCGCACCACGGCGCATAGAAATCTACAAGCACCACGCCACCTGAGATTAATTTACCATAATCTTCTCTCGAAATTTTATCCCTTACCGATTCCATTTCCACTACAGGCAGTTCCTCTTTTTTCCAGGCAATTATACCGCCCTTGAGTTCGGTTACGTTCAATCCTAACTTTTGCATTTCCTTTATCGCCGAGCTGCTTCTCCCTCCGGCCAGGCAGTATACATAATACTTATTGTTCTTATCCAGCTTCGCAATTCGTTGCTCAAAATCTTCACCATCATAGTCCATATTTACGGCACGGTTCAGGAAGCCTTTCGAATATTCACCCGGGGTTCGAACGTCAAGCACAATAATGCCCGGGTCAGCTTCTATGCTGTCGTGAAATGCTTTTGCGCTTAGTTGTACTTTCTCCTGTTGCGCCGCGCAAGCTGTAAATGCCGTGACCGCAATAAAGAGTAAGAATAGATTTTTCATAATGATCATTATTTTCCCAGGTATGCGTTATACATCCATATAAGTTTTTCCTGCTCGCGAATGTAATCACTCATCATTGCATTAGTACCTTCATCATCCGCTTCTTCGGTTTTCTTTAACAATGAACGTTGCAGGCCCAGCAGTATTTCAAAGGAGGATAAAATAGACCTCACGCTTTTATCGGCATCGGAAACGTTCTTCACCGGCTTTATTTCTGCGTTGGTAATATAATCTTCAAAGGTGTGCAAAGGCTGCTTTCCGAGTGTCAGAATTCTTTCCGCAATTTCATCAATTTTTAAAAGCAGGTCGTTATATAGTTCTTCAAATTTTGCATGCATTTCAAAGAACTTGTCGCCCTTTATGTTCCAGTGAAATCCTCGGGTGTTCTGATAAAATACCATGTAGTTCGCCAGAATTATATTTAGGTCTTCCGCGATCTGCGAAACTTCTTTGCTGTTAGGATTTTTCTTTTGCATGGTAAAAACGAATTTATTTGTTTTGATAATTCTCTTTCACGTACTCTGCAGCCATCAGAGATTTAAGCATCAGTAAAGGAAATACTTCATTCATTTTTTTTCCGGCGGAAGTGCTGTAAAATTTAACGAGCTGCTTCAAGTCTTTATAAGTGAAATGGCTTCGGTAGATCCAGATCACCGCGTTGTTTATCTTTGAAGCGCCTTCTCCGGTCATATATGTGGCAAGCGCTCTCCACTCCGCTTCGGGTATTTTGTTCTCTTTCCTGTCTTCCTCTAGTTTAAATGCTATTGCCTCATTAATGTTGAAGCCGCCCTTGAGGTCAATCACTTCCTTTATCTTTTTTGTCAGTTTATCATCAGGCGGGGTGGAGTAGTCTGGTTTAAACTTCGCCATCTCCGCGGTAATTGTCTTATAT
>JAFAGR010000005.1 GCA_023422565.1 Bacteroidota bacterium | reverse complement strand
GTCTACATCTCTGGGTTATGCCTTGTTTGATAATCCTGCATTCAACCATGAATATGCTGACATGGACGGCAATACCACCATGGGCGCACGTGCTGCAGATCTTGGCGCGAAGAAGGGAATGCTGATGGTGATCTCTGCGGGAAATGAAGGCAACAATGCATGGCGTTTTATTGTAACCCCGGGTGATGCAGACAGTGCGATTACGGTTGGCGCTGTGGATACCACCGGAGCCGTCGGAAGTTTCAGCAGCTATGGCCCCGCGCCCGATGGAGCAGTAAAACCTTCCCTCGCCGCCGTAGGCTGGAATGCAATAGTGGCCAGCGTTTTCGATGGTATGCCAACTTATTCCTCAGGCACCTCCTTTGCCTGCCCAAATCTTGCGGGTATTGCAACCTGCCTGTGGCAGGCCTTTCCGGAGGTCAGCAATATGCATTTGTTTGATGTGATGAAGATGTCTGCAAATAATTTCGATCAACCCGACGACAGGATAGGATATGGAATCCCTGACGTAAAAAAAGCATTTGTTCTTTTATTAAAAGAAGGCTTTACTTACTCCCATAGCAGGAATGGCTGCGAGGTTTCAATTGAAACCAGGATAAAAACCGGACCAGGAATGAAACTTTTCCTCGAACGCAGGGCGCCCGGCGAAAACGAATTCACAGCCATCGCAACAAATGAATCACCAACGCCTTTCAGTTTTCAAACAATCAATTTTCTCAACAACATTGAGAATACCCCGCAAGGCATAATTGATTACCGGATGGGAGTTGAAATTGGTTCCGACACTACTTTTTATCTCGACTCGCTGCAGGTTAATTATTTAACCACCTGCACACCGGTGACTGAAACCATGGTGGAAGTTTCACCGAATCCTTTTGCATCTCCTCTCAACATAACTATTGAAAATCCATCTTCCGCAAAATATTCGGTAACCGTCTATAACGCTGCAGGGCAGCGCGTTTACCACAAGTCTGGTGAACTACTAACGGGGCGTAACCTTCATTCCGTTTCTACAGAAAAGTGGAGCCAGGGAATGTATGCGGTAGTAGTTTCAATTGAGGGAAAAAAGAAAATTACACGCCAGGTGCTATTGACGCGATAAACGAAACGTTGATGTGAAGAGCGTATCCGCCTGCATTGTATAACCCTTTATATACTGCCGGTGCAACAAGTCCATTCCCGGATGTTTCAATATCCGGTCCACCTGCCTTTCATTTTCTTCTGCGAATACAGAACAGGTAATGTAAACAAATATGCCACCATTATTAAGATGAGGGATCGCATTATTAATTATACTCTGTTGTAAGGAAGCATAATAACCTATCCGTTCTTCTTTGAATGAATACAATTGTTCAGGCGTGCGCGCCCATGTTCCGCTGCCCGTACAGGGTGCATCACAAATGATCACATCAAACTTATCGAAACCCTTTAATGGTTTGCCAAGGTCTGCTACGGCTGAATGATATACTGGAACTCCTGCTTCAGCAAGCCTCTGCATAAGGTTCTTCAAAATACTGCTCCGTATATCGGTAACGGTTAAACGAAGTTTTTGATTTAGCCTGTCGAAGGCAAGGATGCTCTTTCCTCCGCTGGCCGCACAGCAGTCCCACGTACTCACCGGAAAATTATTGAACAGATCTTCCCCGATGTAATCCAGTGTATGTTGCGAACTGATATCCTGAACTACAGCCTCTTTGTTCAAGGAAATAATATCTTCCAGTTTCGTTCCGTTGGCAATCTGAAGAGAATGTTCATCCGGCCTTTCATAAGGTATTCCTGCTTTTTCAAGTTTATTCAAAACGGCTATTTCCTTTCCGGGCCGCGGTCTCAAAAACAAAGATGGCTGATGTAAAAAGGATTTGCAGAATGATTCTATTTTAATTTCATCCGACAATTGATCCCGGAACGGGAACAGGTCTTTGACATTTAACTGCAGCAGGTCAAGTTTCTTGTCAATAGGCTGAGAAACTTGTTTGTTTAATGCGCTATCCATTTCTTCCAAAAAGGGATGGGCGCTTTCATTCATAAGAAAAAAAGATTGAACGATCCTTTCGGTGAGGTTACCCTTTAATGCATGGGCAGTTCGAAAGAAGTTGTAACACAGGCCGGCTATCGTTTTACGGTCGGTTGATCCAAACTTTTTCTTTCCCGAAAAAAATTTTTTGAGATAAAGGGCAAAAGGAGTTTCTCCTTGATATCCTTCAATTAACTGACGGGCAACTTCAAGATGCGACCTGTAACGGCTCATGCGAATCACATTTCAAGCAAAGCATCCAGAGGATCCTTGCCGAATAACAACAGAGACGGGTTTTCCAGGAGTTGCTTAACGGTTACGAGGAAACCTACCGATTCGCGTCCATCGATTATGCGGTGATCATAACTCAGTGCCACATACATCATCGGCTTTATCACAACCTGCCCGTTCACGGCCATGGGGCGTTCAACAATGTTATGCATGCCCAGGATCGCGCTTTGCGGAATGTTTATTATTGGTGTGCTCATCATGGAGCCGAAAATTCCTCCGTTAGTAATGGTGAATGTTCCGCCGCTCATTTCCTCAATGGTGAGTTTGTTGTTTCTTGCTTTCGTAGCAAGGTCAACCACCGCATTCTCAATTTCCGCCATCCCAAGGCTTTCGGCATTCCTTATCACCGGAACCACCAAGCCTTTTGGACCGCTTACCGCGATGGAAATATCACAGAAATCATGAAAGATGATATTTTCCCCATCAATATATGCATTTACTGAAGGGAATTTTTGCAAAGCATAGCAGCAGGCTTTCGTAAAGAAACTCATGAAACCGAGGCCCACACCGTGTATCTCCTTAAACTTGTCTTTATACTTCTTACGCACTTCCATAATTGCGCTCATATCCACTTCATTGAAAGTGGTGAGCATTGCCGTAGAATTCTTTGCTTCTACAAGGCGGCGCGAAATTGTTTTGCGAAGGTTGCTCATCTTCTCAGCCTTTTCTTCCCTGCTGAAAAGCACGGCGCTTCTTCCGGGATTTTCCAATGCGGCCAGAACATCCTGCTTTAATATCCGTCCATTGCTGCCCGATGGCTTTATTGATTGCTTATCTACTTTCTTGTCTGCAATAATTGCGGCGGCAACCGGAGTGGCCTTCACTTTCTCCTCAGCTTTTTTGGTTTCGGCTTTCTCGGCAGTTGTTTCTTTTGCAGCGGGTTCTTTTTCAGCGGTAGGAGCCGAAGCTTTCTTTTCCTCCGGTTCCGACTCAGTTTTCCCCGCGCCTTCCGGCCGGGCGGCATCGGTATCAATTGTGCAAACAAGGTCGCCAATGGCAAGCGTATCGCCTTCTTTGGCTACGTGCTTTACCACACCGGCCTGCTCTGCATTCACTTCAAAAGTTGCTTTTTCACTTTCCAACTCGGCAAGAACCTCATCTCTGTCCGCCCATTCCCCATCCTGCTTAAGCCATTTTACAAGAGATACTTCATTGATACTTTCTCCAACCGTTGGAACTTTAATTTCAATTGCCATGAGCCTTATTTAAGAACCACAAATTTGCGTAAAAACAACCAACAATAAAAACGCTATTTAACTGCATAAAAAAAGAGCCTCTGTATTGAGGCCCTTTTTGCATTTATGTTGAAAAATGATCATCCCATATAGGCTTTCAAAAGTTTGCTTCGTGATGCGTTCTTAAGTTTTGTAATAGCCTTATCTTTTATCTGGCGCACTCTTTCGCGCGTAAGATGAAATCTGTCTCCAATATCTTCGAGGCTTAGCGGATGGTCGATCCCGATTCCGAAAAAATAACGGATCACATCCTTTTGTCTTTCCGTCAGTGTATTCAGGCTTCTTTCAATTTCGATCTTTAAAGACATCTTCATTATCATTTCATAATCCGTATCCGGAGCGTCGCGGTTAGGCATTACATCTATGAGTGTGCTCTCTTCGCCGTCTGCCAGCGGTTGATCCATACTTACGTGACGGGCTGCCACACCAAGGGTTGCACTTACCTCTTCGGTTTCGATGTCAAGATAATTAGCGAGTTCTTCTGCGGTGGGTTCTCTTTCAAACTCCTGCTCAAGCTGACTGTAAGCCCTGCTGATCCGGTTAGTTAGTCCAACTTTATTGAGCGGTAAGCGAACAATCCTGCTTTGTTCGGCAAGCGCCTGCAGAATGCTTTGCCTGATCCACCAAACGGCGTAAGAAATAAATTTAAAGCCCCTTGTTTCATCAAAGCGCTGTGCAGCTTTTATAAGTCCGAAGTTTCCTTCGTTAATAAGATCCGGAAGAGTGAGGCCCTGGTTTTGATATTGCTTGGCCACAGATACCACGAAGCGGAGATTAGCCTTTGTTAGCCGTTCAAGCGCTTTTTGATCGCCCTCCCTGATCTGTACCGCAAGTTTTACTTCTTCCTCGGCGGAGATAAGTTCCACTTTGCCGATTTCCTGAAGATATTTTTCTAAACTCTGGCTTTCGCGGTTGGTAATTGACTTCGAGATTTTGAGCTGGCGCATACTCATAAGGGTGCATTTAAGGGGTTAATGTTTAATTAAGGGTATGATTAGAAAATCAACATGTTTAACTTATGTTAATTTTATTAACGTAATTTAACTTAATTCTAATATGTTCCAAAAAAATAATTTTTTCCTTTTTCCCTTTACTGTAGCGGAAATTCTCTCCTCAAAACCATTAACGTTTAAAAAAGGGGTTCAAATATTTTGCTGCGTGAATTAATTTCCTATAATTGCAGCGATTCAAGGTTATTTATAAACGATGAGTAAGAAAGTATTATATACGCTGGAATATCCTGTGAGGTGTTCTCCCGGAATTTTGTTCGAATTTTTGGCCACACCTTCAGGATTGCAGGAATGGTTTGCTGATATTGTTGATGAAAGGGACGGAGAATTCGTATTCACCTGGAATGGCACTGAAGAAAGAGCCGATGTGCTTGAAAAAGAGGAAAACAGGCTGATCCGCTTCCGCTGGAACCATATGCACAAGGATGAATATTTTGAATTCAGGATTGACCGGTCAGATGTGACCAATCAAACCATTTTGGTTATCACCGATTTTGCGGAAAAAAAGGAAGTGAAAGACCAAAGCCAGTTGTGGGAATACCAGGTGAAAGACCTGTTTCACCGAATCGGCAGCTAAGCGAGCAAGCCGCAAATTTTTCTATAGCCTTCAGCGAAATTTTCATTCAGATCATTCCACTGCTTAAGGGGTATGGTGACCGCGATCTTTATAAAAGGATGGTTTCGCAGCAAATCAACCACTCTTTGCTCTCCAATTTCAGGCAAGGGAATGTAATTGGATCCGCCCACATCGTGCTGCCAGGGATCTTCGTTTATGCATAAGCGTAAGTCTTCCTTATACCTGGAAAAATTCCTGATCAGCCTGTCTTCAAAAAGCTTCCTGAACTTTCCTGATAGGTGCAGGTGGATGCTGAAATCATGGGCCCACCAGAACATTGTTCGCAGGGCGAATACATCTTCTTTACCAAATTCACGTGGATAATCAAGTATGAGATATGGCAGTCCCTGGTAACGCTCACCGCGTGATATTTTTGGGGATGTGGTGCAGATCGTTTCAAACCCGGGCAAATTATCAAGCATACGGGCCTTTATCATCTCCGGGAGCTCTCCTAAAATGCGGGCAACCTTTTCAAGAATGGATTCCTTCATCCTGATCCATGATTCATCAGAAACCAATTGAAGTTCCTTGCCGGAAAGAAGTAAATTTGCTGACTTCGCCATAACCAAAAGATAGGCATTTATTCAGAGGAAGTAAGCATGGTTAAAAAACTGGACAAATTAGTGTTGAAGGCTTTTATAGGGCCTTTCATTGCCACCTTCTTCATCGCCTGCTTTGTATTGATGATGCAGATCTTGTGGAAGTATGTGGATGATTTGGTTGGTAAAGGGCTTGACTTCTGGACCATCGGCCAGTTTCTTTGGTATGCCAGTGCCTCACTTCTCGCGCTTGCGATGCCCATTGCCATTCTCATTTCATCAATCATGACCTTCGGCAATCTCGGAGAAACATTTGAACTCGTAGCGATAAAATCTGCGGGAATTTCGTTGTTGAGATTTATGCGTCCATTGATCTTTGTGGCGATGTTTTTAAGTTTTGTAACCTTTCTCTTTGGTAATTATGTGATACCATATGCTAACTTAAAATTCATTACGCTGTATAATGATATCTTTTATAAAAAGCCTGCCTTTGATTTGCGCGAAGGAGTTTTCTTCACGCACATTCCCAATTATGCTATAAAGGTGGGCAAGAAAGACCCGGATGGAAAAACGATCAGGAATGTGCTGATCTATGAACAATCGAACCGGCTGCAGGATAACACGATCATTGCCGAAAAGGGAGAGATGAAAATTTCTGACGACCAGAATTTTCTCGAGTTCAACCTTTATAACGGGTACCGCTATCAGGAGCGCGGCCTCCCCGGCGACTCATCCACTGAATACACGAGATTAAAATTCAGGGAATTCAAAAAATTATTCGATCTCAGCATCCTTCAAAAACAAAATTCAAGCGATAGTGCCTTTCGAAACAGTCACAAAATGCTGAGCGCACGGCAACTGCAGATGAATATAGACTCGCTTAACAGAAAGAGGGATTCTATGAGAAAGAGCGACACCAAACTTTTTGAAGGCCTTTGGCATTATCCCCGGTTGGCTGACAGTGTTTATAAAAATTATATTTCTTTAGACAGTGGCCCGCTTCCTCCTTCTTTGTCAGACACCGCAAAGCAGCGCGTTTGGCAGCCCACATACAACCGAATAGCTGAGATAAAAAACATTCTCAACTTTCGCGCAACCGCAAAAGTGGAAGCACAAAAAGAGCTGCGGTTGAACAAAATGGAATGGCATAGAAAATACTCCATGTCACTTGCCTGCCTAATTTTATTTTTTATCGGCGCTCCATTGGGCTCTATCATCAGGAAAGGAGGATTTGGTATGCCTTTAGTAGCTGCCATCATATTCTTTCTTGTATTTCACTTGCTTAATATGTTCGGCGAAAAATTTGTTAGAGAGAGCATATCCAGTCCCTTTACCGGCATGTGGCTCTCGGTAATAGTATTAATACCAATCGGCGCCTTTCTCACCTATAAGGCTATGCATGACTCTCAATTGTTCAATAAAGAATTTTACCACCGTACCTTTACCCGGATCAAAAAACTGCTTGTGAAAAGAAATGTAACCACATCTTCTCATCACTAAAAGAATGTTATGTCAACGAAAACGATCAATCGCAGAAATTTTTTAGGAACCAGCTTCAAAGGTTTGGCCATCGCGGGAATTTCAGTGGCCAGTGCAGGGCAACTGCTTTCATCCTGTTCATCTTCAAAAAAAGTGATAACCTCTGCGGGAGGCATGGGCTTTGACCAGCAACCCCTTCCCTATGGTTACGACGCACTGGAAGACGTTATTGATGCAAGAACCATGGAGATACATTATAGCAAACATGCCGCGGGATATTCGAAAAATCTTAAGGAAGCGGCTGCTGCAGAGAATGTGGCTTCAGGTACAACGGTGGAAAATCTTTTAGCGCAGATCTCAAAATATTCGACCAAGATGCGCAACAATGCCGGCGGTCATTTCAACCACGAACTATTCTGGAAAGCAATGCGCCCCAAAAAAAGCGGAAATAATCCCGTTGGTCCATTGATGTCTGCCATTGAAAAGAATTTCACCTCCTTCGAAAATTTTAAACTGCAGTTTGCAAACGCCGCTTCAGGGCAGTTCGGAAGTGGTTGGGCATGGTTGTATGTGGATGGAGACAAAAACCTGAAGATCGCCGGAACCCCCAACCAGGACAATCCCCTGATGGACCTTAGCCCTGTGAAAGGATACCCGTTACTGGGAATCGATGTGTGGGAACACGCGTATTATTTAAAGTATCAGAACAAACGGGCCGATTACATTGCCAACTGGTGGAATGTGGTTAACTGGGATTTTGTTCAGGACAGGTGGAATGCCATGAAGTAGCCGCATAACGGTAACGCATACACTATTCAATATAATATTCAATAATTAACCAAAACAATTATGCAAGTTTGGAAAGATTACCAGGAGAAAAATAAGGACAGGTTTTTAAACGAATTGCTTGAACTTTTACGTATACCCAGTGTGAGTGCCAAAAGTGAGCACAAGGCAGATATGCAAAAATGCGCGGAGGCCGTTAAACAGAGGTTACTGGATGCAGGTGCAGATAAGGCTGAAATATACCCTACCGAAGGCCATCCGGTTGTTTATGCCGAAAAGATCGTGGATCCTTCAAAACCAACTGTATTGGTTTACGGGCATTATGATGTGCAACCGGCCGATCCCCTGGAATTGTGGAACAGCGGGCCTTTTGACCCCGTAATAAAAGATGGGAAAATATATGCGCGAGGCGCTTGTGATGATAAGGGCCAGTTTTACATGCACGTGAAGGCTATGGAAACGATGATCCAAACTCAGTCTCTCAACAACAATATCAAGTTTTGTATTGAAGGTGAGGAGGAAGTGGGATCACCCAACCTGGGAAAATTCATTTCAGACCATAAAGAATTGTTGAAGGCAGATTGCATTCTCATTTCAGACAGTGCGATGATAAGTTTGGACACACCAAGCATTGATATTGGAATGCGCGGACTAAGTTATATAGAAGTTGAGGTGACGGGGCCTAACAGAGACCTGCATAGCGGAGTTTACGGCGGAGCAGTGGCAAACCCCATCACCATTCTGGCTAAGATGATCGCATCGCTTCACGATGAAAATAATCACATCACCATTCCGGGCTTTTATGACGACGTAGCAGTAAGTTCATCAGCGGAAAGAGAGATGCTCGCACGTGCGCCGTATGATGAAGATGAATTTAAAGCAGACCTTGGCGTAAAAGAATTATGGGGCGAGAAGGGCTTTACGACAAATGAACGCACAGGCATCAGGCCCACGCTGGAGTTAAATGGGATATGGGGAGGCTATACCGGTGAGGGCGCAAAAACCGTTCTGCCCTCGAAAGCTTTTGCAAAAATTTCGGCAAGGCTGGTTCCTAATCAATCTTCCGACAAGATCACGGACATCCTCATAAAGCACCTTGAAAAGATCGCACCTCCTTATGTAACCGTTAAAGCGGAGTTGCACCATGGAGGTGAACCGTACATGACACCCATTGACAGCACTGCTTATAAAGCTGCTGCGAAGGCTATGGAAGCTACTTTCGGCAAAGAACCTATTCCCGTGCGCGGTGGAGGAAGTATTCCGATTTGCGCCTTGTTTGAGAGAGAACTCGGAGTGAAGATCGTGTTCATGGGTTTTGGTTTAGACAGTGATAACCTTCACAGTCCGAACGAGAAGTTCAATCTTGAAAACTATTATAAAGGAATTGAAACAATACCGTATTTCCACAAATTTTTTACGGAGATGAAGTAACGGTAAGGTATAAACGAAAAAAGCCCGGAAGTAAAACTCCGGGTTTATTTTTTAGGATAATTCACCACGTTTCTCCCCAGGTACATGTGCCTGCGATAGTAAACTATATCGTTCTTGTCTCCCGCCCTGATCAGAAGTCCGCCATTATCCTGCTGAGAAGTTTTCTTTGCGACCGGTGTTAAATTAGGATCATCGGGAAAAACAAAATCCGGCAGCGTGTAGGCGTTAAGGTTAGGTTCTTTCACAATGCAATGTATATGCGCCATTCTTTTCGTGCCGGGATAAGCCCCCGGGCGATTGGTGAAAAAACCATACCTGCCTGCAGAATCGGTTTTGATCCATGATCGGAGATAACCGTTCAACGTATCAGCACCTTTTTCACTTCCTCTTTTCGGGTATATGCCGGAAGTGTTCGCCTGAAAAACATACAAAATGATTCCGGCAGCGGGCTTTCCGTTAATATCATGCACTACGCCGGATACATTTATTCGATTGGTATCATTTAAAAGAAAATCGGGAAGGGTATCAATATGGCTCATGGGCCACGAGGGATACTCATCATGACCATTGCAGTTAGGCCCGCACGGCCCCCCAACCACTTCAGGACGGGTTAAAATAAAATAGCGATAGTAAACCCAATGCCTCACCCCCGGAACGAATTGATACAGCGCTACTGATATGATTGCCAATAAACTAACTTGTATGAGTGCCTTTTTCACGGCGGGAATTTCAATTAAATTTGCGTTTTGATTACCGCAAGTAAGTGGATTTTTACTACTTTTGCAACCCTTGTCGAGGTAGCTCAGCTGGTTAGAGCATCGGATTCATAACCCGAAGGTCGGCAGTTCAAGTCTGCTCCTCGATACATAAAGGCCCGGGTTTCAATTGTGAGAACACGGGCTTTTTTATTTCCATAATATTTAGTTTCCCGCAACTAAATCAACCTTTTCTGCTTTCTGTATGCTGAAAGTTGAGATACAACCGCCCCGGGATGTGGCAAAGCGAGCACCCTGAGAAGATTGCCCGATAGAATCGAATGGCTGCAGCAGTTAAATAAGTATTCTAATCAAAATGGAAAGGTTATTGCTTTTGTAAATGCGAAAAGTTCTCGTATTTGAAAAATCGTCAACCAGTTATTATGAAAGAGGAAAAGAAAAAGCAACCTGAACAATCTGCTGAAGATTTAAAAAAGGAGGCTCAAAAAGACGAACCTGTTCAAAAAGGTTATAACGAAAGAAATCCGCACCAGGGCCATGGCGCATTCTTTCCTGACAGCAGATCTGCAGATAAAAAAGATAAGAAATGACAGAGTTAAGAAAAAGAGATGGAGCACTCGAAAGCCTTTGGCAACGATCTCCTGCTCCCCGATTTAAGATCAACACGCTGGAAACCGACCATGTTTATGATGCGGTGGTAGTGGGCGGCGGCATTACCGGAGTTACTACAGCTTACCTGCTTCAAAAAGCGGGAAAGAAGGTTGTGTTGATAGAGGCGGTAAACATCGGGTTCGGCACTACCGGAGGAACGACTGCTCATCTAAGTACAATTCTTGACGCAACATACGATGAAGTGATAAAAGATTTTGGTGAGGAAAATGCGATGTTGCTTGCAGAGGCCATGCGGGAAGTGATCAATTTTATAAAGGATACATCCGGCCGGTTATCCGAAGACATATCTTTTTCAATACTTCCTGCATTCTACCTGGCAAAAACTGAAGAGGAGGAAAAAGCACTTGACAAAATTGTGAGCAGTGCAAAGAAGGTTGGGATGCAGATGGACTATGTAGATAACAGTCCCTTTGAAGTGGGCGCAACCAAGGTAGCAAAAGTTGAGAACCAGGGGCAACTCAATCCGATATCTTATATCACATCACTTACGGAACAATTTCAAGAGCTTGGAGGGATATTGATCGAAGGATGCAGAGCTACCGGCCTGGAAGAAGGCGATCCGATCAGCGTAAATACGTCTGTTTCGTCTATCCTGTGTCGTAATGTGGTTTATGCAACACATATTCCGCCGGGTGTAAATATCCTTCACTTCCGAAATGCACCTTACCGCAGTTATGTTATT
The DNA here is from genome assembly GCA_023422565.1 of Bacteroidota bacterium. GTDB lineage: Bacteria > Bacteroidota > Bacteroidia > Chitinophagales > Chitinophagaceae > Ferruginibacter. The sequence continues at coordinate 12,950 of JAFAGR010000005.1, read as the reverse complement.
GGAGTAAAATTAAGAGATGGAAATTATCCTAAGGCGCTCGCATACGATCTGGAAGATCCCTATCATTACTATCGCTCCCAGAAAATAAATGGTGAAGAATATCTTATCGTTGGAGGTGAAGATCATAAAACAGGACACGAAGAAAATACAATGAAATGCTTTTCGGCGCTTGAGGAACATTTGCGAAAGCATTTCGATGTTCAGGAAATAAGTTTCAGATGGTCGTCTCAATTTTTCGAACCTGCTGATGGTTTGCCTTACATCGGCCCACTGCCGGGCATTTCGAAGAATGTGTATGTGGCGACCGGGTTTAATGGTGATGGAATAATGCTTGGAACTGCATCGGCACTTGTGATCTCTGACCTTATAGTGAAGGGAGAAAACAAATACAGCAAACTGTTCAATCCCTCACGCGTAAAGCCGGTTGCAGGATTTTCAAATTTTGTGAAAGAAGCGGCTGATGTGGTTGGTAATTTAATAGGCGGCCGGTTCAGTGCGAAACAAATTGAATCGGCATCGGATCTGAAAAATGGCGAAGCAAAGGTGGTTAGTCTTGAAGGCAGTGTTCTTGCACTTTACAGAGATGAGGAGGGCGAGCTTCATTCACTCAGCAGCGCGTGCACACACATTAAGTGTACAGTAGGCTGGAACAATGCGGAGAAAACCTGGGACTGCCCCTGCCACGGATCGCGCTTTACTTATGATGGTATTATGCTGAACGCTCCGGCAAGGCGCGATCTTGAAAAAATAAAACCCGAAACGGATTAGGAGGTTCTCGCACGCCACGGAATTTCCTCTGCTCCTGATATTTTGGCCACAAAGCGGGAAAGAGTAAAGAGATAATCGCTTAACCTGTTCAGGTATTTTATCACAAGCGGTTCAACCTGCATGTTCTCTTCAGTCATGTGAACACATACCCGCTCTGCACGCCTGCACACACAACGGGCAATATGAATTGACGAAACTGTGGCATGCCCACCGGGAAGAATAAAAGATCTCATCTCCGGCAATTTGCCGGTCATTACATCTATTTCTTTTTCCAAAAGCGTGATATCTTCTTCATGAAGATCCGGCAATTTCATCTTGACATCTTTATCAGGATCCGAAGCCAGGGTTGAACCGATAGTGAATAGTCTGTCCTGAATTTCGCGAAGTGTTTCTTTCGAATGTTCATCTGTAATCAGGTCGCGTGTCAGCCCGATATGAGAATTTAGTTCGTCGACCGTACCGTAAGCATCAATTCTGATATGGCTTTTAGGAACTTTCCTTCCGCCTATCAAACTTGTTTTTCCAAGGTCACCCGTTTTTGTATATATCTTAAAGGCCATATTCTTTATTTAGCAGATTCAGATACTTCTCTTTTCGCATTTAAAATATCAGACTCAATTACGCCGTCTCTTAATCGAATAACCCGGTGAGCAAATTGCGAAATATCTTCTTCATGTGTAACAATGATAACCGTATTTCCATCTGCCTGAATTGCACCGAGTATGTCCATGATTTCATAAGAAGTTTTCGAATCAAGATTTCCTGTCGGCTCATCAGCCAGAATTATCGAAGGGTTATTTATTAATGCGCGCGCTATTGCCACGCGTTGACACTGGCCACCACTCAGTTCGTTGGGTTTATGATGCATACGGTCGTCCAGTTTCACTTTAGTAAGCACGGATGCTGCGCGGTCGAGCCTTTCTTTTCTTCCGATGCCGCCATACAATAGAGGAAGTGCAACATTTTCTGCAGCCGTTAATCTGGGAAGAAGATTGAATTGTTGAAACACAAAACCAATTTCGCTGTTTCTCACCTCGGCGAGTTCATCATCTTCCATCCGGCTTACATCGTGCCCGTTCAGCACATATCTTCCTGAAGTGGGAGAATCAAGACATCCCAGAATATTCATCAACGTAGATTTTCCGGATCCGCTCGGACCCATCAAGGCCACATATTCATTCTTAAAAATGTCAAGACTAATTCCTTTTAACACGGGCAATTCCTGTCGACCGAGAAAGTAGCTTTTATAAATGTTTTCCAGATGAAGAATTCCTTCCATGTGTCGGAAATTGTTTGGTGCCCAATAGTAATGCGAACAAAAATAAAGCATTCACCATCCCCTGCGGCAGCATTTCTTTGAAAACAATCCGATTGCGTGTCAACTGCCTATTTATTATCTTCGCACTCCTTATTTTTTAAGATGGAGAAAATTACAGGCGCGCCCGAAAATATTGTGATGAGCGGCATCCGGCCAACCGGCTTTTTACATTTAGGAAACTACTTTGGGGCAATGCGTAACTACGTGAAGATGCAGGAAACCCATAAATGTTTCTTTATGGTTGCCGACCTGCATTCCCTTACCACCCATCCCGACACATCTACATTAAAAGAAAATATTCTTAGGGTATTGGCAGAAAATATTGCCTGCGGCCTCGACCCTGAAAAAGTGAGTTTATATTGCCAGAGCCACGTGTATGAGACCTCCGAGCTTTATTTGTACCTGAACATGCTGGCTTATAAAGGAGAACTGGAAAAAACGGCAACGTTTAAAGATAAAGTGCGGCTGAACCCGCAAAATGTAAATGCAGGCTTACTTACTTATCCGGTTCTAATGGCTACTGATATTTTGCTCCATCGTGCTACGTTTGTACCTGTAGGTAAAGATCAGGAGCAGCACCTTGAAATGGCAAGAAATTTTGCTCATCGTTTTAACACCCGGTATTCGCCTGTATTTCCGGAACCAGAGGCTTTCAATTTCAACAGCGAGCTTGTTAAAGTTCCTTCGCTGGATGGATCGGGGAAAATGAGCAAAAGCGAAAACCAGATGGCCACGCTCTACCTCGCTGATGATGATGAGATGATCAGGAAGAAGGTTATGAAAGCAAAGACCAATGAAGGCCCTTCGGTTCCCAATACCCCTAAACCCCCGGAGATCGAAAATATTTTCGCGTTAATGAAATTGGTGTCGGATGAAGGGACGTTTCAAAAATTTGAATCTGACTATCAGGCCTGCTCAATTCGTTACGGAGATATGAAGAAACAGTTAGCGGAAGACATGATAAAATTCATTTCGCCGATCAGAAAAAAGACAAATGAGATTTTGGATAATCCCGGTTATTTACAAGATGTAATGAAAAAAGGAGCTGCATCGGCAAGGGCCAGCGCATCATCAACCATGGAAAAAGTGAGGCAGGCAATGGGCCTGAATTATTTCTAATTATTTATTGCCTTAAAAGTGGGCGGAAAAAGAAGTTTCCCTACTTTCAGTATCAGCATTTAATAAACTCTAAAGGGAACATCAGGAATGGCGAGCATAAAAAAACCAAAGCACATCGCGGTTGCGGGCAATATCGGGGCAGGAAAAACTACGCTCACCGAGTTGTTGAGCAAACATTATAAATGGATCCCCCAGTTTGAAGATGTGGACCACAACCCCTATCTGAATGATTTCTACGAAGACATGCCGCGCTGGAGTTTTAATTTGCAGATCTATTTCCTTAACAGCCGCCTGAACCAATTGCTCGAAATACAGAGAGGAACGGAAACTATCATTCAAGACAGAACGATTTATGAAGATGCAAACATCTTCGCGCCTAACCTGCACGACATGGGGCTAATGGGCAAGCGTGATTTTGAAAATTATTACCAGTTTTTTGAAACGCTGAAAAGCATGGTTCAGCCTCCTGATCTCCTGATCTATCTTAAGGCCTCAGTACCCACGCTGGTCGGGCAAATTCAAAAGCGCGGAAGGGAATATGAAGAGAATATAAGGTTAGACTATCTTAAGAAATTGAACGAACTATATAATAATTGGATAGAAGGTTATAAAGAAGGGAAATTGCTTGTTATTGATGCAGACACAAACAAGTTTGCAGAAAATGAAGAACACCTTGGGCAGGTTATCTCTAAGATCGATTCCACGCTGTTCGGGCTTTTTTAATCGATCAACTGGTTTTTCATCGCATAGAAAACTAGACCTACCGAATTTTTCACGCCGAAGCGCTCCATCAACCTGTCTTTGATGGCCTCTACGGTTCTGGCGCTGATATCCATCTTTCCCGCGATCTCTGTTGCGGTGAATTCCATACAAACCAAGGTGAGCACTTCCTTCTCGCGGTCGCTCAAAACAACTTCTGAGGTGAGGCTTGGGTTAAATTTCTGTTTGCTGTAATTCTTTCTTATCAATACTTTGTTCACGAACGGATTCAAATAAAACCCGGTTCGAACAACGTCCATAATGGCGCGCTTGATCTCCGCCGGCTCAGTATTTTTCAGAAGATAGCCTGCTGCGCCGCAGTCCATAAGATGCCCAACGAATCTTTCATCTTCAAACATCGTGAGGATTATCACACGAATTTGCGGGTATGTTTTGGAGATAATTTTCGTGGCGTCGATACCGTCTTTAACGGGCATTTTAAGATCACACAAAATAACATCGGGCATTGATTCGGGTATCTTCTCGATGAGGTCCTCGCCATTATCGGCCTCCATAACAAACTTAATGTTTGTATAGGTTCGCATCGAAAGGATCACGCCCTTGCGAAAGATCTTGTGGTCATCTGCAATAGCAACCTTTATGATATTGGGAAGCATAATCGGCGTAAATGTAAGCACATCTTTTCAGAATGGAGATCGCTAATTTCACCGGCGGTCCTTATAAATCCATGAAAGGCGCTACCGAACTGTGTTTGCCTCATTCTTCGGAACTTCCAGTGTTACTTTGTAATATGTTCGGCTGGGGTCAATTTCAAAATAAATTCTGCCCTGTAATACGTTAATGCGGCTCGCGATATTTTTCAAACCAAGTCCATGTGCATTCTGATTCAACTTATCAAATTCGCCCTGCACAATACCTTTACCATCGTGATGCAGCCTGATGTAAATAAAATTATCATTCGCGTTTTGCGTGAGATGAATAAAACCTGCGTTGCTGTGTTTTAGAATGTTATTTACAAGTTCCTGGATTATCCGAAATACGAGCAGCTCTGCATCTACTTTCAATCTTTGCCTGTAGTCGTGAAAGCGGGCGCTGGCATTAACCGTTCCGCTGCCGCTTATTTTTTGAAAAAGATCTGTTGTGGCGCTTTCCAAACCGAAATTCTTCAATGTTGGCGGCATCAGGCTGTGGCTGATGTTTCGTATCAGCAGAATCGCATCGTCAATTATTTGCTTTGCACTTAATATACTTTGGAGTTGTTGTGCTTTCTCCTGGTTAATAAGGTTCTCGTTCAAATATAACCGTGCGGTAGCAAGCAGGGGCCCCGCATCATCATGAAGATCGGCAGCTATTCTTTGCCGTTCCTCTTCCTGAAATCGTATAGAAGCATTTAGCAATATCTGCTGCTTTTCTGCTTCCAGCTTTTTCATCGCCAGCTGATACCTGATCACCTTTCTTTGGTGAAAGATCACGAAAACGATGATACCTATCGCCAATATCACCATCGCTAATGTTCCAATGAACATTAAACGCGGTATCCCCTCATTCTGCGCTTGCAAGAAAAACATCGGGTGGGCTGGGTTTAGGTCTTATTAAGGTTAGTTAGTTTGAATTCATCTAGTACCACATCGTCGGGTAATTTAAATTCAGTTTCGTTATCTTTCTCATTATAATCGTTGCCGAAAAGTGATAGTGCCAAAATAAAATTTTTGGCCGACAAAACTATCGAATATATTAACCTCATTTGCACTAGACTTTCGTTGTCCTGCACCTGAGTAAGAAAGATTGTGACAAAAAAATTGCCAGAGAAATAGGTGAACAGGCCAACGCATATCCAAAACGAAATTGTGTGATAAAGTGGATAAAAAACTATAGTTCTAATCTTTTCATAAAAAGAATAGATAAGAAAGAATATGAGAGCAAAAAACTCATACAATAACACTTTATTGGAAAAAGTTCCAAAATTCGTAATATAATCGTACAACCAAAAAAGAAAGAAGGGCACCATTAGCACAAGCACCAGTTTTCTAATAGCCGGGGTCTTATATAAATGATGAAAGAAAACTGAAAGAATGCAATACTCAAGTAATATGAAAATTTTTACCACATGAATATTGCTGGGTGTATTTATCGTTAAAATACTAGCAGCTGCACAAATTGCTAATGCCACAGAGTAGAATAAAAATACCCTCAACTCCTTGCTTTTGAGCTTTCTATAAAAGATCAAGCAAGAAACTAAGGGTAGAAATTCTGTGGCATATGGAATAATATAATTCAGATTCAGTTAGTTTGACATAAAATTAAACTAACAAATCCAATTTATATTATGCTCCAAAGAAAAGAGACAGTAAGTTGAGCATTTGTCCAAGTAACATAAAAACGTTTTTGTGGTTAAGAATTCATTCCAACTGTAAACTTGGTTCTTTTCTTCGGCGAACGCAAGAGGTAGTAAAACCATCGTAAAAGCCCGCTAAATCCAAACACAGTACCAGCAAGGATTCCACCAGTTTTTAATGATTCTTTCCACGTAAAAATAAGGTAAAACTACGAAAGAGAGATAGTATTTTTACTATTCAAATTTTCTGGATTTTTATAGTAAAGTTACGATTGGCAGCTTTTGTAGGAGTTATTTTATGATTATCAATAACTTAAGCCTTCACAGAAAAATAAGTTCGAGATCGCTGCCTGATTCTCAACTGATTTCGAAAGCCGTTGTGCATTCGTAGATCTACTCGCGAATCTTCGTAGAAGTACCCGAAATTTGAATAGTAATTTTACTATTTTATTTTTAAGATAGTGCTGATTTTCAGCAGATAAAATTTTAAACTGTTTCAAAAAACTCATTAATGATGTAAATTCTTAGGAATTCTGTAATTTCATCCCGCTACTAACCCCAAATCTCAATGTCAACTGATACCCAAATCAAGATCGCGATAGCGGACGACCATAAGATTTTCCGAGACGGAATAAAGATGGCGCTTTCGGGAAAGGAAAACCTGAAGATGCTCTGGGAGGCAGAGGACGGAAAGGAAATGATGCACAAGATCTCCATTAAGAAACCCGAGGTTCTTTTAATGGACATCCGAATGCCTGAAATTGACGGCATAAATGCCATCCAGCTCATCCGCAAAGAATACGAAGACATAAAGATCATTGTGCTAACCATGTACGATGATCAGCAGATGATCAGCAAGATGATGGAGATGGGGGCGAATGCATATCTGACCAAGACTACGGACCCCGAAGAAATATACGAGGCGATACTTACCTGCATGAATGACGACTTCTATTTTAACGACCTTGTGAATAAGGCCGTTATGGGAAAATTGATGCAGAAGAAGAATGTAAGGCAACACTATGGTGCCAACACTCCTGTTTCATTCAATGAAAAAGAAATAAAGATCTTAAAACTCCTGGCCGAAGATAAGACCACCGAAGAGATCTCAAAGATCATTTTCCTGAGCCCAAGAACCATTGAAACCATTCGTCAGAACATGAAAACCAAGGTAAATGCGAAAACGATCGGAGGTTTGATAATGTACGGAATGCGTAACAAACTTATTGACTGATCAGAAGGCAACTATGCCATGCTTCACGGCATAGATCGCCAGGCCGACCCTGCTCTTTACATCAAGCTTCTCAAATAAACCATCGCGGCAACAGTCTATTGACCTTGGCGACATATTCATTTTGCCGGCAATCTCTTTATAGGTCATATCGGTGCTCGCAAATTTTAAAAACTCAATCTCCTTATCATTTAGTAAGGATTTCTCTAAAGATGTCTGGCTTTCATGGTGCTTCTGAAACATGGACGCGAGTTTGCCGGTGGTATTATTTGAATAATAGTAGCCTGAGTTGGCCACCGCGAGTAAAGAGGCTTTTAACTCGGAAGGGTGAATGTCTTTTTTCAAAAAACCGCGCACACCCATTTGCAGCAACCGTATCAGTGCAATCTCAGAATCGTACATGGTGAGGATTAGGATTCTTATGTCAGGATAACGCTCATGTAATAACCGCGTGGTTTCAAATCCATCCATCATTGGCATGTTAAGATCAAGCAATACAAGGTCAGGCATATAGCCTTTTTCTATTTCTTCAAATAACTCTGCCCCGTTGCCGGCGGAAGAAATAACGGTAAACTCCTCAAATGAATTGATGAGGTTGGCAAGTGCATCCCTTAGCAGCACATGATCATCTGCCAGAAGAACTTTAAATTTCGCTGGTTTCATATAATGATTTTTGAAGTGTAATGATGGTTCCTTCCCCGGGAGCAGTATCTATCTTTAGCACTGAATCGATGATCTTCGCCCTCCGCTGCATATTGGCGAGCCCGATACCGCAAGCCTCAGCTCTTCCCGTTTTAAAACCCTGCCCATTATCGCGGATTTGCATATTGAATTTATTGTTTGAGTAATCCAACTCAATGAAAATTCTCGTAGCTGAGGCATGTTTAATAATGTTGTGCAAGGCCTCCTGCACAATTCTGAAAATTACTAATTCGGTTGAAGATTGAAGAAAGACGGGTTCACCGGTCACCCTGGACTTAATCTCGAAAAGGCCTGTTTTGGCAATTTGACCCACCTCAAACTCAACAGCTTTGATAAGGCCGCTTTGCAACACGATCTCCGAACTCATACTCCGGCTCATATCGCTCAAATCTGATATCACCTCGCCTATCAATCGTATTGATTGATCAAGCTGATTTGCAAGATGGGAATTCCCGTTTAAAGGCATGGTATTTAAATGCAGCTTGGCCAATGTGAGTTTTTGACCAATATTATCATGTATCTCGCCCGAAATATTGGCAAAAGTCTGTTCCTGAATTTCGAGTTGTGCTTGCAAAATTTCATTTTCCTGCCGCATTCTAAGTTCTTCTAAATTCTTAAAATGAGCAATTTGCTTCTTTTGCGTTTCGTATAGAAAATAGACCACCATTCCTACTAGGAAAAGAAATGCTAAGGAGCAAACAACTACAATTGCTATTACTATTTCTGAGTGCGAAGGGAGCATATTATGCCTTTACAGATGAAAATATATAATACACCCAACCCGATTCCAGAAATGATTGAAGTATAGCCAGAAATAATTTGTTTTACATTAGGATAAAAATTTTCAAAACCATACAGTGGGACAAAAATAGTGTTAGAGGTAAATACTCCGCTTATTATCCAAAATTCTGGACAGATCCAAAATGGTTTAGAAGGTATATTATGAAATAGGTCAAAAAAGTAAATCGCTGATAATATTAAAAGCCCGAAATGGATGAAAAAAAATCCCGAAACATTAAAATATGTCAATTCGTAGACAGTTGCATAAAGCGTTAGCAAATAAAAAAGAAAAAATGTCAACCTCGCACAATTTAGATTGATTGTAGACCTCAAGTGTTTTAAAATAAAAATCCCAAAGAAGCAAAAATTGAATATAGAGGAGAGAACATTCAGAATAACCACGGATCTTACCGAAAGGCCCAAGAACTCTCCAAAAGTCATAAGGTTTATCAGTAAAAATGCAGCTAAACAATACCAAAACAAATTTTTAATAAACAGACAATGCTTTACCTTAATCTGCATTTTAATTGACAATACCAAACTTAGACCAACTAACAAATAAACAAGAAATATAGCCAGATTAACTCCCATACCTCTAATATCATTCATCCTTTTAATTCGTCAAAGGGGAATTCACCGCAGTAAAATGTATTTTTCCCCGCCGGATGCAAATAGTAATTTCCCCATCTCCGGTAACGGGTAAATCCCCCCGACCTTAGGAATAAAAATAATTTTAACTTGCATTCTACGTTTAAAGGATACGATAAAATCCTGCGAAATCCCTAATTTCACCCTGTTATGAAAACGGATATTACCCAACCAATCAGCGTAATTATAGCGGACGACCATGTTTTGTACCGCGCCGGCGTAAAAACCTCCCTAAGCGCAAAAAAGGATGTGAAAGTGATCGCTGAAGCTGATAACGGCCAGCACTTGCTTAATTTGATAAAATCTATTCCCTGCGATGTAATTCTTCTTGATATTCAAATGCCAATAATGGGCGGAATTGAAGCGCTGCCGGAAATACGAAAGATCCTTCCAAACGTAAAAGTAATCATGCTCACATTCCTGGAAGACCAAAGCATGATCACCAAACTTATGGAACTTGGCGCAAACAGTTATCTCCTGAAAACAAGTGACGTGGAAGTGATATATGAAGCGATCAAAACGTGTTTTCAGCAGGAATACTATTTTAACGACCTGACCAACCAGGCTCTGCTTACCAATCTTAAACAGAAGGTAGCACCCCCACCCCAGCAACTTGTACAGGCCGACGCGCAGTTAACCGAAAAGGAAACCACAGTTCTCCGCCTGATGTGCGAAGAAAAGAGCACGAAGGAAATCGCAGACATTGTGGACCTGAGTCCGCGTACGGTTGAAGCGATCAGGGATAAACTAAAAGTAAAAACCGGCGCAAAAAGTACTGCAGGCCTGATCATGTATGCAGTTCGTCATAAGATCATAGACGAAGTTTAGTATTTTACTTCCCGCCCTCACTTCATTACTATCTTTATGCAATGCCCTGCATAAATTTTAATGGCAATATTGTGCCCTCAAACACCCCGGTTATTGAAGCCTCTAACCGGGGACTGCGCTACGGCGATGGTTTGTTTGAAACCATGAAATGGTGCAACAATTCGCTGGCTCATGTGAAAGATCATACTGCACGCCTGTTCAAAGGACTTCGAACTTTGGATTTTTTCCTACCTCCTCATTTTACTCCGGAATATCTGACCCATGAAATTATCAAACTGGTAAAAAATGAAAAGCTTTCAAATGCACGTGTACGCGTAACCGTTATAAGAGGAAGCGGCAGCATATTTAATGACGGTGATCAACTACCAACCTTTATAATTGAGGCTACAGAGCTTTCAAATAATAGCAATAGCGCGGAAAAGTATGGGGTGAAACTCGGAATTTATAAAGAAGCGCGAAAGACAGTCGACATGCTCTCTCCTCTAAAGCACAACAATTACCTGCCCTATTGCATGGCTGCCATGTATGCAAGGAAGAATGGATTTGATGATGCCATAATTTTAAATCAGTACGGAAGGATATGCGAAACATCGATCGCAAATATTTTTTTTATTGATAAAAAAACAATCTTCACTCCTTCTCTAAAGGAAGGTTGTATAGAAGGGATAATCAGAAAGAACCTTATCGAAACTTTACCTGCACTGGGTTTCAAAATTATTGAAACGGAACTTCGCCTCGAGATGATTGGAAGTATGGACGCGGCTTTCATCACCAATTCCATCATTAATCTGAAGGCAGTTTCGGGTGTGGGGGAAAAGCCGCTTGACGTTGATCCTGTATTGATCCTGAAAGAACTGATAGAACGTAAAACACAACTCTTTTGCTAACTAATGAACGTATAAATATTTTCTGGTTTCGCAGAGACCTTCGCCTTACCGATAACCATGGGCTCTTCCGCGCACTAGAAGCAGGGCTTCCGGTTGTATGTATTTTTATATTTGACAAGAACATCCTCGACAGACTTGAAAACCGCCATGACCGAAGAGTTTCCTTTATATACCGGCAGGTTGAAAAGATCAAAACTGAACTGGAACAGGCGGGGAGCATTTTGCTCACTCGATACGGGAAGCCGTCGGACATTTTTAAAGACTTGGCCGATGATCTGAACATTCAAGCTGTTTACACTAATGAGGACTATGATCCGGAGGCGCAGAAAAGGGATGAGGAAATATCGAAAATACTCTCGGCAAAAAATATCGGTTTTAACGCATTTAAAGACCAGGTTATATTTTCAAAATCTGAAATTTTAAAGCCTAACGGTGAACCGTACACGATCTTCACACCGTACAGCAAAAAGTGGCTCGCCGCTGCCGAAAGCGACCCGGGATCTCTGCAATCATTTCCTTCGGAAAAATTATCAGCCTGTTTTTTGAAGTTTGATCCGGAGCCATTGATACCACTGGCCTCGGCAGGTTTCGAAGAGATTGAGCCCGGCGTGCGGCCGATAAAAGATGACCCGCATACTTTGCAACAGTATGGAACTAACCGTGATAAACTGTTTGCAGATGCCACTTCTCACGCAGGTGTACATCTTCGATTTGGAACGGTTAGTATCCGCGACCTTGCGAGAAAAGGCTTTCTATACTCCGGTACGTTTCTTTCAGAACTGATCTGGCGGGATTTTTTTCAGTCCATACTTTTTCATTTTCCCCAGGTGGGGCGGGGCGCATCTTTTAAGCCTGCGTACGACAACATCAGGTGGAGAAACAATGAAGAAGAGTTTGAAAAATGGTGTGCCGGAAAAACCGGCTACCCGGCGGTTGATGCCGGTATGCGTGAATTGAATGAATCGGGGTTTATGCACAATCGTGCGCGAATGATAACCGCCTCCTTTCTGTGCAAGCACCTGCTAATAGACTGGCGCTGGGGAGAGGCATGGTTTGCGGAAAAGCTGCTTGACTACGACCTTGCTGCAAATAATGGGGGCTGGCAATGGGCATCCGGCAGCGGATGTGATGCTGCACCTTACTTTCGGATCTTTAATCCTCACACTCAATTACAGAAGTTTGATCCGCAGCTCCTGTACGCGAAAAAATGGATCCCGGAATACGGCACAAGCAACTACCCGGCACCGTTAGTAGATCATGATTTTGCAAGGAAGCGCTGCCTTGATGCGTACAAAGCTGCGTTAAAGAAGGAAGGCCCTTAAATGACCTTAAATTCTGAATTCGAAGCAGGATTGTTTTGACCATGAATCCTGATGAATTCTTTCACCGCATTTTCCCCGTCCTCGCCAAGATCTAAAGAGTAATCGTTCACATAAAGATTTATGTGCTTTCGCATAACCTCTTCGCTCATCTCGGAAGCGTGGGATGTAATGAAGTTTGAAAGGTTCGGGTATTGCTTCCACGAATACTCAAGGCTTTCCCTTATAAGGTTGCTAATATCCGCTGCATCTTCATGAAGCGATTTTGACGCCAGGATACCGCCCAATGGAATCG